>CAVWDG010000001.1:0-46002 GCA_963753695.1 uncultured Actinomycetes bacterium
TCGATCACCTCGGCCAGCCGCTTCTTGAAACGCTCGTCGCGCACGGCGTAGGGCAGGATCTCGAAGAAGGCACGAAACGACTCCGACGCGCTGATGGTGCGCAGGCCCTCGACGAACTTGGGCAGCAGATCGTCGCCGGTGACCGTGCTCATGATCTCGGCGACGGCTTGCTGGTCGTCGCGAAACGCGGAGTCGATCATGGCTTCGACCAGACCGGCTTTGTTGCCGAAGTAGTACTGCACCATCGCCGAGTTCTCGCCCGACTCGGCGGCGATCGCCTTGAGGGTCAGCCCCGCGAAGCCCCTGGTCACGAGGACGTGCTGGGCCGCCGCCAGAATGCGCGCCGCGGTGGGCGGCAGCGCCGGCCGGGGGTCTTCGACTCCGGGAGACTTGGGGCGGTCGGTCAAGACGCTACTCGCTTACTCGACGGTGTGCAGAACGGCATGGGGCCATTCTACTCAATCGATTGATTAGTTGTGAAGGGGGTCACAAAGAAATGTCGCGCGGGGAGCACGCTCAGCAGTGGGATGCCTGGTCGCGTCGGGCTGAGGTCGCCGGCTGCCGGGTCGCGTCGCGCTGAGGTCGGTCGGGACGTTCGTGATGCGCTCGGGCTCGCCGCAGGGCGAGCCCGAGCGCACGTGGCCTCAGCTATATTTCACCCGCGGGTCGAGCCAGGTGTAGGCGATGTCGGTGAGCAGGTTGGCGAGCACTACGAGGAGGGCGGCGAACTCGACCGTGCCCATGATCATGGGGTGATCGAGGTTCTCGATCGCCTGCCAGGCCTGCCAGCCGATGCCCGGTATGCCGAACACGATCTCGACGAGCAGCACGCCGCCCAGGAACCAGCCGATGTCCATGCCCAGCAGGGTGATGATCGGCGACCAGGCGTTGCGCATGATGTGGCGCCAGACGACGGTGCGCTCGGGCAGCCCCTTGGCGCGCGCCGCCTTGACGTAGTCGGCATTCAGGATGTCGAGCATCTTCGAGCGCAGCATGCGCGAGTACCATGCCGCCCCGGTGATGCCTAGCGTGAGCCCCGGCAAGACGAAGTAGAACGGGTGCAGCGCGCCCGGGTAGGTCCCCAGGTTGGGAAAGATGCTCAGGCGAAACGCGAAGAAGTACAGCAACAGCATGCCCAGGAAGAAGGTCGGCATGGACACGCCGACCAGGCTGAAGATGGTGAAGGCGCGGTCGCGCGCACTGTACTGGTGCAGGGCCGAGATCATGCCGATCGGGATGCCGATCAGCAGCTCGAAGATGATGCCGAACACGGCGATCATGACCGTGGCCGGGAAGCGCTGCAGGATCGACTGCGTCACCGGCAACTGGTTGACGTACGAGTAGCCCAGGTTGCCGTGCACGAGGTGCCACAGGTACAGGCCGTACTGGTAGTAGAGCGGCCGGTCGAGCCCGAGTTGATGGTGGATCTGGGCGAGCACTGACGGCAGGGCATCGCCCGGCGATCTGCTTGGCCGGGTCGGCGGGAATGGCAAAGGCCAGCAGGAACGTGATCACACTCACGCAGAAGACCACGACCACGGCCCACAGCAGGCGTCGCACAATGTATTTGCCCATGGCTTCAGGCCTCCGCTCGGTCGGCCGCTTGTGTCACAACGGCCGTCACTTCTTCCAGTAGCTCGGAAAGTCGAACGTCCAGGCGGGGCTCGTGTAGAAGCCGCCGGTAGTCGTGGACGACATGGTCGTCAGGATCGGCTGGTACAGCGGCACGACGGGCGCTTGCGCCATGATGATCTGCTGCATCTCCTCGTAGAGCTTGGTCCGCGCCGCGCCCGGCGCCATGGGCTGCGACTGGCTGTAGAGAGCCTCGACCTGTGGGCTCCACCACCAGCTCACGTTGGCGCTGCCGTCGGTGGTGGCCGCCGACTTGCTGAACAGCGGCCCGATCCAGTCGGACGGGTCGGGGTAATCCATGTACCAGTCGGTCAGGCCGATCGGCACCTTGGCGCTCTGGCGCTCGATCAGGCCCCAGTAGGGCGCCTCGGCGAGCTGCTTGATGCTGGCCTTGATGCCGACCTGGGACAGGTCGTACTGGATGGTCTGGGCGAGCTTGGGCATTGGGTCGACATTGTGTGTGTAGAAGGTCACCACGAAGCCGTTCGGATACCCGGCCTGCGTAAGGAGGGCCTTGGCCTTGGCCGGGTCTGCGTGTAGAACTGGGCGCGGGCGGTGTGGCCCGCCATGCCCTCAGGGAACACCTGGTTGAGCGGCTGCGCCTGTCCGTAAAGGAGCTTCTGGATCTTGGCGGTGTCGATGGCGTAGTTCACGGCCTGGCGCACCAGCGGGTTGTTGAACGGCTTCACCTGCACGTTCATGAACACGTAGTACCAGCCAACCTGCGCCGCCGCCGTGACCTGCTTCTTCCAGGTCGGGCTAGAGGTGACTTGCACGTACTGGCCCGACGGGATGCCGCTGCCCAGCACGTCGATCTGGCCGCTCTGCAGCTGCAGCAACGCGGTCGTCGAGCTGGCGGCGAACTCGAACTTGAGCTGGTCGAGGTAGGGGTGACCCGACACGAAGTAGTCCGGGTTGCGCTTGAGCACGATCTCCTGGCCGTTGCTCCAGTGATCGAAGGTGAACGGACCGGTACCCAGCGGGTGCCGCGCGATGGCCTTGTTCGAGTACTTCGCCTCCCACTCCTTGGCGAGCACGGCGGTGAACGGCAGGGCCATGACCTCGTCGAAGATGTAGTTGGGCTGTGTCAGATCGATCTCGAGGGTGTAGGGGTCGACGACCTTGATGCCGGCGGCGTGCGCCGCCTTGCCGGCCTCGAGCGCCTTGGCGCCCACGATGGCGTCGTACAGGTAGCCGGCCGGCGCGCGCGGCGACATCTTCGGGTCGAGCATGCGCTCCAGGCTCCACTTGACGTCGGTCGCCGTGACCTCGCGGCTCACCGGCGCCTGGAACATGACGCCGTGGCGCAGGTGGAAGGTGTAGGTCTTGCCGCCGTTGGTGATGCCGCCGTTGGTCACTGAGGGCACCACTGTGGCGATGTCGGCGGTCACGGTAGCCGGTCCAGGTTGGGCGGCGTACGTCAGCAACTGGTTGAAGAGGCAGTGCTCGATCGACCACGACTCGATCTCCCAGGCGACGGCCGGGTCGAGCCCGGTGGGCTCGCCCTGGAACGAGACGTTCAGCGTGCCGCCAGTCTTTGGCGTGGTGCTCGTCGTCGCGGCGCCGCCGCCGCTGCCGCTCGTCGAGCTGCCGCAGCCGGCCAGCAGGGCGACGAGCCCGGCCGCGGCCAGCGCGAGCAGGACGAGCGTCCATCTCGACCGGTGCTTCGCAAGTGATGCTGCCATGATGACCCCCCCGACGCGGCGTGCGCGCCTTGCGGCGCTCACCGGCGCCGCTGCTGTGGGTCGAAGGCGTCGCGCAGACCGTCGCCGACCAGGTTGAAGGCAAGCACTGTGATCATGATGCAGAGGCCCGGGAAGAGCGTGAGCCACAGGGCGCTCGTGTAGTACTGCTGGCCGTCGGCGATCATCTGCCCCCACGAGGGCGTCGGCGGCTGCACGCCGAGGCCGATGAACGACAGCCCGGCTTCGAGCAGCACGGTGGTAGCGATCCCCAGACTCGTGTAGACGATGATCGGGGCCACCAGGTGCGGCAGGATGTGGCTCGTCAGGATGCGCCGGTCGGTGCAGCCGGTGAGGCGCGCCGCCATGACGAACTCCTTCTCGCGGATCGACAGCACCTCGCCGTGGATCACGCGCGTCATGGGCGCCCAGTAGACGACGCCGATGACGGCGACTAGCACCCAGATGCCGGGCTTGCTGATCGACGACGACAGGGCGATCGCCAGCAGGAAGATGGGGAAGGCCAGCATGACGTCGGTGGCGCGCATGATGAGCGTCTCGAGCCAGCCGCGGAAGTAGCCGGCGAGGATGCCGAAGATCACACCGAGTACGAGGGCGAAGCCGTTGGCCAGGACGCCGATCATGAGGCTCACGCGGGCGCCGTACATGAGGCGGCTGAGCATGTCGCGGCCGAGCAGGTCGGTGCCCAGCCAGAAGTGCCGGTTGGGAGCCACGGGCTGGCCCTTGGCGGTGATGCCGCTGTCGAACTGCGTGAGCGGGCTGTGCGGCGCCAGCCAGGGGGCGAAGACGGCGACGATGACGAGCAGGACGATGACCACAAGGCCGGCGACCGCGAACTTGTCTTTACGGAAGCGCCGCCAGACCTGGCTCCAGGTGCCGCGCGTCTCTATGATCTCGGTCTCGGGCAGCCACTCGCCGTAGGCCTGGGCGCCAGCAAACTCAGCGGTGGGCGAGAAAGCGCCTCTGTGACCGTCAAGGGCGATCTCGAACTCGGGCTCGAGCACGGCGCCGGGCTCGCGCTCGAAGTCGCCCTCGATGGGTTCGATCCCCGGCACGAAGTCGTCGGGCGGCAGCGTGGTGCTCATAAGGCGTCGCCTCCCGGGCTCGTCTGGCCGGCGGCGGCCGTGCCGGCCGCCGCCGCGCGGTCTTCGGCCGACCTGATCTTGGGATAATCGGTGGCGCTCACCAGGTGACAGGCGGCGTAGTGGCCGGGCTTGATCTCGCGCAGCACCGGGTCGTCGACGTCGCACAGGCCTTCCTGGGCTGCCGGACAGCGCGTGTGAAAGTGGCAGCCTGAGGGCGGCGAGGCGGGGCTCGGCACGTCGCCGGCGAGCACCACGGGGCGCCGCCGCTCCTCGACCAGCGGGTCGGGGATGGGCACGGCCGACAGCAGCGCCTGCGTGTAGGGGTGGAAGGGCTCGCCGTAGAGCTCGTGGTTGGCGGCCAGCTCGACGATGCGCCCCAGGTACATAACGGCCACGCGGTCGGAGATGTGGCGCACGACCGACAGGTCGTGGGCGATGAACAGGTAGGTCAACCCGAACGGCGCTGCAGCTCTTGCAACAGGTTGATGATCTGGCGCCTGGATCGAGACGTCGAGCGCCAGATGGGCTCGTCGCAGACGATGAAGTTGGGCTCGACCGCCAGGGCGCGGGCGATGCCTATGCGCTGGCGCTGGCCGCCCGAGAACTCGTGCGGGTAGCGGTTGATCGTGTTGGGGTTGATGCCGACCAGGTCGAGCAGCTCGTTGACCCGGTCCTCGCGCTCGCGCGCGCGGCCGAGGTCGTGGACCAGCAGCGGCTCGCCGACG
Organism: uncultured Actinomycetes bacterium; assembly: GCA_963753695.1. Lineage (GTDB taxonomy): Bacteria > Actinomycetota > Thermoleophilia > UBA2241 > UBA2241 > Bog-752. Next base: position 5,146 of record CAVWDG010000001.1, read on the forward strand.
ATGTGGCCCACCGTCATGCGGCGGTTGAGCGAGGCGTAGGGGTCTTGGAAGATCATCTGCATGCGGCGGCGCTGGCGGCGCAGCGCGCCGCCGTGCAGCCGGGCGAGGTCGGCGCCCTCGTAGAAGACGTGGCCGGCGGTGGGCCTGTCGAGCTGCAGGATGGCGCGCCCGGTGGTCGACTTGCCGCAGCCCGACTCGCCCACCAGGCCCAGCGTCTCGCCGCGCAGCACGTCGAAATCGAGGCCGTCGACGGCGCGCACCGCGCCGACCTTGCGCTGCACGATCACACCCGAGGTGATGGGAAAGTGGACCTTGAGGTCGGTGATGCTGACCAGCGTGTCGCCGCCGTCGCCGTCGGCGCCGGTCGAGGGCGCCTTGTCGGGCGCCCCGGCGCCCGGCGCGAGCGGCGCTGCCCGGGTCCCGCGGCGCGCCCGGCACGGCGGGCACTGCGTAAGGGCGCCGGCCATCTCAGCCGACTGCCGTCGCCACGAGCTGATCGCATGGCAGCAGGCGGACAAGCGCCCGGTGTGGCGGGGGTGAGACGGGCGCTCCAGGCGGCACTGCTCGGTGCGCAGCGTGCAGCGCGCCGCGAAGGCGCAGCCCGGCGGCAGGTGAGCGAGGTCGGGCGGCGCGCCTTCGATCGACTGCAGCGTCGACTTGCGCGGCTCGTCGAGGCGCGGCACCGAGCGCAGCAGGCCGACCGTGTAGGGGTGGTGCGGGTGGCCGAAGAGCTCCTTGGCGGTGGCCGACTCGACGATGCGCCCGGCGTACATCACGAGGATGCGTTCGGCCATGCCGGCCACCACGCCGAGGTCGTGGGTGATCAGCATGATGGCGGCGCCGTACTCGCGCGAGAGCTGCTTCATGAGGTCGCAGGATCTGCGCCTGGATGGTGACGTCGAGCGCCGTGGTGGGCTCGTCGGCGAGCAGCAGCTTGGGGTTGCACGACAGCGCGATGGCGATCATGACGCGCTGGCGCATGCCGCCGGAGAACTGGTGGGGATAGTCGCGCAGGCGCTCGGCCGCCTTGGGTATTCCGACCGTCTCGAGCAGCTCGATCGAGCGCTTCACCGCGTCGGCGTGGCTCACCGCCCAGGTGGTTCTCGATGCCCTCGGTCATCTGCCGCTCGATCGACAGCACCGGGTTCAGTGAGGTGACGGGGTCCTGGAAGATCATCGCCATGTCGCGGCCGCGCACGCGGCGCACCTCGCGCTCGGGCAAGGCGAGCAGGTCGCGCCCCATGAACTCGACGCTGCCGGTGACCGTCGAGTTACTCATCATGCGCACGAGGCCGAGGATGGCGAGCGCGCTGATGCTCTTGCCGCAGCCCGATTCGCCGACCAGGCCGACCGTCTCGCCCGGCGCGATGGCAAAGCTCACGCCGTCGACGGCGTGGACATCGCCTTCCTGGCTGTCGAACCTCACGGCGAGGTCGGTGACTTTGAGCAGACTGTCTCCCTGCGCTGACACGACTTGTATCAAAGGTCTTTATCGGACCTTTGGCAAGCTGCGTAGGGGAAAGTATCATGGCCGCGCGGCAGCCGAGACCACCACGACCCGGGGGCGACAGCGACAATGACGACGATCGGTTTCGCTCCCCTCGACTTGGCCACGCTCGCCCCCTTCGGCATCGCGCGCTGGAGCCATAGCGAGTTCGCCGACTTCGTGGTGACCATGACAGACGGCGCGGGGCTGACCGGCTTTGGCGAGGGCGCGCCAAACGCACGCTACGACGAGACTCGCGCCGGCGACGAAGCCGCGCTCGAAGCCCTGGCCGGTGCGCTCGAGGCGGTCGAGGGCGTAGCGGCGGTCGAGGCGTTCTGCGCCGCCCAGCCCGGGTTCCCCGCGCTGCGCGCCGCCCTCTCGGCCGCGGCATGGGATCTCGCCGGCAAGCAGGCCGGCGAGCCGGTCTGGGCGCTGCTGGGGCTCGAGCAGCCTACGGTGCGCACCTCGCTGACCATCCCCATCGGCGACCCCAAGACCATGCTGGCCCAGGCGCACGCCGCCGCCGGCTTTCACATACTCAAGGTCAAGCTCGGCTTCGACGGCGACCTTGATGTGGCCAAACGGTTGGCCCACGAGTTGCCCGACCGGCGCTTTCGCTACGATGCCAACGAGGGCTGGGACCGCGAGCGCGCGGCGCGGTCGCTCGAGGTGCTGGCCAAGCTGAACGCCGAGCTCGTCGAACAGCCGTTGCCGGCGGCCGACCTCGAAGGTCAGGCCTGGCTGCTCGACCGCTCGCCTGTGCAGCTCTTCGGCGACGAGGCGCTGCTCGACCTCGAGCATCTGGACGACGTCGTCGAGCTCTACGACGGCTTCGTGGTGAAACTCGCCAAAGCGGGCGGCATCGCCGCCGCCGCGGCCCTCATGACCGCCTGCCGCGAGCGCGCCAGCCGGGTGCTGCTCGGCTGCATGATCGAGTCGAGCCTGGGGATCGCCGCCGGGCTGCATCTTGCGAGCCTCGCCGACTACGTCGACTTAGACGGCTTTCTGCTGCTCGCAGACGACCCGTTCACCGGTCTGCCGCGTTCCGGCGACACCCTCACGGCGCCCGACCTGCCCGGCTTGGGCGTGGCGCTCGTGGCTGCGCTCTAGAGGACTCGCTGCCGGCGGGCCGCTACGCTGTCAGCTCGTCGTACAGGCGGCGCCCCGCGGCGGCCACCGCGGCGTAGCCGCCCTCGCCGTCGCTCATCACCGCCAGTACCAAAGTCGCGCCGGCCGGCGTGCGCACCACGCCGCAGTCGTGGCAGAAGCGACCCTCGGGCAGGTCGTCGCCGGGCTTGCCGGCGTAGGTCGCGCCCGCCGGCAGGCCGCGCGGCAGGCCGTCGCGGTGCTCCTGCAGGGCAAGCGAGGCGAGCACCCGCTCGCAGGCCGCTGCCCCGATCCGGGGGCCACCCGCGACGAGCAGCTCGAGCAGCGCGGCCAGATCGGCCGCGCAGGTCATGTTGTCGCGGCCGGCCGCCGCCGTCTGCCAGTCCATCATCTGTCGTCGCAAGGCGGTGTGGGCCAGGCCCAGCTCGGCGGCCAGGGCGTTGACCCTGTCGAAGCCCACGGCCGCGATGACGGCATTGGTGGCGTCGTTGTCGCTCACCGCAAGCGCGAGGTGCAGGCAGTCGGCCAGGGCGAGGCGGGCCGGGTGGCGAAAGCCGCGCAGCACCCCCGCGCCGCCGACCGACTCGTTCGGCGCAAAGCCGTGGGACTGGGCCTCGTCGAGCTCGCCGGCCGCGACCGCCCGCCAGAAGGCCGCGCCGAGCAGCACCTTGATCGTGCTGAACGAGGGCAGGGCGGCCAGGCCGCGCGCGTCGGCGACGCGGCCGGTGGTCAGGTTCGTGGCGTGCCAGGCGATCACGAAGCGATGATACATCGGCTCCGGCCGGCCGCAGGGGCGCCCGCCGCGCTCCGCCTTTCCTACCGCCGCCGTCTGGGAAACGTTGACACGGGCGGCCGCCTTCAGGTGGTATTGGCTCCACGCCGCTGCCGGTCAACGCGCCGCGGCTCAGATCCAGCGACCCCTGCGGAGGGCGGTCAATGACGAGGGGCGGATTCCTTAAGTGGCTGATCGGCGCCATCGGTGCGGTCGCCTTGGGCGGCATCGTCTATCCGATCGTGCAGTTCCTCAAGCCGCCCGCCACGAGCACGGCGGCAATCGGTCAGGTCGTCAACCTCGGCTCGTTCTCGAACTTCCCCGCCGGCAAGCTCACGGCGGCTACGGTCAACGCGCGGCCGGTCATCGTGACGAACGTGGCCGGCAAGCCCGTCGTCTACTCGGCGATCTGCACCCACCTGGGCTGCGTCGTCTCTCCGAGCGGCACCGAGCTCCACTGTCCCTGCCACGGCAGCGTCTTCACGGCGGCCGGCACGGTCGCCCACGGTCCGGCCACGCTGCCCCTGCCGCTCTATAGCGCCAAGATCAGCGGCGGCTCGCTGCTTGTCGGTCAGGTGACCTTCACGCGGGCGAACTACCCGACCTGGTACAAGGGGCAGTTCGCATGAGCGTCGACGACACCACACCACAAGGAGGCGACGTGAGCCAGACCGACGTCGGCCACGACGCGCCGGCCCACGGCCGCTTGCCGGGTCCGCTCGCCTGGATCACAAACAGGCTCGGCATGGAAGAGCTCATGGAGGACCAGTACAACCGCATCGTGCCGGTCCACGCCACCAACTACATCTACTGCTTCGGCGGCATCGCCTTCATCCTCTTCCTCATCCTCGCGGTCACCGGCATCATGATGGTGGTCTACTACCAGCCCACGCCCGACGCCGCCTATCAGAGCGTCGTGAACATCTCGACCAACGTCGCCTTCGGCTGGTGGATCCGCTCCATCCACAAGTGGGCCGCCACGGGCATGGTGATCCTCGTCTTCGTGCACATGCTGCGCGTGTTCTTCACCACCGCCTACAAGCGCCCGCGCGAGCTCAACTGGATCAGCGGAGTCGTGCTCCTCGGCGTGACCATGGCGTTCGGCTTCACCGGCTACCTGCTGCCCTGGGACCAGAAGGCCTACTGGGCGACGCGCGTGGGCACCGACATCGCCGGCTCCACGCCGTTCATCGGCCACTTCCTGCTGGTCAGCCTGCGCGGCGGCGAGAACATCACCGGCGCCACGCTGGGGCGCTTCTTCACCTTGCACGTGCTCGTGCTGCCGGTGGTCATCGTCGTCTTCCTGGGCGCACACTTCTTCATGATCCGCCGGCACGGCATCTCCGGAAAGCTTTAGAGGAAGGGAGGAGAGGCTTATGGCCGACATCGTCGACAGACCCCGTCAGGAGCACACCTCCCGGTACTACTGGGAGCGCGAGCACTCTCCCGGCGAGAAGTTCATCCCGTACTTCTGGCAGGAAGCAGTCTCGCAGGTCATGATCCTGGCGCTCTTCCTGGCCGTCATCGGCGGCCTGGCGCTGCTCTGGCCGGCCTCGCTGGGGCAGCGCGCCAACGCGCTCGTCACACCGGCCAACACCAAGCCCGAGTGGTACTACCTGAGCCTCTTCCAGCTGCTCAAGGTCGTGCCCGAAAAGGTCGGCCTGATCGCGCCCGCCGTGCTCGTCGTGCTGCTGATCATCTTGCCGTTCATCGACCGCAGCCCCGTCCGTAACCCGTTGAAGAAACCGGTGACCACGACGATCGCCATCGTCGTGATCATCGCCACCGTCGTGCTCACCATCTGGGGGGCCGTGTCGTGACGAGTCCAAAAGGGAGGCGCATGAAACGCATCATCGTGGCCCTGGCCGCCCCGGCGCTCGTAGCGGCCTTCGTGGTGGCCGCCGGCTGCGCCAGTCTGGCGACGCCCGAAGCGCCGTCGAGCGGCTCGCCGACGGCCGGCGGCGCGAGCGCGGCCGTCACGGTCAGCCAACAGGTCAAAGACGGCGCGTCGCTGTACGTGGCCTTCTCCTGCGTGCGTTGCCACGCGCCCAACGGCGTGGGCGGCGTGCCGAATCGCCTGAACGTGGGCGGCGACGACACCATCCCGGCCCTGAACAACGCTTTCCGCGATCCCTCCGAGCAGTTCAAGAACGCGGCCCAGATCACGACCGTCATGTCCGAGGGCAGCATCATCAGCAAGAAGCCCGGCGTCATCAACATGCCGTCGTGGAAGGGCGTCGTGAACGATGCCCAGGCGAGCGCCATCGCCGCCTACATCTTGGCCGGCTTCCCGCAGGTCGCCGGTGTGGCCTACGACGCCAACCCGGCCTCGGCCTCCGACATCTACACGGCCTTTGCCTGCATCTCGTGTCACGGCCAGGTCGGCGGGGCAAGCGCCTCGCCGGGGCCGGCGCCCAACCCGCTGAGCCCCGACAAAGCCGTGCCCCTGCTGCGCAATCCGGCCGACAACGTCACGATCGCCGACATGAGCACCACGCTCATGGAGGGCTCCATCCCGCCGCCGGGCAAGACGGGCGAGATCCTCATGCCGGCCTGGGGACAGCTGCTCTCCACCCAGCAGCTCGCCAAGATCCTGCCCTACATCCAGGACGGGCCCAAGGGCAAGGCGCTGCCCGCCCCGCCGGCCGCCCCGACGCTGCCGCTTGCGAGCGGCGCGGCGTCGACCAGCGCATCGCCAGCCGCCTCTTCGAGCCCATGACAGGGCGGTCCGCATGAGCCTCACCGTCCTGCTCGGCCAGATCCCGCTCTCGCCGCCGCTCAACACGCGCCTGATCGCCCTGCTGGTGGTCGAGGTCGTCCTGCTGGCGCTCGTCGTGGCGCTGTGGTTCAAGTACGAGCAGTTCAAGAAGATCTCGGTCGACGAGTGGTGGGAACGCCGCCGGCGCGCCGGCGTCTCGCCGCGCGTCGAGCGCATGATGCGCGAGTCGCACGACCAGTACCTGGCGGAGCGCGCCGAGGCCGCCGAAAGCGGCCTGCTCGGCGGCGAATCGCGCCCCGGACCGGGCGAGCCGCCCAAGGCCTAACGCTCCTTCGACGCCCGCGCTCAGGTGACGGCGTGCGCCCCAGCGTCGACGTGCACGATCTCGCCGGTGATCGCTCGCGACAGGTCTGAGAGCAAAAAGACGGTCGCGTCGGCGACCTCTTCGGCGGTCACGTTGCGGCGCAGCGGCGTGTGGGTCTGCAGCAGCTCGAGCATGCCGGCGAAGTCCTTGATGCTGCGCGCGGCGACGGTGTGTATGGGGCCTGCCGAGACGGCGTTCACGCGGATCTCCGCCGGTCCCAGGTCGGCTGCCAGGTAGCGCACGCTGGCCTCGAGCGATGCCTTCGCCGGTCCCATGACGTTGTAGTTGGGGACCACCCGGTGCGAGCCCGCGTAGGTCATGGTGACGATCGAGCCGCCCCGCGCCATGAGCCGGCGCGCTTCGCGCGCCGCGGCTATCAGGCTGTACGAGCTGATGTCGTTGGCGACGGCAAAGCCGGCGCGCGTTGTCTCGACGAAGCTGCCCTGCAGGTCGTCGGCAGGCGCATAGGCGATGCTGTGCACGAGGCCGTGCAGTACCGGCAGACGTTCGGCAAGCTCAGCCATGGCGTTGCGCACGCCGTCGTCGCTGGCCACGTCGCACTCGACCAGCGTCGCTTCGGCGCCGGCGTCGGCCATGAGGCGGTCGAGGCGCGGCTTGATGCGCTGCGACTGGTAGGTGACGGCCAGCCGGCCACCCTGGGCGATCACCGCGCGCGCCACGGCCCACGCGATGCTGCGTTCGTTGGCGACGCCCATGACGAGCACGTTCTTGCCTGCAAGGAGTCCCGGCATGGGCGACTTATACACTGACGAGGGCGCGGCACGCCAGCGTGCGGCGTTGGCGGCGGCTCGGCCTTACGGCAAGTGCACCGCCGTGGCGGGCACGCCTGCCGGCAGCGCGACGACGAGGGCCGGCTGCGAGTCGAACGAGTAGGTCCCGGCAGCGGGAGCCGTCGTGGTCAGCGGCCGCAGGTACGCCACTGCCAGCGAGCCGGACTGCGGCGCGTTGCTGATCGCCTGCAGGACGAGCGAGAACGACGCCGGCGGCCTGCCCTTGAGCGTGCGCACTACGGTGAAGCCCTGGCCGGCGCCGCGCAGCGGACCGGCCCGCACCACGGCGACGTCGTGGTACGCCGCGGCCTGTGTCGCGGCCACGCCGGCGCTCACGCCCGCTGCCGCAGGCTGCGCGGCTCCTCCGGCCAGCGACGACGCCGGCGAGCGCACCGCGCTCTTGCCGGCGCTGCTCGCCGAGGCGCCGGCGTTCGAGCTCGAGCCGGGGTTCCGGGTCAGGATGGTGGCCAAGCCGATCGCCAGCGCCAGCGCCAGGGCGGCGGCGACCAGCGCGGCCGTCAGGCGGCGGCCGCGCAGCGGCCGCCGCCTGACGGCCTCAGGCTGGCCCAGCGAGTGCCGCAGGCGCGGCCAGCGCGAGGAGCCCAGGTCGGTGTAACTGTCGTCGATCGGCGGGAACCCGCGGCGCAGCTCGGTCTCGATCGCAGCCAGATCGGACTTGAGGTCGGCCAGCCGCTCGCGCAGTCGCGCCGAGTGCGACAGCGCCGCGGCGAGCTCGGGATCGTCGTCGAGCCCGAGGGCGTAGTCGAGCAGTCGATCATCGTCGAAGGCTGCACGCTGGCTGTCGCTACGATCGCTCATTCGGGAACCTCAGAAGGCATATGCCCCGAATCGCCGGGGCTAGTCCCATCGATTGCGGCGCCACCGCCGGCGGCGCTGGCGGGACGGGTGAGCGAGCCGCGCAGGCGGCCCAGGGCTGTGTGCAGGCGCGACTTGACGGTGCCCGTCGGCACGCCCTGGCAGTGGGCGATCTCGTCGAGCGAGAGGTCGGCGAAGAAACGCAGGGCGACGACCTCGCGAAACTCGGGGGCGAGGGCCTGCAGGGCGTCGCGCAGCGGGCGGTCGCCGCTCGGCGGCTCGGGAGCGGGCGCCACGGCGGGCTGCGCCACATCGGAGAGGCGGCGCACGAGTTGCAGGCTGCGCTTGCGCCGCCGGCCCAGGTCGCGCCCTGTGTTCAGGATGACCTGGTAGAACCAGCCGAGAAAGGTCTCCTCGCGCGGCAGCGTCGTCCGGAACACCTTGACGAACACCTCCTGGACGCCGTCGTCGACGTCGTCGCACATGCCTTGCAGGAAGAGGATCTCGCGGGCCCGCGGCGCGTACAGGCGAAAGAACTCGGCGCGCGCCTCGGGCGTGCCGCGGCGCAGGCGCTCCAGCAATCCCGGGGGCAGACCTTCGATCCTCGTCCTCCTTGCAGGGGAGACGCAGCCGCCACGCGAGAGGTTCGCCGGCGCTCGGACGGGGCCAGTATAGCGCGCCGCGGAGGGGCGTCAGTCGAAGCCGAGCAGCACGACCTCTTCTTCGAGACGCACGCCGCAGTGCTCGAACACGCGCCGGCGGACCTCGGCGGCGACGCGGCGGATGTCGTCGGCCCCGGCGCCTGGGTGAGCGACGATGAAGTTGGCGTGCGCGTGGCTCACCTCGGCCTTGCCCACGCGCATGCCCTTCAGACCAGCCTCGTCGATGAGCTTGGCGGCGGGCACGTCGCGCGAGGGGTTCTTGAAGTAGCTGCCGCAGGAGGCGTAGTCGAGCGGGTGCTTGCCGCGGCGCAGGTCGGAGTCGCGGGCGATCTCGGCGAGCAGGGCGGCGGCCTGCCCCGAGTGCAGCGCGAAGGTCGCCTCGAGGACCACGGCCTGGTGGTCGCCTTTGAGGCCGCTCGTGCGGTAGCCCAGCGCCAGGTCGGCGGGCGTCGCTACGTGCTCGCGGCCGCCGGCCAGCACGCGGGCGCGCACCAGGGCATCGCCCACCGCGCGCCCGTAGGCGCCGGCGTTGCCCACCACGGCGCCGCCGATCGACCCCGGGATGTTGCCGGCGAACTCGAGGCCGGCCAAGCCGCGCCGCGCGACATCGCCGACCACGTCGGGCAGGAGCGCTCCGGCGCCCGCCGTGAGCAGTTCGCCGTCGAGGCGGATGCCGGCGTTGCGGGCGAGCACGACGAGGCCGCGGATGCCGCGGTCGCTGACGAGCACGTTGGTCGCCTGGCCGAGCACCGTGACCTCGACGCCGAGCTCGCCGCCGACCACCACGGCGCGCCGCAGGTCTTCGGTGCGGCCGGCCACGAACAGGTACTCGGCCGGGCCGCCGACCCGGTAGGCGCAGTGCGGCCCGATCGGCAGCGCGCGCTGCAGGCCGGGCAGTTCGCGCTCGAGGATGTCGCCCGCGTTGGGATTGAGGCTGTCGTCCATGGTCCCCTTCTGAGACTGCTGCTGTGACCCGATTATGACATCAGGACCCGGGAAGCCCCACACCACGCTCCCCAAGGCGCCGCAAGAGGCCCTCGCCACGCCGCCGCCCGACCCCCCGTCACACGGTTGACGACCGACGGTTGGCGCGATAAAGTGCGTAACTCCTGTAGGAAAGAGGGAGAATTGCCCGTGCACATCTCCACCCGATGTCGGTACGCGATCAAGGCGCTCGTGCGCCTGGCGCTCTCCTATGGCGGCGTGCCGGTGCAGTCGCGCGACATCGCGGGGTTCGGCGGCATACCTGTCAAGTATCTTGAGCAGGTCATGCACGACCTGCGCCAGGGCGGTCTGGTGACCAGCACGCGCGGCAAGAACGGCGGCTACGTGCTCGCTCGTTCGCCCGGGTCCATCACCTTCGCTCAGGTGCGCGAGATCATCGACGGGCCCGACGAGGCCGAGCGAATGCCGGGCGCCGGCCAGGCCGACGCCTTCGTCGAACCCGTGTGGCACGACGTGCGGCAGGCCGTCCACCAAGTCCTGGCCGGCGCCACGATCGGCGCGGCCGCGGAGCGCGCGCGGTCGACCACCATGTACGCCATCTGAAGCTGTGAGACAGACCACGATCCCTCTGGAGAGACCATGACCGACACTAAACAGAGCAGCCCCGGGTTCGAGACGGCAGCCTTGCACGCCGGCCAGAAGCCCGACCCCACCACCAACGCGCGCGCCGTGCCGATCTACCAGACGACGTCGTATGTGTTCAACGACTCAGACCACGCCGCCGCGCTGTTCGGCCTCAAGGAGTTCGGCAACATCTACACGCGCATCATGAACCCCACCAACGACGTCTTTGAGCAGCGCATCGCCGCGCTTGAGGGCGGCGTGGGGGCGCTGGCCTTCGCTTCGGGGTCGGCCGCCGTGACGTTCTCCATTTTGAACATCGCCGGCGCCGGCGACCACGTGATCTCGGCCAACAGCCTGTACGGCGGCACCTACAACCTCTTCGTGCACACGCTGCCGCGCTTTGGCCTCGACGTCGAGCTCGTCGACCCCGCCGACCCCGAGAACTTCCGTCGCGCGATCAAGCCCAACACGAAGCTGCTCTACGCCGAGACCGTCGGCAACCCCAAGCTCGACACGCTCGACCTTGACGCCGTCGCGGCCATCGCCCACGAAGCCGGCATCCCCCTGATCGTCGACAACACGATGCCGACACCGTTCCTGATCAGGCCGTTCGAGCACGGCGCCGACATCGTCGTGCACTCGGCCACCAAGTTCATCGGCGGGCACGGCACCTCGATCGGCGGCGTGGTCGTCGACTCGGGCAAGTTCGACTGGTCGCAGAACGACAAGTTCCCCGGACTGGTCGAGCCCGACGCGAGCTACCACGGCCTCAAGTTCTACGAGGCCCTCGGCGCCATCACCTACATCACCAAGCTGCGCGTCAGCCTGCTGCGCGACATCGGCGCGGCGCTCTCGCCCTTCAACTCGTTCCTGTTCCTGCAGGGGCTCGAGACCCTGGCGCTGCGCATGGAGCGCCACAGTACCAACGCGCTCGCCGTGGCCGAGTACCTCGAACGGCACGCCAAGGTCGACTGGGTGGTCTACCCCGGCCTCGCCTCGCACCCGGCGCACGATCTTGCCGCCAAGTACCACTACCGCGACCTCTACGGCGCCATCGTGGGCTTCGGCATCAAGGGTGGCCGGGAGACCGGCCGGCGCTTCGTCGAGAGCACCGAGCTGTTCAGCCACCTCGCCAACATCGGCGACGCCAAGTCGCTCGTCATCCACCCGGCGACCACCACGCACTCGCAGCTCGATCCCGATCAGCTCGAGGCGAGCGGAGTGACCGACGACTTCGTGCGGCTCTCGGTGGGCGTCGAGTCGATCGACGACATCATCGCCGATGTCGAGCAGGCCCTGGCGCGGGCCTGAGCGACCGCGGACTGCGTGCGCAAGCGGGGGGACGCTTGGCGTCCCCCCGCTCCAAACGCGTAGAATCGCGCTGATGGACTCAAAGCACAGCGAAAATCCGAGCGCGGCCACGACCAATGCGTCGCAGATAGGCGACGTGCCGATCGTCGCCGACCCCCAGGCGGGCTCCGCCGGGCTGGTCACGACCCAGTACGCCACCGTCGCCGCCCCGCCCCACGTTCTGGCGCTCGAGGGCGGCCAGTCGCTCGGCCCCATCACGGTGGCCTACGAGACCTACGGCACGTTGAACGAACGTCGCGACAACGCCGTGCTGGTCTCGCACGCGCTCTCCGGCGACGCCCACGTCGCCGGCCGCCACAAGCCCGAAGACAAGCGCCTGGGCTGGTGGGACATGCTGGTCGGCCCCGGCAAGGCGCTCGACACCGACCGCTACTTCGTGATCTGCACCAACGTGCTGGGCGGCTGCAACGGCAGCACCGGGCCGGGCAGCACCGATCCGGCCACCGGCGCGCCCTTCGGCACCGACTTTCCCATCATCACCATCGCCGACATGGTCGACGTGCAGGCCCTGCTGCTCGACGAGCTCGGCATCCCCAAGCTGCTGGCCACGATCGGCGGCTCGATGGGCGGCATGCAGGCCCTGCAGCTCGCCGTCGCCTACCCCGAGCGCACGCACAGCGTGATCGCCGTCGCCACCGCCGCCCAGCAGTCGCCTCAGGCGATCGCCTTCAACGAGGTCGGCCGCCAGGCGATCATGGCCGACCCCAACTGGCGCGGCGGCCACTACTACGGCCACAAGCTGCCGCGGCGCGGCCTGTCGGTGGCCCGCATGATCGGCCACATCACCTACCTGTCCGACATCGCCATGCGCGAGAAGTTCGGCCGCCGGCTGCGCGAATTGCCCGACTACTCGTTCACGTTCTCGGCCGACTTCGAGGTCGAAAGCTACCTGCACTACCAGGGCATGGCCTTCATCGACCGCTTCGACGCCAACAGCTACCTGTACATCACGCGGGCGATCGACTACTTCGACCTCACGCGCGGCAAGACGAGCCTGGCCGAAGCTCTGCGCCACACCCAGGCGCGCTACCTCGTCATGTCGTTCTCGAGCGACGGCCTGCACCCGCCCTACCAGCTCAAGCAGATCGTGAGCGCGCTGCGCGCCACCCACAAGCACGTGAGCTACTACGAGGCGCAGTCCGACTTCGGCCACGACTCGTTCCTGCTCGAGCGCTTCAAGATGGAGGGCGTCATCTCGAACTTCCTGGCGAGCAGCGCAGCCACCTTCACGCCGGCAGTCGCGCCGCCGGTCGCGCCGGCGCGACCGGCGTAAGGGCGGGGGTCAAGCGCAGATGGATCGTTTCGACTACAAGCTGATCGAGGAGATGGTGCCCGAGGGGGCCACCGTGCTCGACCTGGGCTGTGGCGACGGCGAGTTGCTGGCCGCCCTTGTGCGCGACAAGCACGTGCGCGGCAGCGGCGTCGACTTAGACCCGGCGGCCGTCGAAGCCTGCGTGGGCAAGGGGCTGTCGGTCTTTCACGGCGACTTAGACGAGGGCCTGGCCGACTACCTCGACGGCTCGATCGACGTCGTCATCCTGAGCTTCAGCCTGCAGCAGCTGCGCCGGCCGCGCATGCTGGTGCGCGAGATGGCGCGCGTCGGCCGCCTGGCCGTCGTCAGCTTTCCGAACTTCGCGCACTGGTCGGTGCGCGGCCAGCTGCTGCTGCAGGGGCGCATGCCCGTCTCGGGCGAGCTGCCCTTCCAGTGGTACGAGACGCCCAACATCCATCTCTGCACGGTGACCGACTTTCGCGACCTCTGCCGCCGCGAGGGCCTGCGCGTCGAGCGCGAGGCCTACCTCAACCGGTTCGACCGGCCCGCCCGCAGCCTGCGCCGCCCCAACCTGACGGCGCGCGTGGCCGTGCTGGCCGTGTCGCGTCCAGGGTCGGCTCCCGCCGGCTGAGAACGCCTTGCCGCGAGGCTGGAGACGGCCGAGTCACGGGGCTGAAGACGGCCGAGTCGCAAGGCCGCAGTCACCCTCGAAGGGGCGTCGATGTCAACGGAGCTGTCGGGTTTCAATCGGCGGAGTCTCTGCGTACACTAACGAATGGCGCACTTCAGCGTTAGACAACAATGGCCGGACGCACAGCAGCGCCACAACTCCGGCCGAGCGCAACCGTAGCCCACGCACATGTCGGCATGCGGGCACGCTCCAGAACTGAGGAGGAACAGGTGCCTCAAGGTACAGTCAAGTGGTTTTCGACGCAGAAGGGCTACGGGTTCATCACGCAAGACGAAGGCGGCGACATCTTTGTGCACGTGACCGGTCTCGCGCCGGGCACGACCGCACTCGACGAGAACCAGCGCGTCGAGTTCGAGCTGAGCGAAGGCCGCAAGGGTCCGCAGGCCACCGACGTCAAGCCTGCGCCCGCTGCCGAGGCCTGACGGTCCGGTAGCAGGGCTTCACAAGCACGCCCCTGCGGGCGGGGCGGTCGCCAGACCGCCCCGCCCGCAATGCTTTTCGGGACGCGCTCGCGGGGCACAATCAAACGCATCGCGCGTCGGGGTCGCCGCCGCGCCGACCAAAAGGGGGAGCGCATGGTCGACAACGTCGCCTGGCTCGGGCACGACTCGTTCCGCATCAGCGGCTCGCAGACCATCTACATCGACCCGTGGCATATCGCCGCCGGAGCGCCGCCGGCCGACATCATCCTCGTCACCCACGAGCACTTCGACCACTTCGACAAAGACGACATCGGCCGCATCTCGCAGCCCGCGACCGTGATCGTTGGGCCCGCCGAGGTCACCGCCCAGGTCGACGGCGACACGCGCACCGTGGCGCCGGGCGACACGGTCGTCATAGGCGGCGCGACCGTGCGCGCGGTACCGGCCTACAACACCGACAAGTTCCGCGAGCCGGGCGTCGTGTTCCACCCGCGCGCCGACGCCAAGGTGGGGTACGTCGTCGAGCTCGACGGCACCACCTACTACCACGCCGGCGACACCGACGTGATCGACGAGATGTCCGAGATCGACGTCGACGTCGCCATGATCCCGGTGAGCGGCACCTACGTGATGACCGCCGACGAAGCGGCGCGCGCCTGCGGCAAGCTGCACGCCGGCGTCGTTATCCCCATGCACTACGACACCATCGTGGGTTCGGTGGCCGACGCCCAGCGCCTTGCCGAGCTCTGCCCGCTGCCGGTCGAGATCTTGCCGCGCAGCGCCTGAGCGGCGCGTTGCCGACAGCCTGATGCGCGCGTCCTCGGCGCCCAGAGCGCCGCTAGTCTTCGTCGATCAGGATGGCCTCTTCGGGGCACGCCTCTTCGGCGCGCCGCACGCACTCCCAGAGGGTAGGGTGCGGCTCGGGCTCGAGCACGTCGGCGAGACCGTCGGATTCGCGGATGACGAACACCTCGGGGCACACCGCCTCGCAGGCGGCGACGCCGGTGCACTTCTCGTAGTCGGATACCTCACGCGCATGCCCATGGCCGAGAGTCTACGTCATGGCAAACGCTGGCTGAACGCCTGGGCTGCCGCGCCGCGTCACGGGTTGGCAATCGACCAGCCGGGTACGAAGGGCATGAGAGGCAGGCCGCGGCGGCGGGAACACGCGCGAGCGGTGGTGGACCGCGCGGACTCAAGAAGGAGGCCAGGCGATGCTCAAAGAGGGCGACAGGGCGCCTGCCCTGACGGGCACATCCTACGACGGACGCACGTTCGACCTGGGCGCGCCGGGCGTGCCGACGGTGCTCTACTTTTACGGGCAGGCCAACACCTCGGGCTGAACTGTCGAAGCCGTTGAGTTCAACGGCCTCCTCGACAGGTTCGCGCAGCTCGGCGTGCAGGTGATCGGGGCGAGCGTCGACCCGGTCGCGGCCAACCGCGGCTTCGCCGAACGCTACGAGCTTGCGTTCCCGTTGCTCTGCGACACCGACTACGCGATCTCGACCGCCTTTGGCGTGGCCCGCCCCATGGTGGGCGTGGCCAAACGCACGACCTTTCTGATCGACCCCGACGGTAGGCTGCGCAAGGTCTACCCCAAGGTCCAGGCCAAGGGCCACGCCGCCGAGGTGCTGGCGGCAGCTGACGAGATTTGGGGCACGGCCGCTCCGCACGCGGCGACCGGCTAGACGACAGGCGCGGCCGCGGGCCCGCGCTCTTGCAAGGAGGCAGGCCATGCGCCGTGAGCACGATTCGCTGGGCGACAAAGAGGTGCCGCAAGACGCCCTGTACGGCATCCAGACCCAGCGCGCCATAGAGAACTTCTCCATCTCGGGGCTGCCGCCGCGACCCGAGCTGGTCGAGGGCATCGTGCTCGTCAAGAAGGCCGCCGCACAGGTCAATCGCGAGCTCGGGCTGCTCGCCACCGACAAGGCCGAGGCCATCGTGAGCGCCGCCGACGAAGTCCTGGGCGGCGCCCACCGCGACCAGTTCCGGGTCGACCCCTTTCAGGCCGGCGCCGGCACCTCGCACAACATGAACGCCAACGAGGTCCTCGCCAACCGCGCCAACGAGCTGCTCGGCGGCGGTCCGCGGGGCGTCTACCGGCCGGTCCATCCCAACGACGACGTCAACAGGGGCCAGTCGTCCAACGACGACATCCCCACCGCCATACGCCTGGCCCTGCAGCGCCCGGCGGGCGCGCTCGACACCGCGCTCCACGATTTGCAGGGCGCTCTCGAAGCCAAGGCCGCCGAGTTCGACCACGTGCTGAAGAGCGCCCGCACGCACCTGCAGGACGCCGTGCCCATCCGCCTGGGTCAGGAGTTCGCCGCCTACGCGGTCACGGTGGGCAAGGCCCGCGCGCGCGTGGCCGAGGCGCTGGAGCAGACGCGCGCCCTGCACATCGGCGGCACCGCCGCCGGCACCGGCCTGAACACCGACCCGCGTTACGCCGGCCTCATGGTCGCCCGCTTGGCGGAGCTCGCCGGTGTGCCGCTGCGCGCCGCCGACGACCTCGTGCAGGCCACGCAGAGCCTCGACGACTTCGTCGCCTTTTCGGGCGCGCTGCGCGGGGCGGCGCTGAGCCTGATCCAGGTGGCCAACGACCTACGCCTGCTGTCGAGCGGACCGCGCACCGGTCTTGCCGAGATCACGCTGCCGCCGGTGCAGCCGGGTTCGTCGATCATGCCCGGCAAGGTCAATCCGGTGATGGCCGAGATGCTCGACATGGTCTGCTTTCACGTGATCGGCGCAGACGCCGCGGTGGCGATCGCCGGCCAGGCGGGGCAGCTCGAGATCAACGTCATGACGCCGCTGGTCGCCTTTGAGCTGCTGTTCGCGCTGCAGGTGCTGGGCGCGGCGGTGGCCGTGTTCACCGAGCGCTGCGTGCGCGGCATCACAGCCAACGAAGAGAACTGCCGGCGCTGGGGCGAGCGCAGCCTGGGCCTGGCGACGGCGCTCAACCCGGTCATCGGCTACGAGGCCGCCGCCGAGGTCGCCAAAGAGGCGCACCGCTCAGGCAAGTCGGTGCCCGAGGTGGTGCTGGAGCGCGGCATTCTGAGCGCCGACGAGCTCGCGCGGCGGCTCGACCCGGCCACCCTCACCCAGCCGCGCCAGCAGGCGCCCTCGGGCGGCAACGACGGCTAGCGGCGGACGGCGCCGGCGTTGCCCGGCGCCGACGAGGCCCGGAGGCGCCGGCCGGCGTGCGTGTGCGCCGGCGCGCCGGCCGCGTGCTACCGGCGCCGCGTGCGCGAGTACGACAGCCAGAGTCGCAGGGCCAGTGCGCCGGCGAGCGCCGCGAGGACGATCCTGACGACGAGCACGGCCTAGAAGAGCGCCGCGCCCGTGTGGTGGTCGTCGCTCGACGCGTCGTGGCCGGCGGGCTCCACAGCCTCGGCAAGCGGCTCGTCGGCGTCGATGGCGGCCAGTTCGTCGGCTGAGCCATTGACGGCGGCGGCGAGGGCGGCGATGGCCTCAGCCATGTCGTCGACTTCGGGCTCGGCCTGGGCGCCGGCGCTCTCCGCCGAAGGTTCGCCGGCCGCGGGGGTGTCGAGCGCGAGCGCGGGCGTGTCGTTTGCCGCGTCACCGGGCGACGGCGTCGCGGCCGCCGCGCCGTCGGGAGCCGCGGCCAGGTAGGTGTAGCCGTCGATCATGTTGCACCAGGCCGACCAGCGCGCGCCGTCGGCGGTGCGGCCGGCGATCTCGTCGACCGCGGCCAGGCGGGCGGTCATGTCGTCGCAGTAGTGCACGATGACCGCCTCGCGGGTGGCAGGCGAGACCGGGCTGCCCTTTTCGCGCTCGCCGTGATGCGACACGACGATGTGACGCAGCTGGGAGGCCGTCTCGGCGGGAAAGTCGGGGATCTCGTCGATCAGGCTGCGCACGATGTCGTGGCCGATCGACGATCTCGCCGTGCAGGCGGCCGGCGTCGGTGAAGCCCGGCGCCATGGGGTCGGCCGAGTACGAACGCACCTTGCCGATGTCGTGCAGCAGAGCGCCGGCGACCGTGAGGTCGCGGTTGACGGTGGCGAAGTTCGCGGCGACCGCGCCGGCGACCTCGGCGACGATGAGTGAGTGCTCGAGCAGGCCGTGGCGGTAGGCGTGGTGGTTGCGCACGGCCGCAGGCACGATGGCGTAGGTGGCGCCGGGCTCGCGAGCGGGGTCGAGGGCGCGCGAGAGCAGGGCGTGCAGCGCGGGGCTGTGGACCGATGCGACGAGCTCGCGCAGGCGCTCGACGAGCTCGGCGAGGGGTACCGGCGAGACGGGCACGAGCGTGCCGATGTCGTACTCGCCCGGCGCCATGATGCGCAGGGTCCTTACCTGGAACTGCTGGCCGTACTTCTCGTGGACCGAGTACGTGCCCCGCACCTCGACGACGTCGCCGTTGGTGAGGTTCTCGAGAACGCCTTCGTCGGCGTCGAAATGGATGGCCTTGACCTCGCCCGAGGCGTCGCGCAGCTTGAGGCGCAGGAACGACTTGCCGTTGCGGTCGGTGGCCGGCTCCTTGTCGATCGCTACGAAGTAGGTGGTCACGTCGCGGCCTTCGGCAAGCTCGCTGACGAGGACCTTCTGGGGGGGTTGGGTGCCGGGGGTGGCGTTGATCATGCTGTCTCCTTGGTCCCCTGTAGCGTAGCAGACCGCGACGACGGCAGGGTCGCACGCGCCGCGCTGCGCGGCCGGCGCCGGCCGGCCAGCGCGAGGACGAGCAGCATGGCGATCCCCAGCACGATCACGGCGACGAAGGGCAGCCCGAAGGAGATGCGGTAGAGCCCCCCGCCGAGCAGCGAGCCGCAGGCGGCCGGCACGCCCATGCTGGCGTCGAAGACGGCGTAGCCCCAGACCGGCGGCACCGAGCCGAACGAGCGGCTGACGATGCCGGCCGTGACAAAGCGGAACGAGTCGAAGGCGCCGTAGAAGAAGACGGCGAGCGCCCAGCCCGGCGGCCCCCAGCCGGCCAGCATGAGGATCGCGCCGAGCAGCAGGCAGCCGATCGTCAGGCCTATGCCCTGGCGGTGGCCGCGCAGGTCGGTGGCGCGGCCGGCCACGAAGGTGATGACGCTGCCCCCCACCGCGCCGATGCCGGCCAGGATGCCGAGCGAGGTGTAGCCCAGGTGGTGGACCTGCGCGAAGTAGGGCTGCACGAAGGGCGCCGCCAGGTAGACCGTCAGAAAGCCGCCGAAGAAGAAGATGAGATTGCGCCGAAAGACGCGGTTGCCGAGCAGGTCGGCGAGCTTCCAGGGCCGCCCGGCGGCGTGGTAGGGCGTGTCCTTGATCAGGCACATGACGATCGACGAAGCCACGTAGAAGACCATGGCGATCACGAACACCAGTCGCATCCCGTAGCGGCCGGCTATCCAGCCGCCGACCAGCGGGCCGATCGCCATGCCCAGCGGAAAGCTCGCGAACACATACGAGATGTTGCGCGCGGTGCGAGCCGGCTCCGACTTGAGCATGATGTAGACCTTGAACGCGGGGTTGTTGGCCATGTAGAGCCCGGTCAGCAGGTAGCCGGGGATCGAGCCAGGGCCAGCTCGGGGCCAGCGCAAAGCACAGCGCGGTCGGCACCGTGAGCCACCACACCCAGACGATGATCGGCTTGAGACGGATGTGGTCCGATGCCCAGGCGCCCGGCAGGTAGCCCAGCGCCGTCATGACGAGCTGGATGGCCACGAGCGCGCCGATCATGAAACGCGGCGCCCCCAGGTTCTTGATCGCGTAGACGTTCAGCAACTGGTAGTAGAGCCCCAGGCCCAGCGAGAACAGCAGGCTCGACCAGAAGGCGAGCCACAGATCGCGCCCAAAGCCGGCGGGCGGCGCCTCGGCGCCGGCGGTGGCGCGGCCTTCAGGCATGGAAAGCGCCGTGGGCGGCGCTGAGCGACTGTTGCTGGCGTGGGGACATCGCGGCCCTCAGTCTAGCAGCGCGGGCCTCCCCGCGGCCGCGGGGACGGTGCGGCGGGCGGTGGTGGGCGGAGCGGGTCGCGGCCCGGATCGCGGCCCGGAGACAAAGC
This sequence comes from uncultured Actinomycetes bacterium, assembly GCA_963753695.1. Classification (GTDB taxonomy): domain Bacteria; phylum Actinomycetota; class Thermoleophilia; order UBA2241; family UBA2241; genus Bog-752. Next base: position 25,197 of record CAVWDG010000001.1, read on the forward strand.
GAGGGGCGGGGAGCCGGTTGGCGCCCCGCCCCTCGGGCGGCTAGACGAAAGACAGCCGCTTTTCAGGTGAGCTTGTTGCTCAGAAGACGACTACCTTCCGCCTTGCTACCTCGGAATATGCCATCAGCCACCTCCTGTCGCCGACTACAGGGCCACGCCCCGGTCGAGTGGTCAACAAGAACGACCGGAACGTGCCGGCAGTATATGCCTTTTCGCCAGTGAAAACACCCGATTCGGTCGCTGCGCGACAGATTCGCCGCTTCGCGGGGCGCGCCGGTCGCCGGGCCGCGCTTTGCGGATAGGATGAGAGCCGCGCCGGGAACATCCCCGGCGACGGCCGGCGCGCGAGACGCGCCAGGCGCCGGCGGCGGGCCGCAGGCCCGCCGCAGCTTGAGACGAAAGGATCACAGTGGCCGATCTGCGTATCGGGGGCATGGCCCTGAGAGACGGAGTGCTCCTGCAAAGCCAGGACAACTGGGCGGCCGCGATCCGCCTGCCCGACGGCAGCGTCGAGGTGCGCTCGGGCGCCCGCAGCCGCCTGCCGGGCCGCGCTGTGCTCGAGCGCGTGCCGGTGGCGCGCGGAGTCGGGCGCCTGCTCGAGACGGTGAGCGCCCTGCCCGCCATGCGGCGCGGCCTGGGGCGCAGCGTGCTGCCTCAGGAAGAGCCGGCCGTAGTCGGCGCCGCCGTGGCAAGTGCGCTGGCCACCGTGGCGCTGCGCAAGACCATGAAGTCGGCGCCGCTTGCTCGCGAGCTGACCATCTCGCTGCTGTCGATCGCGCCGGCGCTGCTGGCGGTGCGCATGACCGAGCTGTCGCGGTTCCACGGCGCCGAGCACAAGAGCGTGGCGGCGTTCGAGAGTGGCGGCGACCCCAGGACGGCGGCCAAAGAGCACGACCGCTGCGGCACGAACCTGCTCGGCCCCATCATGCTGACCAACCTGGCGGGCGGACTTGTGCTGCGCGCCACGGGGCGCGACGACCAGCCGCTGCCGACCCTGCTCATGGGGCTCGTCTCGCTGGGTTCGGCGTTCGAGATCTTCTCGTGGATGAGCCGCCACCGGGGGCACCCGCTGGCCGACCTGCTGCGCGCTCCCGGAATCACCTTGCAGCGCCTGCTCACGACCCGCGAACCCACGGGCGACCAGCTCGACGTCGCTCAGGCGGCGCTCGGTGAGTTGCTGCGGCGCGAGGGCGCTGAGCCGGCGCCGGCGGCGGCCGTTTAGGCCGTCGAGCGACTTCGTCGTCGCCGCTCAAGCAGGCGTGACTACGTCGCGCGCTTAGTCTGCCGGCTGGTTGGCGCGGTCGCTCAGGCGCACCCGGCGGCGCTGTTCGGCGGCCGCCCAACGGCGCCGCTCGACCTCGCCTTCGACCACGAGCGCCGGCACCTGCGTGGGCCGGCCGTCGTCGCCGAGGGCCACGTACACGAGGTAGGCGGAGTTGGTGTGCACCGAGACGCCCGTGTTCAGGTCTTCGGCTTCGACGCGCACGCCGATCTCCATCGAGGTGTGTCCGGCCCAGTTGACCGAGGCCTTGAAGACGACCAGGCTGCCCATCTCGACGGGAACGCGAAACGTGGTGCGGTCGATGGCCGCGGTGACCACGCGGGTGCGCGCGAACCGGTAAGCGCAGCAGCCGGCGGCCTCGTCGATGAGCTTGAGGATGATGCCGCCGTGGATGTTGCCCATGAAGTTGGCGTAGGCCGGCAGCATGAGCGACGAGAGCTCGACCGCCGTGGCGGAACCGCGCACAGTGCCGTCACTGTGGAGCGCGTGTTGGGGCGACTCAGACGTCGAACGACCCCGGGAGCCGTCGGCGCCGGCGATCGCGGATCTCGCGGCCGCCGCCACCGGAGCGGTCGCTGCGACGGTCGCCTTTGCGACGATCCATGATGACCGTGATGTTGGGGTTGTCTTTGTAGCGCTCGACCAGGCGGGCGTACACCTCTTCGCCGAGCTCGGGCGGTACGACTGAGTAGATCACCTGGGCCTCCTCACAGCAGGGCCAATCTACCAGAACCACCGGGCTTCGTCACCGCCAGTGGCGCGGGCCCCGGGAAAGGGTACGGGCCCGGGCTCTGCGCGCCGTCCCTGCGGCGAGGCGGCTTGCGGAACCCGGGCCCGTTTTGAAGGGGGTGTCCGCAGTATCGGCAGGCAATGGGCACGACTTTAGTGCACCCTCTATCGTGGCGGACTCCGGCTGCCGACAACGAATGCGGATGCAACGAATGCGATAGCTTGCCGGCCGCCAGCGGGAGCGCAATGACCACCGGACACGATCTGAGCAACGACGCAGTGGCGCTGCGAGACGACGACCTGGAAGCGCTGAGCGACGACGCCGCGCGAGACGATGCGGCGGCGTCGAGCGCCGAGGCCGCGCGAGACGACGCGGCAGCGCCGAGCGACGAGGCCGCGCCTGTAGAGCGCCGGCGCGCCGACGCCGACGGCATGGCCGACGCCGACGAGGCCCTGGTGGCCGCGCTGGCGTCGGCCGGAGGTCTGACCGCCTTCGTCGCCGAGGTCGGGCGGGTGCTCGACGTGTGGCTCGTCGACATCTGGGCGTTCGACCGCGAGCGCGACGCCGTCGTCTACGAAGCTGTCTGGCGGCGCGACGGCGCGAGCGCGACCGAGCTTGCCGCCGTGGGTACGCGCGTCGGCCTCAGTGAGCGTCCCGACCTGGGGCTCGTCCTCGAAAGCCCCGCGCTCGTGGCGCGCCACGTCGACGATCCGGCACTGGCGCCCGACGTCCGCGCGCTCATGAAACGCCGCGGCTACCGGAGCTGCTACGACGTGCCGCTGTTCGATGGGCGCGCCGTGATGGGCGTGCTCGGCCTGGTCGAGCGCCGCGCCGTACGCCGCTTGAACGACGCCGAGCTCGCGCTGCTCGAGCGCGTCTGCCGCCTGGCGGCGCTCGGCGCGCAGGCCGCCTGGGAGAGGCGCGTGAGCGACGAGCGTGCCGATCACCTCATGACCCTGGTCGAATCGGGCCGGGCGCTGGCCGCCACCTTCGGTCAAGGCGAGACTCTAAGCTCGTTTCGGGCGGAGCTCGCCCAGCTGCTGCCCGGAGTCGAGCACGAGATCGAGGTCTGGCTGCGCCGCGAGGCCGAGTGGTTCGTGCCCATGAGCTCCGACGCCGAGGGACTGCCGCGCGGCGACGTCGGTGGGCCGCCCCTCGCGCTGGCGGTCAAGGCCATGGCGCGGCACCGCCCGGCGCAGTCGCGCCTGAACGGCGAGCCCACCCGGCTGATCGTGCCGCTGGTCGTCTCCGGCGAGGGGGCAGGCTACATCGACATCCACGGCCGGCCGCTACGGCGCTTCTCGACCGAAGAGCTCGCCGTGTTGCAGGTGCTCGCCGACCACGTAGCCGTCGCGCTCGAACTCAAGCGGCTCGGGCGCAGCCTCGACCGCCAGGCGGCGGTCGACACCGTCACCGGCTTCTTCAACCGCTGGTACTTCTACGAGCGGCTCTACTCCGAGACGGCCCGGGCGAATCGCTACAAGCAGCCGCTGTCGGTCGTGCTGGCGGGCATCGACGGCTTCGAGAAGTTCATGATCGGCCGCGGCAAGCTCGCCGGCGACGCCGTGCTGCGGGCCATCGCCCGGCTGCTGACGGCGAGCCTGCGCCGCAAGGTCGACGTGGCCTGCGTGCACGGGGTCGGCGAGTTCGCGCTGCTGCTGCCGAGCACGCCGCCCGACAAGCCCGGCGCCGCGCTCGTCGCCCAGCGGCTGCGCGCCGCGATCGCCGGCATGGAGCTGCGCGACGAAGACCACGAGGTGCTCGGCCGTTTCACGCTCAGCGTGGGCGTCGCCGGGTTCCCGCGCCACGCCGAAGACGCCGACGAGCTCGGCGGCTGCGCCGCCGAGGCGCTCGCTCAGGCCAGGGCGCTCGGCGGCGACCGAGTGCAGGTCTGGGGTGCGCCGTCCGACGCCTTCCTGGCCGACGGCCCCGACGACGGCGAGGTGGCGCCGATCGGGCCGTCGCGCGACGGCTCGATCGACTCGCTCATCCTGCCGCCCGACTGGGACGATTAGCAAAAGACCCTCGCGGTTTGCGCACCACTCAGGCTTTACACGCCCCTGACACAGGCGCCGAGCGCGCCTGACCTGTGCCCGCCATGATCGCCTCCGACAGTCCAGACGACTGAAGATGAGGAGGGGGACCATGGCCACCGCCACGGCACGCCGCCGAAGAGGCTGGCTTGATACGATGCCGGCAGACGTCCCGTTCGCCACGAGCGACAGCACGCGCCCCGGGTGGCGCGCACGATCCGCCGGGAGACTCATGAGCGCGACCGTCCTGATCGTCGAAGACGAGTTCAACATCGGCAAGCTGGTGCGCACCTACCTCGAGCGCGACGGCTACCAAGTCCTCTGGGTGAGCAGCGGCGAGGATGCCCTCGTCGAGCTGCGGCGTCACGCCGTCGACCTTGTGGTGCTCGACGTCGGCCTGCCCGGTATCGACGGCTTCGAAGTCTGTCGCCGCGTGCGCGCGTCGTCGTCGGTGCCGGTCATCATGCTGACCGCCCGCGACGAAGAGACCGACCGCGTCGTCGGCCTCGAACTGGGCGCCGACGACTACGTGCCCAAGCCCTTCAGCCCGCGCGAGCTCGTCGCCCGGGTCAAGGCCGTGTTGCGCCGCACGCGACCGGCTCGTCCTGCCGCGGAACGGCTCGTCTGCGGCACGGTCGAACTGCGCGCCGACGCCCGCGAGGCTTCGCGGGCGGGCGTCGCGCTCGATTTGACCATGAAGGAGTTCGATCTCCTGGCCTGCTTTCTCGAGCACGCCGGCCTGGCGCTCACCCGTGAGCAGCTGCTCGAGCAGGTCTGGGGACTCGAGTTCCCGGGCGGCACGCGCACCGTCGACCAGCACGTCGCGCAGCTGCGCGCCAAGCTCGGCGAGGCGGCCACCATCGAGACCCTGCGCGGCGTCGGCTACAAGCTGGTGAAATCGTGAGCGGCCTGGGCGGATCGCCGAAGGTCGCGTCTGCGCCGGCGGCCCACGACGCCCGCGCGTTCGACCGCCGCGTCCTGCGCACCGCCGCCGTCCTCGTCCTGGCGCCCTGCCTGCTGTTCGCGGCCGCAGCCATGGTGCTGCTGGCCGCCCGAAGGCAGGGGGTGACCATCGGATACGAGTCGTGGGTGAGAACCCTTATCCTCGTGCTCGGTCTGCTCGTGGCGGCCGGCGTGGTGGCGGCGCTCCTCGTGGTCGTGAGGGACCGGCCCGGAGAGGCTCGGTCGACCGTCGCCTCGACCGTCTTCGCGGGCCCGGCCGGACGGTCGCGGGCGACGTCCCTGGGGACGCGCGCGTTCGTGGTCATGCTGATCGTGGTGCTGATCCCGTCGGTCTGCCTGGCCTCGTTCGGCGTGTGGGCGTATTTCCGGAGTTGGGAACGCGCGCAGGTGCTCTATGAGAGCCAGGCGAGCTACCAGGCGTCCACGCTGCAGAACGAGATCGATGGTCTGTCGAAGTCGCCGGCGCGGTTCTCGCCCGCGCAGCGCGCGGTGCTGTCGGCGGCCATCGTCTACCAGTTCACCACCTACGGTCAGCAGAACGGGGCCGTGGCGACGACGCTCGACCAGGTCCACGCCGACGGGTCGCTGGCGCCGGTCATAGTGCGCGCGCTGCGGCGCCAGGGCTATGCGCTGGCCATGGACCGGACGCTCGTCTCGGCCCCCACGGCGGCCGACATCGTGGCGTGGGTCGGTCCAGGCGGCGGCGTCTTCGTCTACGCGCCTGGGTGGAACGGGTCGCCGGTCAGCATCGCGCCCTATGCGCCGGCGGGGCGGCTGGTCTGGCTCGGCCTGATCGGCCTTGCGCTGACCGCCGTGCTGGGGCTCCTCGGCTCCTGGATCCTTTCGCGCACCGTGGTGTGGCCGGTGCGCCGGCTCGCCGAGGCGAGCGGCCGGCTCGCCGACGGTGAAGCCGGCGTCACCGTCACACCGACGGGCCCGCGTGAGCTGCGCGACCTCGCGGTGGCGTTCAACGACATGAACGCCAAGATGACGAAGGCCCAGGAGGCCGAACAGTCGTTCCTGCTTTCGGTCAGCCACGAGCTGAAGACGCCGCTCACCTCTATCCGCGGATACGCCGAGGGGCTTGCCGACGGCGCCCTGCCGGCTGCCGAGGGCGCCGCCGTGATCGGCGCCGAATCTGCTCGGCTCGAGCGCCTGGTCGGCGACCTGCTCGACTCGGCGCGCATGCGCAAGAGCGCCTTCACGGTGCGCCGCGAGACCGTCGATCTGGCGGCCGTCGCCGAAGAGGTGGCGCGTCGCTACGAAGCGACGGCGCACGACGACGGCTTGAGCCTGCTGCTCAAGCTCGCCCCAGAGAGCCTCGCCACGGGCGACCACGGACGCGTCCTGCAGGTGGTCTCCAACCTGGTCGAGAACGCCGTGCGCTGCACGCCCTCGCCCGGTTCGGTCACGATCAGCACCGCGCCCGGCCTGGTCTCGGTGGCGGACACCGGCCAGGGCTTGACCAACGACGACCTGCCGCGTGCCTTCGAGCGCTTCTACCTCTACAGCCGCTACGGCCACCACCGCCCGGTCGGCACCGGCCTGGGTCTCGCCATCGTCAAAGAGCTCACCGAAGCCATGGACGGCCGCGTGCGGGTCTCGAGCGCCGTGGGCGTGGGGACGGCGTTCTTCGTCGAGCTGCCGCTCGCCGGGCGGCAGTCGAACGATGCGCCGCCTGTGGCTGGGGCGACGACGGTGACGGAAGTACCTCCGGAAGCCGATGCGCCGCCCACGACCGATGCGACGGCGGTGACTGAGGCCGCGCCGGCCGCCGACCCGCCGGAGGCCACCGCGGCCGTGAGCGACCCCGCGGAACCTGCGGCGGTCGCCGCCGATCCTTCCGACGATGCCGAGTGAGCGGCCGGCCGCGCGTGTCTACCGCGCCCGCGGGTTGAGCCCGCGTCGGCGCCGCCGGCGCCGGCGTCTCTTCGTGGTGCTGGTAGTGCTCGCTGCGGTCGTGGTCGGGGTGGTCGTGGCTCGCGGCGGGGGCGGGGGCGGCGGCCGCGCGGTCTACGACCGCGCCGCGGCCGCCGCGTACGCCGACAAGTGGGCGCTCAGCACGAACCCGGTCTACTGGCACTCACGCACCGACGACTGCGCGAACTTCGTGTCGCAGTGCGTCGCGGCCGGCGGCCTGCGCGCCTTTGACGGCGCCGGGGGCACCTGGCGCCCTGCCGGCACGCGCTTTCCCAGCCTCGGCTGGGTCAACTGCACCGCGCAGCAGCGCGTCTGGAGCACGGTGGGCGGCGGCCTAGGCTCGCCCTGCATCGTGAGCAGCACGACAAAGCGGCCGCACGACTGGGCGGTGGGCGACGTGGTCTACCTGGGAAACACGACCGCCGGCGTCGCGACCTGGGAGCACGTCATCATCTGCGTCGCCAGAAAGCACGGGCGGTGGGTCTACGACAGCCACACGGTGGCGCACAGGCGGCTGCCCTTGAGCAAGTGGTATCCGGCGCACTTCTCGCTGATCCGCTACTGCCACCTGGCCGACACGGTGAGCTACCGTTAGCGCGGCGCGCCATCGCGGGCCGCCACTCGCTCGCTGATCGAGGGCTTAGTCTTCTTGTTCGAGGCTGCGTCACAGCTATGTCACTAGTTGGTGACATGCCGTGTCACAGGGTCGGTCGGGGCTAGAGGGCTAGTCGCGCCCCAGCGTCTGCAGGGCGTCGATCGCTGCCGCCGTGCTGCCCAGCACGGCCTGCGCGGCGCCTTCGACGCGCGCGCTCATCTGCTCGACGAAGTAGCGCGCCACGAGCAGCTTGCGGGCGTCGCGCTGGGCGGCGCGCAGCAGCAGGTAGGCGCAGATCAGGTCGATCGCGGTGTCGACCATGCGGCGCCCGTGAAAGTCGCGGAAGGCGGCGTCGTCGAGGGCGCGCACATGGGCCACCGCAGCGCTCCAGCGCTCGACCGCGGCGCGTACGGCGCCGAGCAGCTCGGGCGTGGCCGCGTAGTCGCCGGCGTCGTAGTCGGCGAGGCGCGCGGCGAGGGTGCCCGACAGCACGCCGCCCAGAGCGGCCACGACCTGGAGCTGCGTGGTGCCCTCGTAGATGTTGGTGATGCGGGCGTCGCGGGCGTGGCGCTCGACGGCGAAGTCGCGCATGTAGCCCGAGCCGCCGTGGATCTGCAGCGACTCGTAGGTCACGCGGTTGGCCATCTCGGTCGAGCAGGCCTTGGCGAGCGGCGTGAACAGCGCCGCCAGGCGCGTGAAACCCTTGAGCTCGCCGCGCAATGTCTTCAGCTCGTCGTCTGAAACGGCCACACGGGCGCCCGACTGGAGTTGCTCGATGCGGCGCTCGAGGCCTTCTTTTTCGTCGACGATCATGGCCGTCTCGTAAAGCAGCGCGCGCGAGGCTTCGAGCGAGACCTTCATGTCGGCCAGCATGGCCGCCACGGCCGTAAGGTTGCGGATCGGCCCGCCGAACTGCACGCGTTCGTCGGCGTACTTGGAGGCGGCGCGGTAGGCGGCCTCGGCGATGCCCAGCGCCTGGGCGGCGATGGCTATGCGGGCGCCGTTCATGAGGCTCATCACGTAGGTCGTCAGGCCGCGCCGGCGTTCGCCTATGAGGAGCGCCGGCGCATCGGTGAACTGCAGCTCGCAGGTCGGCGAGCCGTGGATGCCGAGCTTGTCTTCGAGGCGGCGGATCTTCATGTGCTCGTCGCGCTCGTAGAGGAACAGCGACAGGCCGCGGGCGTCGGTGGTGCCTTCTTCGGAGCGCGCCAGCACGAGCGCGATGGCGCCGCAGCCGTTGGTGATGAAGCGCTTGACGCCCGACAGGCGCCAGACGCCGTCGGCGCCGAGTGCCGCTTTGAGCTGCACGTTCTGCAGGTCGCTGCCGGCCTCGGGTTCGGTGAGCGCCATCGAGCCCGTGACCTCACCCGAAGCGAAGCGCGGCAGGTAGGCCTGCTTGAGCTCGTCGGTGGCGAACTTGTTGACCGTCTCGGCGATGTCCTGCAGGCCGAAGACGTTCATGAGCGCCGGGTCGGCGCGCGAGATCATCTCGACGATCATGACCGAGACCGTGATGGGAAAGTTGAGCCCGCCGTAGCGGCGCGGCAGGGTGATGCCCATGAGGTCGGCCTGCGTGAGGCGGTCGAGCGCCTCTTGCATGCCGGGCGCGTAGCAGACCTCGCCGTCGATGAGGGTCGCGCCGGCGCGGTCGACCTCTTCGGCGCGCGGCGCCACGAACTCGCCGGCGATGTCGCCCACGATCTCGAGGGTGCGCCGGTACGAGTCGAGCGCGTCGTCGTGGTCGCTGGGGGCGTAGGCGAACTCGTGGGCCTGCTCGAAGTCGTCTTCGCGCAGCGCCACGATGCGCCGCAGGTCGAGCGCCTCGAGCTGGCGCTGCAGGTCGGGGTCGTCTGTGTAGAAGTTGCTCATCGTTTCTCGCGATAGGCCGTGATGAGTCTGGGCACGACCTCGTGCAGGTCGCCGACGATGCCGTAGTGGGCCACGGCGAAGATCGGCGCCCCCGGGTCGGAGTTGATCGCCAAGATGCGGGCCGACTGGTCCATGCCGGCGCGGTGCTGGATAGAGCCCGAGATGCCGGCCGCGATGTAGAGCTTGGGACGTACGGTGGTGCCCGTCTGGCCGACCTGGTGCTCGCGGCCGATCCAGCCGGCGTCGACTGCGGCGCGCGAGGCGCCGACCACGCCGCCCAGGGTGTTGGCCAGGTCGCGCAGCAGGTCGAACCCGGCGCGCGAACCCACGCCCACCCCGCCCGCGACGATCACCCGGGCGCCCTTCAGGTCGACCGACTTCTCTTGCCGGGTGCGGCGCACGAGCGTGGTGGCGAAGTCGAGGTCGTCGAGGGCGATCGGCCCGCCCGCCGAGGTCGGCTTGCCGTTGCGGCCCGCGTGAGGACCGGAGACGCGTTCGACGTTCAGCTCGACGACGTCGCCGCTGCGGCTCGGGTCGGGCAGCGGCAGGCGGAACACGCCCTCGCGCACGGTGGCCATCTGGGGGCGGTGCTCGGGGCTCACGATGGTGGCCACGATGTTGCCGCCGAACGCGGGCCTGATCTGGTAGAGCAGGTCGTGGTAGACGACGCCCTTGGCTTCGTGGTCGCCGATGCGCAGGTCGGTGCAGTCGGCGGTCAGGCCGGTGCGTAGCGCCGACGCCACGCGCGGCGCCAGGTCGCGGCCGGTGGTGGTCGCCCCGTAGAGCACGATCTGCGGCTGGAAGTGGCGCACCGCCTCGGTGACGACGCGCGTGTAGGGCTGCGCCAGGTACTCCCTCAGCAGGTCGTGCACGGCGAGGTAGACGGTGTCGGCGCCGGCGGCGACGAGCGCGGGCGCGAGCGCCCGCGCGGCCTCGCCGCCGGCGACCACGGCGCCCACTCGCGCGCCGAGCCGCGCGGCCAGCTCGCGGGCCTGGCCCAGCAGCTCGAGGCTGACTTCGGCGGGGCGCAGGCCGGCGCCTTCGGAAGTGCCGTTGCGCGTGAGCACGGCCGCGCCTTCGCCGCTGGTCGAGCCGCGCGTCGTCTCGACGAAGACCCAGACGTCGCCCACGGGGCTAGCCAAGGATGTGCTCCTCGATGAGCTCGCGCACGAGGGCGCGCACGCCCTCGTCGGAGGGCTCGACCAGGCGCGCCTCGCCGGCGGCCAGCACGACGCTCTCGATCTTCTTGACGCGCGTCGGCGAGCCGCGCAGGCCGACCATCTCGCGCTCGGCCTCGATGGCGGCGGCGTCCCAGAGCACGATCTTGGCGCGGCACACGGGGCGGCCGTCGCTGCCGATCATGCAGACCTCGGCTTCATCGGCGTCGGGGTCGAGGTAGCTGTCGTCGTAGCCGGGCATGGCCTCGGCGACCGCGTTCTTGTAGGTCATGACGAGCTTCACGCTGGGCGGGCGTGGCTCGCCCGCCTCGCCGGTGACGGTGAGCAGGGCCGGCAGCAGGGCGTGCAGCGTCTCGGTGCCGTCTTCGATGGTGCGGGTCGCGGTGATCGAGCCGGATCGCCCGGCGGCGAGCCGGGCGGCTCGATCGCGTCGACGCGGCATACACCGGTGATCTGCGGCAGGGCAAGCTTTTCGGCGATCTGTGGGCCGACCTGCGCCGTGTCGCCGTCGATGGCCTGCCGGCCGCAGAGCACGAGGTCGGTCTCGCCCAGGTGGTCGATCGCCCGTGCGAGCGCGTAGCTCGTGGCCAGCGTGTCGGCGCCGGCGAAGGCCCGGTCGGAGAGCAGCACGACCTCGTCGGCGCCGCGAAACAGCGACTCGCGCAGCACCTGGGCGGCCGAGGGCGGCCCCATGGTGAGCACGGTCACGCGGCCGCCGCAGCGCTCTCTGAGGCGCAGACCCAGTTCGAGAGCGTTCAGGTCTTCGGGATTGAAGATCGCCGGCAGCGCCGCGCGGTTGACGGTGCCGTCGTCTTTCATGGCGTCGCCGGTCACGTTGGCGGTGTCAGGGACCTGCTTGACCAGGACGACGATACGAAGTGCCTGTTCGGACAATGCTCCCTCAAACGTTCTCTCTATAACGGACCGAGCCGGTACGGTACCAGAAAGTGGGAGGCCCGCGAAATATGGCGCGTTTGACCTTGCCAGAGGGCGACCCTAGCATGGGCTTTAGCCCGACCATGGACCCGCTCACCGCACAGCTCTCGCGCAAGCCGCGTCTGGTCGCTCCGACGCCGCGCCGCCGCCTGCGCGCCGCCGCGCCGCCCGCCGTGCTCGTCGTGCTGCTCGCCCTTACCCTGCTCGCCCTCGTGATCGCGAGCGCGCTCTGGGTGCCCGCCGCGCGGGCCGCCGGCAGCGACGGTCTGGCTCCGGCCCCCGCCCTCACGAACGACCTTAAAGTGGGCAACACCGACGGCAGCGTCGGTCTGCTCTCGCCGGTCGTGGCACGGCCGGCGATCCTCGGCACGGTCGGGACCCTGCCGACCGCGACCGAGCCGGTCGCCTACGCCGCCGGCTCGGTTACCGTGAGCATCATCTTCCCGCAGAGCAGCGGCGTCGGCGGCAGCAAACACACGGAGAGGTGGACAAGGACCGACTCGTACGGTACACCCGGCCTGACCAGCACCGGCCACCCAAAGCTGACGCCGCGGCAGGTCTACATCGTCGGTCAGATCCAGAAGGCGCTCGACTGGTGGGCGGCCGAGGCGCCGGCCGCCGCGCACCTCACGTTCGTGATCCCCAAGGCAGGGACTGGGGCGCCGCTTCAGGTGAGCGTGGCGCGGGAGCCGATCACCATCGCCTCGACCAGCGATCAGCTCTGGCGCCACCCCATCATGGCGAAGCTTGGCCACGCCGCGGCCGGGTCGGCCGACGCGCCACCGCCGGAGACTGCGTACGACAACGCCGTGCGCAAGGCCAATCACACCGACTGGGCCTTCACGGTCTACGTGGTCGACAGCCTCCACGACGCGACGCTCAAGGACAAGACGCCGGGCGAGTTCCCGAACGGCTCGTTTGCCTACACCTTCGCGCTCTTCGGCCCGTATAGCGTGCTCACCTACGACAACGCCACCTTCGGTCCGGCCGAGTTCGACGGCGTGCTCGCTCACGAGATCGGCCACGAGTTCGGCGCCCTCGACGAGTATGCCGCGCCGGCAGGATATCCGAGCTCGGGCAGCCTGTTCTCGGGCTATCTCTGGGTCAAGAACCTGAACGCAGTCCAGGGCGGCAAGACCAACGACCCCTGCATCATGCGGGGCGGTAGCGCGGGCCTCGACGCCTACACGCAGTCGGCAACGCTTTCAGACCGCGGCATCTGCCCATCGACCGCCGGCCAGATCGGCTGGCGCGTCACCCCGCCGAACACCCTGCCCGACGTCGTCGACACGACGCCGACGGTGACCCTCGCCAAGCCGATCCTGAACGGGACTGGAGCGACGGTCACAGGCGTGGCGGCCGAGCACCCCTGGCCGCCCGGTCACAACGCCAAGGGGCGCGCCTTCGCTGCGGGCATCAGCATCCTCACGCCGCACGCCTTGCAGTACAGCGTCGACGGCGGCGCCTGGGCTGCCGTGACCCCGACGGGTAGCGGCGCCAGGCAGAGCTTCAGGTTCGCCACCGGCACGCTCGCGGCGGCCCCGGCGCCGGCCACCACGCGCCACGTCGTCGCCGTGCAGGCCACGACCGGCACGACGGTCACGAGCAGCGTGGTCGCCTGGACGTACCCGACGCCCGTCGTCCTCAGCCTGGTGAGCAGCGCCAGCACGATCGCCTTCGGCGGCAAGGTCAAGCTCACCGTGCACGCCGCCGATGCCGACGCCGGAGCCAATGCCGACGCTCCCACCTATGCCATCGGCTTTCTGCCGGGCGTCGTCGTCGGTCCGCAGGGCGGCGCCGCGGCGACGCAGCAGACTGTCACCACGGCGGCCGGCGGTAGCGCTGCGGTGACCGCCGCGCCGCGCTTCACCACTACGTTCAAGGCGACGCTGCCGACGCCGCACGTGCCGTTCACCGCGCCGACGCCCACGACGCCGGTCACCGTGACCGTGGCCGTCCGCGCGCTGCTGGCGGCCCACGCCGCCGCGCCATCGGCGACCCGCGTGGTGCGTGTGGCCGGCAGCTTCCGGCCGCGTCGCGCCGGCGTGCCGCTCGTGTTGCAGGTGCGCAGGGCCGGTACGTGGACGACGGTCGCCAAGGGACGCACCGCGGCGACTGGGATCTTCAGCCTGGCCTACGCTGCGCGCAAAGGCACCGTGCTTCTGCGTGTGTCCTTCGCCGGGGACGCCCGCAACGCCGCCGCCACGCGGACGCTGCCGGCGATCGCCGTGCCCTGACGCGTCGCAGCGACCGGGCGTCGTTCGCGCCCAAAGGCGCGCGGCGAGCCGCAGCGTCCTGACCCGTCGCCGGGGTCCTCGCCCGCACCCGTGGGGTACAATCCCCCCATGACCGTACCCGTTCGCGTCCGCTTCGCCCCGTCTCCCACCGGCTTTCTGCATCTGGGCGGCGCGCGCACCGCGCTGTACAACTACCTCTTCGCGCGCAAGCGTGGCGGTGACTTCGTGCTGCGCATCGAAGACACCGACCCGTCGCGCTCCACCGACGAGGCCATCGCCCAGATCCTGCGCTCGCTGCGCGAGATGGAACTCGACTGGGACGAGGGCCCCGAGAAGCCCGGCCCGCACGCGCCCTATCGCCAGACCGAACGCCAGGCGATCTACCGCGAGCACATCGACAAGCTCGTGGCCTCGGGCCACCTCTACACCTGCTTTCACACACCCGACGAGCTCGAAGCCGAGCGCCGCGCCGCCCAGGCCGACAAGCGCGCCTGGGTCTACGGCGGCGCCTGCCGCGACCTCACCCCCGACGAGGTCGCCCGCCGCAAGGCTGCCGGCGAGCCCTGGACGCTGCGCTTCAAGGTGCGCCCCGGCGCGACCGTCTTCGACGACCTGCTGCGCGGCCCGGTCGAGGTGGCCAACGAGACCATCGGCGACTTCATCGTGCAGCGCTCCGACGGCACCATCATGTATAACCTGGCGGTGGTCGTCGACGACGTCACGATGGCCATCACGCACGTCATCCGCGGCGACGATCACCTGTCCAACACGCCCAAGCAGGTCCTGATCTACGAGGCGCTGGGCGCGTCGCTGCCGCAGTTCCTGCACATGCCGCTGCTCTTCGGCACCGACCGCAAGAAGCTCTCCAAGCGCCATGGCGCCACCAATCTCGAGCAGCTCACCGCCATGGGCTTTCTGGTCGAGCCCGTGCGCAACTACCTCTGTTTTCTGTCGACCGAGTTCGACGAGTCGATGATCACCTGGACTCTCGCCGACTTGGTCGAGCGCGTCGAGGTGGAGAAGCTGGGCACGAGCTCGAGCATCTTCGACCCCGAGAAGCTGCGCTGGATGAACGGCCGCTTCATCCGCTCTCTGGCGCCCGCCGACCTGGCGGCCCGTCTGCAGGGCTACCTCGAGCGCATCGGCTTCTACGGCCAGCCGTCGGCGGTGCGGCTGCTGGCGGGGCAGGGCGATGCGGCGCTCTCCGAGGCGGTCGAGCTGGGCGAGCTCGTCGCCATGCCGCCCGGCGACGAGCAGGAGCGCCTCACCACACTCATGGCCCCGTTCGTGCAGGAGAAGATGGAGATGCTCGCCGACTTCGTGCGCCTCGCCGGCTGGGTCTTCACGCCGCTGGCCATCTCCGACGAGGCCCGCGAGCGCCTGGTCGCCATTCCCGAGGCGCAGCGCATTCTGGCCGAGGCCGCCGTGTCGCTCGCCGGGCTCGAGCGTTACGAGATCGAGTCGATCGAGGCCGCGGTGCGCGCCCTCCCCGAACTGCTCGGCGTGAAGCCCAAGGCCGTGTTCGCCGCGCTGCGCCTGGGCATGAGCGGTCAGGCCGTTACGCCGGGGCTCTTCGAGTCGCTGTGGGCGCTCGGTCGCAACGAGGCGGCCGGCAGGCTGGCCTCTGCGGCCTCGCTGCTTTAGGCCGTCGATCGACTGCGTCGTCGCCGCTCAGACGTGGTGACTCCGTTGCGCGCCTAGTCGCCCGGTGGCAGTCCCACCCCGGCGCCGCGACTCGGTGGCAGTCCCACCCGCCCGCCGAAGGCCAGCAGCGTAGCTCCGACCACCGCCAGCGAGAGCGCCCAGCCGGCTACCACGTCTGAGGGAAAGTGGTAGCCGAGATAGACGCGCGACAGGCCGACCCCCACCGCCCAGACCACACCCACGACGAGCGCCGGCACGCGCCAGCGCGTCGGCCAAAGCACGACGACGAGAGACACCGCGAGCCCCGCAGCGCTCATCGTGTGGCCGCTCGGGAACGAGTAGCTGCCGAGCGGCTGGGGGATCACCTCGGGCCGGGGCCGGGCGAAGACGAGCTTCAAGATGCCCGAGGTCGACATGCTGAGCACCGTGGCCGTGGCCACGAAGGCCGCCTGCCGGTAGAGCCGGGCGCGCAGCAGGAGCGCGAGCGCGCAGCCCAGCAGCACGAGCACCAGCCACAGGGCGCCGAGCGTGGTGTAGACGGTGACGAGCGTGCGCGCCGTGGTCTGCTGATGGCGGGCCGAGAGCTGCAGCAACGAGATGTCCCACGAGGGCGTGCCCCCCACGAACACGAGCACGGCGACCGCCGCGAACACGGCCGCCGGAACGACGACGAACAGGAGGAGCGTAAGCCAGAAGCGGCGCCGGGCGCCGGGCGGCGGGCTCACGGCGGACGGCGTCACGCCGACGGGGTCGCCGCGGCGGTCAGCGCAGGCCGGCGATCACGGCCGGCAGGTCGCCGAACCGGAACGCGACCGCGTCGCCCGTGGAGACCTGCAGGTCGGACGAGTTGACCCCCACGAAGTGCACCGCGCGCAGCCCGGCGGCTTGCGCGCCGTCGATGTCGGTGCGCTGGATGTCGCCCACGTGGACGGCCTCGTGGGGCGCGATCCCCAGCTCGGCGAGAGGCGTGAGAAAGGCGCGGCGATCGGGCTTTGAGAAGCCGTGCTCGTCGGAGAAGAAGAACGCCGAGAAGTAGCGCTCGAGGCCGTGCAGGCCGAGCACCCGGCGCAGGACCCGCCCCGGGGTGAGGGCGGCGTCGCAGACCACCGCCAGGGCGTAGCGCTCGGCCAGCAGCGGCAGCGTCTCGGGCACCTCGGCGACCGTCTGCGGCGGGCTCTCGAGAACGACCTCTTCGAGCATGGCGACCACGCGGGCCACGGCCTCGCCGGGCAGCTTGACGTGCAAGGAGTGCAGCAGCACGCCGGCCGACTCGGCGGTCGTGGGCGTACGCTTCTTCTTGTACCAGATCTTGTCGAAATGCCGCCAGACGTCGTCGAAGCCGGCGGCGATCTGCCCCGGGTCGAGACGGTAGCCGTAGGGCGCGACGAGCTCCGCCAGCCGCACCGCGCGCAGCGTCTCGCGGCCGGGCAGGTGAAAGTCGTCCATCAGGGTGTTCCAGAAATCGAGTGTGACGGCGCTGATCATGAGCCTACGATACCCCACGGAGCGGGCGCGTGACCGATTGCGGTAGTAAGTCGGCCGTCGGTCGGGGAGCCTACGCGCAGTAGCGGCGCGCGGCGGCTTCGAGGACGCGCGCCACCAGCGCGACCGAGGCCACGTCGACCCATTCGTCGGCGGTGTGCTCGCCGGCGCCGATGGGACCGAACTGGGCGCACGGTATGCCGGCTTCGGCGAAGATGCCCGAGTCGGCCCAGCCGATGTCGCCGCGTATGAGCGGCGGGTGGCCGATCTCGGCCGCGGCCGCCGCGGCGAGCGCCAGCACGACGGGATCGTCGCGGCGCAGCGTCACGGGCTCGCGGCCCACGACCAGGTGACTGCTGGCGGCAAACCGGGGATCGGCGTCGTGGGCGGCGGCGAGCAGCGCGTCGATCTCGGCGCACGACTGCGCCACCGACTCTCCGGCGATGAGGCAGCGCTCGACGCCCAGTCGGCAGAGAGCGGGATAGGCGGGGAGCTGCGTGCCGCCGGCGATGGTCGCGGCGTGGATGGAGCCGCGCCCGTACGACGCGCGCGGCCGCGCGTCGAGCTCGCGGTCGAGCGCGGCGATGCCGGCCAGCGCGGGCCCCAGCAAGGCGATGGCGTCGACGCCCTTTTCGGGCTCGGCGCCGGCGGCTTCGACGCCCCGGCTTTCGACCTCGAACCAGGTGAAGCCGCCGTGTTCGACCGTGACGTCCAGGTCGGTGCGCTCGGGCAGGATGGCCGCGGCGGGTCGGTAGCGCGCCACCATATCCTCGGCCCCGAAGCTCTCCCACTCCTCGTCGGCGCAGCCGGCCACGAGCAGGTCGCCGCGCAGCGGCGACCTGCCGCCGGCCGCGCGGGCCTCGGAGGCGAGGCGCTCGGCGACGGTGACGGCGGCCGCGAGCCCGGCCTTCATGTCGTTGCTGCCGCGGCCGTACAGGCGGCCGTCGCGCAGCTGCGGGGTGAACATCTCGGGCGGCGCCGCCGACCACGTCGAGGTGGCTCACGAGCATGAGGGTGGGCGCGTCGCCCGCACCGCCGGCATCGCCCGCCTCGTCGGCACCGTCGCGCCGCGGTGTTGGCGGAGCGCCCGCTGCGCGCCCGTGTCCGGGCAGCGTGGCGACGAAGTTAGGCCGCCCCGGGCGCGGTTCCCAGACGTCGACCGCAAGCCCGGCCGCGCTCAAGCGGCGGGTGAGGAAGCGCACGAGCGCTTCCTCACCCGCCGCTCCGGGCACGAGACCCGGATTGGTCGAGTCGATGGCGACAAGGTCGCAGAGCAGTCTGATCAGGTCTTCGTCGGACGGTCGCACCGCGGCAACTCCTGTAGCAGTCGTAGCTTCGTCCCTATGCTAACGTTAGCACACCGGTCGTGAGGGGCCGGGAGGGGACGAAAGGAGCCTTCATGACCGATATTTCCATGCTGCGGCGGGGGCCGGCGCGCTATGCGGCGTGCTGCGTGCTCGCCGTGGCCGCCTGTGCGCTGCTGCTGGTCGCGTGCGGCAGCTCTTCGAGCAGCAGCGGCGGCAGCACGAGCGCCGCCCAGACCACCACGCCGCAGCGCGGCGGCACGCTGGTCGTCACCTATCAGGGCGAGCCCCAGACGCTCGACCCGGCGATCGACTTCGAGGGCAACGGCTGGGCCATCGAGCACGCCATCTTCGGCACCTTCCGGCGAGCAAGATCCGCCGTGCTCGGCATCCCAGTCGACCGGCGCAAGGAGGAACGCTTTGAGCGTGGCGATGTCGTCCTCGAGGGTGAGCACATCGTCGCGCAGCTGCTCGCACGCGTCGTCGTCAAGCTCGGCGCCGCGCGTCTCGAGTTGGTGCGCGATGTAGGCCAGCGTGCCACTCGACTCGGTCATCAGCCAACGCAGCCGGCGGAGCAGGTCTCCGGCCTCCAGGTCGTCCGGTCGCTGAAGGTTCGGCCAGCCGGGGGGCGGGAGCTGGGGCTGCTCGCGCTGGTGGACCGTGAGGTGGATGTCAACGGCGGTCACGTCGTCGCCGCCGAACTCCTGACGGGCCTTTCCCACACGACCGCGAGTCCATCGTCACGTCGCGACGACTCAGCGCAGGCGGGCCGGCTTGTGACCGCGTCGCAGGTGCGGGAGTCTCGAGGCCGGCGGACGGTGGGATCGCCGCCTCAGCGGCCTGAATGGGCTGATACCCGCGTGGGCGGCTCATCCCCCAGCGGTCGCGCAGGTAGTCCTCGAACGTCTCGTGGTGGCGCGGTAGAGCCATGTGTCGCGGATCTCGGCCAACGCGTTGCCGACATCGAGGTCGGTGTCGAGACCGCGTCGCACGATTGCCTCCAGCTTGTTGAGGTGCTCGACCTCGGCGCGGGTCCGGCTGTTCTCGGGATTGGGGCTGCTCATGAGGGTGATGTCTCGTTAGGCCGTGCGCCCGGTCGGTCGCGCGAGCGGGGGGGCGGTTTAGTGCTGTTGCGTTACCTATCGCCCGCACCGCAGAATTTCGTTACCACCGCGACGTACGACTTATGCAATTCATAAAGCGGAGGCCGCCGATTGTGCTTCCGCCAAGCGACGGGATCGCACGTGATGCGAAGGGCCTGCAATCCCGCGGAATGATGTACACCCGCCCCGGGCGGACATCCGGTGCATGCTGTCCCGTTGATGGTGGTTCACGGTTCGAGATCTTGGTTCCGGCGTGGCGCGAGCCGTGAGCGGCATTCTCGCCGGGTTGACCAGCCTTGATCCCGTCGTTGGTCGGCTCACCCCGAGGGTTGCGCTAAAGGAGCCTCGCCCACGATGCAAGGTCGTCGCGTTTGCGCAGACAGCGGATGACGCGTCGCCTGGCCGCCACGCCGACCGTGTTGACCGTCCAACTGGTCGCTCGGTGCTGAAATTTGGCGGCCCATTCCCTGAGCGTCGAGTTGGCGCCGCTCAACCGAGCGGCCAGTGTCGGGAACGCGAATCTGTGCGTGCAGGCCTTCACCTGCGGCGCTGGTTGCCATCACGGCCTTCTTCGCGGGGCGGGTGTAGACGTGTCGCTTCTAATGCCCAGAGCTTTGCCACGTCGGGTCTGACTGCGCGCCACTCATCGACTCGTCCAGTCCTGGACGAACTTGTCGTTCTTGGACCAAGCGGGTGATGTTGGGCAGCAGCGGTGAGAGGATCCCTGCTTGAAGTCCGGGTAATCGTCGCGAACCCTCGGGACCCTGGATTCGCCGGGGCGGCACCGATGCGCCCACGGGCGAGGTCGCCCGTGGACTCACCAGATGATGCGCCCCCACTGTGCCCCCAGTTCTGGCCGCTCGATCTCGTCGGCAGCTTGGTCGGGAACCATGAGTAAGGCTTACGAGGTTCTTAGAGAACCCTGTGCCCTGCGATCGAGAGCTGCTCGCCGGCCTGGGGCATGGGCCGGCGGGCGCGCTCGAGCGCAGGCTCGCCCGGGTGGCGGCGTCGATGCTGGCGGGCGCGCATACCGCGTGCTCCCCGGCCTGTCTGGAGCGGGGCCTGCCACTGGGTCATCGGAACGATCCACGCTGCAGCCGAGCCGCTGTCGGTTTCTCACTTCGCTGCGGGTCAGCCGCAGCACCGACGGCTTAGTCAAGTCAGGCGGCCGCGGGGTGAAGTGATGGCGGCAGCGTGCCGATAGGTCATACGTCGAATGTTTCGCCAGGACCTTCAGCGATGAGAACCGCACCACACCGGCAACACTCGCCTGCCGGATCGGGAGGCGACCCGCCCCCAGCGGGTTTCGAGGTCTGAACGCCCGGCCCGGGCTTCACTGGCGGGACGCGGAGGCTGGTTGGTCACGGGTGGCCCTGATTGCGCTGTGGACCGTGGTTTCCGGGGCGGAGCCGGCTTCGGCCCGTTCCGCTTGGCCATCTGAACCACGCAGCTGTGTATGTGCGGCTGGCGCGCCGAGCGGGGAAATCGCTAGCAATACGTAATGAAACGAAAAGGTAAGGAGGACATAAC
>CAVWDG010000002.1:0-54516 GCA_963753695.1 uncultured Actinomycetes bacterium
GCCGTGAGCCTCACGTCCGACCGTGGACAGCGGGTCCTGCTGGCCGACTGCCGGCTGATCGACGGCGCGGGCAACCCCTGGGTCGCGGCCGACGTGGCGCTCGACGCCGGGCGCGTGGCGGCCGTCGGGCCGGCCGGCAGCCTGGGCGGGCGCGGCGACGCGGGTTGGCGGGTGATCGACGTCGGCGGCCGCTTCGTGACGCCGGGCTTCGTCGACCCCCACACCCACTCAGACCTCACCGTGCTCACCGACCCGGGCGCCGAGTCGGTGGTCTACCAGGGCGTCACCACCCACGTGGTGGGCAACTGCGGCATGTCGGCGGCGCCGGTGTACGAACGCCGCCTGGCCGACTTCGTGACCATGTGGGAGAGCTACTTCGCCGTACCGCGCGTGACCTGGCGCAGCTTCGCCGAGTACCTCGACACGATCGGGGCGGGCGGCTGCGCCATCAACGTGGCGGCGCTCGTGGGCCACGGGGCGTTGCGCATCGCCGCGATGGGCTTCGACGAGCGCGCCGCCGGCGAGCGCGAGCTCGCCGTCATGGAGACGCTCCTGGCCGAGGGCATGACCGCCGGCGCCTTCGGCCTGTCGGCGGGGCTTGTCTACCCGCCCGGCTGCTACTCGTCGACCGCCGAGCTCGTCGCGCTCGCCCGGGTCGTCAAGCGCTACGACGGTCTCTACGCCACGCACGTGCGCGGCGAGCGCGAGACGATCGTGGCGGCGGTCGAAGAGGCCGTGAGCATAGGTCGCCAGAGCGGCCTGCCGGTGCAGGTGTCGCACAACGCTCCCAAGTGGGGCGGGCCGCCCGCCGCCGAGAACCTCGCCGTCATCGACCGGGCGCGCGCCGAGGGCCTCGACGTCACGCTCGACAACGACACGCACACCGAGCTCGCGCCGCGCCTGTCGCGCGCCCTGCCCCAGCCCCTGCACAGCCTGTCGGTCGACGAGTTGCTGGCGGTGTTGAGCGAGCCCGCGCGGCGCGCGGCGCTGCGCCGCGACATCGCCGCCGACGACGTCCGGCCGGGCCCGGGCTATGCCGGCCTCGTGCGCCACGGCCGCTTCGAGCGCATCGTCATCTTGCACTCCCCCGACGCCTCGCTGCCGGGCCGTGCGGTCGCCGACATCGCCGCGCAGCGCGGTCGCGACGGCCTCGACACCTACCTCGACCTGATCGTCGAGAGCCGCGACACGACGGTGGCCATCTTCGAGTACATCGATACGGCCGAGCTCGAGGCCGTACTGCGCCACCCGCACTGCATGATCTCGTCGGACGGCCTGGTACAGCCGCTGCCGCTGCCCGGCGAGCCGGCCGCCTACTGGCCCTGCAGCTTCGGCGAGTACCCGGGCCTGCTCGAGCGCTTCGTGCGCGACCGGGCCGTGCTGCGCCTTGAAGAGGCGGTGCGCAAGATGACTTCGCTGCCCGCCCAGCGCTTTGGCCTGTGGGACCGCGGCGTGCTGCGCCCGGGCGCTCGCGCAGACGTCGCCGTCTTCGACCTCGACCGCGTGCGCGACCGGGCCACCAACCCGGCGCCGCACACCGCGCCGTTCGCCAACATCCCGCACCGCTACGCCGAGGGCATGGACTACGTGTTCGTCAACGGCGAGGCCGTCGTCTGGGAGGGCGTCCACACCGGCGCTCGCAGCGGCGCCGTGCTGCGCGGCCCGGGGTGGAGGGGCTAGCCGCTCGGCGCGAAGACCGCCGCGGCTGGGGGCCGGCGGGGAGCGGCCGAAGCCTCAGCCGACGGGCATGTCGGCGCGCAGCTCCTCGGGCAAGTCGTGCAGCACCTGCTCGCCGCGTCCGAAGCGGGCGACGAAGGTGAACAGCACGAGCGCGGCCAGCCCCGAGGTCACCATCACCAGGGCCATGGGCAGGCCGCTGACGGCGCCGCCCAGGCCGACGAGCGGCGTGGCCAGCGCGCCGAGCCCGAAGCGCAGCGTGCCGAAGTAGGCCGACGCCGAGCCGGCCACGTCGGGGTGCAGCGACAGGGCGAGGGCGGTCGAGTTTGGCCCCACCATGCCGCCGCTCGCCACCAGCACGAACACCGGTACGGCGAACGCGGCGATGCCGAGACCGCCGATCACGGTGACGGCCAGCACGGCGACCGCCGCCAGGGCGTTGGCCGTGAGGCCCACGCCGAGCAACTGGCGCGGCGTGAAGCGCGAGAGCAGCCGGTGGTTCAACTGGTTGGCGGCGAGCATGCCCACGGCGTTGGCGGCAAAGAGGATGCTGAACAGGACCGGCGAGGCGCCGTAGGCGTCCTGGTAGACGAACGACGAGCCCGCCAGGTAAGCGAAGAAGCCCATGAGCGTCAGGGCGCTGGTGAGCGCGTAGACCATGAAGGCCGGGTCGCGGCTGAGCATGGCATGGTGCGCGCCACGACCCCGAGGCCGCCGGCCCTGCGTTTCTCGCGCGGCAGGGTCTCGCGCAGGCCAAAGGCGACGCTCGCCACCAGCAGCACGCCGATGCCGGCGAGCACCACGAAGACGCCGCGCCACGACGTGAGGCGCAGCAGCTGGGCGCCGGCCAGCGGCGCCAGGATGGGCGCGAGGCCGCTGACGATCGCCAGGCGCGAGAGCAGCCGGGCCGCCTGCCGGCCCCGCACGTAGTCGGTGACGACGGCGTTGGCGATGACCACGCCCGAGGCGCCGGCCAGGCCCTGGATCAGGCGTACGGCGACCAGCACCCAGACCGACGGGGTGAGCGCGCAGATGAGCGAGCAGACCGTGAACACGGCCAGCCCCACGATCACCGGGCGCCGCCGGCCGTAGGCGTCGCTCAGCGGTCCGGCGATGAGCTGGCCGACCGCGAGGCCGATGAGGAAGGTGGTGACGGTGAGCGCGATCGACTGCGTCGTCGCGCCCAGGTCGCGGGCCACCGAGGGCAGCGCCGGCAGGTAGAGGTCGATGGCGAAGGGCCCGACGGTGCTCAGCCCGCCCAAGGTGACGATAAGCAGGGCCAGGCGCCGCGTGCCGAGATCGCTGAGTCCGGGGGCGTGATCCACGGCAGTGAGCGTATGCTCAGTCGGCCGGCCGCGCCAACTGGAGGGAAACGGCGGCCCTGCCGGCTCGTCGCCGTAAGATGACGGGATTCCTACTGGACCGACCGCACGCGGGGAGCCACTTGTCGCAAAGCCGCGCCACGCCGCAGATCGCGCCCCCCCGACTTCACTTCCGCGTGCCCCCACGACCGTCGCATCTGCTGCGCGCACGCGACCGCATTCGCGACTACCTGCGCCAGTACTGCACCGACGCCCTCGTGATCGATGACGTCGTGCTCTGCATCGAAGAGGCGGCCACCAACGCCATCCGTCACAGCGGCGTCGAACAGCCCATCGAGCTCTCGCTGCACTTCGAGGGCGGCGACCTGGTCGCCGCCGTCAAAGACCAGGGCCGCGGCTTCGACGTCGCCGCGTTCGACCCCGAGGCGCTGCCCGACCTGCTGGCCGACCACGGCCGCGGCCTGTTCATCATCGCCAAGCTCGTGGACACCCTCGAGCTGCGCGTGAACGAGGGGCTCGAGGTGCTCATGAGGCGTCACGCCGAGGCGCGTTGCGACCCGTCGACGCTGCAGAGCGGCCTGGGCGAGCCGCACTCAGCCGCCGCCGTCGGCCGCCGCGACGCCCGCACGCGGGCGCTGCTCGAAGAGATCGACGAGGCGTTCTTCGCCCTCGACTGGGAGTACCGCTACGTCTACGCCAACCACGAGGCGCTGCGCATCACGCGCAAGTCACTCGACCAGTTGCTCGGCCATACGCCCTGGGAGCTCTTTCCGGCGATCGCCGAGCTGCCCCTCTACCAGGCCTATCACGACGCCATGGAGCTCGGCCGGCCTACCGTGATCGAGCACCGCTCGGTCGTCACCGACGACTGGCTTGAGGTGCGCATCTACCCGACCGACGCCGGCGTCAGCGCCTACTACCGCGAGATCAACCGCCGCAAGCTGGTCGAGCTCGAACGCGAGCAGCTCATCGACGAACTTTCGCGCAGCAGCGCCCGGGCGCGGTTCCTGTCCGACGTCGTCGAACAGGCCGACATGCCCTTCGCCATCCGCCTGCCCGACGGGCGCCTGGTCACCTTCAACCAGGCCTTCGCCGACCTCACCGGCTACAGTCGCCAGGAGCTCGAGGAAGGCTCGTCGACCTGGGCGGCGAGCCTCACGCCGCCCGACTGGTGGCGGGCCGAGGCTCCCCTGCTCGCCGAAGCCGTCGAGAAGCGCCGGCCGGTGCGCTACGAGAAGGAGTACCTGCGCAAAGACGGCACCCGCGTACCCATCGAGGTCTTTGCTCAGCCGGTCTTCGACGACGACGGTGCGCTGCTGCATTACCGCTCGTTTATCACCGACATCAGCCAGCGCAAGCGTGCCGAAGAGGCCCTGCGCGACAGCCGCGAGACGCTGCGCACGGCCCTGGCCAGCATGACCGACGCGGTGTTCATCTCCGACACCGACGGCCGCTTCGTCGACTTCAACGACGCCTTCGCCACGTTCCATCGCTTTGCCAGCAAAGAGGAGTGCGCCACCACCCTCGAGGAGTACCCCGACTTTCTCGAGGTCTCCCTGCCCGACGGCACGCCTGCGCCGCTCGAGCAGTGGGCGGTCCCGCGCGCGCTGCGCGGCGAGACCATGACCGATGCCGAGTACAACCTGCGCCGCAAAGACACGGGCGAGGAGTGGGTCGGCAGCTACAGCTTCGGCCCCATCCGCGACGGCGCCGGCGCCATCGTCGGCTCGGTGGTCGTCGGGCGCGACATCACCGAGCGCAAGGTCGCCGAGCGGCAGTTGCAGCGCCTGCTCGAACAGACGCAGGCTCAGGCCGAGGAGTTGCAGGCCGCCCAGGAGCAGGCCCGCCAGGAGCTCGAAGCGACCGTCCTGCTGTCCGAGGCGATCGGCTCGCTCACGCAGTCGCTGGCGGTCGACGAGGTGCTCGACCGGTTGGCGCAGATCGTCCTGCGGGCGTCCGGCCACGGCCGCGTCACGGTCGGGATGTGGAACGGGGCCGCCAAGCGCCTCGAGATCGCCGCGTCGCGCGGTCGATCGACGCTTCCGCCCGGACGGGTGTGGCCGCTCGATTGGCTCTCGACCGCGGCCCGAAGATCGGTCGTCGAGCGCCTCACCACGATCATCGATCACGACGCCATGGGGCAGGCCGATCGCGGCGTCGCCGACGGTACCGAGTGGCGCTTGAGCCTCGCCGTGCCCCTGGTCTTCGCCGACCGCCTGGTGGGGATCCTCATCGTCGACGACCCGGGCGAGCGCCGCGAGTTCGCCGGGCGCGAGATCAGCCTGGTCGAGGGCATCGCCGCCCAGGCCACCGCGGCCATCGAAAACGCGCGGCTGCACGAAGAGGTCGCCGTGCGCGAGCGCTTCAGCGCCGCCCTGAACGAGATCGACGTCGTGATCCACTCCACGCTCAAAGTCGACGAGATCATGCAGCGCGTCGTGGCTTACTCGGTCGGCGTGGTGGGGGCCGACAGCGCCATGGTGGCCCTGCGTCACGGCGACGACTGGGTCGCCGAGTACGGCCACCCCGAGGTGCCGGGAGTCATCCACCAGAGTGTGCGCAGCGACGAGGCGCCCTTCATGATCGAGGCCATCACAACACGGCTGCCGGTGGCCATCGACGATTGTGAGACCGATCCGCGCTGCGTCGTCGCGGTGCAGCGGCGCTTCGGCGTGCGTTCCGTGCTGTGCCTGCCGCTGATCGCGCGCGACGAGGCGCTCGGCGTGATCTTCTTCAACCACCACCGCGCCGCCGTGAAGTTCACGCCGGAGACCGTCGACTTCGCCGCCCGGCTGGCGGCGGCGATTTCAGCCGCCCTCGAGAACGCACGCATGTACGAAGAGCAGCAGCGCATCGCGGCCATCCTGCAGGAGAACTTCATCCATGAGCTGCCGGTGGTCGATGGCCTCGAGCTGGGCGTCGCCGCCATGACGGCCTACGAGCCCGAGCTCGTGGGCGGCGACTTCAGCGACGTGTTCGCCATCGACGACAGCCATGTCGTCGTGCTGATCGCCGACGTCGCCGGCAAGGGCGTGCGCGCTGCCGGGCTCACCGAGACCGTGCGCAGCGCCGTGCACGCCTTCGCCTCGATCGAGCCGTCGCCGGCCTTCATCCTGGCCCGCAGCAACGAACTGTTGCGGCGCTTCGACCCCGACGAGCCGCACGTGACCGCCTTCGTCGCGGTGCTCGACCCGGCCAGCGGGCAGCTGCGCTACGCGAGCGCCGGGCACCCGCCGCCGATCCACCTGAGCGCGCTGGCTTGCCGGCCTCTTGCCGTCGCCTTCGGCCCGCCGCTCGGCTCGTTCGCGCACGACTACAGGAACGCCCAGACAGTGCTCACCCTCGAGGACTACCTCGTGCTCTACACCGACGGAGTCACCGAGGCGCGCCACGGCCGCGAGCTGTTCGGCGAGGCCCGCCTGGTCGAGGTCGTCGCCGAGCTGCGCGGCGGCTCCGCCCAGCAGGTCGCCGACGGCGTGCGCGACGCCACCCTCGGCTTCGGCGGGCGGCTGCGCGACGACCTGCAGGTGGTCGTGCTGCGGCTGGCGTAAGCGGGAGCGGGCCAGAGTAGAGTGGTGGTCGTTGGGCAAGTCGGAGCTCGCGTGGCTCCGGCAGGCCGGCCTCAACGCGCTTTGGAGGGACCATGCACCTGTTCGGCGACAGCCACGAGCCGCACCTCGTGCACTTCAACGTTCATCGCGACGGCACGCGGGCCGAGCTCGGCTGGGAGGTACGCAACGCGCCGGCCTTGAGCTGGCGGGTCCTGCGCTCCGAGCGGGGCTTCGCCGACGTTCCCGACGCCCTGTCGGGGAGCGGTCAAACGGTGATCCTGAAGGGCACCGACACGCACGTTACCGACGAGGCCCTGGCCGAGGGCACGACCTACTTCTTCACCGTCTTCGCGCAAGACGAGCGGGGCGCCTGGCACAGACAGGTCACAGCCAGGGTGGCGCCCCGCGACCACCTGCGCTGGCTCCGCGGCAGGGCGGGCGCCGGACAAAGTCCATCCTCGCCGGAAACGGCGCTGCTCGCTCTCGGGAATGACCCACTCTTTCGGAAGTGAGGCGATGCCCGGCGCACGCGGGGCCGAAGGGTGGGGAAGAGGTTCCGGTCTCGCCGTCGGGTTCACCTTTCTTGGGCGGCCGCCGCGTTTGTGTTCCACGGCGCCGCGGCCGAGGCCACGGGTACGCCGCTCATGGTCGTCGCCGTCGTCTTTCTCGCTTTGTCCGGGTGGTTCGGCGTCAGCGGCTATCGACGCCGTACCGGGCGTAGTCGCTCCCGGTAGAGTCCGTCGGGCGGCGGCCGCCTCGCGGTCGTTGCAGGGCCGCCCGGTTCACTCCTTGCTCGCATCGAACGATCGCAGGGCGGGATATCAGGGCCTGCAAGCGAGGCGGCCGGGAACCGCGCGATGGCGCGCTGAGGTGTCCTTGGAGCCGACGCTCGGAATCGAACCGAGGACCCCATCATTACGAGTGATGTGCTCTGCCAGCTGAGCTACGTCGGCCCACGAGTGGACGTCGCCAGATTGTAGGCTACCGGGGCGCGTCGTGCCAAATCGCGCGGGGGTCGTCGTCGCTCGAGCCCGTGCCGCACGCCGCGCGGACGTTCGGGAGCGAACTGCGCACGGACTCTCCCTGTCGCAAGATCGCGCGGCGAAGCGCCGCTTCCGTCGCTCCGCGCCACGCCGTCGGCCGGCCTCGTCGGACACCCAGAACCGGGCCACAAAGGCCCTCTACGCAGGCACAACTTTGTACAGCTCGGCCCGCTTGCGGCGAGGCGTTTGTGTGCTAGGTTGCGTAGCAAGGCGCCGGGCATTATTGTCGCTCTCTGGGCGCTTGTGACAAAAGAAACAAGTGTTGCCCGATTATGAGGCTGCGAGCTACACTAGGAATCGCAGACCTTTGTTGGGGCGAGCGCTAGGCAAGGCTGGCTCGCCATCCCGTATCGGGGCCTCTGGGCCCCCCGATCGGAAAGGCAGGCACCACGAGCACCCCGACCGAACGCAGCACCAAGGCTCCGGAGACCCTCGCCTCGTACATTCGTCGCACGACCGCCATCAACGTGGCGCGTTGCTATCAGTGTGGCAAGTGCTCGGCCGGGTGTCCGATGGGCGGCGAGATGAAACTGCCGCCGCACGACCTCATGCGCTACGCCATCGCCGGCGACCGCGAACGCCTGTTCAACGACGACTCCCTCTGGCTGTGCCTCACCTGCGAGACCTGCAGCGCGCGCTGTCCCAACGACGTCGACCCGGCGCGCGTCATCGACTCACTGCGCGAGCTCGCCGCCCTCGAAGGCGCCGGTCACGGCCCGCGCAACGTCGCCGCCTTCCATAAATCGTTCCTCGAGCAGATCCGCATGACCGGCCGCCTGTCAGAAGTCGGCCTCATCATGCAGTACAAGATGCGCAGCGGGGCCCTGTTCCAGGACGTCGCCGTCGTGCCCTCCATGCTCGAGCGCGGCAAGCTGCCGCTGGTGCCGTCGCGCATCAGGGGACACGCCGAGGTCAAGAGCATCATGGCCGCCTGCGCCCGCGAGCAGCAGCTCGCCGCCGCGGCGCTCGCCGGCACTGCCGGTCCCGCCCCCGACACCGACAGCGAGGTCGCACCATGACGCTCGCCTACTACCCGGGTTGCTCCATGCACGGCACCTCTCGCGAGTACGACGAGAGCCTGCGCGCCGTGGCCGCCACCCTCGAGATCGAACTGCGCGAGATCGACGACTGGAGCTGCTGCGGAGCAAGCTCGGCGCACATCGCCGACCACCTGCTCGCCGTGGCCCTGCCGGCCCGCAACCTGGCGCTCGCCGAAGCCCAGGGGGCAAGCGAAGTCCTGGCGCCCTGCGCGGCCTGTTACAACCGCCTCTCGGGCGCCGCGCACGCGGTCGCCGACGAACCCGGTCTGGCTGACAAGGTGCCCGAAGTCCTGGGCCGCCCGTTCACCAATTCCGTGCAGGTCACAAGTATCGTCGAGTTGCTGCAGGGCCTCACGCCCGTCATCGAAGAGCGCATCGGCCGGCTCGACCGGCGGCGCTGGCGCGGCAATCCGCTCGAGCAGCTGAACATCGCCGCCTACTGGGGCTGCCTGCTGGTCCGTCCGGCCGCCACCACCGGCTTCGACGACGCCGAGCAGCCCAGCGGCATGGACGACGTCATCCGCGCCTGCGGGGCCAACCCCGTCAAGTGGAACATGGCCGTCGAGTGCTGCGGCGGGGCCTTCTCGGTGTCGCGTACCAGCTCGGTGCTGCGCCTGAGCCGGGCGATCATCGACGACGCCCGCGCATCCGGCGCCGACGCCATCCTGGCCGCCTGCCCCATGTGCCACGGCAACCTCGACTTCCGGCAGAGCGCCATGAACTTAGACCCACCCATGCCGGTGCTCTACATCACGCAGCTGGTCGGGCTGGCCTTGGGCCTGCCCCCCGAAAAGCTCGGCTTCGCACGGCACTTCGTCGACACGCAGCCGCTCTTCACGCAGCTCGCCCACAAGGCCGACACGGCCGCCGCCGAGGCCGCCGAAGCGGCCGCCGCGAAGGCCGCCAAAGCCGCTGCCAAGACCGCCGCGAAAGCGGGTGTGTCATGAGCCGCATCGGCGTCTTCGTCTGTCACTGCGGCGAGAACATCGGGCGCACCGTCGACTGCGCCGGGGTCGCCGACGCGCTGCGCGAGCATCCCGGCGTGGCGCACGCCGAAGACTACAAGTACATGTGCTCCGACCCCGGTCAGCAGCTCATCAAGAAGGCCATCGCCGACAACAAGCTCACCGGCGTCGTGGTCTGCGCCTGCTCTCCTCACATGCACGAAAAGACCTTCCGCCGCGCGGCCGAACAGGCGGGCATCAACCCCTTCCTGGTGCGAAATGGCCAACGTGCGCGAGCACTGCTCCTGGGTCCACGAAGACCGCGAGCAGGCGACCGCCAAGGCGATCGACATGGGCCGCACCATCGTCGAGAAGGTCAAGCACAACAAGCCGCTCGAGACCATCCGCGTGCCGGTGACCAAGCGCGCCCTCGTGCTCGGCGGCGGCATCGCCGGCATCCAGGCGGCGCTCGACATCGCCGACGGCGGCCACGACGTGGTGCTCGTCGAAAAGGACGCCCTCCATCGGCGGCCACATGAGCCAGCTCTCCGAGACGTTCCCCACGCTCGACTGCTCGCAGTGCATCCTCACCCCGCGCATGGTCGAGGCCGCGCGGCACCCGCGCATCACGCTCCACACCTGGTGCGAGCTGGAAAAGGTCGAAGGCTACATCGGCAACTTCAAGGCCACCATCCGCAAGAAGGCGCGTTCGGTGAACGAAGACCTGTGCAACGGCTGCGGCGACTGTCAGCCGCCGTGCCCGAGCCAGCAAGATCCCCGAGCGAGTTCGACGCCGGACTGGGCAAGCGCACCGCCATCTACGTGCCCTTCCCGCAGGCGGTGCCCAACAAGCCGGTGATCGACCGCGAGAACTGCACGCTCTTCAAGGGCCGTCGCAAGGGCCTCGCCAAAGAGCCTGCGGCAAGTGCAAAGAAGCCTGCCTCAAGGGCGCCATCGACTACGACCAGGACGACGCCTTCGTCACCGAAGAGGTCGGCGCCATCGTGGTGGCCACGGGCTTCCAGCTCTACGACATCGGCCGCGACCAGCCCGAGGGCCTCAAGGGCTACGGCGAGTACGGTTACGGCAGGTGCCCGACGTCATCGACGGCATGCAGTTCGAGCGTCTCGCCGCGCGCGTCGGGCCCCACCGGCGGCGCCATGTAGCGGCCCTCCGACGGTACTGAGCCCAAGACGGTCGTGTTCGTCGCCTGCGTAGGCTCGCGCGACCCCGAGAAGGGCATCTCGTACTGCTCCAAGATCTGTTGCATGTACACCGCCAAGCACACCATGCTCTACCGGCACAAGGTGCACGACGGACGCACGGTGGTCTTCTACATGGACATCCGCGCGGCCGGCAAGGGCTACGACGAGTTCGTCGCGGCGCGCCATCGAAGAAGACGGCGCCGAGTACATCCGCGGGCGCGTCAGCCGCATCTTCCGCGACGGCGAAAAGGTCAAGGTCTGGGGCTACGACACCCTCAGCAACCGTCAGGTCGAAGTCGAAGCCGACATGGTCGTGCTGGCCACGGCCGTGCGCCCCCAGCCGGGCATCAGCGAGCTCGCCCAGAAGCTCTCGGTGAGCTACGACCAGTACGGCTTCTTCGAACGAGGCGCACCCCAAGCTGCGCCCCGTCGAAACGAACACCGCCGGCGTCTTTCTTGCCGGCGCCTGCCAGGCCCCGCGCGACATTCCCGAGTCGGTGGCCATGGCCAGCGCCACGGCCGCCAAGGTGCTCGGCCTGTTCAGCGCCGACGAGCTCGAACGCGATCCGTCGGTCGCCAAGGTCAACGAACGCACCTGCATCGGCTGCTTCAACTGCGAACGCGTCTGTCCGTACGGCGCGATCGAACATCGCGACGTGTGCGACGTCGACGGCCACGTCTGTGGCCACGTCGCCTACGTCAACCCTGGCGTCTGTCAGGGCTGTGGCACCTGTGTCGCGGTCTGTCCCAGCAAGAGCGTCGAGCTGGCCAACTTCACCGACGACCAGATCTACTCAGAGATCAACGCACTGGCGGGGTGGTAATCGTGGCCGACTTCGAACCGCGCATCACCGCTTTTGTGTGCAACTGGTGCACCTACACCGGCGCCGACCTGGCCGGCACCAGCCGCCTGCACATGGCAAGCAACGTGCGCATCATCCGCCTCCCCTGTACGGGGCGCATCGACCATATGTTCATCGTCAAGGCCTTCGAGCGTGGCGCCGACGGCGTGATCGTCAGCGGCTGTCATCCGGCCGACTGCCACTACACCGCCGGCAACTACCACGCCCGGCGGCGCTTCGGCGTGTTTCGCGAACTGCTCTCGTTCTTGGGCATCGACCCCAAGCGCGTCACCTTCTCGTGGGTCTCGGCCTCCGAGGGCGGCAAGTGGGCTGACGTCGTGAACAGCACGGTCGAGCGCGTGCGCGCCATGGGTCCGTTCGACTCCTACCACGGTCTGGTCGGCGCGGCTTCGCCGGCCGACGACCCGTTCGCTTCCTTCGAAACGCCCGCCGGGGCGACCGGCGACTCAGCCGCCGCGCCGGCCTCACACACCGGGGGCGCGTCGTGACTGAACTGCAAGACACCGCCCGGCGCCTGTTAGACGAAGGCGAAGTCCAGGTCGTCATAGGCTGGGAAGAAGGCCGCCGCGGCGTGCGCCCGGTCTTCGTGACCAGCGCCGCCGACTGCGACCGCCTCGTCTTCGACACGCGCTGCGTGCACAACCTGGCCACCTTCCTGAACCCGCGTCGCACGCAGGTCGCGGGCCTCGGCAAGGCCGCCCTCGTGGTCAAGGGCTGCGACGCCAAGGCGGTCGCCGGCCTGCTGCGCGAGGCACAGATCGAGCGCGGCGGCGTCGTGCTCATCGGCGTGCGCTGCGGCGGCGTGGTCGGCAGCCCGGCCGCGCCAAACGCCGCGGCGCTCACCGCCGAGTCGGTCGCCTCACGCTGCTTTGCCTGCGACGTGCGCGAACCCGCCCTGGTCGACGTGCTGGTCGGCGACGCCCAGCCCGAACCGCCGGGCGCCGGTACCCTCGACGAGCGCATCGCCGCGCTCGACGCGCTGGGTCCCGACGAGCGTTTCGCCTTCTGGACCAACGAGCTCTCGCGCTGCACCCAGTGCTACGCCTGCCGTCAGGCCTGCCCGCTGTGCTACTGCGAGCGCTGCATCGTCGAAAAGACCGAACCGCAGTGGATCGAGACCTCGCCGCACCCGCGCGGCAACTTCGCCTGGCACCTCACGCGCGCCCAGCACCTCGCCGGCCGCTGTGTCGGCTGCGGCGAGTGCGAGCGCGCCTGTCCGGTCGGCATACCCTTGGCGCTCATCAACCGCAAGCTTCAGCAGGTCGTCCTCGAGCTCTACGACTACACCGTCACCGACGACCCCGCGGTGCCAGCGCCCATCGGTGCCTACGCCACCGACGACACTCAGGACTTCATCAAATGAGCGACACGAAAAAGAAGAAGAGCGCCCCCGCCAAGGCCGCCGCGTCGGCCACCGAAGCCGCTGCCGTGTCCGCGGCAAACGCCGCAGACGTCGCGGCCTCGGTCGCCGAGGCGACCGCGCCGGCCGCGCTGGGCGAAGCCCGCTTTCTCACAAGCGAAGCCCTCGGCCGGCTGGTCGAAGGCCTCGCCGCTGCCGGCACACCGGCGGTGGCGCCGGCGTGGACCGGCGATGCCGGCCGCGCCGCCGGCGGCACCGGCGACGCCCCCGAGACCGAGTACCGCGCAGTGACCTGCGCGGCCGAGCTCGCCCTTGGCGAGCGGCTGCCGCGCCTCTCCCTCAAGCAGTTCTTCCTGCCGGCCACCGAGGTCCTGTTCTCGTACAAGCGCAACGGCGCCGACATCGAGCTCACGCCCGCTCAGGCCGCGCACGACCAGGTCGTGCTCGGCGCGCGGCCGTGCGACGTCGCCGCCCTGCCGATCGTCGACAAGGTCATGAACTGGGACTACGCCGACGAGCTCTGGAACGCGCGGCGTGCCGCGACCACCGTGTTCAGCCTGTCATGCAAGGTCGAAGACGACTCCTGCTTCTGCAGCGCCGTCTTCCTCGAGCCGGCCGCCCTCAGGGGTTCCGACGGCCGTCTCACCCCGGTCGACGGCGGCTACCTGGTCGAGGCGTTCACCGACAAAGGCGCGGCCTTCGTGGCC
This sequence comes from uncultured Actinomycetes bacterium, assembly GCA_963753695.1. Classification (GTDB taxonomy): domain Bacteria; phylum Actinomycetota; class Thermoleophilia; order UBA2241; family UBA2241; genus Bog-752. The sequence continues at coordinate 13,713 of CAVWDG010000002.1, forward strand.
GCCCACGCCGACGCCTTCGCCGACCTGCCCGACGCCGCCGCCAACGCCGCGCAGGCCGAATCGTTCCGGGCTGCCGCTCGCGAACGGGTGGGTGGCAACCTGCAGGTCGACCACGGTCGCCTGCGCGACTGGCTCGACCACCACTTCGACGATCCCTTCTGGGCCCACCTCGGACCGCGCTGCAACGGCTGCGGCGTGTGCGCCTCGGTGTGTCCCACCTGCCACTGCTTCGACATCGTCGACGAACCCGAAAGCGTGGGCAGCGGCGTGCGCCGCCGCAACTGGGACACCTGCCAGACCTGCGTCTTTACGCTGCACGCCTCGGGCCACAACCCCCGCGGCGACCAGAACGCGCGCTATCGGCAGCGCATCGAGCACAAGTTCCTCGCCTACCCGCTCAAGTTCGGCGATGTGCTGTGCACCGGCTGCGGCCGCTGCTCGCGCGCCTGCCCCACCGGCCAGGACATGGCCGAGATCCTGACCGCAATCGACGCTCGCGCCGCCGAGGATGCCTCATGACCGTGACACAGCAGACTCAAAGTGACAGCCCGGCGCCGCAGGCCGCCAGCATCTACCAGCCCGACCTCGTGGTCGTCGAATCGATCGTCGACGAGACGCCCGACACGCGCACCTTCCGCCTGCGCTTCAAAGACGAAGCCAAGGCCGCAAGCTTCGAGTTCCGCGCCGGCCAGTTCGGCGAGTACTCGGTCTTCGGCGCCGGCGAATCGACCTTCTGTATCGCCAGCCCGCCCACGCGCAAGGGCTACATCGAGTGCACCTTCAGGGCCGTCGGCAAGGTCACCGGCCGCTGCGCGAAGTCGACGTCGGCGACGTGCTCGGCTTTCGCGGGCCCTACGGCAACGTCTTCCCGGTCGACGACTGGAAGGGCAAGAACATGGTGTTCATCGCCGGCGGCATCGGTCTGGCGCCGGTGCGCTGCGTCATCTGGAACGTGCTCGACCTGCGCGACCAGTTCGGCGACATCACCATCGTCTACGGCGCACGCAGCGTGTCCGACCTGGTCTACAAGCGCGAGCTCGAAGAGTGGGCGGCGCGCGCCGACGTCAAGCTCGTCACCACCGTCGACCCCGGCGGCGAGACGCCCGACTGGACCGGCGAAGTCGGCTACGTCACGCCGGTCGTCGAAAAGACCGCTCCGAGCCCCGACAACGCGGTGGCCGTGCTCTGCGGACCGCCGATCATGGTCAAGCTCACGCTGCCGGTGCTCGAACGTCTGGGCTTCGCCGACGACGCCATCTTCACCACCCTCGAGAACCGCATGAAGTGCGGCGTCGGCAAGTGCGGGCGCTGCAACATCGGCTCGGTCTACGTCTGCAAGGACGGCCCTGTGTTCACCGCGGCACAGATCGCCACGCTGCCCCAGGAGTTTTAGCCTTCAGCGAGCACGCTCCCGGCGGCGTACCTCAGGGCGGCGCGGTAGCTGCGACACTCGGCGGCCCCCCGGTCGCCGGCGGTCCGCACGCTCCCGTCAGCCTGGCGGTCGTGTCGACCCATGGTCTGGCGGCGCTGCGCGCCACGCTGCGCGGCGTGCACGAGTCGGTCGACCGCGATATCGAGGTCATCGTGCTGGCCGCCAGGCACGACGACGGCGTGCTCGACTACCTCAACCGCCACTACCTGCGCGGCGACGTCGCGGCCATCGCGCTCGCCGCCTCCGAGACCGAGGTGGTGCACTGCGGCATCGACCTGGCCTTCGGCCTGTCGAGCGGCGCCATCGTCGTGCGCCTGCCCGACGACCTGCTGTTCGCGCCGGGCTGGCTCGACGCGGTGGTCGACGTGCTACAGGCCGATCCCGAGATCGGCATGCTCGGGCTCGTGCTCGACGACGAACCGCCGCGCCGCGGACGGCCGCCCAAGGTGCGTCCGCCCCATCAGGTCGAGCGCATCGACCCGCGTGCCTTTGCCGTCACCCGGGCGGTGCTGCGCGAGCACGCGGTCGAGCTCAAGGGCGATCACTGCCTGTCCGGCTGCCGGTTCCAGGACAGGCTCCAGGAGCTCGGCCTTCACATGGCCTACCTTCCGGGGCAGCTCGCCGCCGGCAACCGGCTCGTGGTGGGGCCTTCGGGCGCCGAGCTCGAAGCCGACCTGGCCTTTCACCCGGGCGAACGCGAGGCCATGGGGGGCCTTCACCAGAGTTACGCACTGGGCGAGGTCGTGCTCACGCCCTGCTCGCTGTGCGACGAAGAGGAGTTCGAGGTGCTCGCCGTGCAGATCGATTTCTGCGAGCCCCACGGAGTGCCCATCGGGCACACCTACGCGCTGCGCTGCACCGGCTGCCACGCCCTGCGCGTCGAGGACGACCGCGAGTTCCGCTGCCCGGTCTGACGGACTCCCTTTAGCGCGGATCCTGCCGGTAGCCCGACGCCCCTGCCGCGTAACTTCCGTCGTCAGGGCAGGGCACGGAGCCTGCGGCGCAGCTCTACAGGCCACCGGTGCCATGTCCGATACCCATAAGGTGACAACGAACGGACACATCGATTACGCGGCCTTCAGGAACGCCCTCCACGACCTACGACAGCGCGGCATCGCCGCTCGCATCTGCCTTCCCTTCGCGGCCCGGCCCGGCCAGGTCGTGAACATCGCAGGCGACGAGTACCGGGTGCACGCGGCCGTGACGCACGAGGGTGAGGCGGCGGGTATCCTGGCAGCCGACGACCAGGTCGCCGGCTACAGGGTCTCGCGAGCCTAGAGCTCCCGGTAGAGCCGCAGCAGACGGCGCGCCGTCGCGGGCAGACCTTGCGTCTCCGCCACGGCGCGTCCGGCTACCCGGGGATCGTCGCCTGCGAGCAGCCCCTCGACGTGGGTCGCCCAGCGCGACGCCTCGAAGGGCGCGCACAGACAACCCTCCACCCCCGCCAGCAGCGTGGGCGCCACCCCGACCGGCGTGGAGAGCACGGGCACGTCGCAGGCCAGGGCTTCGACGCAGGCCAAGCCGTACCCCTCGCGCTCCGAGGTGACGAGCACGGCGTCGGCGGCGTTCAGCCAGAGGGGCATCTCGGCACGGGGTCGCCCGAAGACGGCTCGCAGCTCGACGTCGGGCCGGGTGAGCGCCAGGCGCTCGGCCAGCGCGCGGGCGTCGGCGAAGCGCTTTTCGGGGCGGGCCGGGTCGGCCGGAAAGACGAGCAGGCGGCGCGTAGGGTCCGCGTCGAGGCCCAGGCGGGTGCGTGCCTCGGCGCGGGGAAGAGGCCGGAACGCCGTGAGGTCGGCGCCGGGCGGGATCACCGCGCTCACCGCGAACGGGCAGTGCGCGGCGAGCTCGGCAGAGACGGCCACGACCGCCGCGGCGCGGCGCGCGACCAGGCCGGTCAGGCGTCTGACGACGGGGTCGTGACAGTCGCGACCGTGCACCGTGAGCACGAGTGGCAGGCGGCGCGGCGCCGCCAGGGCGACCACGCCCGACAGTCCGTAGTGGGCGTGCACGACGTCGGCCTGCACGCGGGTGAGCCGCAGCTCGAGGGCCGCCAGGGCGTAGCGCCAGGGGCGCCGCCGGGCGTCCCAGTGAAAGACCTCGACCTCGACCTCGCCGGTGGCGCGCAGCGCGGCCACCTGATCGGCCACGAACACGCCGAAGGAAGGTCGCGACGGCGACGGGTACATGTTGGCGACGATCAGCACGCGCAGGCGGTCGGTAGCCATGTGCGAGAGCCTAGCGGTCGCTGGGCGGCGCGGCAACGACCTTTGCGTCGGGGGACTGCGCAGCGGCGTCGGCCGTCGGGTCGGTCGGCAGCGCCGCGGCGACGTCCTGAGGCTCGTTGGAGAGCGCCGTGTCGGCCAGCCACTGCCGGCCGCGGCGCTGCGCGGCCTCGCAGGCGCCGTAGAACTCGTCGGTGGCCGGCACCACAGCGTCGGCTCCGAGCGTCTCGAGCAGGTGGGTGCGGCGCAGCTGCTCTTCGGTCTCGGGCCCCACGCCGGCGAGGTAGAGGCGCCCGCCGCCCTTGGCGAGCTCGGCGGCGTAATCGCCCAGCAGGGTGAGCAGGGCGCTGTGCAGGCTGCCGCGCCCGCGCAGGCGCAGCACGGCCACGGCGCGGCGCGTCGGGGCGGCCGGCGGCAGGCACGCCTTGACCTTGGGCGCCGCCGCGAAGAAGAGGCTGCCGTAGATGTCGAGCACCGTGACGTCCGAGTCGCTGAGCGTGGGCTTGCCGGCGATCTCGCGGGCGCGGCCGTCGTCGCCGATCTCGACCTGCATCACGCGCACGTCGAGCGAGGCCAGGTAGAGGTACTTGAGCACCGAGATGGTCGCCCCGGCGAGCACCGCGTACTGCAGGGGCACGACCAGCACGAGCGCGAAGGTGATGGCCATGACGCCGGCCGAGAGGCGGTCGGCCACCCAGATCTCTTTGATGGCGCGCACGCGGATCATGCTGATGGCGGCCACCATGAGGATGCCGGCCGTCACCGCCAGCGGCACCTTGCTGACGAGCGGCGCGGCGGCCAGCACCACGACGATCACGACCACGCCGGCAAAGACCGACGACCAGCGTGAGCGCGAGCCCGCGCTCACGTTGAGCGCGGTGGCGTTGACCGAGCCGCCCATGGTGGCGCCGCCGAAGAAGCCGGCGGCGACGTTGGCGACGCCCTGGCCCACGAAGTCGCGGCTGGTGTCGCCGTAGTCGCCGTCGGCGTTGGCCACCGAGCTGCCGATGCCGGCCCCCTGGACGAGCGCGATGATGGCCAGCGACAGGGCGGGCAGCAGCAGGCCGGGCACGAGGGCGAGGTCGGGCAGGTGGGGCAGGGGGAAGCTGCTCGGGATGGGCGCGATGTCGCCCACCACCTTGACCGACGACAGGCCGAGCAGCGCGACGACCGCGGTCACCACGATCAGCACCGTGGCCATGGCGAACAGCCTGATGCGCGAACGCATCATGACCAGGATGAGCGCGATGGTGGCGAGGCCCACGAGGGTGGTCAGCAGGTCGGTGCGGCCGACGTGCACCAGCATGTCGGCCGCGCTTTCGACCTTGTTGGAGTAGGAGCTCTTGAAGCCGGTGAGCGAGGTCGCCTGGCCGGCCACGATCTGCACCGAGACCCCCGCCATGAAGCCGACCATCACGGCGTGTTCGATGAAGCGCACGAGGCTGCCGGCGCGCAGGAACCCGGCGACCAGCATGAGCAGGCCGGTCATGACGGTGAGCACCAGCATGCCGGCCACGCGATGCTGGGGCGGCAGCGTGGCGATGGCGCCGCCGGCGGCCAGGCAGAGCGCGGCGGTGGGCACGATGGTCATGCGCTGCGAGCCCTCGGTGAGCGCCCCGGCCGGCGTGCCCACCATCACCGAGTAGAGGCCGTGGACCGGCGGCACTCCGGCGAGGATGGTGTAAGCCATGGTGTTGCCGATCTGCGCCGCACCCACGGTGAGGCCCGCGAGCAGGTCGCGCGGCAGGGTGGCGCGCGTGGGCAGGTAGCCCGACGGCCGTCTCACCTGTCGGCCTCGTCGTCGAACGACTCGTCGCGCGATTCTCTGCTGGGCTCGACGCCGACGTTCTCGCCGGGCCAGTTGTAGAAGAACTTCTCGGTACGCAGCACGTGCCAGGTCTCGGTGTAGCTGATGCCCTGGACGTTTTCGAGGTCTTCGTTCAGGAACTTGAAAAGGCCCTCGGTGTCGGGCAGGAAGGCCTCGATCATGATGTCGAAGCTGCCGGCGAGGTAGGCGAGGTAGGCGACGTTCTCCATGGCCACGAGCTTGCGCCCGACCTCTTTGACGCGCCCCGGTACCACGCGCACGCCGATCAGGGCGTCGATGGGAAAGCCGATGGGCGCGGGGTTGACCCGCGCCTCGATGAACACCGCTCCGCCGTGTACCAGGCGGTCGACGCGCTTGCGCACCGTGGGCTCCGACACGCCCACGGTACGCGCGATCTGGGCATAGGCCAGACGGCCGTCGTGGCGCAGCAGTTTGACTATGCGCCGGTCGAGCTCGTCGAGCGAGATGGCACCGTGGGGTATGGAACCCTGACGAATGAGCGGCTCGTTTTCGTGATTCATATCGTTTCGGGACTTCACAATCAGTAAGTATAGTAATTCTGCCCATATCGTTCAATACCGCGCCGATTACGCGACTATCGCTGTGATTCCGTCGCGCGCGGCTTGCCACCAGCCTGCCGTGATGCTAGGGTTTTTCCACTACTTCCACCACCTGACTAGGAGAGTTGCATGAACGTCATCGTCCCTCTCTGGTCCATCCCTCGCTCGGTCTCGACAGGCTTCGAGCGCATGATGATGGAACGAGGCGATTTCAAGGTCATCCACGAGCCGTTCTCTTACTACTTCTACGCCAAGGCCCAGGGTGCGGCCGCGGTCGGCATGAACGTCGACCCCGATCATCCTCAGGAGTACGACGAGATCCTCTCCATGGTCAAGGCCGCGGCCGAGACCAAGCCGGTCTTCTTCAAGGACATGTCGTACCACGCCTTCGACGGCGCCGACGACGACTTCATGAAGCTCTTCGTCAACACGTTCATCATCCGCGACCCGGCCCTCACGCTCGTCTCAGGGCAGAAGATGAACCCCGAGTTCACCCTCACCGAGGCCGGCTACGACACCCAGTTCAAGATGTTCGAGATGGTCAAGAAGCTCACCGGCAAGGTGCCGGCCATCGTAGACGCCGAAGACCTGATCGAGAGCCCGGCCACAGTGGTGAGGCAGTACTGCGAGATCGTCGGCATCGAGTTCATGCCCGAGTCGCTCACCTGGAAGCCCGAGTTCAAGCCCGAGTGGAAATCGTGGGAGTCGTGGCACCTGGACGCCGCCAAGAGCACCGGCTTCAACAAGGGCATGGAGGACTTCGGCTTCACCGTCAACGACGTCCCGCGCCTCAAGGAGATGTACGAGAAGTGCATGCCGTACTACCAGGCCATGTACGACGAGCGCATCCGCCCGTAACCATCGTCACGAGCTCGTAGAAGCGTCCGCGGGGGAGGGCGCGCCTGCAAGGCGCGCCCTCCCGGTCCAACCGAAACGAGTCGAGCCATGCCTGTAGCAGCACGAGACGGCAAATTGATCACGCCCTTCGGCGGCCGCCTGGTGAACCTGGTGGCCACCGACGACGAACGGCCGGCCCTGCTCGCCCGAGCGGCGAAGCTCCACCCGATCCCGCTCTCGCTGCGCGCCCAGTACGACCTCGAGATGTTGGCCGTCGGCGCCTTCTCGCCGCTCGACCGCTTCATGGGGCGCGACGACTACGAACCGGTGCTCGGCGAGATGCGCCTGCGCGACGGCACGGTGTTTCCCATACCGCTCGCCGTGCCGGTGCGCGCCGACGCCCTGCGGGGCGCGCCCAGCGAAGTCGCCCTCACCGACGAGCAGGGCGCCATACTGGCCGTGCTCGAAGTCGACGAGATCTACCCGCACGACTCGCTGCGCGAGATGCGCGCGGTGCTGGGCGCCACCGACTCGGCCCACCCGCTGGTCGCCGAATCGGCCGGCTGGCCCACGCACTACCTCGCCGGCCGGCCGCGCGTGCTCGACCTGCCGCGCCATCGCCTGCACGGTCCGCTCTGTCTCACTCCCGCCCAGACGCGCGTGCGCCTCGAGGCGCTCGGCCACAGCAACGTGGTCGCCTTTCAGACGCGCAACCCGATGCACCGCATCCACGAAGAGCTCACCAAGCGCGCCGCGCGCGCCGTGGGCGGCTCGCTGCTCATCCATCCCGCTGTCGGGGTGACGAGGCCCGAAGACGTGCACCATGCCCTGCGCGTCGAAGCCTACGAGGTGCTGGTGCGCAACTACTACGACCCGGCCACCACGCTGCTCTCACTCATGCCGCTGGCCATGCGCTTCGCCGGTCCGCGAGAGGCCGTGTGGCACGCCATCATCCGTCGCAACTACGGCGCCTCGCACCTCATCGTGGGCCGCGACCACGCCGGCCCCGGCAAAGACTCGCACGGCGCGCCCTTCTACGGCCCCTACGACGCGCAGATCATGGCGACCAAGTACGCCGCCGAGATCGGCGTGCAGCCGATCGAGTTCGAAGAGCTCGTCTACCTGGCCGACGAAGACCGCTACGAAGAGGCCGGCCAGGTCGCCGCCCGGCGCCCGGGTGTGCTCCATCTCGGGCACGCAGGTGCGCGAGGACTACCTCGCCAAGGGCGTCAAGCTGCCGGAGTGGTTCACACGCCCCGAGGTCGCCGAGATCCTGCAGCGCACCACCAAGGCCGTGCCCGGCCGCTGAGGCGCCGGGCGGCCGTCGTAGCGCATCGCCCGGCCTTGAGCCGGTCGTGCGCACGGCCCTGCCTTGAGCCAGTCGTCCGCATCGCCTTCGGTACGGCTCACCAGATCCAAAGAGAGGGCGCGCCTTGCGGCGCGCCCTCTCTTTGGAACGTTCTCGCGTGCGGCGATCGCCGGGCGATCGCGCGGGTCCGTCAGGCCTTGAGCGCTCGCGACTCGATCGTCGGCGTGTCGGCGAGCAGCTTCTTGGTGTACTCGGCCTGCGGGTTGGCCAGCACGTCGTCGGTGGGGCCGTATTCGACGATGCGCCCCTCGCTCATGACGGCGACGTCGTAGGCGATGCTGCGAATGAGTGCCAGGTTGTGGGTGACGAACAGCATGCACAGGCCGATCTCGCGCTGCAGGCGCACCAGCAACTCGACGATCGAGGCCTGCACCGACACGTCGAGCCACGACGTGATCTCGTCGCACACCAGCACGGTGGGGTCGGCCGCGAGCGCCCGGGCGATAGCCACGCGCTGGCGTTCGCCGCCCGAGAGCTGGTCGGGGTAGCGCCCCAGCAGCGTCTCGTCGAGCGAGACGAGTTCGAGCACCTTCTGCAGGCGCTTCTCTCGTTCTTCGCGGTTGCTCGAGTATTCGAAGGTGTTGAACTCGAAGAACATCTCGAGCGGCTGCGAGAGGATCTGGGCGATCGTCTTGCGCGGGTTCAGCGAGCTGTACGGGTTCTGGAAGACGTACTGGATGGCGCCTCGCACGGCGCGCGGACGGCTGCGCGCCAGGCGCGGCAGGGGCTTGCCCTTGAAGTCGATCGCGCCCTGGATCTTGAAGGGGTGCAGACCGGCGATGCAGCGCGCGAGGGTGGTCTTGCCGCTGCCCGACTCGCCGACCAGCGCCAGGCACTCGTGCGGGCGCAGCGTGATGTCGATGTCGTGCAGGATCTCCATGGAGCCGTACCAGGCGGTCAGACCCTGGACGGTGACCAGGCCCTCTTGGCCGGCGCTCTCGGGCTTGCTCGAGTCTTCTTTGGCCAGGGCCGGGGCCTGGGCGCGCACCTCTTCGTGGCGCCAGCAGCGCACGCGGTGCATCTCGCCGACGACGACTTCGGGCGGCATGGCGGCCGAACATTTATCGACGGCGTAGGCGCAGCGCGGCGTGAACGAGCAGCCCGGCGGACGGCGCCCGGGGCGCGGCGCGAAGCCGGGGATGCCTTCGAGCGTGCGGCGGCCGGTGAGCACGGGGATGGCGTGCAACAGGCGCCGCGTGTAGGGGTGGCTGGCGCCGTCGAAGAGCTCGTTGCTGGGGCCGATCTCGACCAGGCGCCCGGCGTACATGACGGCGATGCGGTCGGCCAGCGTGGCCACCACCGCGAGGTCGTGGGTCACGTAGACGGCCGCCGCCTTGTGGGCCCGGGTGAGGTCGCGGATGGTGTCGAGCACGTGGGCCTGGGTGGTGACGTCGAGGCCTGTGGTGGGCTCGTCGAGCACGATGATCTTGGGCCGGCAGGCAAAAGCCATGGCCAGCGCCACGCGCTGCTGCTGGCCGCCGGAGAGCTGATGCGGGTAACGCCGCAGGAACTCCTTGGTCGAGGGCAGCACGACCTCGTCCATCATCTCGGCGATGCGCGCCTCGCGGTCGGCGTTCGACTTGCCGAACCCGTGCACTTCGAGGATCTCGCGCAGCTGCAGGCCTATGCGCAGGGCGGGGTTGAGGGCCGAGCCGGGGTCTTGCGGCACGTAGCTGATGACGCCGCCGCGCAGCTGGCGCAGCTGGCTCGAACCGAGCGTCAGCAGGTCGCGGTCGTCGATCGTGATGGAGCCGCCCGTGATGGCGGCGCCGCGGCGCTGAAAGTTGAGCAGCGAGGTGGCCGCCGTGGTCTTGCCCGAGGCGGACTCGCCGACCAGGCCGAGGACTTCGCCTTCGACGAGCTCGAAGTTGACCTCGTGGTCGATCTCGACGCCCGAAGGGTCGAGGGCGATCTCGAGGTCTTTCACGGTCAGGATGATGCGGCTCATGATGCCCCCGTGTCGCGCTCGATGCCGATCATGGCGCGTGACAGGCCGTCGGTGGCCAGGTTGACGCCGATCGTGAGGATCGCGATGAGCGCAACTGGAATGAAGATCGAATAGGGCTGGATGGACAGACCGAGGCGGTTCTCGTTGATCATGAGACCCCAGTCGGGCGACGGCGGCTGCATGCCGAAGCCCAGGAAGGAGAGGCCGGCGATCAGGCCCACCGAGTAGGTGAGGCGCAGACCGAACTCGACGAGCAGCGGGCTCGAGATGTTCGGCAGGATCTCGGCAAAGGCGATCTTGATACGCGCCACGCCGAGCGACTCAGCTGCCTTGATGAAGTCGCGCTCCTTGATCTCGAGCGTGGCGCCGCGTGCCACGCGGGCCACGCGCGGGGCGTGCGAGAGCCCGACGGTGAGCACGATCAGCCAGAGCCGCGGCCCCAGCACGGAGACCATCAGCAGCACGAACACGATCTGCGGGAAGGCGAGCAGCACGTCGAGCAGACGCATGACCACGTCGTCGATGGCGGGCCGCGCATAACCGGCCAGCAGGCCGAGCGACACGCCCAGCGTCAGTCCGATCGCGGTGGCGAGAATGGCGAGGCCGAGCACCGAGCGCCCGCCGTAGAGCACGCGGCTGAACACGTCGCGTCCCAGCGTGTCGCCGCCGAACCAGGCGGTCGACGACGGGTGGGCGAACGGCCTGACGACGAACTGGTAGGGCGAGTGAGGGGCGACGTAGGGCCCGAACAGCACGATCGCCAGGATGAAGGCAAAGAGGGCGAGGCCGATCTGCGTGCGCCGGTAATGGACGGCGTCGATCAGGAGCTGCACCCACTCGCGACGGCGGCGCTTGGTGCGTGCCGGTGCGCTGCCCAGGTCGTGCCCAAGGCCCGGCTCGAGCGGTTCGGTGAGCCCTGCGTCGGGGCCGAGGTCGAGGTCGCTGACGGGCGCTCCGCCCACGGGGATCAGGTTGTCGCTCATTGCAGACCTGTCCTTTGACGGGGGCTGATGAGTACCTGGAGGATGTCCGCCAGAAGGTTGAAGCCCACGTAGAGGGCGGCGATGAGCAGCACGATCGCCTGGATGACGGGCACGTCGCGGTTGTTGACTGCGTCGATCAGACCCGAGCCGATGCCCGGGTAGTTGAACACGTACTCCACTACGACGATGCCTCCGGCAAGCCAGGCCAGGTTGAGGGCGATCACCTGGATGGCCGGGATCACCGCGTTGGGTAGCGCGTGGCGGCGCAGCACGATGCGCTCGGGCATGCCCTTGAGGCGCGCCATCTGCACGTACTCGCTCTCGAGCACCTCGACCATGGAGGCGCGCAAGATGCGGACCATGTACGGCGAGACGGCAAGCACCAGCGTGGCGGCTGGAAGGATGAGGATGTTGAGCTGGTCCCACAACGACACGTCGGGGTTGACGTACGACACCGCCGGCAAGATGTGGAAGATCGGGGTGGCCAGCAGCATGATGAGCAGCAGACCTATGACGAACTCGGGCAACGCGGCGAGGCCGAGCGTGCCGAGCGAGGTCGACGAGTCAAACCAGCGGTCCCGTAGCAGACCGCTCAAGCTGCCGATCACGATGGACAACGGGATGCTGACGAGGGCGGCAATCAACACGAGGATGGCCGAGTTGCGGACCCGGTCGCCGAGGAGCTTGGTCACCGGCTCCTGGGCGACCAGCGACTTGCCCATGTTGCCGGTGGCCACGCCCTTGAGCCAGGAGCCGTACTGGACCACCGCGGGCCGGTCGAGGCCGAGCTGCTGACGCACAGTGGCCAGACGCGCGGGGGTCGCGTCGCGGCCGAGGATGGCGCGAGCCGTATCGCCGGGCAGCGCCTGCGTGGCGGCGAACACGAGGAGCGAAACGAGGAACAGCGTCAGGACCCCGAGCGCCAGGCGGCGGATGATGATCTTCAGCAGCGGTGGCAACTCGCACCCACCTCCATGAGAGTGTGGGCGGGACCGGCGCTCACGATGGTGCGCCGGTCCCGCTCAGAAACGGACCTGAGGTGTATCAGGCGAAGTACATGAGGTTGTAACGGCAACGGCAGGCGGAGTTGGCGCCCCAGTTGTCTTCGAGCACGCCCTGCAGCTTCTTGCTGTGGGCGTCGAGTGAGATGTTGAACGACCAGATGATGTTGCCGCCGCGCTGGTACTCGATCTTCGAGGCCTCGGAGACGAGCTCGTTGCGCTTGGTCGCGTCGACCGTCTTGAAGGCCTGATTGATGAGGGCCTGCCACTGGGCGTCCTTCCAGTGGGTCTCGTTGAACGGCGCGTTCGGAGCGGTGCCGTTCTGGACCTGAGGCAGATAGTTGCGGGTCGCCCAGAAGTCCTGCGCGAAGGTCCACTTGAGGTAGTCGTTGCCGTAGAAGACGCTCGGGTCGACCTTGTTGACGTTGACCGTGACGCCGGCTGCCTTGGCCTGCTGGGCGAACACCTGGGCGGCCGCGACGTCGGCGGCGCCGACAGCGGTCGAGGTGGTCAGCTGCACCGTGAGACCGCTGCCGTAGCCGGCCGCGGCGAGCAGCGACTTGGCCTGGGCGATGTCCTGGGTGCGCTGCGGCACGTCTTTGGGGTAGCCGGGGTCGAACGGCGCGTACATGTCGTTACCGACCCAGGCATAGCCGCCCTTGGCCTGCGCGATCATCTGCGGGCGATCGACGATGAGGCGGAAGGCCTGACGCACGCGCACGTCGTTGAAGGGCTTCTGGTCGATGCGCATGGTGAAGGGGTCCCAGGCGCCCGACTTGGCCTGAAGGAGCTGCATGGCCGGGTTGCTCTGGATGATACTGGCCTGCGCGCTTTCGAGCAGCGTGATGTGGTCGACCGTGCCGCCCAGCAGCGCGTTCAGCTTGGCGGTGGGGTCGGCGAACTCGATCATGGTGAGCTGGTCGGCGTACGGGCCGGTGCCCCAGTAGCTGGTGTTGGCCGCGAACTCGGTCTGCTGGCCGGGCTGGAAGCCGGTGACCTTCCAGGGGCCGGTGCCGATGGCGCCCGTCATGCCCTTGGGGTCGTAGCCGACCGGCACGATGGCGTTGGGATAGTAGGCCAGCGCCTCGTAGAAGATGACGTTCGGCTGGTCGAGCACGAAGGTGACGGTGAGGTTGTCGACCTTCTTGATGCCGCTCGCCTTGAGGCCGACGAGCGTGGAGCTGCCGATGGCGGCCGTCTTGGGGTTAAGGATGCGCTGGAAGCTGTAGACGACGTCGTCGGCCGTGACCGCCTTGCCGTTGTGGAACGTGAGGCCCGACTTGAGCTTGACGGTGTGCTGCGTGCCGTCGGAGTTGGGCGTGTAGGACTCGGCGAGCAGCATGACGAGCTTGTGGGCCTGGTCCCAGCCAAGCAGAGCGTCGTACATCTGCCACTGCGTGCCGATCTGCACTTCGCTGGTGGGCAGATGCGCGTCGAGCGTGTCTTTGGCGGAGCCGCCGCCGATGCCCGAGCGAATGTGGCCGCCCTTTTTGGGGCCGGCTGCCGCCGACGGCGAAGACGACGAGCTGCTGCCCGAGCTGCCGCAAGCGGAAAGGACCGGACCGACTGCCGCGAGCGCGCCCGCTGCCGCGGCGCCCTTGAGCACGGTGCGGCGCGTGTACTTGTGCGAGTTGATGACTTCGTCGATCTTACTGAGGTCGAACCCCGCCTTGCCTTCCTGATCACTCACGATAACGTCCCCCATTCTGGTGATTGTCCTCTAGGCTGGACTGCCGCGTGCGCGGCAGAAGTCGCCGGGATGTCCGTCACATCGGACCCGCCGGGATGGTTGCGCGGCGTCCGACAAGCTCGGAAGTCAGAAAGCGAGAGTCCACCCCCCTAGCCAGTTCTTGCGGTGACGATCCACGCTCCAAGGTGATCGCACGGCTCTGTGAAGTGCGATACTATCCACCCGGGTGGGTAGCCGTCATGGAACGCACTATCGTCGACGTCCCACCTTTTTGTCAAGAGACGAGCGGCCAAACCTTAGCATCCTGCCGAAGTAGTGGCAAGCAGGGTGCGACGGAATCATAGCTAGTCTTCGCATACGTAGACGAGGTCAAGAAGAACAAGCCCCGAATCCCGACCAACACCTAGTGGTTATGGCAAGAACCGTATGCAACGGTGAAGATGTCGTCGTCAGACGCATTATTGAACGGGAATGGCCGAATCGCTATACTTCCTGATTATGAAAGGCAAAAACGATAAGCATCCAGAAACTCAAGCCGTCGTTCGCCAAGGTTCCATGCCGCACGGCACGGTCGAGCTCGACGACCTCGATCGACGGATCGTGAAGCTGCTGCGCCACGATGGCCGCCTCGCGTACGCTCAGATCGCGCGCACGGTTGGCGTTTCTGAACCTACGGTCCGCAAACGCGTCGACCGATTGGTGCATGTCGGGGCGATCGTCACCATGGCGCGCATCAACCCGGCGCCCATCGGCTTTCCGATCGACGCCATGATCGGCGTGCGGGTGGTGCGGGGCCGGGTCAAAGAGGTCGGCCGCAAGCTGGCGGCCATGGAGAACGTCGCCTACCTGGCTTACCTTGCCGGCAGCTTCGACATCATGATCGAGGCCTTCCTGCCCGACACCGAGGGCGTCTTCAAGTTCCTAAACGAAGATCTCGAGCAGATCGACGGCATCAGCTACACCGAGACCTGGCACGTGCTGCGCACCGAGAAGTTCTTCTACAACTGGGAGGGCGAAGACGTGGGCGTCGAGCCCGTGGCGCCCGTCAAGGCCGCCGCCGCGGCCGCTCGCGCCGGTGCGACAGTATCGCCGCCGCAGCGCGGCGTCACGCCGCGCCCGGCGCCGGCCGCGCTGACGCTCGACAAGTGAGGGAGCCGGCTTGTCCAAGGTGACCGAGGGGGGGCGGCACGGCGTGGGGGAGAGGCTTGAGTTCCGCTCGGCCGGGCCTCGCGACGCCGCCGCCATCGCCGCCGCCATCGACGCCTGGTGGGCCCGCCACCTGCGGCATTTCGTGCATCCCCTGTTCCTCGAGCACTTCGGCGACACCTGTCTCGTGGTCGAAGACGACGGCGAGCTCGTGGCGTTCCTCGTGGGTATGCTCTCGCAGCGTCACCCCGGCAGCGCCTACGTGCACTTCATGGGCGTGCACCCCGACTACCGCCGCCTTGGGCTCGGCCGCGAGCTGTACGAGCGCTTCTTCGTGCTCGCCGGCGAGCGCGGCGCGACGGTGATCGAAGCCGAGACCGGTGCCTTCAACGCGCAGTCGATCGCCTTTCACGGCCGCCTCGGCTTTGCCTTCGAAGACGGCGACGACGTGGTCGACGGCGTGCCCATCACCCGCGACGTGCACGGCACCGGCGACGACGTCGTGCTGTTCTCGCTACGCCTCGGGCCCCGCGAAGCCGCCGGCTGAGCATGACCGTCCCGCCGGCCGCAGCGCCCACGTACTCGAGCGTCGACGACGTTTCGAACCAGACGGGCGCCCGCGCGAGCGCCCGCGGCACGGCTGCCGCGCGGGCGCGCCGGCGTGCGGCCGGCGAGCTCGCCTGGACGGGCCAGCGCCTGAGCGCGCCGTGGCGGCGCCGCTTCGTGACGCCGCGCGCCGCCACGCCGACTCACACTCCCGATCGCTACTCTGCCGTGCGCCTCGAGCGCGACCTGCGCGTGCCCATGCGCGACGGCGTCACGCTGTCGACGCACGTGTTCCACCCGGCGGGCGCGGCGCAGCCCCTGCCCGCGGTTCTCATCCGCCAGCCCTACGGCAAAGACGACCACCCCTGCATGCAGGCGCGCGGCAGGTACTGGGCCCGCAAGGGCTACGTCTGCGTGGTCCAGGACGTGCGCGGCAAGTACGGCTCTCAGGGCGCCTGGGAGCCCGTCGTCGGCGAAGCCGCCGACGGCTGGGACACCCTCGACTGGGTCGCCGGCCGGCCGTGGTGCAACGGCGACATCGGCATGGTGGGCGAGTCGTATTACGGGCTCACGCAGTGGGCGGTGGCCGGGTCGGGCCACCCCAACCTGCGCTGCGTGGCGCCGGGCGACACCGCCCCCGACCTCTACCGCGCGGTCTACCCGGGCGGCGCCTTCGCGCTCATGACCTGGGGCGAGTGGGCCTACGAGATGGAGACGCGCACGCAGCGCAACCCGTACCGGTTCGATCCCTGGCACCTGCCCCTGGCCGACGCGGCGCGGGCCGCCGGCGCCGACAGCGCGACGTTTCGCGGCTTCGTCGGCCACCCCCGCAAAGATTCGTGGTGGGAGCGCCGCGACCTGACGGGCGGCGGCGTCGCGGTGCCCGGATTGCACTGGAGCGGCTGGTACGACGTGCTGCTCGACGGCTCGCTTCACGGCTGGCGCGCGGCTGCGGCTCACGCCGCGCCGGCGGGCGCGGCGCGCGCGGCCGCGGCCGGAGCGCAGAGCGACGCGAACCGAGCCGCCGGCATGCAGCAGCTCGTGATCGGTCCTATCGACCACGCCCTCACGCCCACGACGAGCGGCCGCGTGGGGCGCATCGACGTGGGGCGCGACACCTGGTCGTTCGACCTGGTGCAGCGCTTCGTCGACCGGTTTCTGCAGGGCGCGCCGAACGGCGCCGACCACGATCCCGCGGTCCGCGTGTTCGTGGTGGGCGCCGGGCGCTGGCGCACGGCCGACTCCTGGCCCCTGCCCGGCACGCAGTTCACGCGGTTCCACCTGCACAGCCGGGGCGGCGCCGGCGCGGCCGCGGGCGGCGTGCTCAGCCCGGAGGCGCCCGGCGACGAGACTCCCGACCGCTTCGTCTACGACCCCGACGACCCGGTCGCCGGCTGGCTCGGCCGCAGCCTCTGGGACCTCGCCGGCGAGCTTTTCGACCGGCGCCCGCTCGAGGGCCGCCGCGACGTGCTTCTCTACACGACGGCGCCGCTTGCCGCCGACCTCGAGGTCGTCGGCCCGCTGTCGGCCACGCTCTACGCCTCGACGACGGCGCCAGACACCGACTTTACGGCCGCCCTGATCGACGTGTTCCCCGACGGCCACGCGCAGTTCGTGCAAGAGGGCATCGTGCGCCTCGCGGCGCTGCCCGGCGCCTCCGAGGCGCCGCTGGCCGACGCCGACCTGGTGCGCGTACTGCCCATCGAGATGAGCGCCACCGGCCATCTGTTCGCCGCCGGGCACAGCGTGCGGCTCGAGGTCTCGAGCAGCAACTTCGGACGCTTCGACCGCAACCTCAACAGCGGTCGCACGCCGGGCCTCGATACGCAGCGTGCGACGGCCGGTCAGACCGTGTACCACGACGCGCGGCACCCGTCCCATCTCACCTTGCCGGTGATCCCGGCGCACGACTGACACCCAAGGCGACTGGTAGCCTTTCACGTAATCGAGCAGCGACGGAGGAAGCCCATGCAAGCCCGCACCACATGGCTGAGCGACACTGAGAAGGCCCTCGTGTACGACGAGGCGCTGGTCTTGCTCGAGCGCGTCGGGCTGCGCATGGCCGGATCGCGCCGCCTCGGCGAGATGCGCGATGCGGGGGCCGTCGTCGACGACGCGTCGGGCGTGGTGAAGTTCCCGGCCGCGCTCGTCGACAAGCTGCGTCGCCAGTGTCCGCGCGAGATCGTCATGGCCGGCGCCGCGCCGGTCAACGACGTCGTGCTGGCCGACGGCGCGCCGTCGCGCTTCTCTTCGTCGGGCTGCGCGGCGCTGACGCTCGACCACCGCACCGGTGAGCATCGCGCCTCCACGCTCGAAGACCTGCGCAGCGCGACCATCATGCTCGACGAGACACCCGAGCTCGACGTGCAGTGGACGATCGTGACCGCCAACGACGTGCCGCTCGAGCGCCGCGAGAAGCTCGCCTACTACACCGTGCTTTCCGAGACCGACAAGCACGTGACCTTCGTCGACTGCCCCAGCGCGATCGAGCCCGTCCTCGAGATCGTCGAGGTGCTCTGCGGCCGCCACGAAGCGTTCCGCCTGCGGCCTCGCATCAGCACGCTCTTCACGGTCGCTTCGCCGCTGTCGATCGACGGCCATCTGCTCGACTTTCACGCGAGCCTCGCCGACTACGGCACGCCGATCGAGATCTTCACGGTGCCGATCTCCGGCGCCACGGCGCCGGTCACGCTGGCCGGCGTGGTCGTGCAGGGCGTGGCCGAGCTGCTCGGCGCGGTCTCGGCCATGCAGATCCTGAGCCCGGGAGCCCGGCTGATCTGCGGTCCCTCCGGCACCGTGCTCGACATGCGCTCCACGAGCATCTGCTACGGCGCCGTCGAAGGCGGCCTCATGAACGCCGCCTTCACCGAGGTGCTGCACTCGCTCGGCCTGCCGGTCATCACCCCCGGCCTGGGCACCGACGCCAAGCACCTCGGCTTGCAGGACGGCTTCGAAAAGGCGCTCAAGGGCATCGTCACCGTCGGCGCCGGGTGCGACCTGTTGAGCGGCGGCATGGGGCTGATCGACTCTGTCAACACGCTCTCCCTGCCGCAGATCGTGGTCGACGGCGAGATCGCGGGCATGATCCGCCGCCTGCTCGGCACGGTCGAATTCTCGCCGCAGACCATGGCCCGCGAGACAATAGAGCGAGTCGGCATCGGCGGCAACTTCCTGCGCGAAAAGGAGACCCGGCAGCGCATCAGGGCCGGCGAGCACTTCCTGCCGCGCATCGCCTCGCGCCTGCCCTACGACGCCTGGCAGGCTCAGGGCGCGACCGAGCTCGATGTGGCCGTCGGCATCGTCGAAGACACCCTCGCCGCCCGGGCGGAGCGCGGCTCCCACCTGAGCGACGACCAGCTGAGCGCCCTGCGGGCGATCTGCGATGTGGAGAGGACGGGCAGCCATGCATAACGCGAAGGCGCGGTCGTCGATCGGGGACCGGTGACCGAGATCGTGGGCAAGGGGCGGACAGTGCAGAGGCGCAGCGCCTGGGTGCCGTTCGAAGACCCTCTGTCCACCATCCCCGAGACGGCGCAGAAGATCCTGGCGGCGGCCTCGCGGCTGCTCGCCGAGCGCGGCTACGCCGCGCTCACGCTCGAGAACGTGGCTGCCGAGGCGAGCGTCAACAAGGCCTCGATCCGCTACAACTTCGGCAACAAGGCCGGCCTTGTGGCGGCCGTGGTCGACGCCCTGATCCACGACGAGTGCCTGCGGCTGGCGGCCGACCTGCGCACCGTGAACGAAGACGACCGCCTGCACGCCGCCATGGTGGGCATCGAGGGCATGATCGCCGGGGCCGACTCGTTTCGCGGCTTCTTCGACATACTCCCGCACGCCTTTCGCGACGACGACCTGCGCGAGCGCATGTTCGAGCTCTACCGCTGGTGGTACCGGCAGAACCTCGAGTGGCTCGGCCTGGCCCTCGACGGCGCCGCCAACGACGAGCACGAGATCCTCATGGGCCTGGCCGAGCTCATCGCAGCCATTCCCGACGGGCTCTCCATACAGGCCGGCCTCGACCCCGAGCACTTCGATCTCAAGCGCCCGCTGGCGGCGCTCGAGCTGCTCCTGCGCAACTCCATGGACCAGCTCGCGAAGCTCGCCCGGCAGGGGCACGAGACTCCCTGAGGCTAGCGCACGGCGTCACGTTGTGTTATCCACCTGGGTGGGATAGCATCCACGCCGCTTCCGGGCGACTAGGCCCGGAGCGCCACAGAAGGATGCACAGAGGCATAAAGAGACCGCAAACGCGCTCCCGCGCCGAACGTACGTAAGGAGGTGGCGAAAGTTGTGAGCAAGATCACGACACGCATGGGCGACGGAGCTTCGGTCGAGATGACGCGTGACGAGCTGCGTCACGAGCTCAGGAGGGCACTGAGACGGCCGCCAAGAAGGGCAAGATCCCCGCGCTCACCGAGAACGAGCTCGATTACCTCTTAGACATGTTCGTGTGTCCCAGCCGCATCTGGGGAGTCGAGCGTGGCCACGAGGCCGTAATGACGAAGGACGGGTCGTCAATGCCCTGTACTCGTCGCGCATGTCGAGCGGCGTCGTGCGCGCCGGTCGGCCGCGAGGTCGGCGTCCGGCTGTTCGAGATCGATGCTTGGCTTCGACTCGATGGAGGTCGTCGCACACCGACTACTCCGTGAAGCCCGCAGCGTTTCTGAAGACGGTCGAGCAGCTGCACATGGAGCTCCTGCAGGAGACCACGATCTTCCCGCTCCTGTACGGCTTCATGCCAAACCTGGGCCTCTACTACCGGCCCGACGGCGCCTTCCCAACCCCTCCGACCTGCTGCCGACGGGCAAGATCGACGAGGCCCGCAGACACGCAGGAAGAAGCCCTCAGGCCTGCCAGGAAGACTGCATCTGGTGAGCGAATGCATGGTCGAGATGGCCGCCGACGGCATCGACTACGACACCGTCGCCTCCACCGGTGACGCCGAGTTCCTGGCCTCCTGCAGACGACGCGAGCACATCGCCAAGATCACCGACATGGCGGTCGAGATCGGCATGTCCGCCGAGATCGTGCTGGGCTTCCACGGCGAGCTCGAGTACGAGGGCACGCGCCTTGCCGGCCTGTGGCCGCATCAGCAGCTCGAAGCTCTCGAAAAGGCCGGCGCCGCCATCTTCGGCCCCGTCGTCAACACCAACTCGAAGAGTCGACGCCTGGAACGTGTCGCGTGCCGTGACCTTCGTCAAGGCCTGCACCGCGGATCGCCACGATCCCCGATGCACGCCAACGTGGGCAAGGGCGTCGGCGGCGTGCCGATGTTCGAGACACCCGCCGGTCGACACCGTCACGCGCTGCAGTGCCGCCATGGTCGAGATCGGCGAAGCGCGACGGGTTATAGGTGGGTACAGGCGATCCACCGGCATGCACATGGCGCATTTGTTGGCCTCGTCGATCGGTGGCATCAGGACTGCTGGAGATCTGGTAGCCCGTATGCAACTGCAGAAGATGAGGAACACAGAAGCCAAGAGGTACGTGGCCGACAAGCTTCACGTCACGCCGCTCGACCTGTCCGACCCGACTCATCATGCGCACCTGCGTGAAGAGCTCGACATCGGTACCGTCACCGGCGTGCCGGGTGTCGCCAAGGGACATCGCAGCCAAGGACAAGGATCGCCGAGCTCCTCGACATCAAGATCAACTGCGGTCGAGCGGCTCATGCGCAAGACCGGTCTGGTGCGCGACCCCGCGCTCGAGCAGGCAGGACGGCGCTAAGTTGCGAAGGCCCCTGAGGAGGTCGCCATGAAGAGGAACGCCCACGCCGGGCATCGTGGGTCCGGCGGGCTGAGCCTCAACGTCTTCACCGACGATGAGCTCAGAGACATCCACCTCTCGACCCTCGAGGTGCTGCAGCGCACCGGCGTCTGGGTCGAAGACGACGAAGCCCTCGACCTGTTCGCCGCGGGCGGCGCCGAAGTCGACCGCGCCGAGAGGATCGTGCGCATACCCGCGCACGTGGTCGAAGACGCCATCCGCTGCGCGCCGCCGACCATCACCCTGTGCGGCCGCACGCCCGACTCCGACGTGGTGCTCGAGCCGGGTCGCGTCGGCTTTACCAACTTCGGCGAGGGCATCAAGGTCACCGACATGGAGACGGGCGAGCTGCGCGAGCCCACCAAGCGCGACGTCGGCGACGCCACCCGCCTGATCGACGCCCTGCCCGAGATCGATGTCGTGGAACGCCCGCTCGGCGCCCACGACGTGCCGCAAGACGCGGTGCCGCTACACAACGCCGAGGCGATCCTCTCGAACACCACCAAGCACGTCTTCATCGGGCCCATCAACGGCCGCCTGCTCAAGAAGATCCTTGAGATGGCGGCGGCCGTCGTGGGCGGGGCCGACGCGCTGCGTCGCCGGCCGCTGGTGTCGTTCATCACCTGCCCGGTGAGCCCGCTCAAGCTCGTGCAGGATTGCTGCGAGATCATCATGGGCTCGGCGCGCGCCGGGGCCACGGTCAATGTGCTCAGCATGGCGATGGCCGGCGCCTCGTCGCCGGTCTCGCTGTCGGGCACGCTCGTCACCCACAACGCCGAGGTGCTCGCCGGCATCACGCTGGCGCAGCTCACCAAGCGCGGCGCTCCGGTGGTCTACGGCAGCTCGACCACGGCCATGGACCTGCGCCTGGCGTCGGCGTCGGTGGGCAGCCCCGAGTGCGGGCTGATCAACGCCGCCGTGGCCCAGATGGCGCGCTTCTACCTGCTGCCCAGTTGGGTGGCTGGTGCGTAGGGCGACGCCAAACTCGGTGACGCGCAGTCCGGTCACGAGAAGACTCTCACAGGCTTACTCCCAGCGTTGGCAGGGGCCAACCTGATCTATGGCCTGGGGATGCTCGAGTCGGGCGTCACTTTCGATTACGGTCAGCTGCTCATGGATTGTGAGTTCGCGCGGCTGATCAAGTTCACCATCGGCGGCATCCCGGTGACCGACGAGCTGCTCATGACCGACGACATCCACGCGGTGGGGTCGAGCGGCGACTTCCTGAGCCTCGACAGCACCTACAAGTACATGCGCGCCCAGTCCAAGCCCAAGCTCATCGACCGCCGCGTGCGCGAGGAGTGGGCGGCGAGCGGCAGCACCGACCTTCACCAGAGGGCCACGGACGAGGCCCGTAGGCTGCTCGCCAGCTACACGCCCGAGCCGCTGTCGGCCGAGGTGCTGGCGGCGCTGCGCGACATCGTCGAGACCACCGAGAAAGAGCTCGGCATCGAACCGGCCCAGGTCGCCTTTTAGGCCAGGCCGGAGACCGCGCGACAGTTGACTGAGAGGACGACCACCATGGCAGACAGTTATCAACTGCTTCAAGAAGCGATCATCGCCGGCGACGGCGACCGGGCTCGCGAGCTCGCCCAGCGGCTGCTCGACGACGGCGTCAGCGCCCGCGACATCCTGGACGCCGGCCTGCTGCCCGGCATGGACATCGTCGGCAAGCGCATGCGCGAAGGCGACTGCTTCATTCCCGAGGTGCTGCTCAGCGCGCGCACCATGCAGGGCGCCCTCGAGCTCCTCAAGCCCCGTCTCGCCGAAGGCGACTCGGGCAACCTCGGCACCATCGTCATCGGCACCGTCGAGGGCGACGTGCACGACATCGGCAAGAACCTCGTCGCCATGATGCTCGAAGGCGCGGGCTTTGTCGTGATCAACCTGGGCACCGGCATCACGCCGGCGCAGTTCGTGGCCGCCGTCAAAGAGAACAAGCCCGAGCTGCTCGGCATGAGCGGGCTGCTCACCACGACCATCCCGAAGATGGGCGACACGGTCAAGCTGCTCATCGCCGAGGGTCTGCGCGACGGCGTGAAGGTCGTCTGCGGCGGCGCCCCGGTCACCCAGGCGTTCGTCGATGCCATCGGCGCCGACGGCTACGGCACCAACGCCGCCGCCGCCGTCGACCTCGCCAAGCAGCTGGTCCAATAAGCAAGGAGCGCACATGACGGCCAACCGAGACGAGCTCATCCAAGAGGCGATCGATTCGATCGTCAACTACGACGCGGCGGCCGCCCACGACGTGGCCACCCGCGCCCTGGCCGCCGGCATCGCCCCCGGCGACATCATCAACCAGGGTTTTGTCGTCGGCATCTCCCAGGTCGGCGACTCCTTCGAAGGCGGCGAGGTCTTCCTGCCCGAGCTCATGCTGGCGGCGCAGGCCATGGACGCAGCCACGAAGGTCTGTAACGCAGCCTTAGAAGGCGGCCAGGCCGAGAAGAAGGGCGTCGTGATCGTGGGCACCGTACAGGGCGACGTGCACGACATCGGCAAGGCGATCGTCATCGCCTACCTGAAGGCCCACGGCTATGAGGTCACCGACTGCGGCCGCGACACCCCGGCCGAGACCTTCATCGCCAAGGCCAAGGAGTTACACGCCGACATCATCGGCATGAGCGCCCTGCTGACCACCACCATGGAAGAGCAGCGCCGCGTCATCAAGATGATCAAAGACGAGAACCTGCCCTTCAAGACCGTGGTGGGCGGCGCCCCCTGCACGCAGCGCTGGGCCGACCAGATCGGCGCCGACGCCTACGCCGAAGACGCCTCCGACGGCGTCAAGAAGATCGACGCCCTGCTCGGCAGGTAAGCAGGCAGGCCGCGCCGGGCGGCCGCGAGGCCGATGGCCGGCAGGTGACCGATGCAACCGTCACGCGTGCGCGGCGCCCCCCGAAAGGGGTGCGCCGCGCGGGCGAGCTTCACAAGGAGGAGCGCATGGACCAGCTCGAACCACTCGAGGTAAACCAGCTCGAAGACGACTTTCTCGGCCACCTGTGGCCGCCGTTCACCCAGATGGGCGGCCTCAAGCCGACCATCATGGACCACGCCGAAGGCGCCGTCGTCTGGGACACCGAGGGCAACGCCTACATCGACGGCTTCGCCTCGCTGTGGACGGTCAACGTGGGCCACGGCCGCAAGGAGATCTTCGACGCCATCCAGACCCAGGCCGAGAAGCTCGCCATCTACCACATCTTCCAGATCGGCAACGAGCCGGCCATCAAGCTCGCCGCCAAGGTGGCCTCGCACATGCCCGGCGACCTGAACCACGTGTTCCTCACGCTGGGCGGCGGCGAGTCGGTCGAGACGGCCGTCAAGATGGCGCGCCAGTACTGGCGCAACAAGGGCAAGGGCACCAAGTTCATGGTGCTCTTCCGCGACCGCGCCTACCACGGCACCACGATGACCGCCACGAGCGCCCAGGGTCTGTCGGTCAACCGCGCCAAGTTCGAGCCCCTGCTGCCCGGCTTCATCAAGCTCGGCGCGCCCTACTGCTACCGTTGCTTCTGGAACAAGACCTACGGCGAAGACTGCAAGATGGAGTGCGCCACGCAGGTCGCCCAGGAGATCGCCTTCTACGGCGCCGAGAACGTCGGCACCATGCTGGGCGAGACCATGATCGGCACCGGCGGCGTCATTCCGCCGCCTCCTGAGTACTGGCCCATGGTCAACGAGATCTGCAAGGGAAGCGAAGTGCTCGTCATCAACGACGAGGTCATCACCGGCTTTGGCCGCAGCGGCACCTGGTTCGGCTTCGAGCAGTTCGGTTCCGATCCCGATCTCATCACGATGGCCAAGGGGCTCTCGTCGGGCTACCTGCCCCTCGGCGCGGTCGGCGCCAAAGACCACGTCTTCGACGCCTTCCTCGGCGGTCCCGGCGAGGCATTCATGAGCGGCGCCACCTACATGGGCCACCCGCTGTGCTGCGCGGCCGGCATCGCCAACCTCGAGATCGTCGAGCGCGAGAACCTGGTCGACCGCTGCCGCGACGTGGGCGCCTACATGCAGGCGGGCCTGAAGACCCTGCTCAAGCACCCCATCGTGGGCGACGTACGCGGCGTGGGCCTGGTGGCCGGCATCGAGTACGTGCAGGACAAGGCCACCAAGGAGTGGTTCCCGCCGGCCGTGGGGGCCGCCGCGAAGATCCGCGACGAAGCCTTCAAGCGAGGCGTGTTCATCCGCCTGCTGGGCGGCGGCAACTGCCACGCCGTGGCGCCGCCGTTCATCATCTCCACCGAGCAGATCGACACCATCGTCAAGGTGCTCGACGAGTCGATCACCGTGGTCGAGAAGCAGCTCGGTTACTGAAGTCCATCCGTCGTAAGATGAGGGGGCGGGGCGGCGACACCGCCGCGGCCGGCGTCGGCGGCAAGCCGATGCCGGCGGCCCCTCCCTCTCGTTACAGTCACCCGAAGAGATCAAAGGAGCTGAGGTCATGAGCAAGCCGAAGGTCGCAGTCGTGGGCTACGGAGTCATCGGTCAGCGCTTGGCCGACGGTGTCGCCCTGCAGAAGGACATGGAGCTCGCCGGGGTCGTCGACGTCGCCCCGACGCTCGCCATCCGCGCGCTGCACGAGTCGGGCATGCCGTACAAGCTGTACGTCGTGGCCGCCGAGCAGAAGGCCGCCTTCGACGCCCTGGGCATTCCCGTGTCGGGCACCCTCGACGACCTGCTCGGCGAGGTCGACATCGTGCTCGACTCCTCGCCCGGCGGCATCGGCCGCAAGAACAAGGAGATCTACCAGGCCCGCGGGGTCAAGGCGATCTTCCAGGGCGGCGAGAAGAACGACATCGTCGACGTCTTCTTCCACGGTTACGCCAACTACGAGAAGGGCGTGGGCAAGGACTACCTCAAGCTCACGAGCTGCAACACCACCGGCCTCATCCGCGCCGTCGACTGCCTCGACCGCGAAGTCGGCGTCGAGCGCGTCATCGTGACCATCGTGCGCCGCGTGGCCGACCCCGGCGACACGCACCGTGGTCTGGTCGACGTCGCCCAGGTCGAGCCCGTGCCGAACCATCAGGCCGTCGACCTCATGACGATCATGCCGCATATCGAGGCGACCGGCCTGCTCGTGCACGTGCCCACCACGCACGGCCACATCATCAACGTCTGCGCCACCACCAAGGCCGACATCTCCAAGGAACGCGCGCTCGAGCTCTTCGAGGCCCATCCCCGCATCCGCAACGTCAAGATCGCCGACGGCTTCAACTCGAACGCCTCGCTGTTCCGCTACGCCCGCGACCTCGGCCGCAAGCGTGCCGACATGTACGAGATCGCCGTCTTCGACGAGACCATCGCCAAGAGCGGCCGCGAGTTCATGTTCGCCATCAACATCCCGCAGGAGTCGGTCGTCATTCCCGAGAGCATCGACGGCATCCGTGCGGCCCTGTCGCTGCAGAGCGACCGCCTCGAGGCCGTCGGTCTGACCAACGAGTACCTCGGCATGCACGCCGGCTCGCCGGTCGTCGCGCCCGTCGCCTGACGCTGCCATGAAGTACGACATCAACACGCTCGACGACTTCGAAGTCGCCGGCAAGACCGTGTTGTGTCGTGTCGACATCAACTCGCCGCTCGATCCTGCGAGCGGCGAGTTGGCCGACACGACCCGTCTGCGCGGTTGTGCCCCGACGGTGCGCGAGCTCGCCGAGAAGGGCGCCAGGGTCGTCCTGCTGGCTCACCAGGGCGGCGACCTCGAGTACCACAACTACGCCTCGACCGAGCCCCACGCTCCCGTGCTCGCCGAGCTCATCGGCCGGCCGGTGGCCTTCGTCGACGACGTCTGCGGCCCGGCCGCTCGCGCCGCCATCGCGGGGCTCGCCGACGGCGAGGTCCTGCTGCTCGACAACGTGCGCTTCGTCTCCGAAGAGATGACCCTCTTCGAGACCAAGCTCAAGCTCTCACCCGAGGCCCAAGCCAAGACCCTGGTGGTGCGCAAGCTCGCGCCGCTCGGCGACCTGTACGTGTGCGACGCCTTTGCCGCGCTGCACCGCTCGCAGCCCACGCTGGTGGGCTTCGAGCAGCTCCTGCCGTCGGCCATGGGCCGGCTGTTCGAGCGCGAGTACTCGGCTCTCGCCCACTTGCGCGAGGAGCCCGCGCGGCCCTGCGTGTTCGTGCTGGGCGGCGCCAAGATCCAGGAGGCGTTCCCCATGATGAGCGCCGCCCTGGCCGACGCCGCTGTCGACACCGTGCTGGTCTGCGGCCTCGTGGCCCAGGTCATGCTCATGGCCGCCGGCTGCGACCTGGGCGAGCCCTCGGCCTCGTACGTGCGCGAGGCTCACCTCGATGCCTTCATCGAGGAGTCAAAGGACATCCTGGCGCGCTACGGCGACAAGGTCGTGCTGCCCAGCGACCTGGCCTATGTGAGCGGCGGCGTGCGCCGCGAGGTCGCCGTGGCCGACCTGCCCATCGACGAGCTGCTGCTCGACCTGGGCCACGAGACGGTCGCCGTCTACGAAGAGTACCTGGCAGGCGCCGGCACCGTGTTCGTCAACGGTCCCGCGGGCGTCTTCGAAAAGCCCGAGACCGAGTACGCCACCAAGGCGCTGTGGCAGGCCATGGCGGCGTGCGACGGCTATACCGCCCTCGGCGGCGGCGACAGCATCGCCGCCATGAACCGCTACGAGCTCACCACGAGCTTCGACTACGTCTGCACCGCGGGCGGCGGCATGGTCAAGTTCTTGAGCGGTGAGGAGCTGCCCGTCGTCAAGGCGCTCAAAGACTCCGCCGTGCGCTTTGCCTGAACGTGACGAAACGAGCGGAGGGTGACCCTGTGACCGACGTGAAGCTCGCGATACCCTACGGCGACGGCGAGCTTGCCTGCACGTTGCCCCAGGCCAACCTGCTGGGCGTCGTGCGGCCGCCCCAAGGCGGCCAGGCGCCGCCCGACGCGGCCGCCGAACGGGCCGAGATCGCCCGCGCCCTGGCCGCGCCCATCGGCACGCCGCGCCTGAGCGCGCTGGCCGCCAGCGCCACGTCGGCGGTCATCGTGGTGAGCGACGTCACGCGGCCTTGCCCGTCATATAAGTTCCTGCCGGCGCTGCTCGCCGAGCTCGCCGCGCTGCCGCCGCAGAACATCTCCGTCCTGTTCGCGCTCGGCGGCCACCGCAAGCACACCCCCGAAGAGCAGGCCCGCCTGGTGGGCCCCGAGGTCGTGGCCAGCGGCGTGCGCCTGCTCGACTTGAACGCCGCCGAGTGCGTGCCGGTGGGCACCACCTCGCGCGGCACGCGCCTCGAGGTCTTCAAGGCCTACCTCGACGCCGACCTGCGCATCTGCACCGGCAACATCGAGTACCACTACTTCGCCGGCTTTTCCGGCGGGGCCAAGGCCGTAGTGCCGGGCATGTGCTCGTATGTCGCCATCCGCGATAACCACGCCATGATGCTCCAGTCAGGCGCGCGCGCTGGCGTGCTGCAGGGCAACCCCGTGCGCGACGACATCGACGAGGCCGGTGGCATGATCGGCATCGACTTCATCTTCAACGTCGTGCTCGACGAGCACAAACGCGTGCTGCACGCCGTGGCCGGCCACTACCTGCAGGCGCATCGCGAGGGCGTGCGCGTCTACCACGAACGCAGCGACCTGCGGGTCGAGGCGCCCGCCGACGTCGTCATAGCCTCGCCGGGCGGCATGCCCAAAGACATCAACCTCTATCAGGCCCAGAAGACGCTCGACAACGTGAGCGGGGCCGTGCGCGACGGCGGCGCCGTCGTGCTCGCGGCGCGCTGCCGCGAGGGCTTCGGGCAGAAGGCCTTCGAGGAGTGGATGCGCGGCATGGACGGCGAGCCCCAGGTGCTGGTCGACCGCATCCAGCGCGAGTTCGTGCTGGGTGGCCACAAGGCGGCGGCGATCGCCGGGCTGCTCACGCGCGTCCAGGTGTTCCTCGTCTCGGAGTTTCCCGACGACGTGGTGCGCGGCATGTGCATGCGGCCCTTCGCCAACGTCGACGACGCTGTAGCGGCCGCCTTCGAGAGATATGGTACGAGTGCGCAGTTCCTGGTCGTGCCCCACGGCAGCCGCGTCACGGCCGGTCCGGTCGCCCGCGAGGTCGGTGTGAGTACGTGAAGTCCGGCGTGCCGGCGAAAGTAGATCAAAGGAGACGCTGATGACAGACGCAGAGCACAAGCCGACAGTCGAGGAGCTCAAGGCCAAGGCCTACCAGCCCATGGAAGACGCCATCAAGCTGCACCCCTTCTACCGCGGCAAGATCGAGACCACGCTCAAGTGCTGCGTGCGCGACTTTCAGGACTTCGCCATCTGGTACACGCCGGGCGTCTCCAAGCCCTGCCTCGAGATCCAGGCCGACCCCGAGAAGGCCTACGAGTACACCAACAAGTGGAACACCGTCGCGGTGATCTCCGACGGCACGCGCGTGCTGGGCATGGGCGACATCGGCCCCAAGGCCGGCCTGCCGGTCATGGAGGGCAAGAGCCTGCTCTACCGCTACCTGGGCGGCGTCGACGGCTTTCCCCTCATGGTCGACACCAAAGACCCCGACAAGCTCATCGAGTTCGTCAAGCTGGCGCAGCCCGGCCTGGGCGGCGTCAACCTCGAGGACATCGCCCAGCCCAAGTGCTTCCGCATACTCGACACGCTGCGCGAGCAGTGCGAGATCCCGATCTGGCACGACGATCAGCAGGGCACGGCCTGCGTCACCCTGGCCGGCCTGCTGAACGCCCTCAAGGTCGTGGGCCGTCCGCTTAACGAGGCGAGCATCGCCTTCATCGGCTGCGGCGCCGCCAACGTGGCCATCAGCCGCCTGATCTTCGCCTACGGCGCCGACCCCGGCAAATGCCGCCTGGTCGACTCGAAGGGCATCCTGCATAAGGGGCGCACCGACATCGAGGCCGTCAAAGACGAGTGGCGCGACAAGTGGCGCTACTGCCAGATCACCAACGCAGAGCAGCGCACCGGCGGCATCGCCGAGGCCCTGAAGGGCGCCGACGTCTGCATCGCGCTCTCAAAGCAGGGTCCCGACACCATCGCCACAGAAGAGATCCGCGGCATGGCGCCCGACCCGATCGTCTTCTGTGCTCCAACCCGGTGCCCGAGATGTGGCCCTGGGACGCCAAAGAGGCCGGCGCCGCCCGTGGTGGCCACGGGGCGCTCCGACTTTCCCAACCAGGTCAACAACTCGGTCGGCTTTCCGGGCATCTTCCGCGGCACCCCTCGACGTGCGCGCCAAGATGATCACCGACGAGATGTGCATAGCGGCGGCCGTCGAGCTCGCCAAGGTGGCCGAAGACAAGGGTCTGTCGGCCGACTTCATCATGCCCACCATGGACGACTGGGAGGTCTTCCCGCGCGAGGCCGCCGCTGTGGCGATGAAGGCGATCGAGCAGGGCGTGGCGCTGCGGACCGACCTCACCTTCGAGCAGGAGGTCGCCGAAGCCACGGCGATCATCGCTCGGGCCCGCGGCCTGGTGCAAGATGCCGAGTCGCTCGGCTACATCAAGATGCCCGAAGGCACTCCGCCGCCGCTGCCCACAGCCGAAGGCATGAAGGCCCTCGGCCGCACCATCGCCAGCCAGGCCGCCGACGTGGCGGGTGTGGCCGCCGACCGTGCCGGCGACGCTGCCCAGAAGGCCGTCGATTCGATCGAAGACTACGCGCGCAAGGCCGCCGACGCGGCCCGCAAGGCCATGGAGGACCGCCGCAAGAAGTAGTCAAGGCGGGGAAGAGGCGCTCGGCGGCGCCCTGCGCGCGGGCCGGGGCCTACGTAGACGCGGCAACGCACGCGACGACGCGGCGGGGCGGCGACGGCTTTCAGCCGTCGCCGCCCCGCCGCTTTTGTTCATGCGCCTGCGTGTGCCGCTGCGGCCCGTTCGGCCCCGCAACGTGGGCGAGCGCGGTCGTCACGAGCACCAAGGCTTGAAAGGAGTGGGGAGCGGAAGGGGTGAAATGGAGCCCGGTCGCGGATTCGAACCGCGGACCCCTTGCTTACCATGCAAGTGCTCTACCGACTGAGCTAACCGGGCTTGGGCTGGTGGGGGAGCTAGGATTTGAACCTAGGTAGGCTGCGCCAACGGATTTACAGTCCGCCCCCTTTAACCACTCGGGCACTCCCCCGGGAGCTCGCAGGATGGTACTCGAAAGCACCCCTGCTTTCAACCGTCGTGGCGGGCCGGTTCCGCTCGCTCGCGATGGTTGTTATTCGCGCCGAGCGGCCGTGGCGCTCAGCGAGGCCGAGATCCCAGGTGCGGCGGCTGTCATGGGGTGGAGGGTGAAATCGGCGGGACCGGCCGTCGCCGGCCCCGCCTGCCCTGAGGGGGGCTACCAGTAGGGGGGCTGCCGGTAGCGGGGCGTTAGTGTCAGGGCACTTTTGGTACTCGCGCGACTCGCCTTGCGACGGACCGCGCGGAGGGTTGCTTGTGATTCCTTGCACATTATATGCCGGTTTCGCCAGATGCCAATCCCAACTTTGGCGAAAGGTCGAGGTCGGGGCGTGGACAGAATGGCCGATGAACCGCTCTGTGCAGGGATTTGTGGGTCCCTCACGGCCCAGGTTTCTTGTTGAATCGGACGCTTACGGCGCTCGGATTGAGGCGCGTCGCGGAGTCTGCTAGCATGGGGAGCCTTCAGGCCCGGTGGCGGCGTAGCTCAGTTGGTTAGAGCAGCGGAATCATAATCCGCGTGTCGTAGGTTCGAGTCCTACCGCCGCTACCAAACATCTCCGGCGATTTCCCTCTCCTCGTGCGTCCGCGCCCGTCGCGTGGGCGACACGGCTGTGGCCAAGCTCTCCTGCCGACTCTTCGTGACGCAATACGGCAGGAGCAAGCTCAACCAGGCGCTCGGCGACCAGCCGGTCGGCACTACGTTGACCGTCGCCGCGCGAGTCACGCTGCCGGTGGAGCTGCTACACGTGGCGCGTGCGCGTCCACGAGGCCGGCGGCGCGGCGCGGCCGCGCCGCCGGCCTCGTACGAGCGGCTGCCGCGCGATGCCGCCGCGACGGCACAATAGTCGCTCGATCGGCTGGCGAAGCGAATTATGAATCGGGGACTGTAGAGAGCGGCGATCTTCGTCTCGAATAGCGCGGTCAATCGTCACCCCCAGCAGTCGACCCGGAGCTACGCATGAAGATCGCCGCCATCAGACCACCCCCCTTGCGCTCGCCTACCAGCCCTATCACTGGGCCGGCCGCGTCGACTACGCCGCCGCCGTCGTGCTCGTCGAAGTCGAGACCGACGACGGCCTCGTCGGTGTCGGCGAGTCCGTGTCGGCCTTTCCCGCTGAGGGCACCGTCGCGGCGCTGCAGGGCGCAGCGCCGCTGTTCGTGGGCCAGCCCGCCTTCGACATCGAACGCCTGGTCACGCGCGGCCCGCCACCTGGGCAGCTTCAACCACACGCCGTGGGCCGCGAACTTCGTGCTCGCCGGCCTCGAGATGGCGCTCTGGGACGTGCTCGGCAAGGCTGCCGGCTGGCCGGTGCACCGCCTGCTGGGCGGCGCCGTGCGCGACAGTGTCGACTACTTCGGCTTCGTGCAGGGCGACACCACCGACGAGCTCGCCGAAGACGCTCGCGACCTGGCGGCGGCCGGCTACGGCGTGATCTACCTCAAGGTGGGGCGCGGCGAAGCGGCCGACCTTGCCAACACCGCGGCCGTGCGCGCCGCCATCGGCGACCGCCGCCTGCGGCTCGATCCCAACTGCGCCTGGAGCGTGGGCGAGGCGATCCACATGATCGGCCGCTTGGCCGAGTTCGCGCCCGAGTGGATCGAGCAGCCCACGCCGCTCATGAGCATCGCCGCCATGCGCCAGGTCAAAGAGACGGTGGGCGTGCCGATCGCCGCCGACCAGTCGGTGTTCACGCCGGCCGACGTCTACGAGATCTGCCGGCAGCGCGCCGCCGACGTCATCGTCCTGTCGCCCCACGAAGCCGGCGGCTTCGTCAACTTCGCCAAGGCCGCCGCCATCGCCGAGGCGGCGGGCGTGGCCGTCTGCCTGCATGGCCAGGGCGTGTCGGGCGTGACCGACGCGGCCCAGCACCAGCTCGGCCTGCGCACCGCCAACCTGACCGACGGCAACCAGATCATGCATCAGCTGCTGGTCGAAGACCTGGTCATGGCGCCCGACCTCATGCCCGTCGCGGGCAAGCTCGGGCTGTTCGAGGCGCCGGGTCTGGGCATCGAGCTCGACCGCGACGCCGTGGCCCGCGCTGCCGAGCTGTACCAGCGCGACGAGCGCTACCATCATTCCTAGAGCCGCACGCGCACCGCAAGTCAGGAGAGTAGACCGATGACAGACGTGACCAAGCAGGCCGCTGTCGGCCTGACGAGCTTCCTCACCGAGGCGCAAAAGCAGCAGATCTACGACGCCGCCTTGGGCATTCTCGCCGACATCGGCATGAAGGTGCACCACGACGAAGGCGAAGCCGTCGTGCTCGCCGGCGGCGCCACACGCGACGCCGACGGCCTCGTGCACGTGCCGGCCGAGATGGTGCGCCGGGCGCGCGAGACCGTGCCGGCCAGCTTCATGGTCTACGACCGCGACGGCGAGCCCGCCATGGAGGTCGGCGGCCGCAACTCCTACTACGGCAACGGCTCCGACCTCATGCACCTCTTCGACTTAGAGACCGGCGAGCGCCGCCTGGCCAACCTGGCCGACGTCACGGTGGCCGCGCGCCTGTGCGACGCGCTGCCCGACATCGACTTCGTCATGTCGGGGGCCTACCCCGACGGCATGGAAGCCCAAGAGGCCTATCCCAAGCAGTTCAACGCCATGATCAAGGCCACCACCAAGCCGCTCGTCATGACGGCCGGCGGCGTCGAGACCGTCGACCCCATGTGGCGCATGGCCTGCGAGGTGCGCGGCGGCGCCGACGCGCTGGCGGCCAAGCCCTACTTCGTCATGTACAACCAGCCGGTCACGCCGCTCAAGCACCCCTTCGAGACCGTCGACAAGCTGCTCTTCTGCGCCGACCGCGGCATACCCTCGACCTACGTGCCTTCGCCGCTCGCCGGCGGCACCGCGCCCATCACCACCATCGGGCAGATCACGCTGGGCCTGGCCGAAGCGCTCTTTGGCCTGGTCATGCACCAGCTCCGCGCGCCCGGCGGGCCGTTCGTCATAGGCCAGGGCCCCAACGTGCTCGACATGGCCACCGCGCAGTCCACCTACAACGCACCGGAGTTCGTGCGCGCCTACGCCTGCGAGGTCGAGATGGCCAAGTGGCTCGACCTGCCCAACTGGGGCTTCAGCGGTCACACCGACTCCCAGGTGATCGACGCCCAGGCCGGCATGGAGGCCGACGAGCTCACCAAGCTCTCCATGCAGCTCGGCTCCAACCTGAACCACGACGTCGGCTACCTCGACTTCGGCCTCACCGGTTCGTTTGCCGAGATCGTCATGGTCGACGAGTTCATCGCTCGCAACCGTCGCCTGCTGGCCGCCCTCGAGGTGGCTCCCGACACGCTGGCGGTCGACGTGCTGATCAAAGTCGGCCCCGGCGGCGACTTTCTGGGCCAGCGCCACACGTCGCGCAACCTGCGCTCAAGCCAGTGGCGCCCCCAGCTGCTCAACCGCATGAGTCACGACCGCTGGCTCGAAAGCGGCGGGCTCGACCTCGCCGAGAAGGCGCATCGCAAGGCGCGCGAGATCGTCGCGACCCACCAGGTCCCGCCGCTGGCCGACGACCTCGTCGCGCGCATCGACGCCGCCATCGCCGGGCTCTGAAGGCCGCGCGACAGCTGACTGCGAGCTTGCTCATCGGGTCCGCCCGGTGAGCAAGCTCGTCATGCTCGACTTCGACGGTGTGATCGCCGACTCGCTCGACCCGACGGTGGCCGCGGCCAACGCCGTGCTCGAGGAGCACGGCTTCGCCCACCTGGCGTCGCGCGACGCCATGCTGCGCCTTGTCGAATCGAACTGGTTCGAGGGGTTGCGCCAGGCGGGCGTGCCGCAGCAGACCGCCGACGACATCGACGACCGCGTGGCGGGCGCCGTGCAGGCGGGGCAGCTCGCGCCCTACGCGGCCATGCCCGGCGTCATCGCCCGGCTGGCGGAGCGCCATCACGTGCTCATCGTCACCTCGAACCGCAGCGACATCGTCGAAGCGTTCCTGGCTCACTGGGCCATCACCGGGGTACGCGAGGTGCTGGGCGGCGACAAGGGCCAGAGCAAGGTGCCCAAGATCCGCGCCGCAGTGCGGCGCTTCGCCGAGGCCACCGCGGGCCGGTCCCACGCAGTGGGTGAGCCCCGCCCCGACGCGCGTCATGCCGACGGCTCCGACGCGGCGCCGGAGAGCTGGTTCGTGGGCGACACCGTGGGCGACATGGTCGAGGGCCGCGACGCGGGCGTGGGCACGATCGCCGCGGCCTGGGGCTGGCACACGGCGGCGCAGCTCGCCGGCGCCGCGCCCGACCACCTGGCCGTCACGCCCGCCGACCTGCTCACCCTTCTGCTCTAGGGTCGCGACGGCCGCGGCGGGCTCGGCCCTTGCCGTGGGGCGACGGGGGTCCCTTTGTCGGGCCGGCGGGCAGGCCTTTGCCCACTAGGGGGCGAACCTCAGACGAAGCACAACGACAGCGCTTCGCCTGTAAGGAGGCCCCTCCATGCCCGGCATCTTCGAGTACATCCAGCATCCGCACGTCGAGGCTCGCAAGGCGGCGGGGCCGCCGACCGTCGCGGCCGCCGTCGCCAGCCTTCACGGCCCCGGTCCGATCGGGCGCCTGAACGCCAAGGTCGGCCTGAAGATCACCGTCGTGGTCGGCACGATGTGGTGCGCCTACCTGTTCACCCTGCTCGCGCTGGTCAGCGCCCCGAGCGCGTTCAGCAGCGGCAACAGGCTGATCATCGTCTCGTGGATCGCCCAGACTTTCCTGCAGCTCGTCTTGCTGCCCATCATCATCGTCGGGCAGAACGTGCAGGCCGCGGCCGCCGACGCGCGCTCCGAGGCGACCTACAAAGACGCCGCCGCCGTGCTCGAAGAGGCCAAGCAGATTCAGGCCCACCTGCTTGCCCAGGACGCCGAGATCGAGAAGATCGTCGCGGCGCTCGGCGCCGCGGCCGCCGGGTGAGTCGCAGCGGCGTTCGGCGCCGCTTTCGCGGCACGCCCCGGCGCACGGCGTGAGACGGCTGCCCCTCATCGACCTCGGACCGCTGCGGCGCTATCCCCAGTTCCGCCGCCTGTGGCTCGGCTTGGCCGTGTCGCAGATCGGCTCGCAGCTCACCATGGTGGCCATCTTCTACCAGGTCTACGTGATCACGGGCTCGTCGCTCGACGTGGGCCTCGTGAGCCTGGCGCAGCTCGTGCCGGCGCTCATCGGCTCGCTGCTGGGCGGCTCGGTGGCCGACGCGGTCGACCGCCGCCGCATGCTCGTCGCCACCCAGATCGCCATGGCGCTGTGCAGCGTGGGTCTTGCCCTCAACAGTCTCGGCGGCTCGCCGGCGCTGTGGCCGGTGTTCGTGCTGGCGGCGCTGAGCGCCGGCTTTGCCGGAGCGGACAGCCCAGCGCGCACCGCCATCATGATGAACCTCGTGCCCTGGGACTCCTACGCCACCGCCAACGTGCTGCGCCAGCTCCTGCTGCAGCTCTCGATCGTCGTCGGTCCGGCGCTCGGCGGCCTGCTGCTCGCGCGCTTCGGCGTGACCACGGTCTACTGGGTCGACGTGGCGAGCTTCGTCGCCGCCGTGGCGGTCTCGCTGGCGCTGCCGGCCATGGCGCCCGAGGGCGAGGGCACGAAGTTCGGGCTGCGTTCCATCGTCGAGGGGTTTCGCTACTTGCGCGGCCGCCAGGCGATTCAGGGCTGCTTCGTGGCCGACTTGAACGCCATGATCCTCGGCATGCCCACGGCGCTGTTCCCGGCGATCGCCCTCGAGCACTTCCACGGTGGGCCGCAGACGGTCGGCTACCTGTACGCGGCGCCCGGCGTCGGCGCCCTGGTAGGCATGCTGCTGTCGGGCTGGACCGCACGAGTGCCGCGGCCGGGCCGGGCCGTGGTCGCGTCGATCGCGGTGTGGGGAGTGGCGATCGCCGCCTTCGGCCTGTCGCCCTGGCTGTGGCTCGCTCTCGTCATGCTGGCGGTCGCCGGCTGGGCCGACGTCATCTCGGCCGTGTTTCGCAGCACCATCCTGCAGGTCGAAGCGCCCGACCGCCTGCGCGGCCGCCTGTCGGCCATCCAGACGGCGGTGGTCGGCGGCGGGCCGCGCCTCGGCAACTTCGAGGCGGGCGCCGTGGCGGCGCTGGTCGGCGCCCAGGCGTCGGTGGTGTTCGGCGGCGTTGCCTGCGTGGCCGGCATCGCGGCCGTGGCGCGCTTCATGCCGCGCTTCGTGGGCTACCGGCTCGACGTGGGCGGCGCCGACGGCGGCGGTGGCGAGGCGCAGTGCGAACCGGAGGGGCACTGAGAAACGGGCGGGGCGGGGCGCTGTCGCGCCCCGCCCCGCCCGCCGTACGCTTCGGGTGGGCCTGTGCTCCCCGGCGGCTTTAGCGGCTGGGCTTCTTTGAGAAGTGAAAGCCGCGCTGCATGGCGCGTTGGGCGCCACCGCGGTAGAGCATCTTGCCGGGCCTCTTGGGCACATCTTTGGAGTCGGGGATGTGCCGGTGCTCGTACTCGAAGCCGGGCAGGTCGCGGCGCTCGATCTCGGCGCCGATCAGGCGCTCGATGGCCTTGAGCTCGTGCACGTCTTCGGCGGTGAGCAGAATGACGGCCTCGCCGCTGGCGCCGGCGCGCGCGGTGCGGCCGATGCGGTGGACGTAGTCCTCGGGCTTGGTCGGTATGTCGTAGTTGACGACGTGCGAGATGCCGTCGACGTCGATGCCGCGCGCCGCGATGTCGGTGGCGATGAGCACCGAGAAGCGCCCGTTCTTGAAGCCTTCGAGCGCCTTTTCGCGCTGCGACTGCGTGCGGTTGGAGTGCATGATGGTGCCCTTGATGCCGTGCTTGGCAAGATGGGTCGTCGAGGCGGTCGGCGCGGTGCTTGGTGCGCGTGAAGATCAGGGCGCGGGTGGGCTTGTGGTGGCGCAGGAAGCCGATCAGCAGACTCGGTCTTCTGCTCGGCCGTGACCGGGTAGACCGCCTGGGTGACCTCGTCGACCGGCATGGCGACTTCGCCGATCTGGATGCGCACGGGGTCGCGCAGGGTGTCGCGCACGGCTTCGAGGACGCCGCGCGACATGGTGGCCGAGAACAGCAGGTTCTGGCGCTTCTCGGGCAGCTTGCGGATGATGCGCTGCACGTCGGGCCAGAAGCCCATGTCGAGCATGCGGTCGGCTTCGTCGAGCACGACGATCTCGACCTTGGAGAGGGTGAGGTCGCCGCGCTGGATCATGTCGAGCAGGCGGCCCGGCGTGGCGATGACGAGGTCGACGCCGCGGCGCACCGCTTTCATCTGCGGCTCGTAGGGCACGCCGCCGTAGACGGCTACGACGTGCTGGCCGGTGTTCTTGCAGCAGGTGCGAGCGACTTCGTCGATCTGGGCGCAGAGCTCGCGCGTGGGGGTGACCACGAGGGCGCGCACGCCCTGGCCGCGCCCGAGGCGCTGCAGGATGGGCAGCACGAAGGCGGCCGTCTTGCCGGTGCCGGTCTGGGCGCAGCCGACGACGTCGCGGCCGTCGATGACCTGGGGGATGGCTTGTTCCTGGATGGGGGTCGGCGTGTCGTAACCGAGCGCGTCGACGGCGTCGAGCATGGGGCCGCTAAGACCGAGCTCGGCGAAACGGGTGGTCGTCATGAGTGTCATTGAGTAAAAGAGTCCTTTTCTGAGGCCGTGTCCGCCGGCGGCGCCGCGAGCGCGCAGACGCGCGCCTGGGCCGCACGCCTCGACACCTGGCGGTCCGCGCGTGAACGCGGGTATGCCAAGCGGAGCTGCGACGGAATAATGGGGATGACAGCTTCCTTTCTAAGGCGAGAAAGCTGCCGGTGGCACTCAGGTTTCTCTGTTCGGCTAAGAAGAGGATCGGGGTCGCGGGACGCGACCTACGGGATCTGCACCGGCTCTTCGTTATCTACGATAGTGACAATAGCATGTATGGCCCACCCTGACAAGGCGCAAACCTGCCCGCTTGCAGGGAGAGTGCGGGAGAGGCCGCGCCGGCTGCGGTGCGAGCCTTGCCGGAGAGGCCCCGCGACGGCCGCGGCGGCTAGCGGCTGGCGAGGCCGCCGGCAGTCTCGCCGCCGTCGATGACGACCGACGAGCCGGTCATGTAGGCAGCTTCGTCGCAGGCGAGAAAGGCGAGCAGCGCGGCGATCTCGGCGGGCCGCGCGTGTCGGCCCAGGGGGATCTTGGCGTTGACCGCGGCCATCATCTCGGGGGTGTACTCGGCCTCCTGCATGGGAGTGAGCACGTAGCCCGGGCACACGGCGTTCACGCGCACGGTGGGCGCCCACTCGAGCGCCAGGGTACGGGTGAGCGCGAGCACGGCGGCCTTGGTGGCGTTGTAATCGGCGTAGTGGGGGTGGCCGACCAGGGCGTTGGTCGAGGCGATGTTGATGATCGCGCCGCCGCCGCCCGCGAGCATGAGGCGGCCGGCGCACTGGGCGACGTTGAAGACGCCGGTCAAGTTGGTCTGCAGGACCTGCTGCCAGTCGGCGGGCGTGATCTCGAGGGCGAGGTGGCGCACGCTGGTACCGGCGTTGCTCACCACCACGTCGGGCGTGCCCACCTGGGCGAAGGCGGCCTCGACCTGGGCGAGGTCGCCGACGTCGCAGGCGATGCCGCCGGGCGAGGGGTGGCGCGACAGGTCGACCACGGTGCAGCCCTCGTCGCGAAAGCGCGCCACCGTGGCGGCGCCGATGCCGCTGCTGCCGCCGGTCACGACGACCGTCTTGCCTGAGAGTCCGTTCATGGGTGCTCCTCTGCCGACTCGCCGGCGCCAAGGCCGATCCCAACAGGCCCAGCCCGACACCGAGCGCGATTCTAGCAGGCGGCAGCGCACGGCGGGGGAGAGGGCTGTAGCATGGCGCAGACGACCGCAAACGGGCTGTCGCCAGACGGCGGGAGGCAGGGGTGAGCGAGAGCGACACCACAAGGCTGGGTGTGCTGTCCGACACGCACGGCAGGCTCGACCCCGCGCTGCACGACGTGTTCGCCGGCGTGGCACACATCGTGCACGCCGGCGATGTGGGCAGCCGCGACGTGCTGCTCGAGCTGGCCACCATAGCGCCGGTGACCGCCGTGGGCGGCAACACCGACGCCTGGTTCGGCGCGGAGGAGCTGCCCGACGAGACCGTCGTCGAGGTCGCCGGCCGCCGGTTGCTGGTGGGCCACATCAGCGCCGTCCTGCTGGGCCGTCACGCACCGGCGCTCGAGGGCTTCGACGCCGTCATCACCGGCCACTCCCACCGCTACGCGATGTCGTGCAACGACGGCGTGCTCTACCTGAACCCGGGGTCGGCGGGGGCGGCCCGCTTTGGCCTGCCGCGCACGGTGGCGATCGTCGAGCTCGGCGGCGGCGGACTGAAGGTGGAGCGGGTCGATCTGGGCCCGCAGGCGGGGTGACGCAGCAGAGAAAGGTGGTCGGGGTGGGCGGATTTGCG
>CAVWDG010000003.1:0-119887 GCA_963753695.1 uncultured Actinomycetes bacterium
CGCGTCGTGAACGCGGTGGCGGCGGTCAGCTCCCGGCAGGCCTGGGCGGTGACCGGCAAAGGAGTGATCATCCACACGACCGACGGAGGCCATCACTGGACCGCGCAGGCGAGCCGTGTCACCGGCTCTCTGGCGAGCGTCGACTTTGTCGATGCCCGCCACGGCTGGGTCGGCGGCGCCGGCGGAGTGATCCTGCGCACGACCGACGGCGGACGCCGCTGGATCTCCACCCGAGAGAAGAAGGGCGGCTCGATCACCCAGCTCTCTTTCGCAGACGCCGACCACGGCATCGCCCTGGGCAACAACAACGCGACCTTCCTCGTGACCCACACCGGCGGCCGCACCTGGTCGCTGCAGCGGCTCCCCTCGACCGACCGCCCCACTACCATGCTCATGCAGGACGCCGCGCACGGTCTGATTGTCGCCGCCGGCAATCCCGAGCCGCAGTGCTTTTCGACGAGCGACGGCGGAGCCACGTGGCAGCTGAAGGCGAGCATCCCGAACGGAGTCTTCAGCATTGGCCCCTACATCGGCCTTGCCGGCTCCGGGGCGCAGCTGTGCACCGTCAGCGCTTACGGCGCCGTCGCAACGAGCACCGATGGCGGCGCGACCTGGTCCAACGAGGGCGTGGTCATGGGGGTGTCGATGCGCAGCGTGCAGTTCGCAGGCGACAACGAGCTGCTGATCAGCGGCAGCCCTGGGGTGATGGTCAGGGACCTGACCGCGGCGCCGCTGCCCTAGAGCGTCGCCGTCGACAGCGCCACGCCCGACCGGCGGCGCTGGGGCCAGGGGACGTCTCGCTCTTCTGTAGGACTGCCGCCGCGCCGCCGTCGGTGTTCGTCCTACAGAGGCCCCACCGCCGGGCCGCGGTTCGGCTGTGCGCCGGCGAGGAATCATTTTGACCATGCGTCGCGTTTCAGAGAGGCGGCACGTGCTCCGCGTCACCTCGCGCCTCGTTTGTTTTCCGTGCCAGAGAGAGGCGGTGGCATGCGGAAGCTGAGCTTGCACCCGGGCCACCTCACAGGCGGCGGCACACCGATACGGACCGCACTGCTGCTGGCCGCCGGCATGGGCAGCCGCTTGGCGCCGTTCACTGACGACGTGCCGAAGTGCCTGGTGCCGGTGAGCGGCGTGCCGATCATCGAGCGACTGGTGCGCACCCTCGACGACTACGGGTTCGAGCGCCTCGTCGCCGTTGTGGGCCACCAGGCCGACGGGGTCCGTGGCTTTCTGGGCGACAGCTTTGGCGGCGTAGCCGTCGAGTACGTCGTCAGTCCGCTGTTTGCGAGCACCAACTCGCTCTACTCGTTGTGGCTGGCGCGCCATCTGGTCGACGGGCCGTTCCTGCTCGTCGAGAGCGACATCATCTTCGACGCGTCTCTTCTTGCGCCCCTGCTGCAGCCCGACCGCATCGCCGTCTCGGCGCAGCTGCCGTGGATGAGCGGCACCACGGTCACGCTCGACGCGCGCGGCAGGGTGAGCGCCTTCTGCTCACCGCCGCCAGGAGTGTACGGGCAGCACTGCCGAGCGGCCGACCACTTCATCACCGTCAATCTCACGAGCCTGGCGCGCGACACCTGGACCGAAGCCCGCGAGCGCCTGGACCGACACGTGGCGGCCGGCCACACCGGCTGGTTTCACGACGTCGTGTTCGCCGAGATGACGGCCGCGGGCGCCATGGCACTCGAGGCCGTGATGTTCCCGGCCGACCGCTGGTACGAGGTCGACACGCCCGCCGATCGCGATGCGGCCGAGCTCGTGTTCCCCAGGCGCCTGCGGACCGCGGGAGGCTCGGGCCGCACGGCCCCGAGCGGCAGGCGCCGATGAGCGGCAGGTTGCGATGAAAGTGCAGGGCGCCGAGCGCGACGTCACGCCGCCACAGGCGCACCAGGCGACCCCGCCACAGGCGCACCAGGCGACCCCGCCACAGGCGCACCAGGCGGCCTTGCCTCCGGCCGCGGCGACCGCGCCCCGCTCGGTGCTCGCTTACGCCCGCGAGCTGCCCAACCTCTGCTCGCTCGCCGGGCTGCTGGCGGCGTCGCTGGGCATCTACTTCGCGGTGCGCGGCACCTATCCGGCGGCCGTCGTCGCGCTGCTCTGGGCGCTCGTCTTCGACTGGAGCGACGGGCGCCTCGCCAGACGCAGGCCGGGGCGCACGGCCGAGCAGCGCGCCTTCGGCCTGCAGCTCGACTCGCTCGTCGACATCGTCACCTTCAGCGTGGCGCCCGCCCTGCTGCTGCTGCGCCTGGGGCAGTTCGGCATCTGGTTCGTACCGGGCGCCTTCGTGGTGCTCGCGGCGGGAGCCTTGCGACTGAGCTACTTCAACGTGTTCGGACCGATCGACGAGTCAACGAGCCGCGGAT
The DNA here is from genome assembly GCA_963753695.1 of uncultured Actinomycetes bacterium. Taxonomy (GTDB): domain Bacteria; phylum Actinomycetota; class Thermoleophilia; order UBA2241; family UBA2241; genus Bog-752. The sequence goes on from CAVWDG010000003.1 coordinate 2,364, forward strand.
TGTCGCTCGACAACAACGTGCTCGCGCTGGGGTTGCTCTTCGTCTTTGAGCCGCTGCTGGGCCGGGCGCACTTCGCCCTCGTCCTCTACGTCGCCCTGCTGACGCTCGCCGGCCTCAACGTGGCCTCGCGGGCGACCCCCAAGCTGGGTGGGCGCTGGTACTACGCGGTCATCGCCTACGCGCTGCTGCTGAGCGGCATCTACGGGTGGCAGTTGCGCTAGAGGGCGTTACGGCCTGCAAAGCGGCCGCTACGGCCGGTGAGGCAGGGGCGTCACGACGTGGTCGGAGATGCGCAGAAGCCCGGGGAAGCCCGACCTGGCGGCGCGCTCCATGGCCTCGTCCCACAGGCGGCCGACGTGCGCCGCGCAGTGGGCATCGGAGCCCAGCACCAGCGGGATGCCGCGTTCGCTCGCCGCGCGCAGCAGCTTGTCGTTCGGATACATCACGCCGGCCGGGTCGCTGATGCGGTCGGTGTTCAACTCGATGGCGGCGCCCGAAGCGGCGATGGCGTCGAGAGCGGTGGCGATCGTGCCGTCGACGGCCGGTCCCGGCGTGTGTCCCCACAGGCCGATGTAGTCGAGGTGCGCGATGATGTCGAACTTGCCGAACTGGGCGGCCCGGCGCACCTTGTCGTAGTAGGCGGCAAAGAGGGCGTCGGGGTCGTCCCAGCGGGGGTCGTGGCGCATGGCGGGGTCGTCGAAATCGAAGCCGTCGACCGCGTGCACGCCGCCGATCGCATAGTCGAACGGCTGGCCGTCGAGCACCGCGTGCAGCTCGGCTTCGTGCTCGGGCGCGTAGTCGGCCTCGATGCCGAGCAGCACCGTGACCTGTTCGTAGCGGCCGGCCGCCGCTCGCACCTCGGCGATGTAGCGCCCCAGGTCTGTGAAGGGGATGGTGGGCATCTTCCAGGGCGAGGGCTGCACCGCCGAGATGTGGTCGGAGATGCCGATCTCGGACAGCCCTACGGCGATCGCCTGCTCGACGCTCTCGGCTACGGTGCCGTTGCCGTCGGAATAGGTGGTGTGGGTGTGGTAGTCGCCGGGCAGGGCGTTCGCCCGGCCGCCGAGCGGCAGCGAGTCGCTCATGCCCCGACCGACGATGCGCGCTTCATGGGGTCACACCTACCCCGCTCGGCGAGCGATGAATGCCGCTTCGCCGGCTGCCGGCCTGTCGTGTGCGTCACGACGCCTCCTTCGTTGCCTGTCGGTCGCTCGGGCTCCCGTTGCGCCGGCCGGCCCGTATTGACCCGGCCGCCGACTGCCATGATGATGGTATGCCCCGGATCCCGTCCACTCCAGACGGCGACCGACGACGCGCGAGGAGGCGGCGATGGCGCGGCGAGCCCGTCTCGTCGGCGAGCGTGGCGCGCGGAGCGCCGGCCTGGTCGCGCCACTGGGCCTCGTCGCGCTGCTCGGCCTCGTCGCGCTGCTCGGCGTGCTGTGGTTTGCCCGGTTCGACCCGATCACCGGGTTCGCGCCGCACACCGACGACGGCCTCTACCTCTACATCGGCCAGCAGCTCCTGCGGGGAGCGGCGCCCTACCGCGACGTCTTCGATAACAAGGGTCCGCTGCTTTACGTGATCAACGCCTTCGGGCTTGTCCTGGGGGCCGGTTCGTTCTGGGGCATCTACGCGCTCGAGTACGTGCTGCTCTCGCTGACCGCGGCGCTCGTGTACCTCGTCCTCAAGGTGCGCGTCGGCCGGCTCGTCGCCCTGCTGGCGGTGCTCTTCTTCGTCCTGGAGATCGTCCACGTCGTCGCCGGCGACCACGAGGAGGAATACGAGGTCGTCCTGCAGTGCCTGGCGCTCTACCTGCTCTTCCGCCGGCCGGCGACCGAGGCGCGGCTGCGGTGGTGGTTCGTGGCCGGTGTGCTCGTCGGCGGCGCCTTCTTGCTCAAGCCCACTGGAGTCGGGTTCTGGGTCGCCTTGCTGGTCGCCGCGGCGCTTGTCTGTCTGCGGAGTGGCGAGTGGCGCGCGTGGCTGTCGCGCCTTGGGGCCGCCGCCGGCGGCGCCGTCCTCGTCGGCGCCGCCTGCCTGGCCACGTTGAGCGCCGTGGGCGCGCTGCACGCGTTCGTCGCCGACTACTTCGCGTTCAACATCATGTACTCGGGCCAGAGCGGCGTGGCCGACCGCCTCTCGAGCCTGTGGTACGGCGCGGGGCGGGTGGGCTACCTCGCTGTCGCGGCGGTCCTGCTCGCCTGGCTGTTGACGGCGCGGCGCGTCGTGCGCCACAGGGGCTCCATCGAAGGCGCCGACGTTCTGGCGCTGCTCTGCGTGATCTGGCTGCCGGTCGAGGTCGTGCTGGCGGCCACGTCGGGCTACTCGCGGCTGCAATACTATTTTCTGTGGCTGCCGCCCGCGACCATGCTCCTCGCCTACGGCATCGCCCAGCTGAGCCGGCCCGCGGGTCACGAGCACGCGACCGGGCCTTTGCGGCCGAGCCCCTGGCGGCCACGTCGCTTGCCGTCGGACTGGCCGGCGGCGCTGCTCGCGGCCGTGGCCCTCGCCGGCCTGCTGGCGCCGACGGCGACGCTGTTGCACGGACTGGGTGGAGGTCTCGCGCACCACCGCCGCTACGCAGCTCAGCGGCCGCAGGCCGAGCAGATCGCATCCTACGTCGACCGGCACACCGCGCCCGGCGCGAAGGTGCTCGTGTGGGGAGGTTACGACGCGACCGTCAACTTCCTGGCAAAGCGCCGCTCGCCGACCCGCTACGCGATGCAGCTCGCGCTTTACTACCCCGACTACGCCGCCACGGGTGTCCCGGAGTTCCTGCGCGAGCTCAAGGCCGATCCCCCGGCGTTGATCCTCGACAGCTCGCCGAGCTACGGCCCACAGTGGGGTACGGCCGTCCCGTCGCTCGCGGCCACGGACGACCCCTGGGCTTCGAGTCCCCCTGCCGTGCGGGCGGCGTGGGCGTCGGTCTCGACGTTCATCCGCACACGGTATCGTTGTATCGGAACGCTCGGCTTCGCCCCGCGGTGGCCGGTGTACGTGCGGCGCTGACCGGCGCTCGCTCGCTCGTTCCCGCAGGCATCTGTTTCGCCGCCGAATGGTAGATTCGAGTGCGCCGACGAAGACGAGATCGACCGCCTGGCGGCGGCCCCGAGTGAGGGCGGCGCAGTGCTCATGCCGCTCGGCGCCTACCCGTTCGCGGCCCGCTACGCCTGGCTGCAGGACCGCTTTGGGCTCTCTTGGCAGGTCATGCTGGCCTAGGTCTCTTCGATGGCGCCGGCGAGCAGGTCGGACCGGGTCGTCTGCGCGCCGCGGCTCTCCCTGCGACCCCAGGCCCAGAACCCCACCGCGACGAGGACGATGACGATGAACGAGCCGAACGTGACGGCCTCGAAGTAGCGGCGCCCGACCCCCCAGGTGTCGCTGATCGAGTAGTTCTGCCCGAGCGGTGTGGTCGATGAAGACCGGCCACAGCAGCGTGAAGCCGGTGAGCACGATGCCGACTCGTCGGAGAGCGCAGAGACCAGAGCCCGACCTTGCCGCCCGGCACCAGGAAGGGCCGAGCACGTCGGGGAACTTGCTGCGCAGCGTAATGATCGCCGGCAGGTGAACAGGTAGGCGAGCACCGCGGTCGAGAGCGCGAGCCCGGAGCACGGCCAGGCGAAGTTCGGGTGAGCGAGCGTTTCAGGGCGACAGCCAGAACACAGATCACGAAGACCGAGCCGACGATGCCCGACAGCAGGCCATCGACGTCGGCGTGCCCTGCTGCTGAACTTGCCCAGCCATGCGCGGAGCAGCGCCGTCGAGGGCGGCGACGGCCTGCACGCGGCAGGAACCCAGGATCCAACCGAGCCCGAACTGATCAGCGTCAGGATGATGACGATGCCGAAGAGGTAGCCGATGAAGGCGGGCGCCGCCGCCGGTGCCGAGACCGTCCTGTTGACAGCCGAGAAGGCGCCGGTGAACCGTTTGAGGTGGTCAGCTCTTGACTCGGCAGGGTGAACAGGATGCCGAACAGACCATGATGTAGAGCGCGCGGTGATGATGCCGGAGCGCAGGACGCCGATCGGCACGTCGCGCTGCGGGTCGATCATCTCTTCGCTGGCGCCCGACTCGAGCTCAAAGCCGACGAACAGGAAGACGATCAGCCGATCACCGCCAGAAAGCCGCTGACGCAGGGTTTGAGGAGTGGCGCAGCGGCGCATGCCGCGGGCGGCAGCCCGTTCTTGATGAGGTAGCCGACGACCAGGATGCCGAAGGCGAGACGGCGATGGCCTTGACCCAGGCGCCGATGTTCGCCGCCCATTTGCCGTGCTTGAGCAGATCACGGCGACCGCGATGCACAGCCATACGAAGATGAGGCCGATGACCGTCGATGCGAGCCAGCCCAGGTCGGCGCGATGGTTGGGGGCCATGAAGAAGGCGTTGATCGCGGCGATGGTCACGCCGCCAGCGTGCCGCCGATCCAGATGGCGTTCGCGACCCAGTAGAGCATGGCCGTGATGCCGGCCGGCAGCTTGCCGTACGCCATGCGCGCCCAGGTGTAGATGCCGCCTTCGACCGGGAAGGCGAGGCCGAGCTCCGCGGTCACGAGACCGTAGGGCAGCAAGAAGAGGAAGACGAAGATCATAAGCCAGGTGACGGCCTGCCACAAGCCGCACTTGGCGAGGCCGGCGATGGCGTCGAGGCCGATGATCGCGCAAACGCTGAAGAACACGAGGTCCCAGCGCCTCAGCACCTGCTTGAGTTTCGCCTTCTCCTGCTTGAGCTCGACACCGGCCATGTGGTCTCCGATCGCGTACCTGCGGGGGCCTCCGCGCGTGCACCCTCCCGGCACGCACACGCGAAGGACTTGGGATGCGTTCTCGGCCGCACGCTATCACCTCGGGAGCGCCGCCGACACAGGGAGGCGCGGCGACCGCTGCAAGTCCGACCTCGCCACGGTCCCCGCTTGGCGGTGACGGCGTAGAATGACACCCCGCGTCGAGCCCTGTTCGGGCACCGATGCGGCCAGCGCGCAAAGCCGCGCCAGCCAAGCATTCCGGGCGCGCGACCGCGCCCGCCGCCGGCGGCGTCGACGACACGATCTACGTACCTACGGAGGACCGCAGATGAGCGACAAGACAGAGAGCCCGACCGCGGGGGCCGCCTTCGGCCCGTTCCAGCCGCCCGCGCGCAGGCTGCTGGGGCCGGGCCCCTCAGACGTGCACCCGCGGGTCCTGGCCGCCATGGCCCGACCCACCATCGGCCACCTCGACCCCGCGTTCGTCGAGATGATGGAACAGATGAAGGAGCTGCTGCGCTACGCCTTTCAGACCGAGAACGACGTCACGTTCCCCATCTCGGGCCCCGGTTCGGTGGGCATGGAGACCTGCTTTGTGAACTTGGTCGAGCCGGGCGACACCGTGATCGTCTGCCGTAACGGCGTCTTTGGCGGCCGCATGATCGAGAACGTGCGGCGCTGCGGTGGCACGGCCGTGGTGGTCGACGACGAGTGGGGCGCGCCGGTGTCGGAGGCCAAGCTCGAGGCCGCCCTGCACGCGCACCCCGAGGCGACGGTGGTCGCCTTCGTGCAGGCCGAGACCTCGACGGGCGCGCTCACCGAGCCCGAGCCGCTGGTCGCCCTGGCCCACAGCCACGACTGTCTCGTCATCGTCGACGCCGTGACCGCACTGGGCGGCTCCCCGGTCAAGACCGACGAGTGGCAGATCGACGCCATCTACAGCGGCAGCCAGAAGTGCCTGTCGTGCCCGCCCGGCCTCGCGCCGGTGAGCTTTGGCGCTCGCGCCGTGACCAAGGTCCAGGCGCGCTCGACCGAGTGCCAGAGCTGGTTCATGGACCTCTCGCTGCAGCTGGGGTACTGGTCGGCCGGCTCGCGCACCTACCATCACACGGCCCCGATCAACGCGCTCTACGGCCTGCACGAGGCCCTGCTCATGCTGCGCGAAGAGGGGCTTGAGCACGCCTGGGAACGCCATCGCCGTAATCATCGGGCGTTAGCCGCCGGCCTCGACGCCATGGGGGTCGCGCTGTTCGTCGACGAGCGCGACTGCCTGCCGCAGCTCAACATGGTGGTCGTTCCCGAGGGGGTCGACGACGCCGCCGCCCGCGGGCAGCTGCTCGAGGAGTTCGGCATCGAGGTCGGCGGCGGCCTCGGCGCGCTGGCCGGCAAGGTGTGGCGCGTCGGGCTGATGGGCTACTCGAACCGCGAAGACAACGTGCTCGCCTTTCTGCAGGCCCTCGAGTCGGTCCTTGCCACGCAGGGCCGCCCCGTTGCGCCGGGCGGGGGCGAGGCGGCCGCTCGCCGGGCGTACGATGCGACGAGCGCGCCGGGAGGCCGCTGACCGGCGGCCACTGAGAGCCCCCTGCGGCGGGGTTGCCGAGAGCCGCCGGCGGCGGGGCTCCGAAAGTCGCCGCCGGCGGGCGGCGGCGTGACGACTCAAGGAACCTGCTCCCGCGGTCGACCTTGCAGGCGAAGCACGACCCGGTGTTTTCGACGAGAGGATCCAATCGATGGACGTGACCTTTGAGAACGGCCCCGCCTTCACCGTCGCCGTGGCGCGCCTGGCGGGCGGCGAAAGCCTGCGCGCCGAAAGCGGCGCCATGATCAGCATGACGGCCGGCACGCAGATCCAGACGAGCACGCAGGGCGGCATCCTGCGCGGGCTCAAACGGTCGCTGTCGGGCGAGTCGTTCTTCATGAACACCTTCACGGCGCCGCCGGCGGGCGGCGAGGTGCTGCTGGCCTCGGCGCTGCCCGGCGACATGACCTGCGTCGACCTCCAGGGGCACACCTGGTTCTTTCACCGCGACGGTTTTGTGGCCTCGGAGCAGACGGTCGACCTGGACACGAGCTGGGGCGGCCTCAAGGGCGCCTTCGGGGCCTCGTCGTTTCTCGTCGTCAAGTGCAGCGGCCAGGGCAAGGCCATCGTGGCGACGTACGGCGCGCTGCGCCGCGTCGATCTGCAGCCGGGGCAGCAGTACACGGTCGACTCCGGCCACCTCGTGGCGTGGCCCGAAGGCCTGCCGATCGAGGTGCACAAGGTGGGCGGCCTCAAGTCGCTGCTGCTGAGCGGCGAGGGCTTCGTGGTCACGCTCACCGGCCCGGGCACGTTCTACATGCAGACGCGCAGCACTGCCGCCTTCGTGAGCTGGCTGGTGCCGCTGCTGCCCAAGACCAACAACTGAAAGAGGACATAGGGGACGAGGGCGCGCGGCCGGCGCGTCGCGACACCCGGCGCGCCGCGACACCCGGCGGGCCGCTCGTCCGGCGGGCAGCGCGTCCGGCGGAGCGAACCGTGATACCGTCCCGTGGCACGGACCTTCGGCCGCGCAGGCATCGCGCGGCGCGGCCGGTCGATGCCCTACCGTTCAAGGAGCCGATACCACGCTGCGTGTTCGCCCCTCGCTGAGTCGCTGATGCTGGCCGCCGCCCTCGCTCTTCTGGCCAGCCTCTCGTGGGGCACGTCCGACTTTCTCGCCGGCTTGCAGGCGCGTCGTTCGACTGCCTGGACCGCGGCGCTGGGGGGTCAGGTGGTCGCTTCGCTTGCCCTGATCGTCCTGCTGATCGTCGTGGCGCCGGCGCGGCCGACGCTGGGCGCCATGGCGGCGCCGCTGGTCGGCGGCGCGGTGGGCGGCATCGGCGTCGTGCTGCAGTACCGGGCGCTGGCGCTCGTCGACATGAGCGTGGTCTCGCCGATCATCGCGGGCGCCGCGCTGGTGCCGGTGCTCTGGGGGGCAGCGATCGGCGAACGGCCCAGCGCCCTGCAGATCGCCGGCATCGTGCTCACGCTCGCCGGCATCGTCCTCATCTCGCGGCGCACCCCCGGCGCGGTCGCGGCTGCCCTCGACCGCACAGGCGTGCTTGTGGCCGCCGCCGCGGCCGTCGCCTTCGGTCTCTTCCTGGTCGCCCTCAAGTATGGCGGCAAGGCCGATCCGCTGTGGACGGTGACCGTGGCCCGCACGGCGGCGGTGCTCATGCTGCTTGCGGTGGCCGGCGCGACGCGGCCCGCCATTTGCCTGCGTCGCCGCGCCCTGCCGGCGCTCGTGGTCGTCGGCCTGCTGATCGTGGCGGCCAACCTGCTGTTCACCTCGGCCACGACGCTCGGCTACCTGAGCATCGTGGGCGTGCTGGGCTGGCTCAATCCGGCGATCACCATGGGCTGGGCGCGGGTCGTGCTGCACGAACGGCTGCGGCCCCTGCAGGTGGGCGCGGCGGTGCTGGTGTTCGCCGGCATCGTGTGCCTCACACTGGGCTAAGGCAGGCCGCCGGGTCGCGCCGTCGTGTAGAGTGCGGCCGACGACGCCGACCCCGACCGGTCACCCGGAGGTGCCCGTGGACGCCCTCGACCGCGACATCCTGATCGCCCTGCAACGCGACGGGCGTCAGACCAACGCTCACCTGGCCGAGACGCTGGGTCTGTCGGCCTCGGCCATGCTGGAGCGCGTGCGCCGCCTCGAGCAGGACGGTCAGATCCGTGGCTACCGCGCCGTCGTCGCGCCCGAAGCCCTCGACCTCGGCATACAGGCGGTGATCGGTGTGCGCCTGCGGGTGCACGGCCACGACTCGATCGAGCAGTTCGAACGGCGCATCGGCGACGTCGCGGGTGTCGCAAGCTGCAGCCACGTCACCGGCGCCTACGACTACCTGGTGCGCATCGCAGTGCGCGACCTGGCCGCGCTGCGCGAGCTGATCAGGGTCGACCTCGCCGCCATCCCGGGCGTCTCCAAGCTCGAGACCATGCTGGTGCTCTCCGAGGTCAAGCCCTTCGCGGGCTGGCCCGCGCCGCCGCGCTAGCCGGCGCAGATTCTGCGGAGAGCCGGCGAGCGGGGCTCGACTCGCGCGCGGTGCGGCGGCGCGGCGATTCCCCACATGCCGAATAATCTGCGGAATCGGGGAGATACAGCGACGGTCTGGCCCGTGTCGTGCCATCATGCCGCAGGAACCCCGTTGCCGTGCAGGCCTCGAGTGGCCTTGAGAGTCCAGCGCCTGCGGCGGGGAACGCAACGTCGCCGGCCCGGCGGCTGGGCTCACCTGGAGGTACGAGATGGCGCACGACCGGCAGGCTTTCGAGGACGGAGCGTCCGCGCGCTCGGCCGACGGCGCGAACGCCGAAGGCAGAGCCGCGCTACGCGCCCGCCTGGCGCTCGCCCCGGCCGGCATCGCCGCCGTCAACGCGCTGCTCACCGGCCCGGCGAGTCCGCTCGTCGACGGCATCCTCGACCTGGTCGAGCGCTACGGCGGCGTGGCCGCCATCAACGACCGGGCGGCGCAGGCCGAGCGCATAGAGACGCGGCTCGAACGCCTGCGCGCCGAGGGTTCGCCGCACCTCGACAGCCTCGAGTGGCTGCGCGAGCAGCGCGACACCGGCGCCTTCGTGGCGCTCCCCGACTACCGGCGGCGCGTGCTGGGCGCCCGTGCCGGCTCAACGAGCGTCGACGAGGCCCGCGCCGTGACCCTGGAGATCAGCGCGCTGCAGTACTTTCCGTGGCTTGTCGCCGAAGCGCGCCAGGCGATCGCGCGCGGTGAGCTCATGCCGGGCCGCTACATCCGGGTGCGCAACATGGCGGAGCAGTCTGTCGCCGGCGACGACATCGTGGCCGTCGCGGCCGCCATGCAACTGATCGGCGCCTCGCACGTGGAGACCCTCGACACGCGCGGCATTGACGGCAGCAACGTGATGCTGGGCGGTCCCGAGACGATCACCGGCTACTTCGGCGGCATCGGTCAGCCCAACGACTACCCGCTGCGTTGGGCCGACGAGTACCTGCGGTATCTCACCGAGTACGGCATCCGCCAGGTGCTGAACGTCAACCCCGGCACCGTGCTGGTCGCGCTGCTGCTGCACAAGCTCGGCGTGCACAATGAGTTCAAGGTCTCGGTCTTTATGGGCGTCGACAACCCCTTCTCGGTGCTCTGGCTGCTCATGGGAGCGAGTCTGCTGGCGGCCGACGACGGATCGACGAGCCTGGCCGGGCTCAACCTGTCGAACTCTGTCGACCTGACGACCATCCAGGAGGCGGCGCGGGTGCGCGACGCGCTGGGCCTGACCGACGCGGTGCGCTTCGAGCACCACGTCACAGAGGCCTACAAGTCGATCGTGCGCCAGCCCTACGAGCGGCGCGGCGAGCTCGTGGCCGCCGCGGCGACCGTCGCCAACCTGTCGGCCAAGCACGAGGGCGGCGACCCCGCCGCCGAGGCGGCCGGCGAGCACCCGAGCGACATCTTCGACTACTTCCTGTCGCGCGACGAGATCGACGCCCGCGGGCTCATGTCGGCCCTTCAGGCCGGCTACCTGGCCAAGCACGACGCCGTGAACCGCACAGCAGACGAGCTCACCAGGGCGGGCATCGGCGTGCGGCCGGCGGCGCTGCTGCATGCGGCGCCGCCCACGCGCGCCGAGGCGCCGGCGAAAGCGCCGGCGGTCCCGGCCTGAAGGCGGCGCGCGTCGCGCCGGCCTGATGAGGCGGGCGCGGCCGCAAACCCTCAGCACTCTCACAGCTTCTTCTCAGCGCAACCTCTGGTCGGTCGCCGACACTACAGAGCATGGAAGACCAAGCGCTATTCGACTACCGGCCCGACGCGCCCGCGACCGACGCCGTCAGGGCCTACCTCAACGTGATCGGCAAGACCCCGCTCCTGAACGCCGCCGAAGAGGTCGCCCTCGCCCAGCGCATCGAGCGCGGCGACGCCGATGCCAAGCGCACGCTCACCGAGGCCAACCTGCGTCTCGTGGTCTCGATCGCCAAGCACTACGGCAATCGCGGCATGTCCCTGGCCGACCTCATTCAGGAGGGCAACTGCGGGCTCATGCGCGCGGTCGAGAAGTTCGACTATCGCAAGGGGTACAGGTTCTCGACCTACGCCACCTGGTGGATCCGTCAGGCGGTCAGCCGCGGCCTCGCAGATCAGGGCCGCACCATCCGCATACCGGTCCACATGGTCGAGAAGATGAACCGGCTGGCGGTCGTTGAGCGACGTCTCGCGACCACCCTGGGTCGGCCACCCTCGAGCGACGAGCTCGCCGCCGAGCTGCACCTCGACGTAGCCAAGGTGCGCGAGATGCGTCGGCTCGCCGGCGAGACGATCGTCTCGCTCGACGTGGCGGTAGGCGGCGAGGGCGAATCCGAGCTCCTCGATTTCGTCGAAGATCACGCCGCCGCTGCTCCCGACGAGCTCGTCGGCGACGCCTTGCGCCAGGAGCACCTGGGGCGCCTGCTCAGCACTCTCGGGCCTCGCGACCGCGCCATGATCGAGCTGCGCTACGGGCTGCGCGGCGGCCGCCCCTGCAGCGTGCAGGAAGTCGGCGATCGCTTTGGTCTGTCGCGCGAACGCATCCGCCAGATCGAGGCGACGATCCTCACGCGCCTGCGTGGCCGCCGCGAAGTACAGGGCCTGCGCGACCTCCTCGATTAGCGACCACGAAGCCAAACGTGACGACGCGGAGGGAACCCTTGGCAACCACGCGAGCGGTCGGCGGGCGATCGAAGAGGGTCAGGGGCCTGAGCCCGCTCGGCCCCCTCGAAGTGGACCTGCTCACCCTCATCTGGGAGACAGAGCCGGCCACGGTGCGCGCGGTCTACGAGATCGTGCGGCTGCGCCGCCCGATCGCCTACACGACCTGCATGACGGTCATGGGCAGTCTGGTGCGCAAGGGGTTCCTGGCGGTGGACAAAGGCGCGATCCCGTACCTGTATCGCGTGGCGCTACCGCCGGAGCAGGTGGCGGGCATGGTCCTCGACAACATCGTGGCTCACCTGTGGCGGGGCGATCCGGGCGCGGCCCTGGCGGGGCTGCTCGGCCTCTCGTGGCCGCTCGACGAGCGCGAGAGAGACGACCTGCGCCGCGAGGCCGGGGAGCGCTTCGGCGTGTGACCGCCGGGCGCGGCGAGATCCGGGGGGGGTGTGAGAAACACCCGAGGCGTGCGCGGTCAGCCGCGCAGGAAGTTGGCCAGCAGCACGAGGCCGCCGGTGCTCAGCATGCTCTCGGGGTGGAACTGCACGCCGAAGGCCGGCAGCGCATGGTGAGCGACGGCCATCACGAGGCCTTCGTCGGTCCACGCGGTAAGACGCAGGTCGGCGGGCAGGTCGCGCAAGTGCAGCGAGTGGTAACGCGTGAACAGCGCCGGGTCCGGCAGGCCGGCAAACAGGCCGTCGCCGCGGTGGCGCACCGTGTGAGCTTCGCCGTGCACAGGCCGCGGGGTGCGCTCGAGGCGCGCTCCCAGCGCCACGCCGAGCGCCTGATGGCCAAGACAGACGCCGAGCAGCGGCTGCCGGCGGTGCAAGACGGCGGGGACCCAGTCTAACAACCGGCCGGAACTGGCCGGGTCGCCGGGGCCGGGCCCCAGCACCACGTGCGAGGCCCGCGCCAGCAGCTCGTCGGTCGGCGGGACGTCGTGGTCGACGACCGTCACCTGCGCCCCCAGCGTGCGCAGGTAATCGACGATGTTGTAGCTGAACGAGTCGTGGCACTCGATGAAGAGCACGCAGGCCCCCGGCACATCGACCGGGCGCGGCGGCCGCCAGGCATGGTCGCGGGTCGGCGGCGCCGGCGCGTAGCCCGACTGCCCGCCGCCCAGCACGTGCAACAGGGCCGCCGCCTTATGTCGGGTCTCGTCATATTCGCTTGCCGGATCGCTCTCGATCACCGTGCCACCGCCCGCTGAGATATGGCCGCGGCCTTCGGCGACGGTGAGGCTGCGGATGAGGATGTTGAAGTCGCAGCGGCGCCCGGAGACGTAGCCCAGCGAGCCGGTGTAGGCGCCGCGCGGCACCGGTTCGAGGCGGGCGATCTCGGCCATCACGCTTTCTTTGGGGGCGCCGGTGATGGTGCCGCCGGGAAAGATCGCTCGCACCAGGGCGCTGAGCTCGGCGTCCGAGCGACCGCGCACTTCGCTCACCAGGTGCATCACATGACTGTAGCGCTCCACGGTGAAGGCCTCGCTGACCTCGACGCTGCCGGGCGCGCAGACCCGCGCGAGGTCGTTGCGCAGCAGGTCGACGAGCATGACGTGCTCGGCGAGCTCCTTGGGCGTGCCGCGCAGCTCGGCCTCGAGAGCGGCATCGGCGACCGCCGTGGCGCCCCGTGGCCGCGTGCCGGCGATCGGCCGCGTGCTGACCGAGTCGCCCTCGCGTGCGAACAGGCGCTCGGGACTGCCCGACACGACTGCCCAGCCGGGCCCCTCGACGATGCCCATGAAGGGGCTGGGATTGGTCGCGCGCAAGCGGACGTAGTAGGCGAGCGGGTCGAGGTCGTCGGCGGCGAAGCTGAAGCGGTGCGAGAGGTTCACCTGGTAGACCCAGCCGGCCCTGATGCGCTCCTGGACGGAGTGCACGCCGGCGATGTAGTCGGCGCGGGCATAGTCGCTACGCGTGGCGATGTGGGGCAGCGGGGCGAGCGGCGGCGCGGCGGCCTCAAGGCGCGCGTCGGGTACCGGCGGCTTGCCGGTCAGGCGGCCGTCAAGCAGGAGCCAGCCGTCGTCGTACAGGGAGAAGGCCGCCTCGGGCAAGCCGGGCATCGCGGCGCCCGCCGGCAGCCCAAGGCGCGTGGCGAACTCGTAGCTGAAGAAGCCGACCCAGACCGGAAAATCACGCCCGGGAATGAGGCCCGTCTCGAGCTGGGCGAGCAGGTCGTCGGCCGCGCCGATCGCCGCGCCGCCCTCGTAGAGCAGTCCGTTCCAGACCTCGAGTCGCCGGCGAGGAGCGACGGCCAGCAGGGTGCGCCGCGAAAAGTCGGTCGGCGGCCCGAGCGACTCCAGCAGCGCCGGCCGCAGACCGGCGCTGCGGGCCGCCGCGTAGGTGGCCAGGGGATCCACGAAAAGGCCCTCCTCGATCGTCGCTAAGGTCGACAGGTGCGAGGTAGGGTGGCCGCGGGCGGCCTAGAGCTTGCCTCAGGTGGACTGTTTGCGGCCAGTGTACCGCGCTGCGCAGGCGCGCGGCATCAGACACGCTCGGCAGGACCGGGCCGCTGTCGGGCTGGGTCCCCGGTTCAGGCTCTAGCCGAGCGCCGTGGGAGTGAGCCGCATGACCAGGACCTCGAGGTCGTCGCCCAGGCGACCGGCAAAGGCGGCCGCCTCGGCGCGCAGGCCTTCGGCAAGCCCTTGTGGAGCGCGCGAGCGCAGCCTCGAGACGGCTTCGAGCAGGCGCTCTTCGCCGAACAGGTCGCCGCCGCGTCGCGCCTCGGTGACGCCGTCGGTGTAAAAGACGAGGCTGTCGCCGGCGGCGAGCGTGACGTGCGCGTCGAGATAGTCGTTGTTGAAGGCGCCGAGCGGCACGCCGAACGAGACCTCGAGCAACCGGCACTCCGTGCGAGCGACCAGCACCGGGGGCGGATGGCCGGCGCTCGCATAGCTGGCCCGTCCGGTCTCACGGTCGAGCACGAGCAGGAACGCCGTGACGAACTCGCCTTCGGACTGGCGGCGCAGAAGGAGCTGGTTGGTCTTACGCAGTATGAACGCCGGCGAGGAGTCGACCGTCGAGAACGCCCGCACCACGCTGCGTACCCGTTCGGTCAGGCCGGCCGCGCGGATGCCCTTGCCGGCCACGTCGCCGATCAGCACGGCGACGAGCGAGCCGTCGAGGCTGAAGATGTCGCTGAAGTCGCCGCCCACCTGTTCGGGCGCGAAGGCGGTCTCCATGATCAGGCCAAGGTCGAGCCCGGCGATGTGCGGCAGGGGGGTCAGGAAGTTCTCCTGAAGAGCGACCGCTATGCGCCGCTGCTCTTCGAAGCGCTGCGCGTTCTCGAGGGCTGCCCGCTCCGAGGTCACCCGGGCCATCGTGCTGGCGAAGAGACCCGAGACCGCCAGATAGAGTTCGAGCAGCGACTGCGGCAGGGGGCTGCTCGAGAGGTGTCCGACCAGCAACGCCGCGGTCGTGTGGCGCTCGCCGGCCAGCGGCAGTACGGCGACGGCGTAGTCGCCGGCGGGTAAGGCGATCAGTTCGCTCGCCAGAAAACCGCTGTCGAGCACCTGGCGGACGGTCCCGGCGACCCGCTCGATAAAGGCGGCCGAGGCGTCGGGTGCCGGCAGCGTGCAGTAGCGTGTGACGATCGTGCCGTCGGGACGGCGTTCGGCCAGGGCCACCAGGTCCGCCGCGAAGAAGCGCACGAGCACCTGGCCGAGCTCGCTCCAGACGTCGGCGTCGCTGCGCAGCATGGCCAGGTACTGCGCCGTGCGCAGCACGGCGCTGAGCGTGTCCTCTCGTTCCTCGATGATCTCGCTCACACCCCACCCCGGACCGCGGCGACCATGGCCGCCACGTTCTCGGGCCGGGCTTCGAGGGGGATCTCGCAGCCCGACGACAGGATGAACCCGCCGCGGACCTTGAAGAGCGCCGCGAGCCGGCGGCACTCGGCGCCGACCGCGTCGGGCGGGCCCAGCACGAACGAGAGCGGGCGCAGGTTGCCGTCGAGGCAGGTGCGCGGCAGGATCCGCGCGGCGTCGAGCGGGTCGACCTCGTAGTCGAGATTGGCGATGTCGGCCCCTGCCTGCGGGTAGTAGCCCAGGATGGGCGCGGTCGGACCGGCGATGTGCAGCCACGTGGCCAGCGCCCCCGCCTGCCTGAAGGCCGAGAACAGTTCGCCCAGGCGCGGCAGCAGCAGCTCGCGAAAGTACGCCGGCGGCACGACGGACGGCGAGCCGGCCGGCTCGAACACGAGCGCCACGTGCGCGCCCGCGGCCAGCAGCGCTCGACCGTGGCGCACGCCGACAAGCGTGGTGAAGCCGAGGAGCTCCGCGAACCGCTGGGGCTCGTCGGCGGCCAGGTACAGCGCCGCTTCGGCGCCCATGAGCTGCTGGGCGAGGCTCATGGGCCCGAGCACGACCGCGACCACCGGCAGCTCGTCGCCGATCCCGGTGCGCAGCGCCGTGACCGCGCGCAGCAGCTCGGGCATGCGCCCCGCGACCTGCGGGTCGGGCACGGATAGTCCGCCGAATGCGCCGTCCGGCGCGAGCGCGTACGAGGCGACAGCCGCGTACTGGTCGCTGTGGTACTGCAGCACCGAGCCGACGGCCTCGGCCTCGACACCGGCGTCCATGAAGGCGAACACGGCATCGTGGCCGTAGTGCCGGGCGGCTGCGATCTGGCAGCGCGCCAGCAAGGCGCCGTCTTGGGCGTAGTCGCCCACCGGCACTCCGCACAGAACGGCGGCGTGGGCGAAGATCTGGGGGATGACCGGCGTACGGTCGGTCTGCTCAAAGGCGACCGTCGCGCGTACACGTTCGATGCCGTTCACGAGGTCGTCGCCGGGAACAGCGTCTCGAGGTAGTGCGCCCCGTCGAAGGCGGTCTGCGCGACGTAGTCGACGTCGAGCTGCTCTGGGGATGCCTGGCGCAAGGCAGCGCCGCCCGCCATGACCTTCACGGAGCCCAGGTCGCGGTCGGCAAGGGCGGGCCTGACGCGGCGCACTTGCGGGATGACCGTGGTGATCAGGCCGCTCAGCAGGACCGCGGCGACCTGCTCGCGCCCCGCGGCCTCGAGCAGTGTGTCGAGTGGGCAGTCCCTGCCGAGGTCGACGACGCGGAAGCCCTTGGCGCTGAGCACCATGGACACGATGTTCTTGCCCAGGTCGTGAACGTCGCCTTCGGGCGAGGCGATGGCCACGGTGGCCCTGGCGCGGCCGGTGGGCGCACCCTGTGGGTAGAGCTCGCCGGCGACCACGGTGACCGCCCGGCCGACCAGCATGATCTCGAGCAGGTTGAAGGCCTCGACCGTGCACTTCGCGTCGACCTGCTCCATGGCTATCTCGAGTCCCTCGCTCACGATCCGTTCGACCGGCGCCCCCGCGGCGCGCAGCCGCCGCGCCTCGGTCAGCGCGGCGTCTCTGTCGCCGTCGATGAGAAGGCCGATCAGTCGCTGCATGCCCAGTTCGTCTGTCGTTCTTGCCATATGGGTGAACCGTAGCCGACACAACGGATTTACAGCAACCGTGTGAAGGCGATAGGAGTGCACACGGAAGGCGGGTGCGGCCAGAAAGACGGTGGCGTGGCCAGAAGGCGGTGGTGTGACCAGATTCGTCGGACCGCCGGTGGGGTACGTCCGGGGCACACACTGAAGCGACGAAAGGCAGTAGCCATGGCGTTCATCGACAAGACGACCGAGATCGCGGCCGACATTCGCACGGTCTACGATGTCTGGACGGCCTTCGAGGACTTTCCGAAGTTCATGGAGACCGTCGAGACGGTGACGCTGGTCCAGGACGACCGGCTGCACTGGGTGGCGGTGATCGAGGACGACACCTTCGAGTGGGACGCAGACGTCGTCGATCACGTGACCGACGAGAAAGTCACGTGGCGGGCCGTCGACGGTCGCGAGACCGGCGAGGTCCGCTTCGAGAAGCTCGCGGCCGACTCGACGAAGGTGACTTACCAGCTCGAGTACGACCCGGCCGCCTGGGAGGGCAAGGGCGACACCGTACGCCACTGGATGAATCGCCGAGTCGACCACGACCTTGCCGCCTTCAAGGCGCTGATCGAGGCGGCCGGCTGAGCACGCCGCCTCTCCGCGGCGGTGCCGCACCGCCGGCAAAGGGCAGACAGGTCGCATGACCGCAGAAGAGCTCGCGCAGGCGCCCGATCGGGTCGAGGTGGCCGTCGTGGGTCTGGGCCTCATGGGGACCGCCGCCGCCTGGGCCTTGGCGCGCCGCGGCCACGAGGTCGTGGCCTTCGACGCTCACGCCCCGGGGCACCGGTTCGGCAGCTCGCACGGCAGCTCGCGTATCTTTCGGCGCGCCTACCCGGAGCCCGAGTATGTGGTCATGACCGGGCAGGCCCTCGAGCTCTGGCGCGAGCTCGAACGGGCCACGGGCACGACCCTGCTGGTCACGACCGGTGGGCTCGACCACGGCCCCGACCGCGATGTGCGGCGCCTGTCCGAGGCGCTCCGGGCCGGCGGGGCGCCCTGCACGCTGCTCACCCCGGCCGAGGCGGTCGCGCGCTGGCCGCACCTGCGGTTCGACGGGACGGTCCTCTACCACCCGCAGGCCGGAGTCATCGATCCCGAGGTGGTGATGGCCGAGACCTCGCGCCTGGCGGTGACCCGCGGCGCGCTCCTGCTGCGCGAGGCGCCGGTCGACTCGGTCGCTTCGCGGCCCGACGGCGGGGTCGTCAGGCTGGCGGGGCGAACGGTGCACGCGGACACCGTGGTGGTCGCCGCCGGCCCCTGGACGCCCGCCCTTCTGGATCGGGTCGTCGCGCTGCCGCCGCTGACCGTCACCCAGCAGCCCGTCTTCTATTACGCGCGCCGCGACGCGCGCGACGATTCCCTGTGGCCCACCGTCCTGCACGACGCCGCGCGCCAGGTCTATGGGCTATCCGGCGGGCGCGACGGCGGCACGCCGGGCGCCATGAAGCTGGGCGAGCACGCCGCCGGTCGCGCGACCAGCGCGGCGCGGCGCGACGGCCTGATCGACGCCGCCACGCGGCGCCGCATGAGCGACTACGTGCGCCGCTTCTGGCCGGGACTCGACCCCGAACCCGTCGCTGAGCGCGACTGCCTGTACACCTGGACTCCCAGCCAGGACTTCCTCGTCGCGCGCTACGGCGCACTGGTGGTGTGCTCGGCCTGTTCAGGCCACGCGGCCAAGTTCACGCCGCTGATCGGCGAGTGGCTCGCCGACCTGGTCGAGCGACGCCCTCTGCCCGCGGCGGCGCGGCTCGAGCAGGCAGACTCCGCTTCCTGACGAACCCGGCGAGGTCGGCCCTGTGCTCGATGGCCAGCGCGACCTGTGACGGTCCTACGTACACAGTACCTGGCATCAAGTCGATGCCCTTGCGTGTCGATACAAGCCGGGCGTCGGCGCGCCGTGGCACCGGTACCGCGCCGCCACGCGGGAGGGAGAGGCTCGAACCCGATGTCAGACTACGCGACAGAACGCGCGAGCACGGCCCTGCCGGGCGCCGCCGCGGCCCGCGCCTTCGGCCTGTCCAACCGGCTCGTGGGCCGGTCGGCCGCCCTGCTCTTCGCCATCTGCGGGATCGTCAACCTGGTCGCCGCCCTCCAGCCCGTTCCGGGGGTCAACTACCTCTTCGAGATGGCGATCGGCGTCGCCGCCATCATCGCCGGCATGATCGCCTGGTACCTGCCCTGGAACCGCTGGCCGGCGCGCGCGAGCCTGTGGCTCGCGCCCTTCGCCTTTTGCGGCATCGCCCTGAGCAACGCCTCGGGCGGCCAGGACCCCTGGTCGTACGCCGCCTTCTTCCTGGTGACCTTCGCCTGGCTGGGCATCTGTCACCCGCGGGGCACGTCGCTCTGGATGCTGCCCCTCTTCGTGGCTGCCTACCTCCTGCCCCTGCCTTACCTGGGCCAGGCGACGTCGGTGGCCCTCATGTCGACGCTGTATGTCGGCGTTGCCTGCGTGCTGATCGGTGAGAGCGTGGGCTGGGTGTCGGAGCGCTGGCGGGCGGCCCAGGCGACCCTTCAGGAGCGTGAGGCCGAGGAGCGCTTCCGGGCGCTCGTGCAGAACTCATCCGACCTCATCACGGTCGTGCGGCCCGACGCCACCATCGAGTACTGCAGCCCCTCGGTCGAAGGCATCCTGGGCTACAGAGCCGGTGAGCTCGTGGGCACGTCGTTCGGCGCCCTGGTCCACAGAGACGACGCGGCCCAGGTCGCGCGCTTTCTTGCCGACTGCGGCGTCGGCGCCGCGACCTCGTCGCGCCATTGGCGCCTGCGCCGTCGCGACCGTACCTACCGCCAGATCGAGACCGTGGGCGCGAACCTGGTCGACCATCCGCAGGTCCGTGGCCTGGTGCTCACCAGCCGCGACGTGACCGAGCGCAAGGCGCTCGAAGAGCAGCTGTCGCACCAGGCCTATCACGACGCCCTCACCGGGCTCGGCAACCTGGCGCTGTTGCGCGACCGTCTGAGTCACGCCCTGGCGCGCGGCAAGCGCCGCAAGGCGTCGCTCGGGCTGCTCTTCATCGACCTCGACAACTTCAAGCCCGTCAACGACAGCCGGGGCCACACCGCCGGCGACCAGGTGCTGGCCACGGTCGCCGTGCGCCTCGAGGAATGCGTGCGCGGCGTCGACACCGTGGCCCGGTTGGGCGGCGACGAGTTCGCCGTGCTGCTCGAAGACCTGAGCGGCGAACCCGAGGCCGCCGAGGTCGCTTCTCGCATCGTCGCCGAGCTGGCGGCGCCGATCACGCTGCCCGAGTCGCAGGTCGTGATCGGGGCGAGCATCGGCATCGCCGTGAGCGAGAGCGGTCAGGTCGTCGCCGAGGACCTCATGCGCAACGCCGACATCGCCATGTATGTCGCCAAACGCGCCGGCAAAGGGCGCTACGCGCTCTTCGACCCCTCCATGCACGGCGCCGTCCTCGAGCGGCTCGAGCTCGAGAGAGAGCTCGGCCGCGCCGTCGAGGCCGGCGAGCTGCAGATGTTCTACCAGCCCATCGTCAATCTGCACACGGGCGTCGTGGAGACCGTCGAAGCGCTGCTGCGCTGGCCCCACCCTACCCGCGGGTTGCTCCTGCCCGAAGCCTTTCTGGCGCTGGCCGAGGAGACCGGCCTGATCGTGCCCATCGGCCACTTCACGTGCGCCGACGCCTGTCGGCAGCTCGGTATCTGGCACGAGATGGACGGCGCGGCACTCGTGTCCGTCAGCGTGAACCTCTCGGCCCGCCAGCTCGCCGACCCGGGCCTCGCCGACATGCTCGGACAGGCGCTGGCCGACGCCGGGGTCGACCCGCGTTACCTCATTCTCGAGATCACCGAGACGACGCTCATCCAGGACATGGCGGCCACCAGCCGCCGGCTCGAAGCGCTGCGTTCGCTCGGGGTGCGCCTGGCGCTCGACGATTTCGGCACCGGCTACTCGTCGCTCAGCTACCTGCAGCGCTTCCGTGTCGACATGCTCAAGGTCGACCGTTCCTTTGTGGCCGCGCATCGCGAGGGCAGCGACGGGTCCACCCTGGCCGGCGCCATCATCAGCCTGGGCCACGCCCTCAATCTGCAGACCGTGGCCGAGGGCATCGAAGACGTCGAGGAGCTCGACTGGGTGCGCGGCCTCGGCTGCGAGTACGGCCAGGGCTTTCACCTGGCCGAACCCATGCCGGGCGACAGGGTGGCCCGCTTTCTCGCCGACCGGGGCTGACCGGCGCGGACAGCTGTGCAGTAGAACCACGTGAGTCGTCTGCTACAGTGACGGTACTGTGCCTGCCCCTGACCGACACGCAACCGCTGGAGCGTCGCTGCGCGCGTGGGCCGGCCGCGTGGCCGCCGACATCGACGCGCTCGACCGTGCCGTGTCGGCGGCGGTCGCCGACACGCCGACTCCTGCTTTGGACGCGCCGCTGCGCACGCTCTCCCGGGCCGCCGACCGTTCCAAGCTGTGGTTCGCTACGGCCCTTGTCGTGGGTGTCGCCGGCGGCCGGCGCGGCCGGCGCGCCGCCGTCGCCGGGCTCGCCTCAGTCGGCGCGGCTTCGGCGACGGTCAATCTGGCGCTCAAGTACGGCGCCGCCCGGCCGCGCCCCCAGGGCGCCGCGGTCGACGGCGGCCGCGGCGTGCCGATGCCCGGTTCGACCTCGTTTCCCTCGGGACACGCCGCCTCGGCCTTCGCCTTTGCCGTGGGCACCGGCAATCAGCTCCCCTGGCTCGCGCTGCCACTGAATGCCATGGCGGCCTGTGTCGCGTACTCGCGCGTGCACACCGCGGTGCACTACCCCTCAGACGTGGTGGCCGGCGCCGCCGTCGGCGGCGCCGCCGGCGCCCTCGTCTCGCGTCTGTTGCGCCCGCGGGAGCGCCGCGCCGTCTAGCCCGCCGCGGCCGTCTGATATCTGCTTCAGTCCCACTTCCACCACGCGCCGCTGGCCACGGCCAGGGCGACGACGAGCGCCAGGGCGATGACGATCCGGCTGTACAACAGTCGCTTCATGGACTCTCTCCCCAGATAGGTCGACGTTCTGCGACGACTCGCGCGCTGCTAGCCCCACTTCTTCGCAGCGACCAGCGCGAACCTCGTCAACGTCGCACGTTTGCCGGCCGGGAACTCCATGCGCCCCTCCTTGTCCGGGTGTCCGGTCGGGCCGGAATCGCCCCTCGCCTACTCCGCCTGTCGGTGCCCAGGAAGGCCTGCGGGCCGATGAAGCTGCCCCCTCTCACCTGGCTCTATCAGGCTGCCCCAACGGCGCGCGTCCGGACGCTGCCTAGACGGATGTTCCAGACGGTCGGGCTCAAGAATGCGGCGAGGCGGCCGAGGGGAGCGGCCGGCTGCACCTCGGGCGTGAGGCGGGCGTTCGCGGCCTCTCACGCCTCGGTGTGCAGGCTCCAGAGGGTGCCCGGCGGGGCAGCCGCCGGGCGCGGCAACCGCCAGGCCAGCCCGGCGGCCACGACCGGCAGCGCGGCGAGCACGTAGAGCACGGCGCTCGGCCCGCGCGCGTCGCCGAGCAGCCCCAGCGCCGCCACGATCAGGCCGCCGGCGCCGCCACACAGGCCGATCGTCAGGCCCGAGGCCAGGCCCATGCGCGCCGGCAGGTACTCCTGGGCCAGCACGAGGGTCGTGCTCATCGTGAAGTTCATGGCGATGCCGAGCAGCGCCGCCACGGGGATCGTGGCGGCATAACCCAGGCTGGGCAGCACGGCGATGGCGGGCACCAGGGCAAGCTGCGGCACGAGCAGCACGAAGCGGCGGCCGAAGCGCTGGGCGGCCATGCCGCCCAGGAGCGTGCCGCCCGCCGCGGCGGCGAACATAATGCTCAGCAAGACGGTGCTCGCCGTGGCGCTCGTCGAGCGCAGCACGAACAGCGGCACGTAGGTGATCAGCCCGGTGGACACGCCGCTGCCGACGGCGCAGAAGCCGACGAGCAGGGCGAACGGGCGCCACTCCGAGGCCAGCGACAGGGCGTGGCCGTGGGGCGCCCGGGTGGCGGCCGGGGTCTGCCCGAAGCGACGCAGGGCGACCAGCACGACGGCCGCCGCGCTGAGCGGAATGACCGCCATGACGAGCGTGCCGTGCAGCCCCCACGGAGCCAGCGCGGCGGCTACGACGAGCGGGCCTATCGCGTAGCCCACGCCGCCGCCCACCGAGAAGACGCTCATGTCGGCGGTCACCCGGGCGCCGCAGGCGCGGCGCGCCCAGCGCGCGCCTTCGGGATGGTAGGTGGCGATGCCGGCGCTGCACAGGGCGACGGCGCCGAGCGTGACGGGGTAACGCGTCGTGAATCCGACGGCCCCAAGACCGAGGCCGGCGACGAGGAGGCCGGTGGGCAGCAGCCAGTGCGCCTCGCGGCGGTCGCCCTGGGCGCCGATCAAGGGCTGCAGGAGGGCGTTCGCCACGCTGAAGGTGAGGGCGAACACGCCGGCGGCGGCGTAGCTGTAATGGCGCTGCGCCACAAGGAAGGGCAGCAGCGCAAATAGGGCGCCCGAGCACACATCGACCGAGCCGTGCCCGAACGAGAGCGCGAACAGGGTGCCGCGCGAGGCCGGCCTGCAGGTGTCTACCGCGGAGTCCATCGACTCACAGGATACTGCACCGCGCCGGAGGCGACGGACCCGGCGGCTGTGCCGCCGGCCGGCGACGGGCGCCCCGTCACGGGCGACGCAGCCGTGCTATAGTGCCCGCGACGTGACGACGCGACCCCACACGAGGTGACGGCGTTCGCTCACACGACGGGCACGACGGAGCGCACGATGCCCCGTCGCCGCTCGGCGAGCGCCGGTCGCACACGCACCCGGGCCCGAGCGGCGGGCGCATCGCGGCTCTGGCCGCGCGACGTCGCCCGCGGCGTCGCCCTGTTCTTCGGTCTCTTCTCGTGGCTCAACCTCGTCGGCGAACTGCGCGCTCCGGGCTTCGACCAGAACGTCTGGTGGATCGACCTGCGACCCTTGCCGACGACGGCCACGGCCGTCGCGCTGGCGCTCGCCGGGCTGCTCTTCGTCTGGTGGGCCCTGCGGCCGGCGGCGCCCGGTTGGCGTCGCGCGGCGACGGCGGTCGCCGCGCTCCTCCTGTGCGCCGCCGCGCTGCGCAACGGCGTCGGCTTTTACCGCGCCTGGCAGCTCGGCCAGATCCGTCCGTGGATGCCCCTGCCGCTGTCGTTTGTGCTGGCCGCCGCGCTCCTGTGGATCGCCTGGTCGGCGGCCCGTCCGGCGGGTGGCGGGCGCCGTCCGTGGTTGGCGCTGGTCGTGGTCGCGAGCCTGGGGCTCTGCGGCGTCGTCTTTCCACTCGCGCAGCAGGTCTTCTTTGGCAAGACCGACTACCTGCGCCCCGTCCAGGTAGCGGTGGTCTTTGGCGCCGAGGTGCATCGCGACGGGCACGCGTCCGTCAGTCTTCGCGACCGCGTGCGCACGGCGGCGCAGCTCTACAAGGCCGGTCTCGCGCAGCGCCTGCTCATGTCGGGGGCGCAGGGTGAGGGCGAGCCCGTTAACGAGACCGCGGTGATGCGCTCGCTGGCGATCGGCTTCGGCGTGCCCGCCGCGGCGATCGAGCTCGACCCCAGGGGCGTGAACACCGCGGCCACCGTGCGCGACACGGTG
The DNA here is from genome assembly GCA_963753695.1 of uncultured Actinomycetes bacterium. Lineage (GTDB taxonomy): Bacteria > Actinomycetota > Thermoleophilia > UBA2241 > UBA2241 > Bog-752. The sequence continues at coordinate 26,787 of CAVWDG010000003.1, forward strand.
CCCGCCCTGCGCGCCGCCGGGGTGCGCCGGGTGGCCGCGGTCAGCGACTTCTTTCACCTGCCGCGCGTGAAGCTCGCCTACCAGCGCATGGGGTACGACGTGACCACCGTGCCGTCGCGAGCACACCGCATTCCGCAGACGACCAGGCTCGTGCTGCGCGAGGTCCCCGCGTTCTGGGTCTACTACTTGCGCGCGGTCCTGCGCTGACCGACACCGCGGTCGGCAGCCGAACCGCGGCCTGCACCGCACAGGCGACTCGCCCGGTGGCGCCCCTTACGGCGCGTTGCCGGCCGTCGTAGTCGTGAGGATGTCGGCGTTGGCGCCCGCGACCCAACCGTGGGTCGGGCCGACGAAGCTCACGGCGTCGACCTGGGCGCCCACCGACTGTCTGCGCCAGGTGACGCCGCCGTCGGTAGTCTCGAGGACGGTGCCGTCGCCCACGGCCCAGCCGCGCGTCGCGCCGCTCAGCGCGATGTCCGACAGGTTCAGATAACCCAGGCTGTCCCTGGCCGCGCGCGAGAGCCCGGTCCAGGTGACGCCGCCGTCGGTGCGTGCGAAAGACTCGCACCCGACGTCGTCGGAGCCCACCGCGATCGCGTGCCGGGAGTCGCTGCAGGCGACGGCGTCGAGAGCGGCGCTGGTCACGTTCTGGACCTGCGGCGGATAGTGCGTGAGCTGCCGCTTCCAGGTGAGGCCGCCGTCGGTGGTGGCGACGATCACCGAAGCGTTCCTCTGTCCGTCGCCCGGGAGGTCGCCGACCGCCCAGCCGTGGGTGGCATCGGCGAAGGCGACGTCGCGGAGCTCCGCCTCGGCGGGCAGCGCCGTGGTGGTCTGGGCGACCCAGTGCGTGCCGCCGTCGGTGGTGGCGAGAATGACGGGCGCTGGGAGCAGGACGTACGTGGCCGGGCTGTGGCCGACCGCCCAGCCGCGCTGGTCGTCGACGAACGAGACGCCGAGCAGGTCGCCGGCCACGCCCGAGTCCTGCGCGGTCCAGGTCGCGCCGCCGTTCGCGGAGTCCGCGATGACGCCCTGGTCGCCGACTGCCCAGCCGCTTGCGCCGTCGATGAAGTGCACCGCGTTCAGGTCGGCGGTGGCGCCCGACGCCTGCGCCGTCCAGGTGGCGCCGCCGTCGGCAGTCTTGATGATCGCGCCGCCGGCCCCGGCCGCCCAGCCGGTCGTCGCGTTCAGGAACTGCAGGCTTGCCAGGTCGGCGTGGCCGGCGGGCGTACGCGTGGTCTGGCGCCAGGTAGCGCCGCCGTCCGACGTGTAGGCAAGGCCGCCCGAACCGCCGTAGACGGGCCCGGCGAGCACCGCCGAGTCCGCCGCCTTCGACCCCACGACCCACGAGGCGAACGGCGCCGTGGCCTGCTGCTCCCAGTGGGCCCCGCCGTCGGTCGTGCGGTAGACCGCGCCGCCGGCCGCGGCCCAGCCGCTGCTCGCGTTGGTGAATGAGAGCGCCGTGACGGTCGGCTTGACGGAAAGCTGCACTCTCCAGTGGGCCCCGCCGTCGCTCGTGTGGGCGATCGTGCCCTGACCGGCGACCCAGCCGCTGGCGAGGCTCGTGAAGCGCAGGAGGCTGAGGTGGTCGGCCACGCCTGTGTGCAGGCGCTTCCAGGTGGCGCCGCCGTTGGTGGTGCGCAGCAGCGTGTCGCCGCCGGCGGTGACCCAGGCGACGCGCGCGTTCACGGCCTGCACGGCGTTCAGGCGGTCGTGCCTGGCCATGAGGTGCACCGTCCAGTGACGGCCGCCGTCGGTCGAGTGTAGCGCGGTGCGGCCGCTGGTCGCCCAGCCGGTCGAGGGGCCCGAGAAGCTGATCTGGTTGACGCCGCCCGCGAGCGCCAGCGGGACGCGCGCCCAGTGCGATCCGCCGTCGTCGGTGCGATAGATGATTGCGCCTCCCGTGAGAGCGGCGGGGTAGCCGACGGCCCAGCCGTGGCGCGCGCCGGCGAAGGTGATGGCCGTGAAGGTGACGTTGTGGCGGGCCTGGGCGGTCAGCGTGAGGCCGCCGTCGGTGGTGTGGAAGATGTCGCCGCCGCCGATCAGCCAGCCGTGCGTGGCGTTCAGGAAGCAGCCGGCTGTGTAGTCGTTGCCCTCGGGCAGTGGGTTCTGCCAGTGCCAGCCGCCGCTGCCGGTCGCGACTCCAGCGGCCGAGCCGGCCAGCACGAGGGAGAGAACGCAGGCTGTGACGAGCGCGCCGACCGGACAAAGCAGATGCCGTATCATGTGAGCCCCCCTTGTCACGCTACGACGATAACGGCAGTATACGCGCGCTCAAACGACGTGCCGGCGGGGGAGAGGAGTCCCGCGGCGCTGTGCAGCAAGAAGGGGGGTCACGCTCAGGGCTTTTCTCGCATATCATAGGAGCAGACCACCAGCGGAAAAGATGAGGCGGGGAGCGCCGGCTTTCGCGGGCGCCACCGCAGCGGCCGGAGCGCCGCCCCGGTGGGGTCGCAAGCCAGCGAGGGGTAGGTAGTGACACAGAGTGGGCTGCGCGTCGTCGGCCGGGACCACCCGATCGCCGACGCCGCGCTGAAGGTGACCGGCGGACTCGTCTACGGCATCGACATGGAGCTGCCGCGCATGCTCCACGCGAGGCTGCTGCTTAGCCCCGTGGCTCGTGCCAACGTCGTCGGCCTCGACGCGAGCAGGGCTCTGGCCCTGCCCGGCGTGATCGCCGTCTTCTCTCACCTGAACGCCCCGGCCGCCCTCTACAGCCGCTACCGCATCCTGCCCGGACAAGCTCTCTGCCCCGAAGACGAGACCCTGTTCACCGCAACGGCGCGCTTCGTGGGCGACCGCGTGGCGGCGGTCGTGGCCACCGATGCGCAGACCGCCGCCGACGCCGTGGCGCTGATCGACGTCGACTACGAGGAGCTCCCCGAGCTCCTCACGCCCGAAGCCGCGCTGCACGAAGGCGCGCCGCCCATCCATCCCGGCGGCAACCTGCTGCACGAGTTCGACCAGACCGTGGGCGAGCCGATCGAGCGGGCGGCCGACGCCGTCACCGTGACAACCACCGTCGCCACGCCGCGCCTGCACCACGCCGCGATCGAACCACATCTCTGCCTGGCCGACTACGACGAGTCGGGCAAGACTCACCATCTGGAGTCCCACGCAGAGCGTCTTCGGAGCACGCACGGTGGTGGCCGACCTCTTCGGCCTGAGCTACAACCGCGTGCGGGTGATCAAGGTGCCCATGGGCGGCTCGTTTGGCGGCAAGCAGGAGTTCATTCTCGAGCCCGTGACCGCCTTCATGGCGATGGCGACAAAACAGCCCGGTCAAGCTCGTCCTCGACCGCGCGCAGTGCATGCGCGGGCACCATGGTGCGCCCGGCCGACCGTGTCGCGCGTCTCGGTGGGCGTGACGCGCGACGGGGCGCTTCGGAGACGTCGACGTCGACACCGTCCTCGACGCCGGCGCCTACGCCACGAGCTCGCCCGACTACACCGGCGCGATGGCGCACAAGCTCACTCGCCTGTACCGCATGCCGCACTACCATCACCACGCCCGGGTGGCCTACACGACGACCCCGGTAGGGCGGGGCTGCCGCGGGTGCGGCGCGCCCGAGATCGTGACCGCCATGGAGATCGCCCTCGATCGGTGGCCCGCGAGCTGGGCATCGATCCCGTCGATCTGCGCCTGGCAGAATCTGGTGCAGCCTCAGGACATCGATGCCCTGAGCGGCATGTCGCTGGGCGACGCCCGGGTGCGCGAGTGCCTCGAGCGCGGCGCCGGGGCCTTCGACTGGAAGGCGCGAACGCCGGCGCGCCGCGCGCGGCGACGAGCGCCACGCGCGTCGGCGTGGGCATGGCCTGCGGCGCCCACAAGAACGGCATCCTGTCGACCGATTTCCCGACTTCAGCACGATGGCCATGAAGATGAACGAAGACGGCAGCGGTCGCCCTGAGCGCCAGCCTGCACGAGGTGGGTTGCGGCTCGCGCACGGCCGATGCGGCATGATCGTCGCCGAAGAGCTGCGAGATGAGCCCCGACCTGGTCTCGATGCAGCGAAGCCGACAGCGACACGACGCCCTACGACTTCGGCTGCTCGGCAGCCGGCGTCACCTACGTGTGCGGCGCGCGCCGCGCGCGGCACCGCGGCCGCGCTGAAGGCGCGGGCGCTCGTCGAACTGGCCGCCGAGCCGTCATGCAGCGGCCGGCGCACGAGCTCGGGCGCCCACGACGGCCGCGTCGAAACGGTGGGGTCGGCCCGGCGGAGTGACCTGCGCCTACGGGGCGGTCGGTCATGGCCGCCAAGACGCGCCTGAGCGAAGACGCCTTCGTCCACTACACGCACCGCGCGACCGAGCAACCCCGGCGCCTACTCGGTGCAGTTCGCCGAGGTCGAGCGTCGACTCGCGCCACTGGCCTGCACGACGGTCACCGACTTTCTGGCCGTGGGCGACGTGGGGCAGGCCATCAACCGCGCTCATGGTCGAGGGCCAGTTCGGGGCGCCGTGCAGATGGGGATCGGCTACGGCGCTCTGGCCGAAGAGGTTCGCCTCGACAGCGCGGCAGGCCGCCCGCGGAGGGCTTCAGGACGTACCGCATCGTGAACGCGCCCGACATGCCCAAGGTCCGCGTGCTGCTCGTCGAGCACGAGGGCGACGAGGGCCCGTTCGGCGCCAAGAGCGTCGGGCGAGATCGCGGTCGTGCCCACGGCCGCCGCCGTGGTGAACGCGATCAACCAGGCGCTCGGCACGTCGCTGGCCGACCTGCCGGTGACCCCCGAGAAGATCGTGGCCGCACTCGCTCAGGGGCAGGGCGACTGATGCGCCTTTCGTTCGAGGTCAACGGCACGCGGCGCGAGCTCGACGTCGACCCAGCCGCGCGGCTCATCGACATGCTGCGCGACGAGCTGGGCCTGACCGGCACCAAAGAGGGCTGCGGCAATGGCGAGTGCGGCGCCTGCACCGTGCTGCTCGACGGCCAGCCGGTAAACTCGTGCCTGGTGTTGGCCCCGCAGATCGAAGGGCGCGAAGTGCTCACGGTGGAAGGTCTGGCGCACGACGGCAAACTGGACCCGCTCCAGGAAGCTTTCCTTGACCATGGCGCCGTCCACTGCGGCTTCTGCACGCCGGGCATGTTGATGAGCGCCAAGGCGCTGTTGGACGGGAACCCTCGCCCGACCGAAGCGGAGATCCGCTAGGGCATATCGGGCAACCTCTGCCGCTGCACCGGCTACGGCGCCATCATCGCGGCCGTGACTGCCGCGAGCCGCGCGCTGGCCGCCCCTGGTGGGGCGTGGGGGCCCGAGAACGCCGGCAAGACGGCCGCGACCAGCGGCGAAGTCGTCGGACCCCCCGCTGCCGACGAGCTCGCCAGACCAAGCGCCGCCGGCGTGCCTGCAGGTGGCGGCGCACGATGAGCGCCACCAGGCTGCTGACTCCGCGCGACCGCTCCGAGCTCACGGCGGCCCTGAGCGAGATGACGCCGGACAGTCGGCTGCTGGCCGGCGGCACCGATCTCGTGCGGGCCATGACCCAGCAGCGCACGCGCCCCGACCTGATCGTCGATCTCTCGGTCATGGCCGGGCTCGACCACGTGACGCTCGACGATGGTCTCGTGCGCGTTGGGGCGATGACCACGTTCGCTCGCCTGCAGGACGATCCCCTGGTGGCGCGCCATGCCCGCTGCCTCGCCCTGGCCGCGGCGGCAGTCGGCTCGCGGCAGATCCGCAACGTGGCGACGGTCGGCGGCAACGTCGCCAATGCCTCGCCGTGCGGCGACAGCATCCCGGCGCTGCTCGCACTGGGCGCCGAAGTCGAGATCTGGGACGGCGCCGGACAGACGCGGCGCCAACCGCTCGAAGCCGTGCTGGCCGGCGCCGGACAGACCACGCTGGGCCTCGGCGAGGTCATCGCCGGCTTCGCCTTTGCGGCTCTCGACGACGGTGTCCGCGCGACGTTCGTCAAGATCGGCTCGCGCTCGACGCTCTCGGTCGCGCGGCTGAGCCTGGCGGTCGTGGTGGGCTACGAGACCGCCGAGGCGCGCTTCACGATGGCGCGGGTCGCCTTCGGCGCGGTCGGCGACACGGCGTTTCGCGACGCGCAGGTCGAAGCCTCGCTTGCGGGTCACGACGCCGACTCCGACACCGCCTTTGCGTTCATGGAGCAGTGCGCCGCCGCGGTCTGCCGCTCCATCCCCGGACGCCACTCGGTCGACTACAAGTGCGGCGCCGCGGTGGGCCTGGCCGACGACGCCTGGCGTGGCCTCGACCTGTCGTCGCCGGTCGAAGTGTCGCCGGTCTCCTGACGCCGCCCTCGCCGACCAGGTCGATGGCGGCGAGCGGCATCGTGAGACCCGCACTCGCCTGCTCTACCCGCGTCCGCCGCCGCCGCCGCACACGATGTCAGGCGGCGAAGTGCTCCTCAGCGTACTTGCACAGCTCCGCGGTCTGCGTCGGGTCGAGGTCGCTCTTGAGCCCGAGAAGGTGCGACAGCGCTACGTTGGACCGACCGCGGAACAGGCGCTGGACCACGCTGTCGAGGATGGTGCTGGCCACTTCGTTGCCGGGGATGGCCGGCGTGTACACGTAGGCGATCGCGGTGCGATCCTGCGTGAGGAGATCTTTCTTGACCAGGTTGTTCATGACGGTCATCACGGTCGTGTAGGCGATCTGGCGCTGCTCGCGGAGCGTCTCGTAGACGTCGCGCACGGTCGATTGCTTGCGTTCCCAGATGATCGCCAGGATGTCGGCTTCGAGCGAGCCGATGCCGGTGAACGGGCTGCCCTTGGTGTTCTTGAGCCATTTCATGGTGGGTTCCATGGGTCCGCCTTTCAAAACATCATATTGGCAGGACGGTCCCTGTGAGAGGCCGAGCTGGAGCACTTTCTGGTCTACGAAGTAAGGGTATCCCTTTTGCGGTGATAGTTCAATACAAAAATAATACGGTAAGAGCCAAAGACCTTGAATAGTGTGACCTATCTAGTTGGCAGAGGCGCACAACAAACCTGGCTCCGCCTTAGGATACGATTTCCCTAGAAAAGGGTACGTAAAACGGGCACAGGGGGGCTCGTGCCGAAACGACCGCAACGACCCAGACGCAGCAGAGGCAGTGACGTCCGCGCCGCGCGGGCGCGGCCGTCAGACGCGCCCCCGGCGCTACCGGTCGACGCCGAAGTGGCCTTGGCCGAACTCCTCACCCACTCGCGCGACGAGGTCGTGTTCTTCGACCGCGACGGCATTGTGGTGCGCACCAGCCGCTCGGCGGGCTCGCTCGGTGGGGTGCCGGCGGAGCAGCTTCCCGGCTACGATCTGCGCGACCGCCTGACCGCCGATGGCCGCGCCGATCTCGACGCGGCTCTGGCCGGCAGCGTGATCGCCGGCGAGAGCACCGTGCGCTCCGCGCCCGGTGACGGCGAGAGCCGGGTGCACACTGTGTGGGCACCGCCGCGCGACCCCGAAGGCCGGGTGGCCGGCGGCCTGCTGGTCGCTTCGGGCACGCCCGGCGAGACGGCGCCCGACGAGCTCCTCGATCGGTTCGCGTTCATCGACCCGGTCAGCGAGTTGCCCAACCGCGCGATGCTCGCCATGATGCTCTCGCGGGCGCTCTCGCGCGCCAACGTCAGTCGCCGCCAGCTGGCGCTCGTGTGGCTCAACATCGATCGCTTCAAAGATGCCAACGACGCCTTGGGCCAGGATGCCGGCGACCGCCTGCTGCGCGCCGTCGGCGAACGGCTGCGCGACGCGCCCTTTGCCACCGACCTGGTGGCGCGTGTCGGCGGCGACGACTTCGCCTTGCTGCTGCCGCGCGTCGACTCACTGTCCCACTTGCGGCGCCTCATGGACCAGGTGCAAGCGGCGTTTGCCGAGCCCTTCGCGGTCGGCGACGAGGCCGTCATGCTGTCGGCGAGCTGCGGCGTGGCGCTGCACCCCAACGGCGACGCCGCCGACGCTCACAAACTGCAGGAGCACGCGCACAGCGCCATGCGCACCGCCAAGAGCGCCGGCGGGGGGGGCTTCGAAGTGTTCGCGTCGGGCTCGTCGGGCCGCTCCACGCAGCGCCTGCGTCTCGACGGCGAGATCCGGCGCGGCATCGCCGAAGATCAGTTCGAGGCGTACTACCAGCCACAGATCGAGCTCAAGACCATGGCTGTACAGGCCGTCGAGGCCCTGGTGCGCTGGCAGCACCCGCAGCGCGGCCTGCTGCTGCCGGCCGAGTTCATCCCCTTCGCCGAAGAGACCGCCCTGATCGTCGCGCTCGGACCGTGCATCCTGGCCCGGGCGTGCCGCGATCTCAAGGGGTGGTACGACAAGCTCCCGAAGCCCCCCAAGCTCGTCGTCAACGTCTCGGCGCGCGAAGTGTTGCGCGCCGACGTGTGCGGCGAGGTCACGCGCGCCGCGGAGGCCGTGGGCCTGACGCCTTGTTCACTCGAGGTCGAGTTCACCGAGACCGCCGTGCTCGCCGAACCGGCGCGCGCCGCCGAGGTGGCCGCCGCGCTTCGCGCGGCCGGCGCCACGGTCGCCCTCGACGACTTCGGCACCGGCTACTCCTCGCTCACGCACCTGCGCGAGCTGGCGTTCGACCGCGTCAAGATTGACCGCTCGTTCGTGGCCAGCTGCCTCACCGAGCGCTCGTCGGCGGCCATCGTGGTGGCGGTCACGCACCTCGTGCACGACCTCGGCATGAAGGTCGTCGCAGAGGGTGTCGAGACCCAGGAGCAGCTCGACTACGTGACCGAGGTCGGCTGCGACGCCGCCCAGGGGTACTTTCTGGCCCGTCCGCTGTCGCTGGAGGACTGCACCGCGTACCTCGCCGCGGCGGTCGGCGGCTGACCAGCGTGTGCCCACCGAGAGCGGCGTCACCGGCTACCAGCAGATGCTGCTCGTCATGGAGCGCTTCGGCTACCCCGACTACCTGCCGGCGTCGAGCGACGAGCTGCTGGACCAGCAGTACCACGATCGCCCGGCGCGGCGACCGATCCTCGACCGTCGTGGCGGTCGCCGTGACGTTCAGCACGATCGACGTTCAGGCTCGCAAGATCTACACGGCCCTGCTCACGCCACGCCGTACGTTCGCCGCGGTGCGGCCGACCACCAGGACGAGGGTCGAGCTTGTGCTGCGACTCGACGGCGTCGAGCCTGCGGGGCGCCTGCTCGATGGGCGAAACTCAACCTGCGGCGGGCTCAACCTGCGGCTTGCGCTCCAGGGGCTTGACGATCTCGACGACGAAGCCACCGAGCTGCTGCGCAGGGCTTACCGGGCCAATCTCTGAAGCACCCCGGTCGCCCCGCCGTGTGGCGCGGCCTTGAGGATAGAATCGACCGGCAAACGAGGGCGTGGGGGAGCGACGTGTACTGTCCGGATTGCGGCTTCGACGCCGAGGGCGCGAAGTTCTGCCCCGAGTGCGGGGCCCATCTCGAGCGCGTGCGTGCGAAGGCCGCCGAAGGCGGGACACGGCGCGAGCGCGCGCCGTCGCGCGCGCCGCTGCGGCGCCCGGCGCGGCGGGTAAGGCCGCTGTATCTGTGGATCGCGGTCGCGATCGTGCCGCTCGCGATCGTCTTCGCCATGGTGGCGCTGGCGGAGCGCGGGACTGCGGCAAAGAGCACCGCGCCGGTGGCCGACACGAGCGGCTCGTATGCCCAGCTCGTGCAACGCGCCAACGGCCACTTCGACCAGGGCGCGCCCTACGTCGACCGCGCCGACTTCGCGGGCGCGGCGCCGTACTTCGCGGCGGCCGCCAGGGAGTACGACGCCGCGTGGGCGCAGCGCTCGACCGATCCTGCCGTGGGCACCGACTACGCGACCTCGCTCTTCTACTCAGGCGACGTGGAGGGGGCGATCGCTCTGGTCGACAACGTCCTCGAGCTCAAGCCGACCGGCAGCATCTTGCAGAAGGCGCTCTTGAACAAGGGCAACTTCCTGGCCATGGCCGGGCGCGTCGCCCTGCAGGGCGGCAAGGTCACGCAAGGCAAGCGGCTGCTCGGCCAGGCCGGAGCCGCCTATCAGGCCTCGATCGCGGTCGACCCCGCGACGGACGCCGCCGCGGCCGACCGTCAGGGCATCGCCGCCCTGAAGACGACCGCCTCGCCGTCGGCCACGCCGTAGGCGGCTAGTTGTCGGCCGACCGTCCCCCGGGATGGCAGCGGATGCAATCGGACAGCGAGGAGGCGTTCTGTCCCTCGTGGTCGGCCTGCACGCTCGCCGTCGTGTGGAAATGGCAGCCGTAGCAGGTGTAGGCGCTGTAGCTTGTCGGGTGGCAGGTCGCGCAGGTGGCCGTCTGCTGGTCGCTGCCGTGGCCGAGCGGGAAGATGGTGTGGTCGAACTTGGCGTTGCCCCAGCCGTCGGTGCCGTGACACTGGCCGCACAGCTTGCCGAACTTGCCGGCGTGCACGTCGTTCTTGGCGTGGCAGGAGTAACAATCCTGCGGCGTAGCGCGCAGGTCCTGGAGCGTCGCCGCGGTCTGCGTGTGGCACTGGTTGCACGGTACGGTCGCGTGCTTGCCGGTCAGCTTGAACGGGAACTTGTTGTGGTCGAAGTTGGCGGTGAGGGCGCCGGCAGGCCCGCGGTGCTCTGAGTGACAGACGCGGCAGTCCGACGACGACATGGCCCCCACGAGGCCGCCGTGGATGCCGGTGTGACCGGTGATCTGCGTCGTGACGTCGGCGTGGCACGCAAGGCAGCGCTGGCTCATCGACTTCGCGCTCCACGGGGCGGCATGGCAGGCGCCGCACTTGCCGGCGAGCTGGGCGTGGCTCGTCACGCCGCCCAGCGACTGGCTCTTGGCCTGGGCGTTCAGACCGCCCGGGCTGAACAGCCCGGGTCCCTGGATCAGGACCCACGCAAGCAGGCCGAGGAGGGTCGCGACCCCTACCACGATCGCAGAGCGCGAGAAGTGGTATCGGCGACCCTTCACGGCAGCTCGACCTCGGCGGTGAGCGCGACGTCGCGGCGCGCGCCCTCCGGAGCCCCTTGCGCGCCGGTCATCGGCCTCGTCTGTCGCCGCGCCACGTCGTCACCCCAGCGCGTAGTAGAGGGCGCCGACCGTGTGAACGAGGGCGACGACGAAGAGGGCCAGTACGAGCGGCACATGCACGGCATGCCAGCTCGCAAGGGCCCTGCGCGTGGAAGCTTGAGGATCGAGGCGCAGGCCGGTGGCCGCAGCCTCGGGCGCCCGCGTGCCGGCCGGCCGGTCACGCGTCGCCGGCGGCGTTGCCGAGACGGCCACGCCGCCTCCCCCTGCCTCGAGAGCGGCGGCTGCGCCGCTTGGCGCCTCGGCGGCCGTCGGCGCGAGCTCGGAGCGTGCGATGCGACGGTCGATGGCGCTCGCCGCGGAGGCGGCGAGGGCCCCGCGGGGCACCGCGGTGTAGAGGTAGCGCCCGACCAGGCCGCTGATCACGACGACGATGGTGAACAGCATGGCCACCCCGGCCACGCCGTGAAAGCGCATGCTGGTGTGCAGCAGGACCATGTAGGGTCCGACCAGTCCGGTGACCATGTGAAAGCGCAGCCAGCCGGCCATGTCTCCCCAGTGCGCGCTGTGCGACAGCTTGCGCACCGAGTACAGGGTCGCTGTCATGAGCATGAGGACGATGCCCACGACCCCGATACCGTGGCCTATGAGGCTGGATGCCCTGGGAAGGGCGTTCGCCTGACGGTAGGCGAGGACGTACAGCCCGGTCACCACGACGATCGCGGCAAGCGAATACCAGAACTCGCGATTGCGCCTGATCATGACGGACCCTGCGCCTGCCCGTGGCCCGCCGCTCCCGACGCGCTCCAGGAGCCCTCGACGATGGCGGCGAGCGGCGCCGCCGGAGCCTGCAGGCTTGCCTTGATGGCGCTGACGTCGGCGCGCGCCTCGATGATCTCCTGCAGGGTGAACGACGACGCCTGGTCGCCCATGACCACGGCGCCGGCGATGCTGTTCTCGCCCAGGGCGAGTCTGATGTGGACGTCGTCGGCATCGGATTCGACCATGACCGCTTCGCCGAGCTCCGCCCAGGTCTCGCTGTCGCCCCGGGCGAGCCCTTCGAGGTCGGCGTCCTTGCCGCTGCCCACGCTGCCGATGATGGTGACCTTGAAGCCGACCAGTCTGGTGACGTTGAGGGGAAGACCCGTGTCGTAGATGTGCGTGGCCCCGGTAGCCATGTTGAGGCCGGCGATGCAGCCCTTGGCTACGGCTGAGTTCCACAACACTTCGAGCGTGCGGCGGCCGGTGACCGAGTCGCGCACCTCGGCGACGTCGCCCGCGGCGAAGATGTCGGGGTCGCTCGAGCAGAGGTGGCGGTCGACCAGGACGCCGCGGGCGCAGTCGAGACCCGCCGCCTTCGCCAGGCCGTGTTGCGGCCGGACCCCCAGCGCCACGGCGACCATGTCGCAGGCGATCTGTGCGCCGTCACCCGTCTCGACGGCCGCGACGCGGCCCTCGCGACCGACGACCCGGGCGAGCTCGGTGCGCTGGTGGATCTGCACGCCGGCGGCACGCAGGCCGTCTTCGACCACGCGCGACTCGGACTCGGACAGGATGTTGCTCCAGTAGCGGCTCTTGCGCATGAAGTAGTGCACGGGCACACCTCGCGCCGTCAGGCCCTCGGCGATCTCGAGCGCCGTGATACCGCCGCCCACGACGACGGCCGCCTTGGCCTGGCGGCTGCGGCGAATGAGGTCGCGGGCGTCGTCTAAATCGTCGAGCTTGACCACTCCGTCGAGCTCGGCTCCCGGCACGGAGGCCGGGATGGCTCGCGAGCCGGTGGCGATCAGCAGGCGATCGTAGACGAGTTGACGCCCGCCCTCGAGGGTCACGCGGTGAGCGGCCGGTTCGATGCTCGTCGCGCGCTCGAATAGCAGGTGCACGCCGAGGCGGGCGAAGTCGGCCGTCGAGAAGGGGAAGAGCCTGTCTTCGGGCACCTCGTCGGCAAGATAGTAGGCCAGCCCGGGGCGCGAGTAGTAGCCGTGTGGCTCTGCGCAGACCATGCAGATCTCGCCCTCGGCGTCGCGGCTGCGGATGGTCTCGGCCGCCGAGATCGCAGCCGGTCCGCAGCCGATCAGCAGGTAGCGCCGGGCCATGGTCAGAGTACCGCCGGGTCGGCCGAGGGCGTGCCGGCGGCGATCGGGGTGAACCGCAGCACGCCCCGCGGGCAGCGCTTCACGCACTCGCCGCAGGTCAGGCAGTGGCCGTCCTTGACGGGCTCGCCGAGCCAGACGTGCCGGCGTACGTCGATCGCCATAGGGCAGCCGAACGAGCAGATGCCGCACTGCACACACCGACTCGACTCGGGCATGACCCAGGCGGTCGTCAGCCGTTCGTGCGTCGCCCGGTCAGACTCGAACCAGGGACTCACGAGTGATCGCCCCGCTCGCGCGGGCATGCCGAGGCCGTGCGGGATCCGCGCGCCCACGTGCAGGCACGCAAACGTACAGACGGGTCCCCATCGCTCGGTCGAGGCCGCAAACAACGCCCCAGTGTCGTCCCCATGACTCGAATATTAATCTATCCGACGCGCAACGGCGTTAGCCCTGTGGCCCGGCGAGCGGCGCTCGCGGCCCGCGCGAGCGGCGCCCCGGCGCGCCCGACGCCCGCACGACCGCCACCGCGGCGCGGCGGGCGGCACGCCGGCGCCCTCGCACGGCCGCTTCCCAGCCGTTGGGCCTGCCGCCGGCACCTGTGCAAGGCGTGACGATACGAGTATCATGACAGTGCAAAGGGAGCACGGCGCGCAGGCCTTGTGGCCCTGCCGCTGTCGTGCAGACGCTCACCACGAGGGAACGGTGGATCGGACAAAGAGCGACAGCGCCGCAGCGGGCTCTGGCCCCCTGAACGACGTCTCCGCGGTCGACGCCCCAGCGTTTGGGCTCCTCGAGAGCATGCTCGACGGCTACGCGCTCTGCCGCATGCTCTACGACGACGAGGGCCTTCCCCGCGATTTCGTCTACCTCGAGGTCAATCCCGCCTTCGAGGAGCTCACCGGCCTGCACGACGTCGTCGGCCGGGCGGTCAGCGATGTCATCCCCGGCGTCCACGAGAGCAGCCCCGACCTGCTCGATCGCTATGGGCGGGCCGCCCGCTACGGTGAGCACCAGACCTTCGAGTCGTACCTGCCCACCCTTCGCAGGTGGTTTGCGGTCTCGGTCTACAGTCCGCGCCCCGACCACTTCGTGAGCGTCTTCGAGAACATCACCGAGCGCAAGCGCACCGATTGGGAGCGCGAGAGCGTGGTCGAGTTCCTGCGCCTGCTGAATGAGGGCCGCGGCTCGCGCGACCTGGTCGAGCGTGTCCTTTTGTTCGTGCAGCACCACAGCGGCTGCGACGCGGTGGGCATACGGCTGCGCGACGGCGACGACTTTCCCTACTACGAGACACGCGGCTTTCCGCCCCGGTTCGTCGCCGCCGAACGCTACCTGTGCGCGCGCGACACCGCCGGCGACCTTGTGCGCGACGCCGCCGGTGACCCTGTGCTTGACTGCATGTGCGGCAACGTCGTGCGCGGCCGTTTCGACCCGGCGCAGCCCTTCTTCAGCGCGTCCGGCTCGTTCTGGAGCAACGGCACCAGCGCCCTGCTCGCCGCCACGACCGACGCCGACCGCCTCACGCACACGCGCAACCGCTGCAACGGCGACGGCTACGAATCGGTGCTGCTCGTGCCCCTGCGCGCCGGCGGCGAGCCGCTCGGGCTCCTGCAGCTGAACGACAGGCAGCCCGGCGCCTTCACGCCCCAGGACGTGGCGCTCTGGGAGCGCCTTGCCGGGTACCTCGCCGCCGCGCTCGCCAAGGTGCACGCCGAAGAGGGGCTGATCGCCCTCACCGAGCGGCTGCGCGGCTCGCTCGCGGCCACGGTCGCGGCGCTGGCCGCCATGACGGAGCTGCGCGACCCCTACACGGCCGGTCACCAGCGCCGCGTCGCCGAGCTCGCCTGCGCGATTGCGGCCGAGCTCGGCTGGGACGAGTCGCGCATCGAGCCGCTGCGCACGGCCGCGCTGCTGCACGACATCGGCAAGATCGTCGTGCCCGCCGAGATCCTGGCCAAGCCCTCGCGCTTAAACGACGCCGAGATGCAGCTCATCCGCCAGCACGCTAGGGCGGCGGCCGACGCTATCGCCGCGATCGACTTCGGCAGCGACGTGGCGACCATGATCGTGCAGCACCACGAGCGGCTCGACGGCTCCGGCTACCCCAGCGGCCTGCACGACGCCGAGATCGTGCCCGAGGCGCGCCTGATCGCTGTCGCCGATGTGGTCGAAGCGATGACCAGTCACCGTCCTTATCGCGCGGCCCTGCCCATCGCGGCCACCCTCGCCGAGCTTACCGACGGCGCCGGCAGTCGGTACGACGCCGCGGTCTGCGAGGCCGCCATCGCTCTCTTCGGCGAGGATCGGTTCACGTTCTCAGCCTAGCGTCGGCCGCGCCGCCGCCTGCGTAGCGCCGGCCGCGCCGCCTCCCGACCGCCGCGGCGACTCCGTTCTCACAGCAGATTCCCAGTGTCGTCTCGGGCGCGCCACAGGCGCGCGACGTAGAAGTGACAGCGCACCATGCAGGGGTTCCGGGCGCGCGACCAGCGCATGATCGATCTCGCACCCCTCTTTGGCCGCGCAGACGTCGCCGGTCGACCGAGCAGAAGGAGAAGCAGACTCATGAAGCGAGGGAAGCGTCGTTGGTGGTTGGTCGCGGTGATCGTGGTCCTGGTCGCGGCGGCGGCGACGGCGGGAGTGTTCCTGGCGCGGGCGGGCAAGGCGCAGGGCGTGCGGTATCTGACGGCGACCGCGGGCACCGGTTCGATCGTCAAGACCGTCGAAGCCGACTTCACCCTGAGCAACGCGCGCGCCTCGACCACCATCAGCCTGGGCGGCAAGAGTGCGGCCGCCTCGTCGAGCGCGACGGCGAGCTCCGCCACGACGTCGTCGAGCGGCGTCGTCACCGGCCTGGCGCTCGCCGCCGGCCAGACGCCGCGCACCCTCCAGCGACTGCTGACCGTCTCAGGCAAGCCGATCTACGCGTTCGTGAGCGAGGCGCCGCTCTACGAGACCCTGTCGACGAGCCTCACCACGGGCAAAGACGCTACGAACGTCGCCGCCCTGCAGCGCGCCCTCAAGTCGGCAGGCTACTTCAGCGGCGCGGTCAACGGCGACTTCGGCACGACCACCAAGACGGCCCTCGAGGCCTGGCAGGCTGCCAGGGGCCTGAGCCAGACCGGCACCGTCACCACCGCGCGCTTCGTCTGGGTGCGCAGCGGCGGCGAGCTGTCGTCGTGGAGCGTCGGGCTGGGCAGCGCGGTGAGCTCCGGCACGTCGCTGGCCACCATCGTGTTCCCGCGGCCGCTCGTGGCCACGGCCTCGGTGAGCCAGGCCGACATCCCGGCGCTCAAGGTGGGCGAGAAGGCCGAGCTCACGGTGAGCAGCACGAGCAGCGTGTCGTTCGTCGGCACGATCGCCGCGATCGGCACTGAGCCGACCTCGTCGAGTTCGACGAGCGCGACAAGCTCGACGACCACAGTCTCTTACGACGTGACCTTCCGTCTGGCGAGCGTCCCGGCGGCGGTCAAGTCGGGCATGTCGGGCACGCTCGTCGTGACGATCGCCAAGCGCAGCAACGTGCTCATCGTACCCACGGCGGCCCTCACAGGGGTCTCGTACGTGCGCGTCATGACGCACGGCAGGCCCGTCTATCGGCGGGTCTCCACGGGCATGGCGACGTCGGCGTACACGCAGATCACGAGCGGCCTCACGGCCGGCGACGTGGTCATGACCGGTACGTACTCGAGCGCCGCGAAGACCACGACCGCGAGCAGCACGTCGGGCAGTTCGCGCAGCCTGCTGAACAACCTCACCGGCGGCTCCGGGCCCAGCGGCGGCGGCGCGCCGCCGAGCGGCGGCCAGTGATCGTCGGCCTTGGGTCGTGTAGCCGCAGGCGCGGCAGGCCTTTCGAGCCACCGTCCGGAACCGTAGCAGCCGTGGCGACTCGCTTGGCATGACAAGGGAACGCCATTGTGCGAATGTGTGCGATGGTGATATACAGTGTGCGATTGGCCACGCCGGACCGTCGGCGGGCTGCGGAACGGAGGGGGCATGGCGAGCCACTCAAGCGCGAGATCCGGGCGCCCGCCCCTGGCCGGCGACACCCCCGGCGAACTCCCTGCGCTGCGCGCACGAGCGCTCAGCCTGGGCGCAAGCGACGCCGCCCTGCTGGTGGGGACGGCGGTCGTCACCGCTGAATGGGTGCGCATGAAGTGCCTATACGGCGGCTGCACCACCGGACGCTGCCTCACCTGCCCGCCGCACTCGCCGGAGCCCGCTCGCACTCGTGTGCTGCTCGACGAGTACCGCACCGTCGTGCTCCTGCGCCTCGACGTGGCGCCGGCCCAAGCCGGCGAGTGGCTCTCCTGGAGCCGTCGCCTGGCCGGCATCGCCCTCGACCTCGAGCGCGAACTGTTCCTCGCCGGCCGCTATCGGGCCTTCGCCATCGCCGGCGGCCGGCCGTGCGACTTAGACGAAGCCTGCGGGCATCCCGAGGCGTGTACCGCACGCGCGCTCGTCAGGCCGGGACCGGCGGGCTGCGGCATCGACGTCTTCGCCACCGCCGCCAACGCCGGCTGGACGCTCGACGTCGTGCGCGCGGCCGACGATCCCTACCACCTCTTCGCGCTCGTGCTGGTCGACTAGGCGCGCGACGAAGTCACGCACGCCTGAGCGGCGACGACGCAGTCGGATCGACGGTACTAGGCGCGCGACGAAGTCACGCACGCCTGAGCGGCGACGGCGCAGTCGGATCGACGGTACTAGGCGCGCGACGAAGTCACGCACGTCTGAGCGGCGACGACGAAGTCGGATCGACGGTACTAGGAGCACACTGTACGCATGACCCCGATCGCCAAGATCCAGCGCGAGCACGGCATCATCGGCCGCGAGCGCGAGCTGGCCACCGCCCTGGCGGTGCTGCGCGTCGGGCGCCACCTGCTGCTCGAAGGGCCGGTCGGCGTGGGCAAGACGACGGTCGCCCTGGCGGTGTGCGCCCACCTCGGTCGCGTCACGGTGCGCGTCGACGGCGACGACCGCTACTCCGAGAGCAAGCTCACCGGCTGGTTCGACCCGCCGCTCGTGCTGAAGCTCGGCTACGGCGAGCAGTCGTTCTTCGCCGGGCCGCTGGTCGAGGCCATGCGCAACGGCTCCGTGCTGTTCATCAACGAGCTCAACCGCATGCCCGAATCGGTGCAGAACGTGCTGCTGCCGGCGCTCGACGAGCGCCTGTTGCAGGCACCCCACGTCGGTGAGGTACACGCCGCCGAAGGGTTTCAGGTGGTCGCCACCCAGAACCCGGTGGAGTATGTGGCCACCGGGCACCTCTCCGAGGCCCTGCGCGACCGTTTCGAGCACCTCGCGCTGCCCTACCAGTCGGCCGCCGACGAAGAAGCCATCGTGGCCGCGGCGACGGGCTGTACCGACCCCGTGCTGGTGCGCAGGGCGGTGCGCCTTACGCGGGCCACCCGCGCCCATCCGCGCTTTCGCAAGGGGGCGTCGGTGCGCGCCGCCATAGCGACCGTGGCGCTGGCGCCCGGCTTTGCGGGCGACACGGCCCTGCGCTGCGCCGCCGAGGCCGCGCTGGCCACGCGCGTCGAACTGCGCGACGACTCAGACGGCGACTTCGCCACGGCGCTCGACGAGCTCTTCGCGGCGGTCGTGACGCGGGGCGAAGACCCCGACGCCGGCCCCGGTCCGGGCGCGACCCCAAAAGCCTGAGCGCCTCCGGCGGGGCGCGCCGCCCTGATCCGCCGGCTCGAGCCCCACAGGAGCAGGCGCCGCAGGCGCCCCCGCCCGACGCCGCCGAGCGGCGCGCCGCGCTGGCCGCGCGTCTCGGCGTGGCGCCGCCCGACCTCGACGGCTGGACCCTGGCCGCCCATCTCACGCGCAGCGCCGCCGGCATCAACGAGCCGGGCCTGCGCCTTTACGCCGAACGCCTGGCGGCGAGCGCGGTCCTGCAGCGCGCCACGCGGCTGGTCGGCCCCCTGCGCGGCGCCACGCACACGGTCCGCGAGCCTATGCACGAGCCCTACGACGGCGAGCTCGACGTCGAGGCCACGCTGGGCAACGTGCTTGGCAAGCCGTTCGCGCAGCCGGGCGACCTTATCGTGGAACGCCGCGAGGAGCGCCGTCATCAGGTCGTGCTCATGATCGACACGTCGCTCAGCATGGCCGGCGAGAAGATGGCGCTGGCCGCGGTGGCCGCCGCCGTGCTGGCGCTCAATCTGCGCGCCGGCGACCTCGCCGTCGTGCTCTTCGCCGACGAGGCCCGCGCGGTGGCGCGCCTGCACGAGGAGGTGGCGGTGGCGGAGCTCGTGCGGCGCATGCTGGCCACGCCGTGCGGTGGCGCGACGAACGTCGCCGCCGCCCTCGTGCTGGGACACGCCGAGCTCGAGCGCGGCCGCAACCCCAGGCGCAGCGCCGTCCTCGTGAGCGACGGGCTCTACACGGCCGGCGCCGACCCGCGCGCCGCGGCGGCGCGGTTCGGCGCGCTCCACGTGCTGCTCACGCACGAGGGACCGCTCGACGGCGAGCGGCCCGGCCGCGGCGCGAGCCGCGCGCCGGACAGGGCGGCCGCCGTGGGCTCGGCCGCTCGTGGCGCCCGGCCCGCGGACGCCCATGGCGGCGCGGGCCGCTCAGGCGTCTGGATCGCCCCGAAGCGCTCGATCGGCGCCGACGTGGCGCGGGCCGGCGGCGGTCGCCTGGTGCACGTCGAGGGCTTCGCCTCGCTGCCCCGGCGCGTGCTCGACCTGGCCGACCAGGTCCTGCGCTGAGAGGCCGCCAGGGCCAGGCCGTCGATCGACTGCGTCGTCGCCGCTCAAGCAGGCATGACTTCGGCGCGCGCCGGCGCGAACCAGCCGGCTTCCTCCATCGCCTTGGCGGCGACGCGCATGCTGCGGGCGTCGCCGCGGGCCACCGAGACCGAGACGCCGTCACCGAGCGCGGCCGCGACTCGGGCGACATCGTCGTGGCTGTTGCCCGGGCACAGCAGGACCGACTGCAGGCCTTCGCCCGCCACGAGCTCGCGACACACGGCGATGGCTTGGTCTGTGTCGCGCACGACGACGCTGAACAGTCGGTAGAGGCCGGTCTCGAGGAGCGAGCGATCCCTCGAAGGGTCGGCGTCGGGGGCGTGGGCGACGAACGCGGCTGTGAACGGCATGGCGATCCTTCCGTCGGCTGCTGGTGGCCTGTCTTTGCCACACGATGGTGCGCGCCGAACTGCGCTCGTGCAAGCCGGGCGGCGAAGACGGTGCTACGAGCCGATGGGGTGCTCCACCTGCGCGGCGGCCACGGGATCGCCGTGGTAGAGCAGCGCGGCCGCCTGGCGGCTCTTGCCGCGCAGTTCGGCGAGGGTGAGGTCCTGCAGGCTGAGCGAGGCGAGGCCCGCGACGGCGCCCACCACGAGCTGCATGCCCTGCAGGCCGAGCGCGTAGGCGACCGCCGGTCCGGCGCCGACGCCCGAGACGGCCAGCGCCGCGAGGGCGGCCGCCTGAAACGTGCCCACGTTGCCGGGGGTGAGCGGCACCAGGCCGATCAGGTTGGTAAGGATCAGCACCAGGGCGGCGCCGCGCAGGCCCGCGCCGCCCAGGTGGAACGCCTGGAGCGCGGCCCAGGCGGCGCCGAGCTGGACCAGCCAGGCGACGGCCTGCACGGCCGCGACCAGCAGGGCCGACCACGGCTTGCCCATGATGCGCTGGCTGTCGAGCAGGGCGGGCCATTGCCGGCGCAGCCTGTCGCGCCGGGTGCCGCGGGGGCCGGCGTGCGCCGCGCCCGGCGCGGCATCGTCGTCCGCCGCCGCGCGCGCAGCGCGATCGCGTGCCGCCTCGGCGCCCGGCGCGCGGTCGCCGTCGGCGGCGCGAGTGACGCGGGCGCCGCGGCGTCGCTCGAGCACGATGCCGCCGACGATGAACGTGGCGGCGAAGAGCGCGCTCGCAACGAGGACCTCGACGGCCCAGGACGGTACCGAGAGCGCCGAGACGAACGTCAGCGCCAGCACGACGAAGGTCGCCACGGCGAAGAGCCGCTCGGTGAGCGCCATGCCCAGCGTGGTGACGAAGGGCACCGCCGCGCCACGGCGGCGCAGAAGCACGTAGAGCGCATAGGGGCTGAGCACCGTGCCCACGCGGATGGGGATGATCGAGTTGGCCAGCAGGCCGATGCTGGTCGCCGAGAACGTGTCGCCGACTCGCGCGCGAACGCCGCCGAGGGCATCGACGATCACCTTCAGAGCGACGCTCCTGAGCAGCAACGAGGCGAGCATCAGGCCGATCGCCACGGCCAGCCAGCGCCAGTCGGCTTGCAGGAACGAGCGGCTCATGCGCGCCAGGTCGGCGTGCGCCGTCAGCAGGGCGGCCAGCGCGGCGACGGCTACCACGCCCACGCACCAGCGCCGCGCCGGCGACGACACGAGTCGTCTGGTCGCAGGCCCAAGCCTGCGGAGCGCACTGTGCGTGCGCGTCGGCAGGAGACGCAGCGTGTCGCGGTCTGCGGTCATGGTCGCCTCGACCGTCGTCGTTTCAGCAGGGACCCGGTCTGCGGGCTCGTGGTCGGGCGAGGGCCGGCTCGCCGCCGAGAGCCGACGCGGCTCGCGGGTCGTGGGTGTGCTCTGCGGCGCGCGTCCGCCGCCTGCGTTCGAGTATGGGCGCTCGGCCGCACTCCGAGAAGCCTCGGACTACCGGGGCCAGTGCGGGGTCCGCCGAACGGGCAGGCACGCGGCCGCTACCAGACGAAAGCCTTACCTATCTGGCAGACGGGGGCGCCGGGCACGCCGCGGTCGATGGCGCCGGTCACGACGACCGACTGACCGGGCGAGAGGGCGGCCACGTCGTCGGTCGTGACCACGCCGGCGACCAGCGCACGGATGACGCTCCGAGCGGTCGTGGCGAGCGTCAGCGTACCGCCGACCTTGGCGTTCACGGCAAGCGTGCCACGCGCCACGGTCACCGCGACGGTACCGGCATGAGCATCGACAGCGCCGATCGTGCCGACGCACGAGAACCACGTGAGACTGTTGGCAGGCGCCACGTGGGTCGCGAGGACCTGGCGGGCGGTGAGCACCGGCACTGCGGCGTCGCTGCGGTCGACGGACCCGGTCGCGTAGACGATGTCGCCGGCGGTCAGCCGGTCGATCGTCGTCGCGGCGGCCAGGCGGCCGTGCATGACGTAGAGCTTGGCGGCGGAGGGCACGTCGATGACCGCCGTCCTGTAGCGGAAGTCGGGCAGGCCGACCGAGCCGGCGGCTACGTGCACGGCCAGTGTGTCGGCTTGCAGGTCGACCGACGAGACCGTTCCCCTGCAGACGAACCCGGTGCGCAGGTTCGGCTGCCAGACCGACGCTTTGGCCACCGCGTACACGAGAGCGGAGGGGTCTGTGGCGTCGATGCGGCCGCTTGTCGACAGCAGGTCGCCGACGGGCACGCCGGCGAGTTTGACGGGCACGCTCACGCCGTGCCAGATGGCGCAGAGCGAGCTGTCGTTTGTGAGCGTCAGCGTGAGAGGTTGGCCGAGCGACCCCTGCAGGGCGGTCGAGGCGCGCATGACCGTGACGGTCACGGTGTTCGCCTGCCGGTCGATGGCGGTGACCTTGCCGAGGCAGCCGAAGCCCTGGGTCGTGGGCGTGGCGGCCAGGGCCTGCGCGGCGAGCACGAGCGTGAACGCCACGACGAGGACGATCGGCAGAAGCCTTTTGACCGCTTTGCCGTTCAGAAAAGCCATGGGCTCGTCCCCTTCTGCGCCGTATCTCGCCAGTGCGCCCACTCCGAGCTCGGCGTAGGCCAAAGCGCGGCGGGGTCCCGCAGTCCTGTTATCGGCAGGCGGACTGCCGGGCTGCAGTTTTCGGGTGCGGCGCGGCGCGGCGCCTGGGCGGGCGGCCCGCTCCTGCCCGGAGCGCGTGCTGCCGGGGACCGCGGCCGGGACGGCCGCTTACTTGGAGCGCGCGCCGTCTTTGAGGAACTGGCTGTAGGTGTTCGAGAAGTAGAGCGGCCCGGTGCCGTCGGCGCGGCCCACGTAGTAGAGGTAGCCGGCGTGGACCGGCGCGGCCGCCGCGGTCATCGTGGCCAGGCCGGGATTGTCGATCGGCGTGGGCGGCAGGCCGTAGTGCAGGTAGGTGTTGTAGGGCGAAGCGACCTTGAGGTCGGCGTAGCTGAGCGCGTCTTTGTGGCGGCCGAGGGCGAACAGCACGGTGGCGTCGATCTGCAGCTTCATGCCCGCCTTGAGCCGGTTCCAGATGACCGCGGCGATCTTGGCCCGGTCGCCGGGGGCGCGCGCCTCGCGCTCGATCAGCGAGGCGATCGTGACGACATCGTAGGGTGTGAGGTCGGCCTTGGCGGCGCGTTTGA
Source organism: uncultured Actinomycetes bacterium (assembly GCA_963753695.1). Lineage (GTDB taxonomy): Bacteria > Actinomycetota > Thermoleophilia > UBA2241 > UBA2241 > Bog-752. Next base: position 50,084 of record CAVWDG010000003.1, read on the forward strand.
GGTCGACCTGGGCGAGGTTCGCCTGGAAGGCGGCGAGCTGCAGCTCGATGAAGCGGCGCGGCGTCACGTTGGGCAGCACCTCGTAGGTGGCGGGGAAGAGGAGGCCCTGCAGGCTCGTGCCGCGCTTGTAACCGACGACCGGCACGCTGCCCGGATAGTGGCGCGTGAGCGCGACGTACTGGGCGGCCGGAAAGTGCGGGATGACGGAGCTCAGGCGCGCGGCCGTCTGGGCGATGGTGAAGCCTTCGGGGATCGTGACCTTGTAGGTGCGCTGCTTCACGCCGGCGACGAGCGCCGCGACCAGGGCGCCGTAGGGCTCGTTCACGCGCAGCTGGTAGCTGCCGGCCTTGAGCTGCGAGCCGTGGCCGTCGAGCCGGGCGCGGATCTCGAAGGCCAGGGCGTGTGACACGACGCCCCGGGCGGCGAGGATGTCGGCCACGTCGCTCAGGCTGGACCCCGCCGGGATGGTCACCGACACGGGGCCGCCCTCGGGGCCTGTGTGCAGCAACCAGGCGGCGCCCGCCGCCCCGCCCACCACCAGCACGACCACCAGGAGCAGCGCGACGACCGCGACGCGCCGCCGCCGGCGCTGCTTGCGCCGTAGCTGCGGCCGGTCGGTGCGGTATGGCGTCTGGTCTGTCATGGCACTTTCAGTCGCTCAGGCTGTTGTCGCGCGCCCGGAGTAGCCGTTGGCGTGGATCGGCGTGGCGCCTTCAGGAGAAGGCAAAGGCCGATGCAATCACACCTGACGTCGCGACGCCAGCCGGCGGCCGACTGCCGCGCGGCTTCAGAAGGCCAGGTCGCGCTGCCCCTGGTCGATGGCGGCAAGACGCGCCAGAAGCTCGGTCTTGGCGTCGTCGTCGGGCAGCTTGGCGAGCTCGGCGGCGATCAGCTCGGCGGCCTTTTGCCGCACGTCGGGCGAGCCGTAGTCGCTGATGTACTCCTTCAGCGTGAGCAGCGCGTTCGGCGTGCAGAAGCGCTTGATGAAGCCCGGGATGGCGAACTCCATGAAGTGTTCGCCGGTGCGGCCCTTGCGGTAGCAGGCGGTGCACCACGAGGGGATCTCGTCCATGTCGAGCAGCTCGCCGACGATCTCGTCGAGCGGCCGGTTGTCGCTCAGGCGGAACTGCTCCTTCTTCAGGTCCTGCTCTTCGGCGGCCTCGCTGTAGCCGCCGAGCTCGATGTGCGAGCCGCCGTCGATCTGCGAGCAGCCGAAGTCGAGCAGCCGGCGGCGCAGCGCGGCCGGCTCACGGGCGGTCAGGATCATGCCCGTGTAGGGCACCGAGAGGCGCAGGATGGCGATGAGGCGGGCGAAGTCGTCGTCGCTCACGGTGTAGGCCGAGTCGAGTGCCCGGTTGCTGGCGTCCTTGATGCGCGGGAACGAGAAGGTGTGCGGGCCGACGCCGAAGGTGTCTTCGAGATGGATGGCGTGCGCGAGCAGCCCGAGCGCTTCGAAGCGCCAGTCGTAGAGACCGAAGAGCGCCCCCAGGCCGACATCGTCGCAGCCGCCCTCCATGGCGCGATCCTGGCCGTAGAGGCGCCAGAGAAAGTCGGACTTGTTGCCGTGCGGGTGCATGGCGGCGTAGGTCGGGCGGTGGTAACTCTCCTGGAAGATCTGGTAGGTGCCGATCCCCGCCTTCTTCATCTTGCGGTAGCCCTCGACGTCTAAGGGCATGCAGTTCACGTTGATGCGGCGGATCTCGCCGTTGCCCTCGCGCACGCTGTAGATGACCTCGACGGCGTGGGCGATCACGTCGGCGTCGTAGTCGGGGTGTTCGCCGTAGTCGATGACGATGCGCTTGTGGCCGGCGCGGATGAGGGCCAGCACCTCGGCGCGCAGCTCGTCGTCGGTCAGGGTGCGGCGCACGATCTCACGGTTGTCGGCGCGAAAGCCGCAGTACACGCACGAGTTGGTGCACTTGTTGCCGATGTAGAGCGGCGCGAAGAGCACGATGCGGTTGCCGTAGACCGTCCTCTTGAGCAGGCGGGCCGCGTCGAAGAGCTCCCGTTGCAGAGCGGGGTCGGTGACCGACAGCAGGGCGGCCATCTCGGGCAGCTCGAGCCGTTGCTTCGAGAGCGACTTGGCCAGGATCTCGCGGACTTCGGGCGCTTCGGCCGGGGGACGTTGCAGCAACTCTTCGATCTGCGCGGCCGGGATGAAGTCGGTCAGGCCTTCACTCGTGGGATGCAGCAACATAGGGGGCGGCTCCTTGCGCGGGGGTCTTGGCCATGAGGGACCTGACCTGAACGCCGGGGAGCTTGCCGAGCTTGCCGGTGAGCGCGCTCAAGCGCTCGACTGAGGTGTCGGTGATCAGCGTGATGACGTTCACGCCGCGCTCCGGATACGGCACTCCGAGCCGTCCGATGATCTCATCGCCGAACTCTGAGATGAGCTCATTGATGACGGTCACCGGGGCGTCGTGGCGCGCCGCGATGATGGAGATGGTACCGAGCCTCTTTTCCACCGGATGGTGCTCCCGTGAATCAGATCACATGGTCCTTGTTCATAGGGTAGTCGACGCCGGCTGTTTTCACAACCGGGGCGCTGTTTACTTGAACTGCTTGCCCATCGAGAACGCCGGGCCGATGAGCTCGCCGAGCGCGAAGTAGCCGCCCGCCTCGATCGCCAGGGCGATGGGGTCGAGCAGGCGCACGTCGACGCGGCCCTCGGCGTCGAGACAGCTCTCGTCGACCTTCACGTCTTTGACCTCGCCGATGAACTGGGTGTGCAGGCCGAGCTCGTGGGTCTGCACGAGCGCGCACTCGAGCACGAGCGGGAACTCGCCCACGTACGGCGCGTCGACCAGCTCGCTCGCCACGGCCGTGAGATGGGTGGCGGCGAACTTGTCGACGTCGCGCCCGGAGGCGAGGCCGAAGTAGTCGGCCGCGGCGGTCTGCGCGCGGCTCGGCAGGCTCACGGTGAACGCGCGCCGCGCCACGATGTTGGCGTGCGAAGCGGTCGCGGCGCGCAGCGAGACGCAGATGCAGGGCGGCTTGGAACAGGCGATGCCGCCCCAGGCCGCCGTCATCACGTTGGGCTTGCCGGCGTCGCTGTAGCTGCCCACGACCAGCACCGGCGTGGGGTAGAGCATGGTCTTGGCTCCCATCGACTTCTTCATGCGGCCTCCTTGCATGCGCCCGCGCGGCGGCGTGGGTCACGGGGTCTCGACTTGTGTGACAGGGAGCATACGCCCCCGGCCGGCGCCGTGAGCGGGCTGGTGCAGACTTTTTCACAGCCGGCTCACAGGTGATTCCCTGCCGGCGTTCAGGCGCCGGTGCCATGCTGGGCGACCAGGAGGTGGTCCAAACGTGAACTCGAACAGTCAGTCCAGGCGCATCCTCGTCGTCGACGACGAGCCGTCGATCGTCGATGCCGTGGCCACGTCGCTGCGCTACGAGGGGTTCGACGTGGCCGAGGCGACCACGGGCCGCAGCGCGCTCGACTCGGTACAGGAACGCCCCCCCGATCTCATCGTGCTCGACATCATGCTGCCCGACTTCGACGGCCTCGAGGTGACGCGGCGTCTGCGCGCTCGCGGCGTCGAGGCCCCGGTGCTCTTTCTCACCGCTCGCGACGCCATCAGGGACAGGCTCGCCGGACTGTCGGTCGGAGCCGACGACTACGTCACCAAGCCGTTCGCCCTGGCCGAGCTCGTGGCGCGCGTCCACGCCATCTTGCGCCGCACGGCCGGCGAGGCCGCGGGCGACCAGCCGCTGCGCTTCGCCGACGTCGAGATGGACGAGGGCATCCACGAAGTGCGCCGCGCCGGCGTGCCGATCCCGCTGACGGCCACCGAGTACAGCCTGCTGCGCTTCTTCCTGCTGAACCCCCGCCACGTGGTCTCGAAGATGCAGATCTTAGACCACGTCTGGCACTACGATTTTCAGGGCAACGCGAACGTGGTCGAGACTTATGTGGGCTACCTGCGCAAGAAACTCGACCGGCATGGCCCGCCCCTGATCCACACGATCCGTCGGGTCGGCTACATCTTGCGCGACGCTACTGCGTAGGGCGGGAACGTTGTCGCTGCGCGGCCGTCTGCTGCTCGCCGTCGGCGCCGTCGCCCTGGTGGCGCTCGTCGCGGCCGACGTGACGACCTATTCGCTGCTGCGCTCGTTCCTGTTCGCGCGCGTCGACCAGACGCTCGACACGACCTACTTCTCGGTTGCGCCCATGCTGCGCGCCCGGCCGGCGCTGCCGACCGGTTCGACCGACGCACCACGCTCCACGGGCAGCGCGGCGGCGACGCGAGCCAGTGGTTCGACCGGCGCGAGCGGCGCGAGCGGCGCGACGCTCCCCGTCGGCCCTGCCCCGGCGGGCGTGCTTTCGAGGCTCGCGCCGGGTACCTTCGTGCAGGAGCGCACCTCGTCGGGCGCCGTGGTGCCCAGCGTCGGCCAGCCGGCGATCGCGCCGGGCGGCAGGAGCTACACGCCGAAGCTGCCGGTCCATATCGCCGGTCTCGGCACGCACGGCCGGACGCCGGCAGTGTACTTCACGGTGAGCTCCACGCAGGCTGGCGGGCCCCAGTTTCGCGTGCGCGCCGCCACGGTCGCCGGCGGTCGGCAGCTCATCGTCGCCGCGCCGCTGGGCGACACGGTCGGCACGCTGCGCCGCCTGCTGGCCGTCGAGCTGGCGGTGACGGCCGCCGCGCTGGTGGCGGCCGGTCTGCTCGGCTGGTGGCTCGTGCGCGTGGGGCTGCGGCCGTTGCGCGCCATGGAGCAGTCGGCCGAAGCGATCGCCGCCGGCGAGCCCGACCAGCGCGTCGCCGGCGAGAACGACCACACCGAAGTCGGGCGGCTGGCGCGCGCCCTGAACGTCATGCTGGGGCGCATCCAGGCGGCCTTCGCCGAGCGCGACGCCACCGAGAGCGAGCTGCGCGCCTCTGAGGAGCGCATGCGCCATTTCGTCGCCGATGCCTCGCACGAGCTGCGCACCCCGCTCGCCGCGGTGTCGGCCTACGCCGAGCTCTTCGAACGCGGCGCCGACCGAAAAGAAGCAGATCTCGGGCGCGTCATGCGCGGCATCCGCAACGAGAGCGGCCGCATGAAGGCGCTCGTCGAAGACCTGCTGCTGCTCGCCAGGCTCGACGAGGGCCGTCCCCTGACCCGCGAGCCGGTCGAGCTCGTGGGCCTCGCCGCCGAGGCCGTGCAGACGGCGCAGACGGTCGGCGCGGAGTGGCCGGTGCGCCTCGACGCGGCTCTGCCGGTCGAGACGAAGGGCGACCGCGACCGCCTGCGTCAGGTGCTCGACAACCTGCTGGTGAACGTGCGCACTCACACGCCGGCCGGCACTACGACGACGATCAGCCTGTCCGGCCGCGACGGCGTCGCCACCATCGCGGTGGCCGATGACGGCCCGGGGCTCGACGCCGACACGGCTGCTCAGGTGTTCGAGCGCTTCTACCGGGCCGATCCGTCGCGTTCCCGCGCCCACGGCGGCGCCGGCCTCGGCCTGGCCATCGTCAAGGCGATCGTCACGGCCCACGGCGGTGAGGTGACCGCCGGCGCCTCGTCGGGCGGCGGCGCCCTCTTCACCGTGCGTCTGCCGGCGGCCTGAAGCGGCGTCAGAGCGGCTCCGGCTCAAGCGGCCGCGACGAGCGGCGCTTCACCTTTGCCCTGAGGTCGCCGTGCGGCTCACGGTGGCCGCCGCGGCGCTCCTCGAGGTTCGCGACTCGCCCCGGTGGGGAAGCATCGGCGAAAGCGATAGCCGTGGGCCGGCGACCGCCGGCGCTCTCCCCATCCAGTCTCTCCCTCGTTCGTCCCGAGACGAAGAGAGCGACGGTGCGGCGGGCGGCGGCGCGGCGGTCGGGGGGGGGACGTCCGGAGCTGGAGGGTGCCGGTGCAAGCTGCAACCAGAAACGAGCTGTGTCTTGCCGTGCCCATGGAGGTCGGCAGCCTGGCCGACCTGCGCTGGCGCGCCTGGTCGTACCTCGCCGCGGCCGGCGTCGCGTCGGGCATGATCGAAGACGTCCTTATCGCCCTGCACGAGGCCGTGGCCAACGCTCTCCTGCACAGCGGCGCACGCGACGATGTCGTCGTGCGCCTCAGGGCGCGCCGCACGAGCATCGTCGTCGAGGTGGTCGACACGGGCTGCGGCATCGGCCCGGGCGTCGCCCTGCCGCCACGCCCTCCGAAGCTCACCGACGAGGGCGGCAGGGGACTCTTCATGATCTGGTCGCTCATGAGCTCGGTGGAGTTCGTGGCGGGCCCGGGCACGCACCTGGTGATGCTCAAGGAGCTCTATCCACGGCGCGCCTAAGCTCCGTGGCGGCGCCGGTCCGGCTCGCCGGGCCGGGCGCGACCGCCACGGCCGGCAGCGGCGGCGGTCTTGCGCTCGAGGGTACAATGACCTTGTGGCCGGCCTTCCGACGAACACGTGAGGGGCCGAGACTCAGGGGCCACGCGGCGCCCGTCGTCACCCGGCGAGGGTACGGGCACGGCGCACTGAAGTCTTTGTGAACAGCACGATCGCACGCCACGACGACGAAGGCGTGCCGGAGGCCGGTTTGACGAAAGCGCGCGTGTTGGTCGTGACCGCTGTGGTGGTCGTGGTCGTTCTTGGCGTCCTGGCCGGGGCGGCCATCGTCTTCTGGCCCAAGGTCCACCTGCGTCCCGGCGCCCAGGCCCTGGCGCGCGTGACCCTGCCCGGCTTCGCCGGCCGGGTCGTCGCCGTGCAGGCAAGCTCGCCGGGCGAGGGCGACGTGCCGCTGCGCCTCTCGAACGGGCAGGTCTGGCCGTTGCGCCGGGTCACCGCCGGTCGCCCCCTGACCGTCCAGGTCACCGTGCGCCGTCCGGGCTGGGCGGGCTGGCTGGTCGGCCACGTCGAGCGGCGCACGTTCTCCGTCGCCACGCCCACCGCCCACCTGGTCGGCCGCTGGCTGCAGATCAAGGCGGGGTCGCCGGTGACGGTGGCCTTCGACGCTCCCGTCACCCTGGTGGCGCTGCGGGGGTCGGCCGCCAAACAGCTGGCCGTGCCGCAGAAGGTCGTGCCGATCGGCGTGGTCGCCAGCGGCGCGTCGGGCGCCGGCACGATCGACGTGGCCGCCGCCGCGCGTTCCTGGGAGCGCCTGCCTGCTCCGGTCAAGGTGAGCTGGTTCCCGGCTCGGCCCTACGCCCAGGTGCTGGTCGAGCCGACGCCCTCGGCCAAACTGGCGCCGGCCGCCCGCCTCACCCTCACCTTCTCAGAGCCGGTCGCCGCCGTCCTCGGCGCGGCGCGGCCGCGACTCACGCCGGCCACCACCGGGCGCTGGCACGTGCTCGACGCCCACACCCTGGCCTTTCAGCCGAGCGGCCTGGGGTTCGGACTCGGCGGCGACGTCACCGTCGACCTGCCCGTCGGCGTGCACCTTGCGGGGCAGGCGGGCGCCACGCTCACACGCAGCCTGCACTGGAGCGTTCCCGAGGGTTCGCTGCTGCGCCTGCAGCAGCTCCTGGCCGGGCTGGGCTACCTGCCGCTCGCCTGGCAGCAGACCGCCGGCGCCGCGCCGAAGACGCTGTCGAGCCAACTCGAGGCGGCCGTCTCACCGCCCGCCGGGCGGTTCACCTGGCGCTTCGCCAACAGCCCCACCGAGCTGCGCGAGCTGTGGCTCACCGGACGCGCCAACACCATCACGCGCGGCGCCGTCATGATGTTCGAAGACACGCATCAGATGACCGTCGACGGCCTCGCCGGCCCCCAGGTCTGGCAGGCGCTGATCGCCGACACGATCGCCGGGCGCCGCCGCACCAGCGGCTACAGTTACGTCTTCGTGCACCGCACGCTGCCGCAGTCGCTCAACCTCTGGCACAACGGGCACGTCATCCTGACCTCGCCGGGCAACACCGGCGTGCCGTCGGCCCCCACGCAGCTCGGCAGCTTCCCGGTGTTCGAACACATCGCGGTGGGCACCATGAGCGGCACCAACCCCGACGGCTCCCACTACAACGACCCCGGCATACGCTGGATCAGCTACTTCAACGGCGGCGATGCGCTGCACTCCTTCAACCGCGCCTCGTTCGGTACGCCGCAGAGCCTGGGTTGCGTGGAACTGCCGCTGGCCGCCGCCGCCAAGGTCTGGCCGTACACGCCGATCGGCACCATCGTCACCATCGAGAACTGACGAAAGCGACGCGGCGAGAACTGACGTAACGACGCGGCCTGCGTCGCAGGCCCGGGGCTCGTGCCGGGTCGGCCCGCCGCGAGACCCGCCGCAGAGCCGCAGCCGATACGTTGCAGGCGCGGGGCGGGCGGGCATAGGCTCGCCACGACGAAGGGAGCCGCCTTGGCCGCCGTGCGCGCCAACGACCGTGAACACCGCGCCTACCTCGCGCTCGCTTTCCTGCGCGCGCTCATGGGCGTGATCTTCGTGGCCGTATGGGGCGACAACCTGGCCAAAGGCCTGTATTCGGGCAGCGGCTGGCACAAGTTCGTCGGCCACTACGCCGCCACCACCAAGATCGGCGTCTACGGCTCCTTCCTGCGCCACGTGATGCTGCCCCACTCCGGCCTGGTGGCCCCCGGACAGCTCGTCGTCGAACTGCTCGTCGGCAGCTGTCTCTTACTGGGCCTGTTCACGCCGGTGGTCGGGCTGCTGGGTTGTCTCTTCCAGCTCAACCTCCTGGTGGCGACGTCGGGCACGAAGGATTGGCCGGGCACCTACATAGCCCTGGCCGCGATCTGTCTGGTAGTCGCCGTGTCACAGGCGGGGCGCACGCTGGGCCTCGACGCAAGGCTTGCGCGGCGGCGGCCGCACCCGCGTCTGCCGGTCTACTGAGCGCGCGCGTCGCGCACGGTCAGCCAGCCGCGCACGCGCCGTGGCGGGATGTCGCTGGTGACGAACCCGAAGAGCCGCAGGCGCCATAGGCATGAGGTGATGTCACGCACGGCGAACAGCGACCCGCGCCAGGTGCCGGCGATCTTCGACGACCCGCGGCGGGCCCGGTAACGGGTGTCGACGACCTCGATGCGGGCGCCCAGCAGCCGCGCCTTCACCACCATCTCGGTGGGTAGCGCGTAGGCCCGCTCCTCGAGGGCGAGGCGTTCGAGGAGCACTCTGTCGATCGCCCGGAACGGTCCGTCGTCGCTCAGCCGCAGGCCGAACAGGACACGCAGCGTGAGGGCCAGCCAGTCGTTGCCCAGACGCTGGTGCAGCGGCATGCGCCCCTGGCGGCCGCGCACCGCGGCGCGGCGCGAACCGATCACCAGGTCGGCGCGGCCCGTCAGTACAGGAGCGGCCAGCCCGGCCGCCTCGGCGGGATCGTCGGTGCCGTCGGCCTCCATGAACACGACGGCCGCGGCGCCCGCGGCGACGGCGGCCTGGGCGCCTGCGAGGCAGGGGTACCCGTAGCCGCGTCGCGGCTCGCGCAGCAGGACGCCACCGGCGCTCGCGATCAGCACGGGCCCCTCGTCGGTCGAGCCGTTGTCTACGAAGATCGTGCGCTCAAGCAGGTGGAGGGTGCGCAGCTCGCGCAGCAGGGCCGGCAGCGCCGCGGCCTCGTTCAGGACCGGCGCCACGATGCGCCACGCGGCCGGCGTGGGCGGCGCGTCGCCCAGGTCCGGGGGGTACCCCCGCTCGGTCCGCGCGTCGTCCGTGTCCAGGTCGCCCTCCGGCTCTTACGGTTGTGAGGTCGGCGGCTCGCGATCGGTCTCTGACCCACCGACGGGTGAACGCGTCTTAGTCTACGACTCCTGGATGGTCGACGGTGGGAGGCGCGGCCGCCGGGCGCTATCCTCTTGCCACGCGAAAGGTGGGGGGGTGAGGGTCGCAGGCGTGAAGGCTGCACGGGTCGATCGCAGCAACGTGGCTGGCGGGCCCGCGGCGGGCCCGTCACGGGCGCGCCTGCCCGGTGCCCGGTTGCGCGCCTGGCTGGGGCTGGCGCTGCTCTGCGGCGCCATGGGCGCACTGGCGCTATCCGAGCGCGCGGCGGGCGGTCTGCTGGCCGATCACGCGCGCTTCGCCGTGCTCTACGTCGCCGCGGCCGGCGGCTTTGCGCTGCTGGCCACGGCGGCGGCGCGCGTGCCGTGGCGCGTCGCGCTGGTCGCGGCCGTGGCGCTGCGGCTCGCCTTCGCACCCGTGACGCCGAGCCTCAGCGACGACGTCTACCGGTACGTCTGGGACGGCAAGGTGCAGCTCGCCGGTCACAACCCTTACCGCTACGCACCCGCCGACCCGCGGCTCGACGGGGTGCGCTACGGCGATCGCGGCCGCATCAACCACCCGCGATTGCGCACGATCTACCCGCCCCTCGCCGAGCTGGGCTTCGCCGCCGTGGCCGCCCTGCACGGCGGCCTGGCGGCCTTCAAGCTCCTCTTCGGCCTGGCGGACCTGGTCGCCGCCGGCCTTGTCTTCTGGCTGGCCGACGCGGCGCGGCGCCGCACGGCGGTCGTGCTGTACCTGCTGTGCCCGGCGGTCGTGCTGCAGACCTGGGAGGCCGCTCACCTCGAGGTCGTCGCGGTCGCGCTGGTGCTGCTCGCCGCGGGCTGCCTGTGTCGCGGGCGCGACGGCTGGGCCGGTGTCGCCCTGGGCCTCGCGGGAGCGGTCAAGCTTACGCCGCTCGTGCTGCTCGTGCCGGCGCTCCTGGGCGGGCGGGCCAGGCCGGCCCGCTTCCTCGCCGGTCTGCTGCCGGCGCTGCTCGTGCCGTACCTGCCCTACCTCCTGCACGGCGGCGCCTTCGGCTCGCTGTTCGAAAGCGGCACCACCTGGCTCGGCGGCTCGCTCGTCTACGCCGCGCTGCGGGTCGTGCTGCCCGCCGCCGCGGCACGGTTCGTCTGCGGGGGGCTGGTCGTGAGCGGCGCCGTGTGGCTGGCGCTTCGCCTGCGCGGCCGCTGCGAGACGGCGCGCGTCTTCGCCTGGACCGCCACGCTCCTCGTGGTCTGCTTGCCGGTGGTGCACGCCTGGTACTGGCTCACCCCGCTGGCCCTGGGGCTGGCCGCCGGCGAGGCGTTGCCTGTCGCCCTCGGCCTGCTCGCCCCCTTGCCCGAGGCACTCGCCCCGGCCTTGCACTCGCGGCTCGCCGCGATGGCGCCGGCCTGGCGCCAAGGAGCGCTTCCCGTGAGGCCTGCGGTGCCCGATACTGGTGACATGAGGTCTGTCAGATGAGCGCTATCGCCCGACGCCCGGGCGCAGGCGTGCCGGCCGGCGCGGCGGTCGTCGTCGTCATGGCCAAGCCGCTCGTGGCGGGGCACGTCAAGACGCGTCTCGCGGCGACCGTCGGCGCCGACGCGGCGCTGGCGGTCTACCGCGGCCTGCTCGAGTCGACCCTTGCGCAAGCCGAGCTGGTCGAGGGTGTCGCGCTCGCGCTCGCGGCGGCGCCGGGACCGGTCGCCGCGCAGCCGTCGTGCGGCCCACGCTGGGTCGTGCTGGCGCAGCACGGCGAGACGCTCGGCGAGCGCCTCGCAGGCGTCTTTGCCGACTTGTTCGCCGCCGGCGCCGGCGCCGTCGTCGCCGTCAATAGCGACAGTCCCCAGCTGCCGCCCGAGTACCTGCGGCTGGCCGTCGACCGGCTCGGCCCGGCCGCCATCACGCTGGGCCCTGCCGCCGACGGCGGCTACTACGCTGTCGGCATCGAGCGGCGCACGTGGACGACCGGCGGGCCGGCGCTGCGACGGCTGCTCGAGGACGCGCCGATGGGCTCTGCAGCGCTGCTCGGCTGGACGCTGGGCGAGGCGCGCCGCGCCGGGCTCGAGGTCGTCCAGCTCCCCTTGTGGTTCGACGTCGACGAGGCCGCCGATCTCGCCGTCGCCGCGCGTCTTGCCGCCGACCCTGCGGCCACCGGCGCGGGGAGCGTCGCGGCCCCCCGGCGAGACACACGTGGCGTCGCGCCGCCCCCGCCGGCGCAGGCCGCCGCGCGGCCGCGCGGCTCCGAAGCCGTCGCCCAGGGGGTGCGCGAGACCTATCTGCACATCACCAACCGGTGCGGCAGCGCCTGCCTGCATTGTTACAACCGGGCCAGTCCCTGGGCGCCCGACGAGCTCGACACCGCCGGCTGGCGGCGAGCGATCGACGAGTGTGTGGCGCTGGGCGCGAGCAGCTTCGTCTTTCTCGGCGGCGACCCCCTGCTGCGCGACGACCTCTGCGAGCTGCTCGAGCACGTCACTGGCGGCCACGGCCTGCGCGCCCGCCTGTTCTTCAACAGCCCGATCACGCCGGCGCTTGCCGCCGACCTCGCCGCCGCGGGCCATGGCCGCCTGCGGCCGCTGATCAGCCTCGACGGTCCCGAACAGATCCACGACGAGTTGCGCGCGCCGGGCAACCACGCCGCGGCGCTCGCCTCGATCGCCAACCTGCTGCAGGTGGGGCTGCAGCCGGTGGCCAACACGGTGCTGCTGCGCTCGACCTTGCCGGGGCTGCCGGCGCTGGCCCGAGAGCTCAAGGCGGCCGGCGTCGGGCGCCTGCATCTGATCCTGCCCCACCAGCGCGGCGGCCTCGTCGACGACCTCGACCTCGTGCCCACAGGGGCTGAGATGCTGGCTGGGCTGCGGGCCGTCGCTGTGGTGGCGGCCGAGCTCGACCTGGCGATCGACAACCTGACCGCGTGGCGGCGGCGTCTCGAGCGGCCCCAGGACTTCTGCGCGGCGGGCTGCCGCGACCTGGCCATCGATCCCTACGGCAAGGTGCACGCCTGCACGATCACCACCGGCGACCCCGCCTTCGTGGCCGGCGACCTGCACGACGACACGCTCGAGCACATCTGGCGGACCTCGCCGGCGCTGCGGCTGCTGCGCGCCGCCCGGGCCCGAGACCGCGCCGAGTGCGCCGCCTGTCCGGTGGTCGATGCCTGCGGCGGCGAGTGCTGGATGCAGGCCCACTACGCCGCGAGGGTGCGCGGCCTACCCGGCGGCTGGCGCGCGCCGTTCCCCTACTGCGACCTGGTGCGGCCCGTCTTCGAGGAGCTGCTCGACGCCGCGGCGCGCGGCGCGGGTGGATCACCCGTCGGCGGCGGGTGCGGCGGCCAGGCCACCGCGGGCGCCGCCGACTACGCCGTGTTCGACTGCATATGAGGGTTCTGACGGACGCGGGCGTGCCCCGCGCGAAGGCGGTGTCGACGCATGACTGAGCGACCGGAAGTGTTCAACGTGCTGCGCGGCGAGGCGCGCGAGGTCGCCGCGTCGCCGTACGGTAGCGTGGGCAGCCTCGCGGCGGCCGAGGGCATCGAGGTCGTCTGGGTGTCGAAAGACGATGAAGAGGTCGACCTCGGCTGGTTCAGCCAGGACCGCGTCGACGTGATCCTCGTCGTCCAGGGCCAGCTGCGCTTCGAGTTCGCCGATGCCCGCCTCGCCACCCGCGTGCTGAACGTCGGTGACTGCCTGATACTGCCCGCGGGTACCCGGTGCCGAGCCTATCGCTGGCCGCGCGACCGCCACGAGGCGACCGTCTTTGTCGCCATGTACCCCAGTGCCGGCGCAGGCGGCGCTCCCGGTCGGGCCGGGCACGCGTCGTCCTGACAGAGGCGCGCGGCTTCCGCGCGGCGCTGCAGTCGCGCCGGCTGTCTCTCGCTGAAGGGACCGAAGTCGCCGCGCCCATGGGTACGGCGACTTCGGCGTGTAGCCACGACCTCGCGAGCCGCCTACCTCACGGTCAGCGTCCTGCTGCCGATCCTGGTCTGCACGTTGCCGGCGATGTCGGTGGCCGAGACCTTCCAGGTGTACTTGTTTCTCTTGAGCGTGACCTTGAAGCGGTAGGTGAGTGAGCGGTTGGTCGCTGCCTTCAAGATCGTGATGCGCTTCACGACTTTCTTCTTCAGGTAGATCGTGATGCGCACCTTCGCGTAGCCGCAGCCGCCCTTGTCGTTCACGCGGTAGCCCAGCTTGACGTACCTGTTCCTGACCACGCTGGCGTTCTTGGTCGCATAGCAGGCAGGTCTGCTCAAGTCGATGCGCACGATCGCCGTGCGCGGCGGATCCTCGGTCGTGCCGGCGGAGTTGACGGAGCGGTAGAGCACTGTCGCCTGGCCCGCCGTCTTGAACGTGAGGGCCGTACCGACCGCGATCGGGTTCCAGCTCACGCCGGCGTTCAGCGAGTACTCGGTGCGCGCGATCGTGGCGCCGTCGCCGGGCGTGGCCGTGAAGGTCAGCGAGACGGCGTGGTTGACCCAGCCGGTGGGCAAGCCGTGCACGGTCGTGTTGGGCATGCGGGTGTCCATGTTGACCGTGAAGCTGCCGACGGCGCTCGCGTTGCCCAGGGCGTCGGTCGCCACGTAGTGATAGGTGTAGCTGTGCGGCAGGCCGTCGGTGGGCGCCGCTACGGCGACGTCGGCCTGCGCGGCGGGCACGGTCGTCCAGGTGCTCGCGCCCTGCGGCTGATAGCTGACCTGGGCGACGCCCGACCCGGCGTCGGTCGCCTGCAGGTGCACCGTGACGGCGCTGTTGTGCCAGTAGGCGTCGGCGTTGGTGGTGACGACCGGTCCCTGAGTGTCGACCTTGACGGTGCAGTGGCCGATCGTGCTCGTGTTGCCGGCGCCGTCGGTCGCCTGGTAGTCGAAGGCGTGCATGCCGTCGTTCGAGCCGTCGGCCGGAGCCGCGACGCTGATGGTGGCCTGCGCGCCGCTTACGGTGGTCCAGGTCGACGAGCCCTGCGCGCGGTACTCGACGCTCGCGACGCCGCTGCCGTTCGCGCCGTCGGCGGCGTTGACCGTGACCGCGACCTGGCTGTTGTGCCAGGCGCTGTCGGCATCGTCGCTCACCGTCGGCGGCGTGGCGTCGATGTTGACGTAGCCGACGTTGGCGTTGTTCAGGCCGCCGTGCTGTTCGACGTTGCCGGCGGCGTCGACCGACCAGTACTCGACGGTGTGCGAGCCGTCACCGCTCACCTGGAACGGCCCGCCGTAGATCTGCGATGCGCCGCCGTCGAGCCTGTAGTAGGTCACCGCGGCGCCTCCGCTCATGCCCGAGGTCAGGTCGCTTGGACTCAGCGTCACCGTCTGGGGAGACGTGGCCGTCCAGCCGGTCGACGAGCTCGCCTGCAGCCCCTGCGTCGCGGTCGCCGGGGGCGTCTGGTCGACGTTCAGGAAGCACGTCTGCGGTACGCCGGTGACGCCGACCGAGTTCTTCGCGTAGTAGTCGATCTCGTGGCTGCCGTCCGTGCTTTCGGTGATGGTGAGCGGCGCAGCCGCGCTCTGCTGCTGGCCGCCGTCGATCGAGTAGTAGATGGTGAACGGGCCGTTGTCGCCCCCGGCGCTGATCGTCGCCTGTGCAGTCCCGGTGTGCCAGTCGGACCTGGCGTCGCCGGAGAGGCCGCTGCTCTGCGCGTACGGGTCGGAGATGTTGACGTAGCCGGTGGTGTGGACGGAATCGTTGCCCGCTTTGTCGGTCGCGTAGTAGGTGATCACGTGCTGGCCGTCGCCGCTCACGGTGAACGCCGCCGAGTAGGCGAGCGGTCCGCTCCCGTCGAGGCTGTAGGTGATCGACTGCAGTCCCGACACCGCGCCCGTGCCGTCGCTCGCCGACAGCGTCACCGTCTGGCTCGTGGAACGCCAGTCCGAGAAGGCGTCGGGGGCGAGGCCCGGGTCGCTCATGGTCGGCGCGGTCGTATCGATGTTCACGTAGCCGATCTTCGCCGGTGACTCGGTGTTGCCGGCGTTGTCGACCGACCAGTACGTCACGGTGTGCTGGCCGTCGGCGCCGATCGTGAACGGAGCGGTGTAGGTCTGCTGGGAGCCGCCATCGAGGGTGTAGTAGGTCGCGGCTACACCCGAGAGACCGTCGCTCGGGGTGAGGCTCACCTGCTGCGCCGTGTTCATCCAGCCAGAGGTGCTCGTGGCGGTGAGACCGGTCGGCGTGGTGACGGGCGGCACCGTGTCGATGTTCACGTAGCCCTTCGTGGGCGTCTCGGTGTTGCCGAGCTTGTCGACCGACCAGTAGATCACCGAGTGGCTTCCGGAACCGCTCACGGTGAACGGGCCGGCGTAGGTCTGGCGGCTGCCGCTGTCGAGCCTGTAGTAGGTGGCCGCCACACCGGAACCAGCGTCGATCGAGCTCAGATGGACGACCTGGCTCGACGTTTGCCAGCCGGTCGTTCCGTTCGGCTGCAGGTCGCTCGTCGTGGTCTGGGGCGGCTGTGTGTCGACCCTCACCGTGCAGGTGCCGGTCGTGCTCGGGTTGCCGGCGTTGTCGGTCACCTGGTAGTCGAAGGTGTGGACGCCATCGTTTGCGCCGCTGCCCGGCGCCGGCACGGTGAAGGCGTTGTCGGTCGCCGTCTGCCAGCCCTGCGCGCCCGTGGGACGGTACTGCGTGCCGGCCACGCCCGAGCCGCCGGCGTCGGCCGGCGTGAGCTGTACGACCACGTCGCTGTTGTGCCACGCGGCGTCGCTATTGTCGGTGACGGTCGGCAACGTCTGGTCGATGTTCACGTAGCCGACCTTGGCCGGCGCTTCGGTGTTGCCGGCGCCGTCGAGCGACCAGTAGCTCACCGCGGTCGGGCCCGCGGCCGAGACGGTGAAAGGCGTCGTATAGGCCTGCGTCGTGCCGCCGTTCAGCTTGTACGAGGTCGAGCTCACGCCCGAGCCGCTACCGTCATCGGCGCTCAGGGTGACCGTCTGGGTGGTGTTTCGCCAGCCCGAGTGGTTGTCGGCCTGCAGGCCGAGGGCGCTCGTCGCCGGCATGCGTGTGTCGATGTCGACCGTACATTGGCCTATGGAGCTGAGGTTGCCGGCGTTGTCGATCGCCTGGTAGTCGTAGCCGTGCGCCCCGTCGTTCGAGTGGTCGGCCGGGGCCGCCACGGTGAAGGCGTTGCCGGTCGCCGTGAGCCAGGTCTGGGTGCCCTGCAGGCGGTACTGTGTAGTGGCCACGCCCGAGCCGCCGGGGTCGCCTGGTGTCAGCGTCACGACGACCTGACCGTTGTGCCAGGCTGTGCCCGCGTTGTCGCCGACCGTCGGGTCGGTCTTGTCGAAGTTGGCGTAGCCGCTGCCCGCGGGGGTCTCGGTGTTGCCCGCCGCGTCGACCGACCAGTACGTGAGGTGGTGCGAGCCCTCGGTGGTCACCGCGATGGGCGCCGTGTAGGTCTGCGGGGCGCCGGCGTCGATCGTGTAGTAGGTCGTCGACGCGCCCGACACAGCGTCGTTTGCCGTGAGCGTCACACTCGGCGCTGTGTTCTGCCAGCCCGTGCTCGCGCTCGCGACCAGACCGCTCGCGGTCGTCACCGGCGGCGCTGTGTCGATGTTGACGTAGCCCTGGTTGGTCGCTTCGAGGTTGCCGAGCGCGTCGACCGACCAGTAGGTCACGAGGTGCTGTCCGTCGCCAGAGACCTGGAAGGTGGTGTTCGGCGGCGTGTAGCTCTGCGGGTCGCCGCCGTCCACCGTGTAGTAGCAGGCAGCGAGACCGCCGCTCACGCCCGATCCTGTGTCGGTGGGCGTCAGGGTGACGTTGACCGGTGTCGCCGTCGTGACCCAACCCGTGTGGTCGTTGGCCTGCAGGCCGCTCGCGGTCGTGACCGGCGCCTGCGTGTCGATGTTCACGTAGCCGACCTTCGCCGGCGACTCGGCGTTGCCGGCGGCGTCGGTCGAGGAGTAGGTCACCGTGTGAGAGCCGTTCGCCGAGATCGCGAACGGGGCCGCGTAGGGCGTGGCGGCGCCGCCGTCGATCGTGTAGGTCGTGCTCGCCACGCCCGAGCCGCCGGTGTCGCTCGGCGTGAGGGTGACCGTCTGCGGCGTCGTCTGCCAGCCGGTGGTCGCGCTCGCCTGCAGGCCGCTCGCCGTGGTCGCGGGTTTGGCCAGGTCGATGTTGATGTAGCCGGTCTGCGGCACGCTTTGCACACCGTGGCTGTCGACGGCGTAGAAGTCGACGGAGTGGCTTCCCTGCGTGCTGATGACAGGGACGCTCGCCGGGTTGGCCGGAGCCGTCACCCAGGTCCCGTTGTCGACCCGGTAGTGCACGACTACCGCGGGATAGGTGCCGGTGCCGGTGATCGTCACGGTCTGGGCGGTGTTGTGCCAGAAGGAGTTGGCGTTCGGCGCCAGATTAGGGGACGCCTGGACGAACGGGTCCGAGATGTTCACGTAGCCGGTCTTCTTGATGGTCGCGTTGCCGAGCTTGTCGGTCGCCCAATAGACGACCGGATGGCTCCCGGTGCCGGACACGCTGAAGGTTCCGCCGTAGACGCTGGGCGTGGTCGCGCCGTCGACCTCGTAAAGGATCTGATTGGTGCCCGAGCCGACATCGGCCGCCGCCAGACCGACCGTCTGGGGGCTCGTGCCGGTCCAGCCGGACAGATCGTCGGCGGCGAGGTTGGTCGGCGTGACGACCGGGCCCTGGGTGTCGATCTTCACCGTGCAGGTACTGGCCACCGTGTAGCTGGAGTTGCCGGCGTTGTCGAGGGCCTGGTAGTCGTAGGTGTGTGTGCCGTCGTTCGAGCCGTCGGACGGCGCCGGCACCGTGAACTGGTTGCCGCTTGCATCGAGCCACGTCGAGGAGCCCTGCAGGCGGTACTGGGTCTTGGCCACGCCGGAGCCGCCGGTATCGGTCGCCGTAAGCGTGACGACGACGGGCGCGTTGTGCCAGGCGCTGTCGGTGCCGTTGGAGACCGTCGGCGCCGTCGAGTCGATGTTCACGTAGCCGATGTTCGCCGGCGCCTCGACGTTGCCGGCCGCGTCGACCGACCAGTAGGTCACTTTGTGCGACCCCTGTCCGGACACGCCGAAGGCGTTCGAGTAGGGCTGCGCGCTCTGCGAATCGAGCTGGTAGTACGTGGCCGCCGTGCCGGAGAGCGCGTCGGTCGTGGCGAGACTGACAAGCTGGCTCGTGTTCTGCCAGCCGGCCGTTGCGCTCGTTTGCAGGCCTGTGGCAGTGGTCGCCGGCGCCGTGCGGTCGATGTTCACGTAGCCGGTGTTGTGCGTGGCGTCGTGCGCCTCGACATTGCCGGCCGCGTCGACCGACCAGTAGACGATCGCGTGCGAGCCCTCGCCGCTCACCGTGAACGGTGCGCCGTAGGTCTGCGTGCTGCCGCCGTCGATGGTGTAGTAGGTGGCCGCCGAGCCGCCGCTCATGCCCGACGTCGCGTCGCTCGTCGACAGGGTGACCGAGACCTGTGTGACCTTCGTCCAGCCGGTCGTCGGTCTCGTCTGCAGGTTCGTGGCCGTGGTCGTGGGCGGCGTAGGGTCGATGTTCACGTAGCCCGTGGTGTGCGTGGCGTCGTGCGCCTCGACATTGCCGGCCGCGTCGATCGACCAGTAGACGATCGCGTGCGAGCCCTCGCCGCTCACGGTGAACGGTGCGCCGTAGGTCTGGGTGCTACCGCCGTCGATGGTGTAGTAGGTGGCCGCCGAGCCGCCGCTCATGCCCGACGTCGCGTCGCTCGCCGCCAGGCTCACGTTCACCGGCGTTGTCGACGTGACCCAGCCGGTGCGCCCGTCGGCCTGCAGACCGGTGGCCGTCGTGGTCGGCGGCGTGCCGTCGATATTGACGAAGCCGGTGTCGTGCGTGGCGTCGTGCTGCTCGACGTTGCCGACCTCGTCGACCGACCAGTAGACGATCGTGTGCGAGCCGGCGCCGGCGACGCTGATCGGTGCGCCGTAAGTCTGGGTGGTGCCGCCGTCGATGGTGTAGTAGGTGGCCGCCGCGCCGCCGCTCATGCCGGAGCCGGTGTCGGTCGCGTTCAGGGTCACGCTCTGGCCACTTGCGGTCCAGCCCGAGTGCTGGTCGGCCTGCAGGTTGGTGGCGGTCGTCGTCGGCGGCGTGCCGTCGATGTTGACGAAACCGGTGTTGTGCATGACGCCGTGCGGCTCGACATTGCCGGCCACGTCGACCGACCAGTACGTCACCGCGTGCGATCCGTCGCCGCTCACGAGGAACGGTCCGGCGTAGAGCTGGGTCGAGCCGCCGTCGACCGTGTAGCACGTGGTGCTCAGGCCCGAGAGGTTGTCGGTCGCGTGCAGGGTCACCGTTTGGGCTCCCGTCTGCCACCCGTTGTTGTTCGTGCCCTGCAGGCCGGTGGCCGTGGTCACCGGACCGCTCAGGTCGATGTTCACGTAGCCCGACTCGTGGATGCTGTCGAGCCCCAGGCCGTTCGTGGCGAAGAACGCGACGGAGTGACTGCCCTCGGTGCTCACCGTGAACTGTGCCGGGTTGCTCGCGGCCTTCTGCGGGGTCGCGCCGTCGATGCCATACGAAACGCTGATCGGCGCGTGGTCGCCGGCCCCGCTGATGGTCACGGTCGTCGCCTGGTCCTGCCAGTCCGACTGACCGTCGGGGGCGAGGTTGGCCGTCGCCTGGGCGTACGGATTGGAGATGTTGACCCAGCCCGTGCGCACGCTCTCGATGTTGCCGGCCGCATCGGTCGCGTAGTAGGTCACGGGGTGCTGACCTGCGACCGTCACCGTGAAAGGCGCGCTGTAGGTCTGGGGAGCGCCGCCGTCGACGGTGTAGGTGATGACTGCGACACCCGAGCCCATGCCGTCGTCGGCCGTCAGGCTCACCGTTTGGCTCGTGGTGCGCCAGCCCAACAGGTCGTCGGCAGCGAGGCCGACCGGCGTCGTGGTGGGTGGCGTCGTGTCGATCCACACTGTGCAGTTGCCGATCGCGCTCGAGTTGCCGGCGTTGTCGAGGGCGCGGTACTGGTAGACGTGGACACCGTCGCCCGAGTGGTCGGACGGTGCCGGGACAGCGATCTGGTTGCCCGTCGCGGTGCTCCAGCTCGAGGCGCCCTGCAGCTTGTACTGCGTGCTCGCGAGGCCGCTGCCGCCGGTGTCTGTGGGCGTCAGGGTGACGGTCACCGGCTTGTTGTGCCAGGCGCCGTCGCTGTTGTCGGAGACCGTCGGTACCGTCGTGTCGATGTTCACGTAGCCCACGCGGGCCGGCGTCTCTGAGTTGCCGACCGCGTCGACCGACCAGTAGGTGACCTTGTGCGAGCCCTGGGTCGTCATCGCGAAAGCGCTCGTGTAGGTCTGGCGCGTGCCGCTATCGATCGTGTAGTAGGTCGTGGCGACCCCGGATAGCGCGTCGTTGGCTGCCAGGCTCACGACCTGGCTCACGTTCTGCCAGCCGGTCGTCGCAGTCGGCTGCAGACCGGTGGCCGTGGTCGTCGGCGCCGAGGTGTCGATGTTCACATAGCCCTGTTTCTTCGTCTCGGCGTTGCCGGCGTTGTCGGTCGACCAGTACACGAGGGTGTGCGTGCCGCTCGCCGAGACGACGAACGGCCCGCCGTAAAGCTGGGTGGCGCCGCCGTCCATCTGGTAGTTCGTCGTGGAGACGCCGGAAACGGCGTCGGTCGCCGTGAGGGTGACCGTCTGGCCGGCCGTCTGCCAGCCGGTGTTGTTCGCACCCTGCAGCCCGGTCGCGGTCGTCGTCGGCGGCGTGGCGTCGATGTTGACGTAGCCGGTGTGGCTGGTCTCGATGTTGCCGCCTTTGTCGACCGACCAGTAGACGACAGCGTGTGAGCCTTGCGTCGACACGGAGAAGGGAGCGCTGTAGGTCTGCTGCGCGCCGCCGTCGACCTTGTAGTACGTGGCCGAGACGCCCGACTGGGCGTCGCTCGCGGCGAGGGTGACGGTCTGGCCCGAAGTCTGCCAGCCCGTGGTGGCGCCGGCCTGCAGGCCGCTTGCCGTCGTGACCGGCGGCGTGGCGTCGATCAGGTAGGTGCGACCAGTACCGCCGGCGCCGCATGCCCAGAGGCTGCCGCCCGCGCCTGTGATGCCGCGCTGCGCCTGCGTGGTGCCCGAAGTCTGCGCGGCCCAGGTCGTGCCCGTGTTGGTCGTGTGATAGATGACGCCCGCACCGCCGACCGCCCAGGCGTTGTTGGCGTCGGTCGCATACGCGTCGTAGAGGGTCTGCGTGGTGCCCGACGTCTGCGCCGTCCAGGTGGTGCCGCCGTTCGTCGTGTGGCTGATGGCGCCCGCGTTGCCGGTGACCCAGCCGACCTGTGAGTTCAAGAAGTAGACGCCGCGCAACTGCTGCGTACTACCGCTGGTCTGCGCGGTCCAGGTGGTGCCGCCGTTCGTCGTGTGACGCACGCCACCGCCCGTGGTGATCAGCCAGCCGTTGTTCGCATCGGTGAACCAGACGCCGTAGATGGTGGTCGTGATGCCGGTGGTCTGGGCGGTCCAGGCGGTGCCGCCGTTCGTGGTGTGGCGCACCACGCCGTTCGTCGTGCAGAACCAGCCATTGTTGGCGTCGACGAACGACACGCCGTAGATAGTGGTCGTGACACCTGAGGTCTGCGAGGCCCAGGTCGTGCCGCCGTTTGTGGTGTGGTACACGACGCCGCCGCCGCCCACGGCCCAGCCGTTCAGGGCGCCCACGAAGCTGACGCTGCGCAGGCTCTGGGTCGTGGTGGGCGTGAGGGTCTGGGCGGCCCACGTGGTGCCGCCGTTGGTCGTGTGGCGGACGTTGCCCGTGCCGCCGACCAGCCAGCCGTTGTTCGCGTCGGTGAACGAGTCTCCGTACCAAGTGACGTTGACGCCCGGAGTCTGCGCGGTCCAGGTGTTGTAGGTCGCGGCGCGCGCGGCGCTCGGGGCGATCGCCGCCGCGAGCGCGAAGGCGATGAGGAGGGTGACGGCCGCAAGACAGCTCGCGGGCAACCGGCGCGGGACAGACCTTCGGTCGAGGCACTCGTGACGGTCGCCGATCGCCGCGGCGCGCGCGCTGCCGCGCGGTGCGTCGTGCATCGAATGGCTACGGCGTTGCGACCGCCACGTGATCGTCATCTTTGCAGACCCCCTCAGGCCGTTCGGAACAGGCGACGGCTGATACTTGGACGTCAGCCGTCCGATTCCTAGTCGGCACTACAGCCTGCAAAGTAGATGGGACGTTTGCCTACGTCGCAGGCCGAAGGGTCTCACACGACTACGGGGGCGGGCACGGCCTGGCGGCCGCGCCCGCCCCCGCGGGTGCCGTGACTCCTGGAAGGACGCCGGCGCCTGAGCACCGCTCTTACACCACCGGCGCCTGCCAGACGAAGCCGTGGCCGAGGTCGTAGACGGGAGATGCCGGGTCGGTGCGGTCGATCGTGCCGGTGGCCGCGATGCGCTCGCCGATCGTCAAATCGGAGAGCGATACGGTCGTCACGGCGCCGTCGGCCAGGATGCGCAGCACGCTCGTGCCGGTCGTCGCCAGGGTCAGCGTGCCGCCCACGGCGTCGTGCACGGCGCGCGTGCCGCGCGCCACCGTCAGCGTGATCGTGCCCAGGTCGGTGTCGACCGCCGTGATCTGGCCGCTGCACGAGAACCACGTCAGCTGGTCGATCGCCACGACGTGGCGCACCAGGATGTGCGTGGCCACGAACACCGGGGCGGCCGGGTCGGTGCGGTCGGCCTGACCGACGATCACCACGCGGTCGCCCACGGTGATCTGGTCGATCGTCGTCGGCGCCGCCGCGCGGCGCCGCAGCGCGACGATCTTCGCGCTTGCGGGCACATCGATGGTGATGTCCTTGCCCAGTGAGCCGCGCAGGCCGCTGGAACCGCGAGCCACGTGCACGACGAGCGTGCCGCCCTGCAGGTCGACCGACGACACCGCACCCTCGCAGAGGAACCGGGTGTGGTACGACGGCATCCAGACGCACGCCGCGCCGATGTCGTACACGGGCGCGCCGGAGCTCGCGTCGATGGCGCCGCGGGCCGCGAGCAGCGCGCCGACCGGCACGTCGGCCAGGGCGAGGGCCTTCCTGGCGCCGCGGTGCATGGTGGTGAGCTTGCTGTCGCTCCTCACGGTGAGCGTGAGGCTCTGGCCCAGCGAGCCTTGCAGGGCGAGGGAGGCGTGTTTGACGGTGACGGTCACCGTGCCGGACACGGCGTCGACCGCGGTGACCTTGCCGAGGCAGGTGAACGGCTGCGCGCCGGGCGTCGCCACGGGAGAGCGCGCCGGCAGCGGCGCGGCGAACGCCTGCGCCGCCAGGCTGAGGGTCAGGGCCAGCGCGACGCCGACCAGGAACAGTCTCGTGGCGTGTCTCATGATGCGCACCTTTCGTACCTCGTTTCGGTGGCGGCGCCACCTGACGCACCTATCGGGAGGTGCGAGGCACTCCCTGACGGCCCGCCGGCAGATTGCGTCGTCAGGTGAGACAGCGGCCTACCCGGCGCGCGCCGGTGCGGCGGCGCGGCTCGCGGCGAGGCCGTGAGCGGCGAGCACGGCGAGCGCGCCCACGATCAGCGCCATGCCCGCGGCCTCGACTGCGTCGGGCCGCTCCCCGAGCTGCAGCCAGGCCGCGAGCACGCCGAGCGCCGGGACCGCCAGGGTGCCCAGGCCGGCCGCCCCGGCCGACAGGGCGCGCAGGGCGTAGAGCCAGAGCACCCAGGCCAGGATATTGGCCAGCAGGAGCGTGTAGGTGAGCGCGGCCGTGAAGGCCGCGGTCCACTGTGGAGCGGGGCTGTGCGCGAGCAGGGCGATGGCGATCAGCGGCAGCGCGCCGAAGACCATCTGCCAGGTGGTCAGCGAGAGCACGTCGACGTCGTGACGGCGCTGCATGAGCTTGACGACCAGGGCGCTGGCCGCCCAGGCGACGCCGCTGCCGACGGCCAGCAGGCTGCTCGACAGGCTGTGCAGGCGCCAGGGCGCGACCACGAGCACGAGCCCGGCCAGGGCAAGTCCCACGGCGACGAACTGCGTGCCGCGCAGGCGTTCGCCCAGAAACGCGCGGGCCAGGAGCAGCAGCCAGAAGGGCATGGTGTAGGTGAGCACCGCGACCTTGCCGGCGCCGCCGCTCGACAACGCCCAGACGCCCAGACCAACAAAGCCCGTCGTCTGCAGCAGGCCGATGGCCACGGTGTAGCCCAGGGGTGTGGGGCGCAGTGAGCGCCGCGCCGCGACCAGCACCAGGAACAGGCAGGGGATGCTGAGGCCGGCGCGCAGGGCGGCGAAGGTGAGCGGCGTCGAGTAGCCGAGCGCCACCTTCGACGCCACCCAGCCGTAGCCCCATACAGGGGCAAGGGTGGCGAGCGCGAGGACGCCCAGGTCGCGGCGCCGCCGGGCGGCGTCGGTCACGGTCACCCCACCCGCGTCGGGCGCGGTCACCGCGGCCCCGCCGCTGCGGCGCGGGCGATGATGGCTTCGATCACCGCGGTCTTGGCCTCGGCGTAGTGCTGCATGGTGGGCCAGGACCGGGCGGCCAGGCGGCGCTTGGTGTCGGCGTAGAGAACGCGGTCGCCGGCGTCGGTGCGCAGGCGATCGCGAAACGCCAGGTTCCTCGCGATCTCGGGCGAGTCGGGCGAGTAGACGTGCAGGTGCACGTCCTTACCCGGCGTGCGCAGCATGCGGTGCTCGTGAAAGTCCGGTTCGCGCACGCGCAGCGCGTAGCCGGCCGCCTCGAGGTCGGGCAGCCAGGCGGGCTCGTCGGCCGAGTCGCGCACGGACAGCAGCACGTCGATGATGGGCTTGGCGGCAAGGCCCGGCACCGAGGTGGAGCCGATGTGTTCGACGAGCAGCGCCCGGCCGCCGAGCGCCGTGCGGATCACGGCGGCCTCGCGGGCGAACCGTCGCGGCCACGCGCGGTCGTACTCGACCACGCGGATGGCGGGGTGTTCGATCTCGCCGATCGTCACCTGTCGCAGGTAGTCGTCGAGCTCGCCGTCGGGGCGCTGGTCAGCCATCAGAGTGCGCCGGTGGCGCGGCGGGCAGCGGCGGACCGCATCAGGACGCCGCGGGATGCACAGCGCCGGTGGCGCTCGCGGCCACCTCGGTCGTGAGGCGCCGGCCGGTGCCGTGGAGCCCCATCTTCTGGCGGATGTTGCCGCGATGGAAGGTGACCGTCGTGGGCGACAGGCAGAGGGCGTGGGCGATCTCGTCGGTGGTCTTGCCCGACCTGATCAGCTGCAGCACCTGGTACTCGCGGCGGCTCAGGCGCGGCCCGCCGCCCGACGCGCCGTCGGGGCGAGCCAGCAGGGGCCGCGTGATCTCGTCGAGCGTGAGCCTGACCGCCTCGACCAGGGCGCTCTCGGGCCGGCCCTGCAGCGCGTCGGCGAGCAGGTCGAGCGAGGGCATGACGAGCTGTTCGACGTTGTCGGTGACCGACAGCCTCAGGGCGTCTAAGTCGTCGCGGCGCTGGTCGACAAGCACCTTGAGCGCCACGTTACGCTCCTCGAGGGCCTGCGTCTGGTTGCGCAGCGACAGGCGCGCCAGCTCGAGGGCCTTGTCGACGGTGATGTCGCGGATGCCGCCGGCCATCCACTCGGCGGCGCCGTCGGGTCCGGCCAGCACGATCGCCCAGTCGCTGACCCAGACGTACTCGCCGTCGCCGCGGCGCAGGCGATACTCGCTGCGAAACGAGGAGATGTCGCGCAGCGCGCGGTCGTTCTCGGCCACCAGCCGGGGCAGGTCGTCGGGGTGCACGAGGCCGAACCACTCCTCGGTGAAGGTCGGCGCCGCCTCGTGGGGCAGGCGCAGCAGTCCTTCGAGGCCGGGCACCAGGCAGAACGCGGTCGGCACGTGCCAGACGTACCACACGGCGAAGTGGGCTTCGACGATCATGCGCAGCACCGTGGCGATGACGTCGGCCGGGATCATCTCGCGGCTTGGCTCATCGCCGCCGCGCGGTTCGGCCAGTACCTGCACGGCGAGTCCGGCGTAGTCGAACGAGCGCGAGGAGAGCCAGTCGTCGAGGCCACGGGGTGTCGCCTCGCCGGTCGTCGGCGTCGCCGCCAACGGCTCGCCGTGGCGCGAGCCGGCGCCCGCCGGCAGCGCGAGCGCCGGCTCGCGCCGCCAACCGAGCGTGGTGGCCAGGGCGCCGCGGATGGCGGCCGGTCCCTCGCCCGGGGCCGCGGCCGCCCCGCGTGCGGCCTGCGCCGGCGGCGTCGCTTCGGGCGCGCCGCGGCCCCGGCGCTGCCTGGCGTCGATCACGGTGCGCCGTCGCGTCGCCGGCGGGTCTGTGTCGGGTCGGATGAAATCATAGGTAAGTCACAGTATAGAACTATGGCGTAGCCCTGTTCACAGCGGACGGCTTTGCGAGTACCGTCCGAGCATCGCGCCACCGGGCGCGATGGGGAGCGTCATATTCGTCGAAAGGGCAGCGATGGCAGGCCGCACAGGCAGTGTCTCAGTCGATGGCGGACGCGTCTGGTACCGTCGCCTCGGCCCACCGGACGGCGTCCCCGTCCTCATCGTCCATGGCGGGCCGGGCGCCGCGTCGTACTACCTCGAGCCGTTCGCCGAGCGGCTGGCGCGGCGGCGTCCCGTCGTTATCTACGATCAGCTCGGCTGCGGCCGGTCCGGCAAGCCCGACGACACCGGCCTGTGGACCATCGATCGTTCGTGTCGCGAACTCGACCAGGTGCGCGCCGCGCTGGGCCTGGGCTGGTGCCATCTGCTGGGGCAGTCGTGGGGCGGCTGGCTGTCCATCGAGTACCTCACGCGCGGCGCGGTCGGCATAGCCGGCGCGGTGCTGGCTTCGACCTCGGCCAGCCTGCCGCAGTTCGTCGCCGAGGCTCATCGCCTGATCGACGAGATGCCGGAGCCTGAGCGCACGACCCTGCGCGAGCTCGGCGCCCGCGCCGCCTACGACGACCCGCGCTACCAGGACGCGGTCATGGCGTTCTACCGCCGCCATCTCTGCCGGCTCGACCCCTGGCCCGACTGTGCCCTGCGCAGCGTCGCCGAGCTCGAGGGCAATCAGGTCTACCTGACGCTGAACGGCCCGACCGAGTTCGACGTGATCGGGCCTCTGCGCGACTGGGACCGCACCGCCGACCTCTTCCGCATCGAGTCGCCGACCCTGGTGACCGTCGGCCGCTTCGACGAGATCACGCCGGCCTGCGCGCAGACGATCGTCGACGGCATCGCCGGCGCGCGCCTGGCCGTCTTCGAGAAGTCCGGCCACTACGCTCACGAAGAAGAGCCCGAAGCCTATGTCGACGTGGTCGACGACTTTCTGTGCGCGGTCGAACAGGCCTCGGCCGGCTGACCATGAGCGTCCGTCAATATGCCAGAGCCGCCGGCGCCGCCGGCGCGTCGTGAAGGAGGGTACTGTGAGCGGTGCCGGACATGAGAGCCCAAGTCTGGAGCGCAACGCCATCGGCCTGCGCGAAGTCCTGTTTCAGTCGGTCACGGCCATGGCGCCGGCCGGCGCGGTCGCCTTTTCCATTCCGGCCGGCGCATCGTTTGCCGCCGGCGCTCTGCCGCTGGCCACGGTCCTGGCGCTCATCGCCTGCATGTTCGTGGCGCTCACGATCGGCGAGCTTGCCCGGCACCTGCCGTCGGCGGGCAACTTCTGCACCTACACCTCGAAGGGCCTGCACCCCTGGGTCGGGTTCCTCGTGGCCTGGGGCTACGCCTTTGCCGAACCGTTCATGGTGTCGCTCTGCTTTCTGTTGCTCGGCATCGTGGCGACCGGCTTCTTCAACACCGAGTTCGGCTGGTCGACCGGCTGGTGGTGGGCCTGGGTGGTCGTGGGCCTCGCCGTCGTGTTCTGGCTGGGCTACCGCGGCGTCAAGGTCTCGACCAAGACCGGCACCTGGCTGGGCGTGTTCGAGATCATCGTGATCGGCGCGCTGTCCATCTGGCTGATCATCGACGCCGGCGGGCGCAACACGTTCTCAGTGTTCACCACGCAGCACGCCACGGTGAGCGGCAGCATGGGCATGTCCGGGGTGATCGCCGCCTGCGTCTACTCGATCCTGGCCTTCACCGGCTTCGAGTCGGCGGTGCCGCTGGCCGAAGAAGCGCGCGATCCCAAGCGCACCATCCGCAAAGCGGTCGTCTTCTCGTGCCTCGCGATCGGCGCCTTCTATGTGTTCACGACCTACGCCGCCACGGTGTGGATCGGCCCCTCACACATGACCGGCTTCGCCAGCCTGAACGACAACAACCCCTGGACCCACATGGCCAAGTCGGTGTGGGGCGTGGGCTGGCTGGTCGTGGTGGTCGCCATCGTCAACTCGGAGTTCGCCAACGCCAACGCGGCCTCGAACGTGACCACGCGCACCTGGTATGCCATGGGGCGCATCCGGCTGTTCCCGAAGATGCTCGCCACCGTGCACCCCAGGTTCCGCTCGCCGCACGTGGCGGTCATGGTCGAGTCGGTGATCGCGCTGGCGCTCGCGCTGTGGCTCGGTTTCCAGTATTCGCCCTACACCGCGTTCCTGCTCATGGCGACGATCTTCACCCTGATCCTGATCCTCGTCTACATCGCCGTGCTGATCGCCTGCATCACCTACTACTGGCGCTTCCAGCGCGCCGAGTTCAACGTGATCATGCACGGCCTCATCCCGCTCCTGGGGATCGCCGTGTTCGTGCCGGTCTTCCTGACGGCGGCCGGCATTCCCGCCTTCAGCTTCGTGGCCAGGCTCTCGTACCCGATCTCGCTGGCGGGACCGGTCGTCGGGGTGTGGATGGCGATCGGCGTCGCGTACCTCGTCTACCTGCACAACCGCCATCCGCAGCGGCTGGCCGACACCGCCATGGTCTTCGTCGACGAGCCCATCGGCCTGGCCGGCGACGGCCTCGCCGGCGCGGGCGCGCAGCCCGAGCCGGTCGGCGTCGAGCCATGAGCGCGTTCGTCGGGCGTGGGGGGCGGTCGTGATGATCCGCGAGGGCATGATCGACGTGCCCGGAGGCCGTGTCTGGTATCGCAGCGTCGGCGAGGGCGGCATACCGCTGCTGTGTCTGCACGGCGGCCCCGGCATGACGCACAACTACATCGACCCGCTCGAAGATCTGGGCGACCGACGCCGCGTCATCTTCTACGACCAGCTCGGCTGCGGGCGCTCGGACCGCCCCGACGACACGTCGCTGTGGACGGTGCCGCACTTCGTGCGTGAGCTCGAAGCGGTGCGCGGCGCGCTCGAGCTCGACCGCTTTCACCTGTTCGGCAGCTCGTGGGGCGGCCAGCTCGCCATGCAGTACGTCCTCGACTATCAGCCGGCCTCGCTCGTCAGCCTGCTCATGTCGGGCAGCCCGGCGAGCATGCCGCGCTGGGTCGAGGGCTGCATGGCGCTGCTCGCCGAGCTGCCCGCCGAGGTGCGCGAGGTGATCGAGCGCCACGAGGCCGCCGGTTTCACGTCGTGCCCGGAGTACCTCGGCGCGGTGGCCGTGTTCTACCAGCGCCACCTCTGCCGGCTGCAGCCCTGGCCGGCCGGCCTGGAGCGCTCGTTCGCCGAGATGAGCCCGGTGGTCTACGAGACCATGAACGGCCCGAGCGAGTTCACCGTGACCGGCCGCTTTCGCGACTGGGACGTGTTCGGCAGGCTCGGCGAGATCAAGGTGCCGGCGCTCGTCATGGGCGGCCGCTACGACGAGATCCGCGCAGACCACCTGAGCGACATCCACAAGGGTATCCCGGGCTCCGAGCTCGTGCTCTTCGAGGAGAGCTCACACACGCCGTTCCACGAGGAGCGCGCGCTGTTCATGCACACCGCCAACGACTTCCTCGAGCGCGTAGAGGCCCGCCTCACGTAGCGCTTCCGGCCCGCGTGGCGCCGCAGCGGCTGCGCCGCGGCGCCACGCGGGCCGCCGCGATGCGTCAAGCACCCGGGGTCCTGTGCCGATACCCGAACTGCATGACCGCGCGCGCGGTACAACAGCGGGGAGGTCCCTGGGTGAAGCTCTTCAAGCCGGTATCGGGTCGCCACCATGCCCTCGGACTGCCGCTCGCCGCGTTGGCGGCGGCCTGCCTTGCGCTCTCGTTCGCGCCTGCGGCGCGCGCCGCCGTGTGGACGGCGGGCTCCGCGGCGCGCATCGTGCCCAGCTCGCCCGCCGGCACCGTCCACGCTGCCAATGTGCACGCCGCCGGGGGGGAGTACGAGGGCCTGATCGTCGGGCTGCGTGGCTCCGCCGCGCGCAGCGTCACGGCGGCCTGGTCTGCCGACAGCGACCCCCTGCTCACCGCCAACTCGATCCTCGACCAGGTGGCCTTCGTCCACATCACGCACCCCACTACGTTCTCGGGCGCGAAGGGCGGCCTCTACCCCGATCCCCTGCTGCCTCGTGCCCTCGGCCTGAACGGCGCGCGCGCCAAGGCGTTCACCATGCCGGCCGGCAGCTCCTCGCTGTACCTCCTCTTCCACGTGCCCTACGGCACCGCCGCCGGCGTCTACCAGGGCACCCTGCACGTGTGGAACGGCGCCGAGCAGGTCGACGTTCCGGTCAGCCTCACGGTGTACGGCTTCGGCTGGCAGAAGCTCAGTGTGCGCACCGCCTTCTCGGTCAACTTCAACAAGATCGGCGGCAATCTGGTCGCCGACTACAAGATGCTCGCCGAGCACGGC
Organism: uncultured Actinomycetes bacterium; assembly: GCA_963753695.1. Taxonomy (GTDB): domain Bacteria; phylum Actinomycetota; class Thermoleophilia; order UBA2241; family UBA2241; genus Bog-752. The sequence continues at coordinate 81,182 of CAVWDG010000003.1, forward strand.
GTCACGCCGCAGATGCCCAAAGTCGTGCCGCGCACGACCTCGAGCGGCGCCATCTCGGCCACTCCGTATGGCGACGCTCTCGAGCCGTATCTCAGCTCGAACGGGCTCGACCTCACGATCACCGTGCTCCCGTGGCTGCACTGGTGGCCGGCCTATTCGTGGAAGATGCACTCCGGCAATACCGCCCTGCTCAACTACCTGGCCAACGTGTGTCGCGTCTTCAGCGCCCGCGGCTGGACCGACAAGCTCATCGCCTACCCCGTCGACGAGCCCAACACCACCAGCGCCGAGCGGGCCGCCGACAACCTGGCCCGCACGCTCCACAAAGCGAGCGCCCGCGCCGGCTTTCGCGCCAGGTTCCTGCTCACCGACGACCCGCGTCCCACCCGCCTGACGACGCACGCGGCCAACACGTTCCTCTTCAACGACGTCGACATCTGGTGCGTGCGCTACTACTACTTCTTCGGGCGCGTGCCGGTGCTGCGCAAGCTCCAGGCCAAGGGCGCCCAGATCTGGTGGTATCCCTACTACAACTCGTCGGTCGCCAAGCTGCCGAACTTCGTGATCGACAAGTCGCTGGCCGACGAACGCGTCTGGGGCTGGCTCATGTATCAGTGGAAGGTCGACGGCATGCTCTACTGGGGCATCACCAGGTGGGGCAACGCGCTGACCGGCAAGGGCACCCGCGATCCCTATCAGAATCCGCTGTCGTTCAAGTATCCCGACGGGCGCGTCGCCAACGGCGAGGCCAGCCTCATCTACCCCGGCTATTACCCGCGTTACGGGCTCGACGTCAGGAGCGCTCCGCCGGTCTCGTCGCTGCGCCTCGAGGCGCTGCGCGACGGCTTTCAGGACCTCGAGTACCTGCGCATCGCCGCCAAGACCCCCGGCATCACGCCGGCCGCCATCTCGGCGGTCGTCAAGAGCGTCACCTGGTACCCGTACCCGATCAAGTACGGCCACATCTTCACCTTCCCGAAATACACGAAGTCGCAGTCGACCTTCGACTCAGCTCGCGCCCGGATCGCCGCCATGATCGAGGCGGCGCAAGGCAGCGGCTCCTAGGTCGTCCCGCCCACCCGCCCACCCGCTGCCCGCGGACCGACGACTCCGGTCCGCGGGGCGGCGGGTGGCCGCCGCCTGGCAAAACTCCCCGCTCGCCGGCGCCGGCGCGCTATCATGCCGGTGCGGCCCCCATGGGGCGCGCCTTCCGGCTTGAGGCCAGGGCACGAACGAGCCCGGCGTGAGCGCCCTCGCGACCAAGGACCGGTTCGCACCACGGTGGAGCAAGCAGTAAGCGATGAGTCCGCACGGGTCGCCATCGCGGCGATCGACGTCGACGGCACCCTGTTCTCCGAGCGTGCGGCCCAGCACGTGTTCCTCGGCATCCTGCGCTCGAGCGGCCTGCTCGGGCGCGCCGCCTTCGCCCGCCTGGTGGCCATCTACATGGGGCACCGCGTCGGCCTGATCGACCCGGTGTCGGCGCGCGTCCGCGGCTTGGCCGTGCTCGACGGCCTGCCGCTGGAGAGGGCCGAGGCGCTGGCCGACCAGGTCGTGACCGATCTGCTCGAGGTCGTGCGCCCCGAGGCGCGCGCCGAGATCGCCGCCTTGCGCGCCGGCGGGGCGTGCGTGCTGCTCGTCTCAGCCTCGCTCAGTCTCATCGTGAGCCGCCTGGCGGCGGGCCTTGGGGCCGACGGCTATCTCGCCTCGGAGCTGCTCGTGCACGGCGAGCTGTGCCGCGGCGCCTTCGCCGGGCCGGTCTGCGAGGGACCCCAGAAATGGCTCGCCCTCAGCCGTTTTGCCGACGAGCGCTTCGGGGCCGGGGAGTGGACGCTCGCCGCCGCCTACGGCGACTCGACCGACGACGTCGCGCTGCTCGGCCACGCGGAGCGGGCCGTCGTGATCAACGCCCGCGGCAAGCTCGCCCGCACCGCCCGGCGCAGGGGCTGGCGGCGCGTGGACTGGCTTTGAACGGCACGCTCTTGAGGCCGGTGCGCTCCCGCTGGCCGGTCGCGCCCGTGCCGACGTTCATCCTGGATCGATCGACGACGAAGAGGAGCCAGACGCATGAGCAGACCGGTGCTTGAGATCATCATCGGCAGCACGCGGCCCGGCCGGGTGGGGCTGCCGGTCGCCGAGTGGGTCAACGGGCGCGCCGTCGATCACGGCGGCTTCGACGTGGAACTCGTCGACCTGGTGCAGGTCGCGCTGCCGCTCTTCGACGAGCCCCAGCACCCCATGCTCCATACATACGTCCACGAACACACCCGGCGCTGGAGCGCGATCGTCGAGCGCGCCGACGCCTTCGTGTTCGTCATGCCCGAGTACAACTACGGCTTCAACGCGGCGCTCAAGAACGCCGTCGACTACCTGCACGTCGAGTGGCAGTACAAACCAGTCGGATTTGTGAGCTACGGCGGCGTAGCGGCCGGCACGCGGGCCGTGCAGATGATGAGGCAGGTGGTCGGGCCGCTCAAGATGGTGGACCTGTTCGAGGCCGTCTCCATCCCGTTCGTGGGCAAGCTGCTCGATGAAGGCAGGACGACGTTGCACTCAAACGAGGGCATGGACGTGGCCGCCGACCTCATGCTGAACGAGCTCGCGCGCTGGACGGCGGCGCTGCGGTCGCTGCGCCTCCCGCGCTAGGCGCCGGTCAGGCCGTCGCGGCGGCGCGCTGGGGGCGCGCCGGGGGCCGGTTCCCCCTCGCGGCGAGCCGGCGCTCCAACAAGTCCCTGAAGCCGGGCCCGCCGGCGTCAGTGCGTGACGAGACTCTCGGCCGCGACCTTTTGCAGGAACGTGCGCAGCTCGGCGGACATGCCAGGGTCCGAGTAGGTGAGGCCGATGGCGCTGCGGCCGAAGACCGTGTCGTAGACGACGCAGGCCGCCAGGTAGCTCCCCAAGCGGGTCGGATGGCCGTCGGGGTTGTAGAGCACGAGGTCGGGACGTTCGAGCAGCGCCTCGGCGAACGCCTCACCGGCCGGCGCGACCCTGGCGCCCAGGGCGGCGCCGGCCGCGCGGTACGCGGCCGAAAGGTTGGCCGTCGTGACACCAACGGCTGCGCTGTCGGGGCGATCCCAGGTCATGAGCAGCACGGTCTTTGCCCCGCTCCTCGCGATCGCGTGGTCGAACAGCAGCGTGTAGCGGCGAAACTCGGCTGAGTTCACCACCGGGCTCTGGCTCTGGTCCTGCAGGACCACGTAGTCCCAGTGACCCGTGGCGATGCTGTGCAGCTCGGCGGCGTCGTCCCAGTGCTCCTCGAGCGTGAAGCCGCCCTGGTCGAAGCTCGCGGTCGCGCACGAGGGAGCCAGGCCGGCGAGCAGGGTGTCGAGCCCGCCGTTGTACGACGTGAAGCTGTTGCCGATGAACAGCACGCGGGTGGCCGGCCGGCTGCCGCAGGCGCCGCACAGAGCGACGAGCGCCAGGAGGACGAGGCAGAGCACGACCACGCGCGGCGCGACCACACGCGGCGCGGCGCGCGGCGTCGCGCCGATCGCTCGACGCTCTTTGGTCACGTCCGTCCTCCTTGTCTTGGGGTCGCACCGTGCGACACGCTGCCGCTGGCCCGCACGGCCGTCGGCACGCCGCCCGAAAAGCGGTAGGCTCTCTATCGGCGCAGCTTGAGTCCCACATGAAAGGCGGCGACGATGCGGCAGGCACGGCGAGACCTCCGGACACATCCCATGACCGCCTACGACCTGGGCGCCGCCGCCGTTCTGGCCCTGCTCGCCTTTCGCGGTTTTCGCATGGGGCTGGTGGCCACGCTCCTGACCTGGCTCGCCCTGGGCGTCGGCCTGTGGCTCGCCCTGCGCTTCGATCGCGTCGTGGGCGGCTGGATCGCCCGCGTGCACGGCTTTTCCCCCACAACGCAGCGCGTGCTGGCCTTCGTCGTCATCGTGGTCTTCGTCGAGGTCGCCGCCTTCTGGCTCGCCGGGCGCCTTGGCGGCGCGCTCAGGCACGTGCCGTTGCTGGGCGGACTGGACCGCCTCGGCGGCCTGGTCTGCGGCGCGCTCCTGGCGGTGGTCACCGTCTGGCTTGTGACCGCGGCCCTGGTGGCGCTGCCGTCGCCGCTGCCGCCCTTTTCGAGCACTGTGCGCCACTCCGAGACGGTGCGCCTCATGCGCTCGCTGACGCCGCGCTGGCAGCGCGACCTGCGCACTCGCCTGTCGCACTTCGGCCCGGGAGCTGTCTGAGACAGGCGTTGGCGGGCGCTCTCGCCTCGCAAGACTGCGTCGACGCGGCGGCCTCTGGGCGATCTCACCCAGACCTTGCGCATCTGCGCTAGAATCCCGGGACGCGAGGGCAGCCGCTCGTTCAGGTCGGCGGCCGCCCGACCGATACCTTTGTGTGGGGGTGCCGGCTCCGTTTTCGAGCGGCGCGCGCGGTCCGTACCAAACGGACCCACGCGCGGGCCGGTCGTGTGCGACGCCGGCCGAAGGTACGCGGGGACCCGGACGGGGAACCAGCGCTCGACAAGGGGGGACCATGACCGGCAGACGCGGCGAGTCGGTGCGCGGGGAGCGAGCCGGTTCGGTCACGCTAATCAGGCAGCGCCGCAGACGGCACGCAACGAGCGTGGACTGAAGGCGCCGTGGCAAAGTCGTCCCGCCTCACCGTCACCGCCGAGATCGTCTCGGCCATCACGTCGAGCCTGGTGCTCGACGAGGTGCTGGCCAGCATCGCCCACCGCACCTGCGAGGTCCTCGAGCTCTGGGAGTGCGACATCTACGGCTGGGTCGCCCCTCAAGAGGAGGCAGCCTGCCTTGCGGTGTGGGCGCTCGAGCCCGAGCCGGGCGACGAAGACTGGGTCGGCGGCAGACTCCGGCTGACCGAGCACCCTACGTTCCGCCGCGTGCTGCACGAAGGGCGCCTGCTGGCCGCCTACCTCGCCGATCCGGGCCTGCCGGCGGCCGACCGGGCGCGCATGGAGGCGTGGGGCGAGCGCAGCTGCCTGCTCGTGCCGCTGCTCTTCAAGGGCGAGGTGATCGGCTGCCTGCAGCTGATCGAGAAGCGTCACACGCGCCTGTTCTCGGAGCGCGACCGGCAGCTCGCCACCACCCTGGCGGCACTGGCGGCGGTGGCCATCCAGAACGCCCGCCTCTACGGCGAGCTCGAAGCCCTCGCCATCACCGACGGCGTCACGGCGCTCTTTAACCACCGCCACTTCCACGAGCGCCTCGCGGCCGAGGTCGCGCGCGCCAATCGCTACGGCCTGGCGCTGTCGCTGCTGCTCATCGACATCGACGGCTTCAAGGACTACAACGACCGCTACGGCCACCCGGCGGGCGACGCGCTGCTGCGCGCCCTCGGCGCGCTGCTCATCGAACAGACACGCACCCAGATCGACATCGTCGCGCGCTACGGCGGCGACGAGTTCGCCGTCATCCTGCCGAGCACGGGCGGCGAGGGCGCGGGTTCCGCCGGCGAGCGGCTGCGCGACGCCATCGAACAGCAGCGTCTGAGCGTCGCCGAGCGCGACGCCGGCGACGCCGTCGGGTCGCCCCGCGAGCACGACGGCGACGCCGCCGAGCCTTCCCGCGACCACGACGGCGGCGACGCGGCCGTGGCCGCGGCGGAACGCATCCGACACGGCATCGAAGGCGAGCACTTCGGCTCCCGCGAGTCGCTGCCGGTCGTGACCGTGAGCATCGGCGTCGCCAGTCTGATCGGCGGCGCGGACTCGCTCGAAAGCCTGGTCGAGGCCGCCGACAGGGCGCTCTACCGGGCCAAGCAGGCCGGCCGCAACCGCGTTGCGCTCGCCGACCGGCGGGGTGCCGCTACCTAGACCCTTCGCGCGCGCACGCCGGGCCGTTCGCGTCGCCCCGGCCGCGCTGCCGCCTGCCCGCGTCACCCTCCGCACACTGCGTCGCCGACCCATCATCGCGACGTCCCGCCGACTGCGCGGTCGCCTTCGAGAAAAAGCCTATCAATACGGTGAAAACTCGAAGACCAGGGAAATTGATTCGTTGGAAACGATTCTCGGCAAGTCGCGAATCGGCGCCGCCGAACGAAAGGAGGTGCGTGCGCGATGGCCGATGTGAGTTTTGAGGACGTCAGCAAGGTCTACGCGGACGGTACGCGCGCGGTGGACGGCATGGACCTTGCGGTCCGGGACGGCGAGTTCATGGTACTCGTCGGGCCTTCGGGTTGCGGAAAGACGACGGCCCTTCGCATGGTCGCCGGCCTTGAGGAAATCTCGGCCGGCATCGCTCGTGATCGGGGAGCGGGTCGTCAACCACGTGCCACCCGCGACCGCGACATCGCCATGGTCTTCCAGAGTTACGCCCTCTACCCGCACCTGAAGGTCTACGAGAACATGGCGTTCGGCCTGCAAGCTGCGCGAAGAACCCAAAGGAGGAGATCGACCGCCGCGTGCACGAAGCCGCCGGCATCCTCGGCCTCGACAGAGTTCCTCGACCGCAAGCCGCGGGCGCTCTCGGGCGGCCAGCGCCAGCGCGTGGCCATGGGCCGCGCCATCGTGCGCCAGCCGCAGGCCTTCCTCATGGACGAGCCGCTCTCCAACCTCGACGCCAAGCTGCGCGTGCAGATGCGCGCCGAGATCGCCGCGCCTCCAGCGACAGGCTGGCCGCGACCACGCTCTACGTGACCCACGACCAGGTCGAGGCCATGACGATGGGCGACCGGGTCGCGGTCATGCGCAAGGGCCGCCTGCAGCAGGTCGCCCATCCGCAGGAGCTGTATGACCGGCCGGTCAATCTCTTCGTCGCCGGCTTCATCGGCAGCCCGGCCATGAACATGGTCGAGGCCACGATCGAACGCCAGGAGCTCGACCTCGTGGCCGTCATCGGCACGCAGCGCCTGAGCCTGGGCGAAGAGACGCTGCACCTGCGACCCGACCTGCGCCGCTACGAGGGCCAGACCGTGGTGCTGGGCATCCGCCCCGAGGACCTGAGCGATGCCGCGCTCGACACCGACGCGCCGAACGACCGCCGTCTGCGCGGCCGGGTCGTGCTGCGCGAGGCGCTCGGCGCCGAGATCATGGTGCACTTCATGATCGACGTCCCGCCGGTGCGCAACGAGCACACCAGGGAGCTGCTGGAAGAGACCGAATCACGCGGCGCGGCGGTGGCCGAAAGCAAGGACAGCTCGAAGTTCGTCGCGCGCTTCAATCCGCGGTCGCAGGTGCGAGAGGGCGAGACCATCGTGGTCGCCGTCGAGACCGGCGCCCTGCATTTCTTCGACAAGGAAACAGGTCTCGGCATCTATGAGGGAGCTGAGGCCGTGAGAGGAGTTGTTGCCGCATGATCACCTACCGACTTCACCGCAGGGGACTGCTTCTTCTGGCGGTGCTGCTCGCCGCCCTGGTAGCCATCGTGGCGGGCTGTGGCAGCAAGAGCAGTGCGACCAGCACACCCAGCCCCAGCACCGGCCCGTCGTTTAGCAGCGTGCCCACGAGCACCAGCGGCAGCCTGTCGATGACCGCGGTCTGGAGTGGTCAAGAACAGACCGCCTTCCAGAAGGTCATCGCCGGGTTCAACCAGATCTATCCGCACATCAAGGTCACCTTCACCTCGGGCGGCAACAACCTGCCGCAGATCCTGTCGACGGCCGTGGCCGGCGGCCACCCGCCCGACCTCGCGGCGCTGCCGCAGCCGGGCCTGATGAAGCAGTTCGTGGCGAGCGGCGCGCTCAAACCGATCGACTTCGCCAAGAACGTCATCAACGCGAACTTCTCGCCGACCATCGCCAACATCGGCACCGTCAACGGGCACATCTACGGCCTGCTCTTCAAGGCCGCCAACAAGTCGACCGTCTGGTACAACGTCCCGGCCTTCAAGAACGCCGGCATCACGCCGCCCACGACCTGGACGCAGCTGCTGGCCGACGCCAAGACGCTGAAGGCCTCGGGCGTGACGCCCTACTCGGTGGGCGCCGACGCCGGCTGGCCCATCACCGACCTCTTCGAGAACATCTACCTGCGCACCGCTGGTCCCGCCATGTACAACAAGCTGACCAACCATCAGATCCCGTGGACCGACCCCTCGGTCGCGACGGCGCTCAAGGACATGGCTCAGGTCTACGGTAACTCGAGCTACATCAACGGCGGCAACGGCGGCGCCGCCACGACCGACTTCCCGACGTCGGTGACCAACGTCTTCACCAATCCACCCAAGGCGGCCATGGTCTTCGAGGCCGACTTCGTGGAGAGCGTTATCACGAGCTCGACCAAGTCCGCGCCCGTGACCGGCTTCAACTACTTCCCGTTCCCGTCGGTCAACGGCGTGGGCGCCAATTACGTGCTGGCCGGCGGCGACATCGTCACGATGTTCAAGGACAGCCCCGCCGCACAGGCGTTCGTCGGCTACCTGGCCACGCCGCAGGCGGCCGAGATCTGGGCTCGCCTGGGCGGCTTCTCGTCGCCGAACAAGAACGTGCCGGCCAGCGTATACACCGACCCGATCGGTCGTCGCGCGGCGGTCGCGCTCGCTTCCGCGTCGGTCGTCGTGTACGACATGTCCGACCAGCAGCCGGCGGCCTTCGGCTCGACCACTGGCCAGGGCGAATGGCAGATCTTCACCAACTTCCTGAAGAACCCGACCGACATCAGCGGCACCCAGAAGGCTCTCGAGGCGGCCGCCGCTGCCGCCTACAAGAAGTGACCGGCGTTCGTCTGGGGGCGTGAGTGATGGCAGCACATGCTCAGGCAACGGCGACGCCCCCTCTGGAGGGGGCGTCGCCGCAGGCGGGAGGGCCGGTGCGCCGCTTCTTCCGCGCTCACAGCGCGGTGTTCATCTTTCTGACGCCGGCGCTCGTCATTCTCGGCGTGTTCCTCGTCTACCCGACGGTGTACACGGTCGTGCGCAGCCTCTTCGACCGCTCCGGCTCGCACTTCATCGGCCTCTCCAACTACAAGACGCTGTTCAGCACCAACGTGCTGCTCACGGCGATCAAGAACAACGCCATCTGGGTGGCGGTCGTGCCTGCCATGGTGACCGCCATCGGTCTGGTGTTCGCCGTGCTGACCGAACGCATCCGTTGGTCGGTCGCCTTCAAGACGGCGATCTTCATGCCCATGGCGATCTCGCTGTTCGCCGCGGGGGTGATCTGGCACATCATGTACATCCAGGACCCGTCGCAGGGCGCCGTGAACGCAGCCATCTCCGGCGTCCACCAGGTCTTCAGCCCGGCGGGGCCCCTGAACGGCGCGGCCGCCTCGACCGCCGCCCTGCGCGGCTCGACGTCGAGCGGCTTCTCGCTGAGACAGCCGGTCGGAGCCGGTTCGGTCGCGCTGCTCGGCCTGACCGCGATCGCTCCCCAGGACATACCCAAGTCGGCCGTGCAGGCGGTCGCCCCCACGGCGGCGGCGGGCGCCGTCAGCGGCACCGTCTGGCGTGACTTCAGGCCGGGCGGCGGCGTGCCGGGCAAGATCGACCAGGGCGAGCTCGGCCTGCCCGGCGTGACCGTCCAGCTCAAGGACGCCGCCGGGCACGTGGTCGCCACCACCAGGAGCGCCGCCAACGGCACGTTCTCGTTTGCCAAGGTGTCGCCCGGCGCCTACCACGTCGGCGTCGGGGCCGCGACCTTCGCCGCCCCCTTCGGCGGCGTGGGCTGGCTGGGCACCAGCCTCATCACGCCGTCGATCATCATCGCCTACATCTGGGTGTGGGCCGGCTTTGCCATGGTCATCATCGCCGCCGGCCTGGCCGCCATCCCGCGCGACGTCATGGAGGCCGCGCGCACCGACGGCGCCAGCGAATGGCAGGTGTTCCGCCGCGTGACGGTGCCCCTGCTGGCGCCCGTGTTGTCGGTGGTCTTCATCACCATGATCATCAACGTGCTCAAGGTCTTCGACATCATCCTGTCGGTGGCCCCGGGATCGTCGCAGTCGGCGGCCAACGTGATCGCCCTGGCCATGTGGCGCACCTCGTTCGGCGGGGTCAACGACTTCGGCCTGGGCTCGGCGATCGCGGTGTTCCTGTTCATCCTCGTGATCCCGGTGCTGCTCATCAACGTGCGCCGCTTCAAAAGGGAGGTCTGATGGCTACCGTCGCCCATCCGTCCGGTGGCACCGTCGTCCCGCTGCCGGTCGCTCGCGACACGCGCGAGAGCCTCGCCCGCCGCATCAGCCACGTACTCGCCCACGCGCCCGTGAACATCGTGCTCGCCGTGATCGGCATCTTGTGGCTGGTGCCCACGCTGGGGCTGCTCATCACGTCGCTGATCGTGCCCTCGCAGATCAGCTCGGTGGGCTGGTGGAAGGTATTCACGCACCCGAGCCTGACGACCTTCGCCAACTACCGCGCCATCTTCTCGAACCACGCCATCACCACGGCGCTGCTCACCACCGTGGAGATCGCCGTAGGGGCGACGATCCTGCCGCTCTTCGTCGGGGCGCTGGCCGCCTACGCCTTCGCCTGGCTCGATTTCTGGGGGCGCGACTGGATCTTCATCGCCGTCGTGGCGGCCATCGTGGTGCCCTATCAGATGGCGCTGATCCCGATCTTCTCGCTCTACAACCACCTGGGGCTGTTCGACACGGTGGTCGGCATAGTGCTGTTCCACACGGCCTTCGGGCTGCCGTTCGCGATCTTCCTGTTACGGAACTTCTTCTTAGGCATACCGAAGGAGCTGATGGAGGCGGCCCGCATAGACGGCGCTTCCGAGTTCCGCCTGTTCCTGCGCGTCGTGCTGCCCCTGGGCGTGCCGGCGCTGGCCAGCCTGGCCATCTTCCAGTTCCTGTGGACCTGGAACGACCTGCTGGTGGCGCTCACGTTCGGGCGCAACACCCAGCCCATCACGGTGGCGATCTTCACGCAGCTGCGTGAGTTCGGCTCGAACATCAACATCATCGCGCCGGCGTCGTTCCTTTCGCTGGTCGTGCCGCTGGCCGTGTTCTTCGCCTTCCAGCGCTACTTCGCCCAGGGGCTGCTGGCCGGTTCGGTGAAGTAGGCGCATGAGCGTCGCCGCCCGCGCGCAGGCGGGCGGCGGCTAGCGCGACGGGCCCGCCGGCAAGGTGACCGTGACCGCAAGACCGCCGGCGGCGCTGTCGGCGAGCGCCAGCGAGCCGCCTGAGGCGTCGACCAGGGTCTGGGCGATCGGCAGCCCGAGACCGGACCCGGGGGTCGTGTCGTCGAGGCGCCAGAAGCGCTCGAGGGCCCGCGCCTTGAGGTCGTCGCTCAAACCCGGGCCTTCGTCGGCTACGGTGAAGCTGTGGGTATCGTGCCCGGCCGTCACGGTGAGCGTCACCCGGGCGCCGGGCGGCGACGCGCTGATGGCGTTGTCGATCAGGTTGTCGAGGATCTGCTCGACGCCGTTCGGCAAGGCGCTGACGACGAGCGGACCTCTGGGCGTCCGCAGATCGAGAGCGACCTCGGCGACCTCGGCGCTGGCCGTCCAGGTGTCGACTCGGTCGCGCGCCAGAGCCACCAGGTCGGCCGGCTCCGCCGGCGCCGTCTTTTCGGCGCGGGCGAGCTTGAGCAGATCGTTGACGAGGCCGGCCAGCCGGCCGGTCTCCTCGACGGCGGCGCTCAGGTCGTCGGCGCCGTCGGCCGTGCCCCACTCGCTCTGCAGGTTCTCGAGACGCAGCCGCAAGGCCGTGAGAGGCGTGCGCAGCTGGTGCGACGCGTCGGCGACGAACGAACGGTGGTCTTCGAGCAGCCGCTCGAGACGGTGCGCCATGGTGTTCATGGTCGTAGCCAGTGCGGCGATCTCTGGGGGCGCGTGGGGCTCGGGAGGACTGGGCGTCAGGTCGCCGGTGGCAAAGCGCGCCGCCGCGGCGTGCAGGGTGCGCAGCGGCCGCGTGACCGAGCGCGCGATGGCCCAGCCTATGACGGTGACGGCGGCGAGCACGACCACGGCCACGGCGATCAGGCCGAGCCAGAAGTGCAGGATCACGGCGTCTCTCTGGCCGGTAGTGAGCGTGAGGCGCACGGCGCCGAGCACCTTTCCCCCCGAGGCGATCGGCACCGCCACATACAGCAGGTCGGTGTGAAGCGTGTGGGAGTGGCGCGTGCCCGTGGCGCGCCGGCCCCGCAGCGCGACCTTGAACTCGGGCCGGGTCGAGAAGTCACGATGCGTCGGCCCCGCGGTGTCGATCAGTGACACGCCGCGCTGGTCGACGATCACCACGCGCACGCCGGTGGCGCGCGCGTAGGCAACGGCCTGCGCCGGCTGGAGCAGCGCCTCGCGCTCGACGGCGTCTTCGTAGCGACTGGCGAACACCGTCGCGTCGCGCTCGACGTTGACGGTCAGGCGGTCGGTCTGGCGCTGCTGGAAGACCAGGCCCAGGGGCACTTCGAGTACGACGAGCACGATGACGGTGATCGTGAGGTAGCTGAGCAGCAGCCGCCGGATCAAAGAGGACTTGAGGTGTCGATGAGGCGAAACCCGACGCCGCGCACGGTCTCGAGCACGTCAGGGGCGAGCTTCTTGCGCAGCGAGGCGACGTGCACGTCGAGCGTCTTGGTCGAGCCCCACCAGTTCTGGTCCCACACGTCTTCGATGATCTGCTCGCGCGTGTGGACCGCGCCGGGGTCGCCCGCCAGATAGACGAGCAGGTCGTACTCGCGCGGGGTGAGGGCGACGGGCAGGCCGGCGTAGCGCACGTCGCGGGTCCGGGTGTCGATCTGCAGCAAGCCGATCGCAAGCTGCACCGCTACTTTTGTGGGGCGCCGCTCGCCTTCGGTGCGGCGCAGCACGGCGCGGATACGCGCGACCAGTTCGCGAAACCCGAACGGCTTGATCACGTAGTCGTCGGCGCCGAGCTCGAGCAGGGTCACGCGGTCGATCTCTTCGCCACGCGCCGTGACCACGATGATGGGCACGTTCGAGCGTTCGCGCAGCGTCGTGCACACGACACGGCCATCGACGTCGGGAAGGCCCAGGTCGAGCAGCACGAGGTCGCAGTCGTCGGCGGCGAGCGCTGCTGCTCCGGTGCCGACCAGCTCGACCTCGAAGCCCTCGCGCCGCAGGCCGGTGCGCAGCGGTACCGCGATGGTGGCGTCATCTTCTACGACAAGGAGGCGCATGGCGACCATGTTCGCACGGAACCCGCGACCTTTGCCAAACCTTAACCGTTGGCTGGCCGGGCGTTTGATCGCCGCCCGGTAGCCTGCGCTTCAACGTGCCCTGGGGTCGACCGTCGCCAAAGGAGTCCTGCATGACACATCGCACCGCCCTGATCACCGCCGGCTCGATCGCCGCCGTGGTCTTCGCCGGCGCCATCGCCATGGGCGTCAACCTCGGCATCCTCACCGTGGCCGACTCGAGCCCTGTCGGCAAGCTGTCGGCGGCGGTCCCGGTCCAGTCGGCCGCCGCCAAGGAGATCCAGGTGTACACGGGAGTCACGAGCTCGCAGAGGTACATCATCAAGAAGGCCGGTTCCGTGGAGGTCGCCGTCAGCAGGCGCGCCGTGCGGCTCATGGGCGTGAAGGCCCAGCGGCACTGGAAGTGGTCGCTGACCCAGACGGCCGACAAACGTCTCACGGTGACCTTCACCTCGCACGGCAAGACCTACCTGTTCCTGGCCAAGCTGGGACGCCACGGCGCGATCCTCGCACGGGTGGAGCAGCCCATCACCAGGACAGTGATCAGGGTGGCGCCCGCGGCGCCTGCGTCCTCTGCCGCCGTCACGGCGTCACGACCGGCCGCTTCGACGTCTGGTGCGGCGGCAGTGTCAAGCAGTCCCGTAAGTTCCGCGCCCGCCCAGGGCGGCGACGACAACAGTGGAGGCGGCCAGGATGATTGACCGACCACGCCACGACATGGCCTTCTTCGACGCTGAGGAGCTTGTCGACACCGAGGCGCCGAGACGCTCGACCAGGCGGAGCGCCCAACGGCGACGCTCCACGGGGCGTGCGCGCGTCGCCGTCGCCGGCATCGGCTTCACCGCCATGCTGGCGCTCGTCGGCAGCATGGAACTGGCTGAGGGCCACACCGAATCGGCCGCCGTTGATCGACCCTCGAAGTCGACCGCGCCGCGGACGGTCGTGGTCGTCCACAAGGGAGCCGCCCCGGCGTCGATCGTGGCGGTCGTGGGCGCGGCGAGCCGGCCCATCGTGCTGACGGCCCACGTCAAAGTGCACATCGTGACCGTCGGCGGTGGGGCAGGCGCGGGTTCAGGCTCAGGCTATAGCTCAGGTTCAGGTTCGGGCTACGTCGCCTCTTCGAGCGGCGGGTCGACCTACCACGCCTCTGCGCCGGCAGCCGCGCCGGCTGCGGCGCCCGTCGCGAGCACGAGCGGCAGTGCCGCTCACTGAGGCCAGGTTCAGGGTCATGGCCAGCGCCGCCCAGGTGATCCTAGTCGACCCTGCTCCGGGTGCCGAAGAGTACGCACGAGGTCGCCTGGCCGAGCTCGAAAGGCGCTGGAGTCGCTTCGATCCCGGCAGCGACGTCTCGCGCCTGAACGCGACGCCGGGTGCTCTCGTGATGGTCTCGGTCGACACGGTCGCCCTGCTCACCGCCATGCGGCACGCCTCACAGGAGACCGGCGGGCGCTACGACCCGACGCTGCTCGCGGCGATCAACGCGGCCGGCTACGCAACGAGCATCGACGGCTCCAACAGGTCGAGCTCGACCGTGGGCCGGGCGCGCCGCCGCTGTTCCATCGCCGACGTGGCGGTCGATCCCATCACGTCGGCCGTGATGGTCCCCGCCGGCCTCGGCCTCGACCCCGGTGGGATCGGCAAGGGGCTCGCCGCCGACATGGTCGTCGCCGAGCTCATCGGACGCGGCACGCGGGGTGCGCTCGTCGGCGTGGGCGGCGACCTCGCTGCCGCCGGCACGCCGCCCACCGAGCTCGGTTGGCAGGTCGCCGTCGACGACCCCCTCGACGTCTCGCGGGAGCTCGCCAGATTCACCTTCGACGTAGGGGGAGTCGCCACGTCGAGCACCGTCTCGCGCACGTGGCTGCAAGGCGACCGGCCGCGCCACCACGTCATCGACCCCGCCACACGGACGTGTGCTACCACCGACCTGGCGGCAGTCACCGTGATCGCCCGGGCCGGCTGGGAGGCAGAGACGCATGCCACGGCGGCCTTGCTGCTGGGCAGCGGGGGTGCCCTGGATTACCTGAACGACCACCAGCTCGACGGCATGGCCACCACCCTCGACGGGGTCACGACGACGACCTCCGCCCTGGCGTGCGCCTGCGTCGGCGAAGGGAGCGTGACATGAGTTCTCACCTCGTGTGGTACCTCGCCAGGGCTTCGGGGATCGTGGCCTGGTTGCTATTGTCGGCCTCGGTGCTGTGGGGCATCGTGCTCAGCACGGACCTATTCCCGCGCCGCCGCCGCGCCGTGTGGCTGCTCGTCATGCATCGCTGGCTCGCCGGCCTGACGGTCGTCTTCATCGGGGCGCACGTCGGCTTGCTGCTGTCCGACAAGTATTCGCACGTGAGGGTCGTCGAGTTCGCCGTGCCCTGGGCCGGCACGTGGCGACCGACCGCGATCGCCTTGGGCGTCGTCGCGGTCTGGCTGATCGTCGGCGTCGAGGTGACGGCGCTTGTCGCGAAACGCCTGGCCAGGAACTGGTGGCGCGACGTGCATATCGCCGGCTACGGAGTGTTCTGGGCGGCGAGCGTGCACGGCGCCCTGGCCGGCACCGACGCGGCGCGGCCGCTCTACGTGCTCACCGCGCTCGTCGCCGTGGGGGCGGTCGTGTTCGCCCTGTCGTATCGGATCCTCACTCGCGATCTGCCCAAGCGTGTGGGCGGGGCTCGCGGCGGTGTGCGGGGCAGAGCCGGCAAGCACACATCGGCGATGCCGCCGGCCTGACCCCGGCGTCAGCGCGGCGCCGTGCGCAGCCCGTAGCGCGCCCGCACGGCGCCGGCCCACCCCGCGCGCGCCCGCAAGCGGCGGCGCAGCTCGGCCCGCAACCTGGCGAGGTCGGCCAGGTCGCGCCTGTCGGCGGGACGCCCGCCGAACAGCACGGCCTCGGCGCGGTCGGTGACCGGCGTCGCGTCGTAGTCGAGACGCTCCCTGAGCAGCCGCGACGTCTCGACCAGCGTCTGCGAGCGCGGCACGGGCATGCCGTAGTCGCGCAGCTCGGCCGCCACCAGCGCAAGCGACGCGCGCAGCCGGTCGTCGGCGCTGCCCCGGTGCAGGCCGCGGCGTCGCACGGCGGTCCGGGCGAAGGGCCAGGCGAGAATGGCGCAGGCGAGGCCCAGGACCCAGAAGAGCCAGACGGGCCTGTGCGAAGTGGTGCCGGCGGCGCCCACGCCCCCGCTTCTCTGCTTGGCCGCCGCGCCGTTGGGCAGGCCCTGCAGCTTGGGCGGCGCGGCGCCCGAGACGGCGGCCGAGGTCGCGCCCCCGTCGCTGGGGTACGGATCGACGAAGCCGGCGTTGGTCGACGACGGCCCGACGCCCGGCAGGTTGTCGCCCGGCGTGGGGTCGAACGACACCCAGCCGACGTCGGGGAAGTAGGCTTCGACCCAGGCGTGGGCGTCGTTCCTGGTCACGACGTAGGTGTTCCTGCCCACGAGCGCGCCGGTGGTGAAGCCGACGGCCACGCGGGCAGGGATCCCGTTGAATCGCAGCAGCACGGCCATGGCGCCGGCGAAGTGCTGGCAGTAGCCGATGCGCGTGTCGAACAGGAACGCCGCGTAGGGCGATGCGAAGCGCGTCGGCGGCGGCGCGAGCGAGTAGGCGTAGTGCTGGCGCAGGTACTGCTCGATGCGCAGCGTGATCTGGTAGGGATCGGTCGCTTGCCCCACGATCTGCTGGTCCAGCGCGTACAGGCCGCGCCATTCTCTGTCGGGCGCGCTGCCACCCATGGCCGCAAGCCACTGCTGCTGCGTGAGCGGCGAGGCTGCCGGGAACGGCAGGGCGAGGTCGCCGGTGACGGCCGCCGGGTAGTCACGGCCGCGGGCGACCAGGTCGGCGGGCTTATGCTGGGCGATCGTCGCGGTGACCGAGTAGCCCGCCTGAGGGTTGAGCGCTCGCGGGAGCTGCAGCGCCTGCGCACCGACCGAATACCGGGGGGCGTGCCCGCCGATCACGACGACCTGGGGAAGGCCGCCCGACATCAGGAACGGTGTCGACAGGGAGTCCAGCTTGAAGACCTCGAGGGCCGGTGTGCCCGACAGCGGCGACAGACCACTCGGCACGTTGTAGGTGTTCGGGTCGGCGACGCTTTCGGCGGAGAGCTGGGTGCCCTTAGTCGAGGCGGGCTCCACCCACGCCTGACCGGTAAAGCCCTCGAGGGCGTTGGCCCGCCAGTACGAGGGGATCTGCGACTGGACCGTGAAGACCTGCGCGTTCGTCTTCGGGTTCAGCAGGCTGGGATAGTTCAACATGAAGTCGAAGGTGAGACGTGAGGCGCCCACACTGACCGGACCCCATTTGCTCCAGTCCTGCCAGGGCTTGCTCGCCGCGACCGGGGTCGCCGCCAGCAGGAACAGGGCAAGGACGGTGGCCAGCACCGCCGTGGCCGCTCCGGCGACGACGCCCTCGGCGGTGCCCCGGGCCCGCTCGAGCGAACGAGAGAGCGCCAGCAGGCAGCCCGACATCAGCAGGAAGGTGAGCGGCAGCGCCACGACGCTGCCGGCGCCGTCGACCGTCAGGCCGAACCCCAGGAGCACCAGAAAGACGACGATCGCCGCCAGGGCGCGTCGGAGGCCGAGGGCGAGCAGCGACGCAAGCCCGGCGGCCGCGTACACGACGAGCGTGAGCAGGAGCTTGAGTCCCGCCGCCCCGATGAGCGGCAGCGGAAACGCGCGCGTCGAGTAGGCGTGAACGCCGGAGCGGATCTGCCCGAAGTAGAAGCCCAGACCCGCGACGCCGTGGTCGCCCGACGGCAGAGGCGACTGCACGCGCGCCACGAGGTAGGCGCCGGCGACGAGCAGAGGTAGGGCGAGGGGCCACGCGCGCCTGCGGACGAGCCCGGGCGCGCCGGCGGCGGTCGCCAGCAGAGCGGCCCAGACCAGGTCTGCGGCGATCGACGGTCGCGCGACGCGCGCCATCGCCAGCGCCGCCACTCCCGCCAGGCCCGCGAGGCAGACGAAGTACAGCAGCCTGCCCAAGAGCCTCATCGGGGCCGCCCCGCGAGGCTGCGCTCCGCCCGGGCGTACGACAGGGCGGTGCGCAGGTCGTCGCCCTGCCGCAGCGTGAGGCACGGGACTCCGGCGGCGGTGAGGGCGATCTGCAGCCCCGGGTCGACGGGAGGGGACGGGCCGCGTCGGAACGAGTCGGCCGCCACAAGGGCGACCGATACCTGCAAACCGTCTCTGTGCAGCGAGATGAGCGAGCGCACGAGCTCTGAGTCGAGCGCCAGGGCGACGATGGCCAGCGTCTGCGTGCGCGCCAGGCGGCCGCTGCCGGCGCGCAGCCGCGGCAGCGCCGTCGACAGCGGCGCCCTGGCGTTGGGCTTGACGCCGGCGAGGTCGTCGAGCAGCCGGCGATGGCCGCTCACGTCGGGGGAGAGGCGGCTGTGGCGCCAGTTGCCGTCGTGCAGCAGCAGATTGACGCCGCGTCCGGCCGCCAGCACGAAGTCGGCCACCGAGCCGGCGGCCTCGACGGCGAGCTCGAAGTTCGAGCGTGCTCCCTCGCCCGCGACCTGCTGCGCCGTGCCGTCGAGCAGCACCGTGATGTCGCCGCTCTCGGGATCGTCCATCTCGCGCAGCATGAGGTTGCCGGTCTTGGCCGTGGCCTTCCAGTCGACGTGGCTGAGCGGCTCGCCCGGGTAGTGGGGGCGGATGCCGCGAAACTCCGAGGAGCCCAGGCGCACGAGGCCGCGCCGGCTGAGCCCGCGGTGGGCGCCCACGTTGGCAAACAGCGCGCACGAGCGCAGGTCGACGAGCCGCGGGTAGATCGTGACTTCGAGCGGCTCGCCCAGCCGGCGGCGAGCGCGCACCAGACCGAGGGGGTCTTCGGCGTCGGCCCACAGCGCCGGCAGGTGGTGCACGCCGCGCCGCGCAGCCAGCGCCGTGCTCGTCGCCGAGCGCTCCTGCAGCGCGCCGAGGCTGGCGAACTCGATGGCCTCGCGCGACGGCGAGAGGTCGCCGGTCGCGTCGGGCAGAGTCACGAGCAGACCGGGCAGCTGCGAACCGTTGTTCACCCGAAACGAGACGACGAGCTCGTCGCCGCTTGTGGGCTGGCTGGGGATGAGGTCGCGCGTGGCCGCGAGCCGCCGGCCGGCCCGCGCCACGAGAAGCCACGCCACGACGACCGCCGCGAGAAAGGCGATGGCCAGAAGGTAGAGCTCCCAGGTGCCGAGGATGCGTGCCGCCACGTAGGTGGCGAAAGCCACGGCCACAAGGGAGAGACCCCGGCTGGTGGGACGGACGATGCCTATGCTCCCGGTACGGGGACCCCTTCGAGCAGTCTGGCGATCACCGCTTCTTCTGTCTCGCCGTGCACCTTGGCGTCGGAGGACAGGATGATGCGATGGCCGAGCACTCGACCAGAGAGGTCCTTGAGGTCTTGTGGCACCACGTAGTCACGTCCGCGCAGCACGGCCAGGGCCTTGGCGGCGCGCACGAGGGTGATGCCGGCGCGGGTACTGGCGCCCAGGTAGATGTCGCGGGTGGCGCGCGTGGCCGTGAGGATGGCCACGACGTAGCGGTGCAGGGTCGGCACGACCTTGACGCGCTCGACGCAGCGCTGCATGGCGAGCACCTGTCGGGCGTCGAGCACCGGGCCGAGCTGCGCGAATGGGTCGCGCGAGGTCTGTTCGTGCAGGATCGCCTCTTCGGCGTCGGTGTCGGGATAGCCCAGGCTCAGGCGCATCATGAAGCGGTCGAGCTGCGCTTCGGGCAGCGGATAGGTGCCTTCGAACTCGATCGGGTTCTGCGTGGCGATGACCATGAACGGGTGCGGCAGCGGATGCGTTTGTCCGTCGGTCGACCTGCCGCTCCTCATGCACTCGAGCAGGGCCTGCCTGCGTCTTGGGCGACGCGCGGTTGATCTCGTCGGCCAGCACGATGTTGGCGAAGATCGGGCCCGGCGCGAAACGAACTCGCCGGTCTGCTGGTTGAAGACGCTGACGCCGGTGATGTCGCTGGGCAGCAGGTCGGGCGTGAACTGCACACTGCGCGAAGCGGCAGTCGACCGAGCGCGCGAGGGCCTTGGCGAGCAGCGTCTTGCCGACGCCCGGATAGTCTTCGATGAGGAGGTGCTCGCCGGCCAGCAGGGCCACGACGCAGGCTCGGATGACGTCGTTCTTGCCGAGGATGACCGAGGCTACGTTGGCCTCGATGCGCCGCGCGGCCTCGGCGACCTCGCGCATCTCCTCGTCCTGGAAGGAGACGCTGTCGCGCGTGTCTACCGCCATGGGCTGCTCCAGATCGGTCTTGCCCTGCATGAGCTCGTGCGTGACGGTCGAGCTCTGGGAACGCTGGGGCCGACTCGAGGCCTCGCACCCCCGCTGTCGCCTAGCTTATTCCCACAGTGAACGGATGCCCGCACGGATGGACGCCGAGCTCGTTCGTTCGAGCGGCGCGCCGTCGGTGCCGACGGGCTCGGGGACCGCCTGCTCCTGCGTGAAGTGGGCCACCACGGCCTCGCTCAAGAACCGCGAGCGCTGCGCGTAGCCGTGGGTGTCGGCCTTGGCCCAGGGTTGCGTGTAGTAGCGCAGCGGGTGTGTGACATAGAGGGTGTCGCGGGCGCGCGTGCAGGCCACGTAGAACAGGCGGCGCTCCTCTTCGATCTCGTCGGTGCTGCCGGTCGCCATGTCGGAGGGGATGTTGCCGTCGGCGGCGTGCATGACGTAGACGACGTCGAACTCGAGGCCCTTGGCCGAGTGCATGGTCGACAGGATGAGGTAGTCCTCGTCGAGCAGCGGCGGACCGGCGAGCTCCTGCGTGTAGGCCGGCGGGTCGAGCACGAGATCGGCGAGGAACTGGCGCACGGTCGCCCGCCCGCGAGGCGAGCTGCCTCGATCTGTTCGAGGTCGCGCAGGCGCGCGCGGGGCGTTGTCGTAGCGGCGTTCGAGCAGCGGCTGGTAGACGATGCGCACGGCCTGCACCTGGGCCGGCACTTCGCCGGGGGCTGCGCCGGCCAGGCCGCGCAGCAGCGCGACGACGGCGGGCCAGGCGCCGCGCGCGGGTTCGGGCACCTTGACGCCGGCCCAGGCGGCGAAGTCGCCGCCGCTGGCGGCAAGCGGCCTCGCCGAGCGTGGCCGCGGTGGCCGGGCCGATGCCGGGTACGAGGCCCAGCACGCGCAGGCCGGCCATGGCGTCGCGCGGGTTCTCGGCCAGGCGCAGAAAAGCGACCAGGTCTTTGACGTGGGCCATCTCGACGAAGCGCAGCCCGCCGTACTTGCGAAAGGGGATGTTGCGGCGCGCGAGCTCGATCTCGAGCAGCAGCGAGTGATGCTGGGCGCGAAACAGCACCGCCTGGGCGGTGAGCGCCGTGCCCTGCTCGCGGTGTTCGAGGATGCGGTCGCACGAGCCAGGCCGTCTGCTCGTCTTCGTCGCGGCAGGTGACGAGCAGCGGCCGGGCGCCGCCTGAGCGTTCGGTCCAGAGCACCTTTTCGCGGCGCTCGGCCGCCTCGGCGATGACGGCGTTGGTCGCCGCCAGGATGGGCGGCGTGGAGCGGTAGTTGCGCGTGAGGGTGAGCACCGTCGGCGCCCGGGAAGCGCAGCTCGAAGTCGAAGATGTTGCGCACGGTGGCGGCGCGGAAGCTGTAGATGGCCTGGGCGTCGTCGCCCACGCAGGTGACGCCCCGGCCGCCGGGGCGCAGCAGGGCCACGATCTCGGCCTGCAGGGCGTTGGTGTCCTGGTATTCGTCGACCAGCACGTGGTCGAAGCGCTCGCGCACCCGCCCTCCGGCGACAGGGTCGGCCAGCAGCGCGCGCCAGAACAGCAGCAGGTCGTCGTAGTCGAGCACCTGCTGCTCTTCTTTGGCGTCGGTGTAGCGCGCGAAGAGCCGGCCGAGACCTTCTTCGGCTACCTCGCACCAGGGAAAGGCGACGCGCAGCACGTCGGGCAGCGGCGCCTGGGCATTGACGCAGCGCGAGTAGATGTCGAGGCAGGTGGCCTTTTGGGGAAAGCGGGGGCCGTCGCGGCCCAGGCCGAGTGCGGTGCGCTCGACGTGCAGCAGGTCTTCGGAGTCGCTGCGGTCGAGGATGGTGAAGTCGGGTTCCATGCCGAGGTCGCGGGCGTGGATGCGCAGCAGGCGGGCGGCGATGGCGTGGAACGTGCCGCCCCAGACGCGCTCGCGGGCGTGCCCGTGCCCCACGGCTTCGGCGGCGAGCAGGCTGTCGACGCGGCGCAGCATCTCGGCCGAGGCGCGCCGCGTGAAGGTGAGCAGCAGGATGCGCCGCGGGTCGGCGCCGCGCCCGATGAGGTGGGCGACGCGGTGCACGAGCGTAGCCGTCTTGCCTGTGCCGGCGCCGGCGACGATCGAGCAGCGGACCGTCGTCGTGCGAGGCGGCGGCGAGCTGCTCGGGGTTGAGCTCGACGAGCACTTGAGCGAACTCCTGTTCGTGTCCTTCCCGGTGAGGATACCACGTCGCGGTGACGGCGCAGGCCGCCGCCCAGGCCGCGCGCCGGCCGGTCGCGACGACGGTCGGGTGACCGACGCCAGGGGAAGGCGGGCCGGAAAGAGAAAGGGGGAGGGAGGGATGTCTCCCTCCCTCCCCCGAGCGGTCGCTGCCCGCAGTCGGGCGGGCGGCGACCAGCCGGTGTGCGTCAGCTCACGGCACGGTGACCGTGACCGGCGTGGTCCACAGCGAGAAGGCCGCCTTGTTCTCGGCCCGCACGCGGTAGTAGTAGGTGCCGCTGCTGAGCGGCGTGTCGATGTAACCGGCCGCCGTCGCGCCGGGCACGGCGATGTCGGTCACGCCGGCGGTGAACGCCGAGTCGGTCGCCCGCTCGACGGTGTACATGGTCGCCGCCGGTTCGGTGGCGTGGTCGACCCAGGTGAGGGTCGCCGTGGCGGCGGACGGCGTCGCCGCCAGCGTGTCGGGCGCGGCCGGTGAGACTTCGAACACCATCGGCCTCATCATGTCGTTCTCTTCGTGGCTGAGCAGGTGGCAGTGCCACACGTACTCCCAGCCATAGTCCTGCATGGCGTTGGTCACCGTGACGCCGTTGGCGTCGGTGTAGGTATCTCCCAGCTTCATGGTGGGCTCCAGGAGACGGATGCTGTCGCCCAGCTTCCAGGGCAGGGTCGGAGCGAACGCACGAACGGCGAGAATGACGTCCTGACCCGGGTTCATGCGCACGGTCTCTTTCCAGCCGAGCTCGTTGGGGTCGGGCGGCAGGAGCGTGCCGTCGATGGCCACGCGGTTGATGACCTGCACGTTGAAGAGGTGGAAGTGGATGGCGTGCGTGTCGACGCCCTGATGATCTACCCGCCAGATCTGGGTGCCGTCGTTGAGGGCGCCGATCTGGGTGGCGTTCGATGAATCGAGGATCATGTCGGTGGGCGTGTCGTCGTAGGAGTACGGTGTCGCGGTGCCGGTCGAGGCGCCCCCGTTGCCGAGGCCGGTGCCCAGCACGGCGTTCATGCGGCCGTAGTCGGTGTCGAACTGCTCGATTACGGCCTTCTCCTGCTGAGGCAGGGTGAGTGCGTAGCCGGCGGTCGCCGTTGCGCCGCTGCCTCCGGCTCCGGTGATGGCGACGCTGGGCAGCGTCGTGTAGCCGACACCGGGGTCGGTGACGGTGATCGCCGTGACCACGCCGCCGGTGACCGTCGCGACGGCTGCAGCGCCGCTGCCGCTGCCGCCGGTGAAGGTGACGTCCGGCGTGGTGTAGCCAGTGCCACCCACCCCGAGGGTGAGCGTGTCGACCACGCCGCCTACCGTCGTTGCGGTCGCCGTTGCGCCGCTGCCTCCGCCGCCTGTGATGGCAACGGTCGGCGCCGTGTTGTAGCCGGTGCCGTGGTTGGTGATGGTGAGCCCAGTGATGACGCCGAGAGAGACGGTCGCCGTCGCTGCCGCGCCCGTGCCGCCGCCGCCCGTGAAGGTGACGGTGGGAGCGATGTAGTTGGAGCCGCCGTTGGTCACGTTGACGCTGTTGACCTCAGAGGCGCCGTCGGGCGTGAAGGTCAGCGACGAGTCGACGACGTGCATGTAGTGGTTGGTGTAGCTGGCTCCGAAGGCCTTGTTGTAGGCCGCCTCGGGCACGACGGGCTTGGGCTGCGACGCACCGTAGGCAGCCGGCAGCGCCGTCTGCAACGCGGCGACGTTGTAGGCCTTGGCCGCCGGGCCGGAGACCCGGAACTGCATGATGGTGCGGGTGTCGGGGCCGTAGCCGGCGACCGTCGAGGGCGCGCCGCCGATCGACGGTCTGGTCGGGATCGCCCGTGTAGTAGTCGTAGCGCGGGTGTCGAAGCCCGGGATCGGGGCAGGCGCGTCGTTGTAGAGGATGAGCTTGGCGCCTGCCGGCACGCTGGAGAAGTCGATGATCACGTCGGCGCGTTCGGCCGGGCCGAGCAGGAGGGTGTGGCGTGGTGACGTTCAGCACGGTGATCGTGCGGCGGAAGTACTCATAGCCGACCGGCGTGCTCTTGAGCACGACCGGAGCGGGCAGCAGCCCGCCCTCGTTGCCGATCTGCACCATGCTCGGGCCCGCGGCCTTGGGGTCGGCACGCCGCCGGCGCGGCCGTCGGTCGGCCAGCTCGCCGGCGGACCCGGTGCCGACGGCCGCCGCGACCATGGGGACTTCGCCGGCGTTCGCGCTGTTGAGCGTGCCGTTGGCGTTCCACATGGGGGCGTTGGACTTGGCGTAGTAGAGCTGCAGGTTCAGCGTGCGGTCGTCGCTGCCGTTCAGGATGCGGAAGCGATACGCCTTGCGGCCGACGTTGAGGTACGGGTAGGCCATGCCGTTGACGAGCGGGCGTGTCCATGAACGCCTCGGGCACGATCGACGGTGTCGGCGTGCCGGGTTGATCGGCGGCCCTCGAGGGCGGTCGTACCGGCCAGCGGGTTGGCGACGGGCCCGAACGTGTGCCGGCACCATCGGCGGCCAGAACCAGGGGCCATAGTCCCAGCGGCCCATGGCGTTGACGCCCTGGCTGTCGGTCGGGTTCTGGTTCGGCATGTAGACGTGCGGGAACCAGAGGTTGCCCGCGCCGCCCCAGGCGGTCGTGTCCCAGGTGGGGTCTTCGTGCAGCGAGCTGAGTCGCCTCGGCACGAAAGTCTTGTCCTGGATGACCAGCGGGATCTGCGTCGGCGGGGATGGTGCCCGCCGCCACCTTGACGGAACCGATCGTGCCGCCGCTCACGAGTTTCTGCTCGACCGGGTCTTGCAGAACATACGGGCGGCTTCGCCGGCGTAGACGTTGAGGCGGGTGATGCCGTACGGTGTGGTCGTGGTAGAACATCAGCCGCGCGCTCTGCTGGTTCGTGTAGTACATGGTCAGCGAGCCCAGACCGGGATCGTTAGTCGCGCCGGCCGTGCCCGCGGGAACGACGGCGCCCTGCGCGTTGAACCACATGTCGGGCACGTTCTGACGCTGACGCCCTTGTAGTGAGGTCTCTTCCCGCCGGGGCGATCCACTGGTGCGGCGTGCCGTCGCTGATCCACGGGGTGACGCCGCCGTGCAGGTGGACGGTGGCGCGGTTCTGGGTGTAGGTGCGCCGCCGTTCGGGCCCGGCTCCGGCGCCCATGACGGTGGTGTCGACCGGCAGGAAGAGGTTGCCGGCGGTGCCGGTGGGCAGATAGTTGGTGAACTTGACGCGCACCGGCCGGTCGCGCTGCGCGACGATCGTCGGTCCAGCGTACTGGGGGGGATCGACGGCGTAGACCTGCTGGCCGGAGCCGTTCAGGATCGGGGTGTTATCGGGGTAGGTGAGGGCGATATGCTTGCTGTGCGCGGCGTTTGCCGGCGTCTCGATCTGCACATACCCGCGCAGCGTGGTCGCTGCCAGGCTCGTGCTCAGCTTCTCGCGATACTGCACGAGGGCGATCTCGTAGTAGTCGGAGCCGAGGAACGTCGTGGTGTCGGCGACCGCCACGGGGACGTACTGCTCCCTGGGCGTTCGCCGCGGTCCGGCCCAGTCCGGGCAGGGCGTCGGCGAACTTCTTGATGCCGCCCTTCGACTTGGCGCTGCTCAGGACCGCTCTGGCAGTGGCGCTGTGGCCGTTGCCGGTGATCGTGACCATGGGGGCCGTGTAGTTGGCGCCACCCTTGACAACGGTGATCGACTTGATGACGCCGCCCACGACCTTCGCCTTGGCGGTCGCGCCCGAGCCGAAGCTCCAGTTCACGTCGGTGATCTTGACCTTGACGGCCCCGGTGTAGTGGTAGCCGCCGTTCGTGACGACGATCCCGCCGATCGGGCCGTAGGGGAGCGGGCTGTTGGCGTAGTTCGGCGTCGTGCCGAAGTAGTCCGGCGTAGAGCCCGGACCGATAGGCGCCTTGCTCCCGGCCTTGGTCTGGCCGCCCGCTGCGGCCAGCAGCGCGGCGGCTCGTTTGGCGGCGGCGAGGCGCTGGGCGTTGGTCACATGCCCATGGGTGTGCGCCGGGGCGGCCGGTTTGGCGGCGTGCGACGGTACCACGCCCCAGATCAGAGCCGCTAGCACCAGCGCGAGCGCCAGAGCCAGCAGCGTGAGCTTGCCTCGCCTGCGTGGCGTGCGGTCGTGCGGTCGTGGTTGCCGGCAGTTGTCATTAGGAAGCATCGGTCCCCCCTGAGGGTCAGACGACGGACGATCGGGGCCTGGGCCGGCAGACCACCGCGTGCATGGGCTCAACGCACGTGGCTAGCCAGCCGGCGGCTCCTTCATGCGGGGTGACCTGCCCTTACCGGGGAGGCTGTCCTGACGGGCGTCGCCCGGAAGGCGTCTTGGCGGATGCCGCCCGGGAAGGCGTGCGGGAGCGTGACGTCTGCGAAGGCTTCCTGACGGTGGAAGGGAGCCCGTGCGAGGTCGGCGCCGGGGACGCCGCTCAGGCGTCTGGCAGTGTGCAGACCGAGCCGCGTGCGTCCGGCAGGCGGCAACGACGGACCCCTCGACCCTCCCATGTGACCCCACTCTCAGCAGTTAGGACTGTGAGAACCCCCTAAACGTCCTTAGTCCGCAGTATGTGCCGAACACTGGCTGAGGGAAAGCGTTGACTGTGCGGTTCCAGCGTTCGAGGCATCCGGCGCCCCGTCGGGGCGCGGCGGCGCACTTCGCCGCGCCGCGGCCCCGAGGCTAGCCGACTTCCGCTCCAGACCACGGTGCGAGCGGGTACAATCGGGACGATGCGTACCAGAAGACTGCTCCCCATCCTCATCATCGTGCTCGCTTTCGTGGCGGGCTTCGGTCTTGCCACTCTGCTCGACCGCAGCGGCACGACTGCGGGAGTGAACGGCCAGACCGCTCTCTACCGCCAGGTCCTTCAAGACCTGCGGCGCGACTACTACCGCCCTGTCGACACCGCCAAGCTCGGCCAGGCGGGCATCACCGGGCTGCTCTCGACCTTGCACGACCCCTACACCGTGTACTTCACGCAGGCCGAGGCCAAAGCGTTCAGCCAGGAGCTGAGCGGCAGCTACTCGGGGATCGGCACGGCCGTCGACACCAAGGCGGGCCGGCCGGTCGTGACTCAGGTCTTCGCGGGGTCGCCGGCGGCCCGCGCCGGCATCGTGCCCGGCGAGGTCATCATGGCGGTCGACGGCTCCTCGACGTCCGGCAAGTCGGTCGACGCCGTCGTGGCGCGCATCGTGGGCCCGGCCGGCACGCGCGTGCGCCTGCAGCTGCGCCGCACCGGGGTGGCCAGCCTCATCGACCTGACCCTCACGCGCAGCCAGATCTCGCGTCCTCTCACCAGCTCGCGCCTCACCACCGACCACGGCCGCAAGGTGGGCTACGTGTCGCTGGCCGCCTTCGCACAGGGGGCCGGACGGCAAGTGGGCGCGGCGATCGCGTCGCTGCAGAAGCGTGGCGCTCAGTCGCTGGTCTTCGACCTGCGCGACAACGGCGGCGGCCTGGTCGACGAGGCCGTCAACGTGGCCGGCGATTTCCTGCCGGCGGGCAAGGTGGTCGTGACCACCCAGGGTCTGCACGCGCCGCGCACGGTGCTGACGACCAAGGGCGGCGGCCACCCCACGAGCCTGCCCCTCGTCGTGCTCGTCAACGGCAACACGGCCAGCGCCTCAGAGATCGTCACCGGCGCCCTGCAGGACTACGGGCGCGGCACAGTGATCGGCAGCAGGACCTTCGGCAAGGGGGTCGTGCAGACTGTCCTGCCGCTGCGCGGCGGAGCGAGCCTGAAGATCACGATCGCCGCGTACCTCACGCCGCACGGGCGCAACATCAACCACAAGGGCATCGAACCGACGATCGTCGTGGCGCAGCCGTCCAACAGCAAAGTGGATATGGCCCTGCAGCGCGCCCTGCGGTTCATCGCCGCCGGGCGGTAGGCGGACGACAGACAAAGGAGGTCGTGATGGCTCACTGTCACGAGATGAAGGCCGGCGAGGTCTATCGCTGCGAGACGTGCGGACTCGAGATCGAGGTCAAGAGCTCCTGCGGCGACACGGGGGCGTGCTCGTGCGCCGAGCCCGTGTCGTGCTGCGGCAAGCCGCTCGCGCTCAAGGCCTGACCGGGGTGCTGCTCGAAGAGAGCGTCTTCGGACTCACGTGGGTGCTCGACGAACCGGCGTCGCGCACCTCGCATGCCCTGGTCGACCGCGACCGCGTCTGGCTGATCGACCCGACCGACGAACCGGCCGCCCTCGAGCGCGCTCTCGCGCACCGTCGCCCGGCGGCCGTCGTGCAGCTCCTCGACCGTCACGGGCGCGGCTGCGCGGCGGTGGCCGAGCGACTCGGCGTGCCTCATCTTCTGGTGCCGGCCGCCGTGCCCGACTCTCCGTTCGAGGTCGTCGGGCTCGTGGCCGTGCGCTTCTGGAACGAGGTCGCCTTGTGGTGGCCCGAGCCTCGGGTGCTGGTCGTCGCCGAGGCGCTCGGCACCGCGTCGTTCTACGCGCCCGGCCGCATGGGCGCCGGCGTGCACATCGGCTTACGGCTGTGGCCCCCGCGCCGCCTATCGCCGTTCGAGCCCGAGCATCTGCTGGTAGGGCACGGCGCCGCCCTGCACGGACCGCGGGCCACAGCCGCCTTACACGAGGCCCTGGGGCGTTCGCGGCGCGACTTCGTGCGGGGGGCCGCCGCTCTGCCGCGAGCGATGGCCGACGCGCGGCGCTAGGTCAGCCGCGGCTTCTGCTGGCTGAACTCCAGCCGTGGAGGCGATGCCGCGGGCAGTCGGTGGGACGGCGACTCAAGACCGTCGGTGCGATGGTGCGTGGACCGGCCAGCATTCTCTGTGCCTTCTGAGCGCTCGGGGAGCGCGGCCGCCGTTGCCCGAGCAGTGGGCCGGTGACCGTGCGACCCGGCTCGTACCAACGGGATTGATTTGACGTATACACACTCAAAACAGGAGAATGTGGCAGCAGACAAGTCGGCCGGCCGGCGCTCGTCACCAGGCGCCTGCCGCCCCGACATCGGGCGCGCACGAAGGGAAGTCACGATGGCTGACGGACAGCAGTTCGCGGTGTCACTGGAGCGGCCCACGAACGATGTGGCCGTCGTGATCCTCGCCGGCGAAGTCGACCTGTACACCGCCCCGCGGTTCCGCGAGGTCCTGCTGCAGACCATCGACGACGGCGCAGAGCGCGTCGTGATCGACCTGACCGACGTGTCCTTCATCGACTCGACGGCTCTGGGTGTGCTGGTCAGCGGCGGCAAGCGCTTGCAAAAGACGGCCGGCAGGCTGGCCATCGGCTGCCCCGACGAGAAGATACGGCGCATCCTCGAGATCACCGGGCTCGACACCGTCTTCGCCGTGTTTCCCACGCGCGACGCGGCCATCGCCGCGCAACAGGCGTAGTCGCGCGCCTAGGACGCCTGGTCGCGCGCGGGCCTGGCGGCCCGGCGACCCCTCAGGCCTGCGGACCCGTCGCTACCGCGCCCTCGGCCTCGCTCATCTCGCCAACGACCTCGCTCGTCACGTCGCCGTCGAGCTCGGTGTAGTCCGCATCTTCGATGTCGGCGTCGTCGAGCGCCGGGTCGGCCGCCACGGCGCTCGCGTCGGCTGCAGCGCTCGCCTCGGCGGTGGCCGGTGCGGCTGCGTCGGCTGCGGCGCTCGCGTTGGCTGCGGCGCTGGTCGTGCCGGCCTCCTGAGCGCCGGAGTCGGCGGCGGTGAGGGTGGCCGTCTGGTCGCCGGCGCCCGTGACCTCTTCGGTTGGGTCGGCGTCGCTCAGTCCGGCGATCCCGCCGCGAAACTCGCGGATGCCGTGACCGAGCGACTTGCCCAGACCAGGCAGCTTCTTCGCGCCGAACAGGAAGAACAGGATGGCGAACAGGATGATGAGGTGCTGCGGTGTGAAGAGGTCTTCGATCACAGGTTGCCTCCGGGGAAGAGCGAGTCGTCGATCATTGTCTCCATGGTCGCCGCAGGGACCGAAGGCGTCAAGCCTTAGTCCGATCCGGCGCCTCGGTGCGGTCGTGCGCGGCGCTGGCCGGGGTGCGCGAGGTCGCCAGGACGGAACCGCCGAGAATGAGCGGCAGTCCGACCGCGATGCCGGCGGTCAGCGGCTCGGCCAGGAACACCACGCCAAGCAGCACCGCGACCAGCGGGTTGACGTAGGTGATCACCGTGGCGCGTGCCGGTCCCACTTCGACGATCAGGGCGAAGAACAGGGCGAAGGCGAGCGCCGTGCAGACCAGGGCGAGCGTGGCGACCGCCGCGATGGTCTCGCCCGACAGCGACGCCGGGAACTCGCTCAGCCCCAGCGGCGCGTAGATCGCGGCGCTGATGGCCAGTGAGGCGGCGACCACGCTCAGGCCGGGTAGGTCGGCCAGGCGCCGGCTGATGATGAGCGGTCCCGTGGCGTAGCACAGCGCCACGATCAGGACCTCGACCACGGCGCGTGGCTGGTGGCCGCCGGCGCTGTCGAAGCCGACCAGGGCGGCCACCCCGACGAAGCCGAGGGCGAGCCCCGCGAGGCGGCGGCGGGTGAGGCGCTCGGCCGTGCCGGTGAGCCGGTAGACCACCGCTCCGAGCAGCGGCACGGCGGCGATCAGCAGCCCGGCGATCGAGCTCGACAGCCGCTCCTCGGCGTGCGCCAGCAACAGCCAGGGCACGGCGATCTCGACGACGGTATAGCCCACGATCCAGCGCCAGCGGGCGAGCAGCGGCGCAAGGCGGCCGCGGCGCAAGGCAAACGGCGCCATGAGCACGGCGACCGGCGCCGTGCGCAAAAAGACGAGGGTCGCCGGCGTGAGCTCGCGCACCGCCACGCGGATCAGCAGGTAGGGGATCCCCCAGATGACGCACAGCGCGCAGAACAGCAGCCAGCCTTTACGCGACATCCGTCACCTCCACGACGGCAGGGACCCTAGGGCAGACTCGGGGAGACGGCACGCGGGCACGAAGGCACAGGGCCGCGCCGGGGCGGTGTGGTCTCCCGCGAAGAGACCACACCGCGCGCCGGTCGCGGGTCTCTCTTAGAGCTCTTCGGCCGGCCCTGTACGCCGCCGGCGCACAAACCACACGACGCCCAGCACGACGACGAGCGCCGCGGCGATCACTCCGACCACGAGGCCGGCTGATGAGCCGCTCGCGGCCGCGGCCGGCTTGGGCTCGGCGAAGCGGTAGCTGTCGATGTTGTCGTTGGAGAACACCACCATGCCGCCGTTGCTCGGATACCTCACCCAGCCCTGCCAGGCGCCGCTCTGGTAGGCCTGCAGGTCTTGCTGGTAGGCGAGCACGACGTAAGGCGCCGCGTCGTAGAAGATCTTCTGCATCTGCTGCACTTCGGCGGCGCGCTTGACCGGGTCCATCTCCTGCGCCTGCTCGGCGTAGAGCTTGTCGTAGGTCGGGTCCGTCCAGCAGCAGTCGTTCCAGCCGTTGATCTGCGCCTTGGTGAACACGCCGAGGATGTAGTTGGGGTCGACGTACTCGCCCCAGCCCCACAGGAACATGTCCCAGTCGGGGGCGTAGGTCTTGCCCTTCATGTTGTAGATCTGGGTCTGCAGCACGCCCTCGTCGACCACGGAGAACTTGATCTTGAGTCCGAGCTTGTCGAACCAGCTCGGTGATGAGCTTGCCGGCGACCTGGCTTCGGTCTACCTCGTTGCGCGCCTGCAGGCGCAGAACGATGGGCTTGCCCTGCTTGTTCAGGCGCACGCCGTTCTTGAGGGGGTAACCGGCCGCCGTGAGCATCTGGCCGGCCTTGGCCAGATCGAAGCCGAAGGCCTCGCTGGCCGGCGGTTGCCAAGGCGTATTCGAGGCACCACACGGCAAACCACGATCGACGAGCCCGGCAGGGCGCGGCCACCGTAGGCGACCTGGATGAGCTTCCTGCTTGTCGACCGCCCACGAGAGCGCCTGGCGGAACCTGGGGGTCGAGGAGGACCGGATTGCCCATCGACGCGCGGTTGTCGTAACAGTTGAAGGCGAGCTCGTCGAAGTACTTCTCGGCGGTCCACGTTGCTGGCGATGGGGGTCACGCCGGGCGTCGAGGAGAGCCGGTTGAACTCGGCGACCGGAACGTGCTCGGCTCGCCTGGATGCTGTCGTCCTTCAGGTCCGGCGACCATGGTCTCGGCGTTCTGGTAGACCTGGAAGATGACCTCGTCGACCTTGGGAGCGCCGCCCCAGTAGTGCTTGTTGGCCACGAGGGCGGATGTAGTCTGCCCTTCTTGACCTCGACCACCTGGAACGGACCCGAGCCGACGATCGGCGCCGGGTTGACGAACGTGGTCTGGGGCGGCCTTGCCCGAGACCTTGCTCCACACGTGCTGCGGCACGATGCGGCACCCACAGGGCGCAGCATGTCGGCCTTGGGCTTGTCGAGGATGAAAACTTGACCGTGTAGGGGTCGATAGCGACCGCCTTGACGATGTCGGTCGTGTAGCGGGGTGAAAGCGTACAGGGCGTTCTTGATGATGTAGTTGTAGGTAAAGGCGACGTCGCTTGCCGTCAGCGGCACGCCGTCCTGCCAGGTCACGCCGTGGCGGATGTGGAAGATCCAGGTCTTGCCGTCGGGCGAGTCCTGCCAGCTCGTGGCGAGCTCGGGGCGTGGCGCGAAGTCTTTGGGGCTGTAGCCGACGAGCATGTCGTAGTTCAGGTGGAAGATCTCGTACGAGGTGCCCGAGTATCCGGTGAACGGGTTGAGGGTGTCGGCGTCCTGTACGGTGCCGATGCGCAGGATGGTGGTCTTCGCCGCCGGAGAGGGGCTCGAGCTCGCCCCGAGGGCGCTGCCGATGCTCCAGAGCAGTCCGGCGGCCAGCACCGCCGCGATGGTCAGGGCCAGAACGCGCCCCGAACGCCTGCCATTGTGCCTTGCTGCCACGGCCCCTCCCGTCAGCTCCGCCCCCGCCCTCGCGGCGGGACCCCTTGTGGTACGTCGGAAGATCGGTAGCGGGGCGCCCCGAAGCGCGACCCCGAAAAGACGTGCGACCCCCAACGACGTCCCCCTTTTCTGCGCGGCACACCGGCCGCCACCCGGGAGCCTAGCCCCCCGACATCGCAGAATCAATCCGGCCGCCGCCGGCCGCCCCGAGGCGGCGCGAGCCCCTGAAGGTCGCCGCGACCGGAGCCGGTTCCCGGAGCCGCTCGCGCGCGCCGCTCGCCAGCGGGCGCGAGCTCCCGTAGACTACTTGCCCGGGCACCAGGAGGGCGGAGGCTATGGCACGACGGACCAGGCGGCGACTGATGGTGACCGGCGGCCTTGCGGCCGCACTTTGTGTGGCGGCTCTGCTGGCGGCGACCGTCGCGTGGGCGGCTGCCGGCTGGAGCCCGCAGACCTCGGGCACGAGCAGCGATCTCGGCGCCGTGGCCCTACCCGACGCAAGCCACGCCCTGGCCGTGGGCGTGGGCGGCGCGCTCGTCGTTTCGACCGACGGTGGCGCGACCTGGACCGCGGGCAGCTCGGGGACCGGCCATGACCTGAACGGTGTCGCCTTCCCCTCCGCGACCGACGGCTGGGCCGTGGGCGCCGCCGGCACGCTCATCTTCTCTACCGACTCCGGTGCGGACTGGAGCGCCGCCGACTCCGGCACGATCAACGATCTGCGCGCGGTGACCTTCGGCGACGCCGCCCACGGGTACGTCGTGGGCGCCGCCGGCACGCTCGTCGTCTCGACCGACGGTGGCGCTACCTGGGCGGCGGGCAGCTCGGGAACGATCCAGGACCTGAACGCCGTGGCCTTCGCCGGCGCGACCGACGGCTGGGCCGTGGGCGCCGGCGGCACGATCCTGCACACCACCGACGGCGCGGCCTGGACGCCGCAGAGCTCCACGCCGGTCACGACCGCCGACCTGAACGCCGTGGCCTTCGTCGGCGCGACCGACGGCTGGGCGGTCGGCGCCGGCGGCACGATCCTGCACACCACCGACGGCGGCCTCACCTGGACCGTGCAGACCTCTCACACGCTTCAGGAGCTGCGGGCGGTGGCCTTCGCCGACGCCGCACACGGCTGGGCGGTGGGCGCCGGCGGCACGATCCTGCACACCACCGACGGCGGCCTCACCTGGGCTACACAGGCATCGTCGTCGACCGCCGACCTGAACGGCCTGGCGGTCGCGGCCGGCGGGCTGCGCGGCAGCGCCGTGGGGGCAGGCGGCACGGTGCTGCGCACCCTCGACGGCGGCGTGGCCGACGCGACGTTCCCGGTCACGACGGCGACGGGCCTGCAGGCCACCCGCCACGTGGGCTGGGCCAACAAGGCGCAGACGGTCTCGCTGGCCGCCTCAGACAGCGGCTCGGGCGTCGCCGCCGCCTACTACACGGTCGACGGCGGCTCCCCGCAGACCTACAAGGGCGCCTTCGCCGTGTCGGGCGCGGATCGCACGTCGTGAGCTACTGGGCGGTCGACCTCGTCGGCAACGTCGAGACCGCCCGCTCGGGCTATGTGAACATCGACACCGCCGCGCCGGTCTGCGTGGCCGTCGCCAACGTCAAGGTGGCGCGGGGCAAGCTCGCCACGTTCTCGTACCGCGTCAACGACCCCTCGCCGAGCTGCGGTACCGCGCTCGTGAAGATGACGATCTACCGCGGCCACAAGATCGTGAAGACGATCCGCGTGACCGGCGTCGCCGAGAACGCCAAGCGCACCTGCACCTATCGGGTACGGCTGGCTAACGGCAGCTACACCTGGGTCGTGAGCGCGACCGACGCGGCCGGCAACGCGCAGCGCAAGGCCGGCAGGCGCGGCCTGAGCGTCGTGACCTGGGTGATCCACACCACAGCCGACGTGCAGCGCTGCCTGATCGCGCTGCACTACCTGCCCACCGGCGCGGTGAGCGGCACCGACGACTACCGCACGTCGCAGGCCCTCATGGCGTATCAGGCCTGGAACGGCCTCGCGCGTGACGGCCGCGACGGGCCCAAGACCAGGGCCAGGCTCGAGGTCGGCACGTCGCCCAGGCCGCGCCGCGCGTCGGCGACGGGCCACTACGCCGAGGTCTTCCGCAGCCTCGGCGTGCTGCTCTGCGTGAACAACGGCAAGCTCGTGCGCGTTGTGCATTGCTCGACCGGACGCCCCAGCCTGCCCACGCCGGCCGGGCACTTCAGCGTCTACATGAAGGCGATCGCCTGGTGGACGACCGAGTACCTCGACTGGATGCCCTACGCCAGCTTCTTCCACGCGGGCGACGCCATCCACGGCTTTCCCGACGTGCCGGCCTACCCGGCGTCGCACGGCTGCGTGCGCATCTCGATGCCCGAAGCACCGTGGGTCTACGGCTTCATGAACTACGGCGCGGCCGTCATCGTCTACTGAGAGAGCGGGGCAGCGCGAACGCCCGCTGCGACAGGCCGTGCGGCGAGCGGGCGGGCCGTCAGGCGGCGCGCTCCATGTCGCTCTGCGGCTCGACCAGGCGCACGGGCTCTCTGCCATTGCGCTCGGGAGCGGCGACCCAGGTGGGCGCCGCCTGCGCCGGCGCGAGGCACTCCACGCAGAGCGTCGGCTCGATCTCGCGCGAGCGCACTCGCGCGACGGGTTCGCCCAGCATGAGGGCACGGCCGCAGCGCGCGCAGGTCGCCACTCCCCAGTGGCGTTCGAGCGCGGCGGCTTCGCGATGCGTGTAGTCCCCCGACTCCGCGTCGCGCCCGATCAGGACACGCCTGAAACGATCGGTGAACGAATGGCCGTGATGCTTGCCCATGACGCCCCTTTGTTGCCGTGCCGCCGTTCCCACACGCCGGCCTGCGCCCCCCGATTCCCCGGCCGGGCCCGGCGATAACGCGTCGCCTGAAAGTCACGCGCCCGCCGGCCCGCTCGCCCCTGAGGCCGCCCGCCCGTCGCCTTCGTCGGTGCACAGCTGGGGAGCGTCGAGGGAGCACGAGTAATGCGGGCTCTCCTCGCCGCCCTGGGGCGCCGTCAAGCTGTTGCGGATCGTGACGGCCGAGATCACGCCGCCCAGGGCGCAGGCGCCGCCGGCGAGCAGCATGGCGGCGCGAAACCCGGAGGTGAACACCGCGGGGTGCAGGTAGCTCGAGGCGCTCAGGCCGGCGGCCGCGGGCAGCACCGCCACCGCGATAAGGCCGGCCGCGCGCGCGACCGCGTTGTTCACCGCCGACGCCAGGCCGGCGTGCTCGACCGGAGCGGCCGCCAGCACGGTGGCGGTGAGCGGCGACACAGTCAGCGCGAGGCCCAGCGCGAACACGACGATCGCGGGCAGGAAGGTGCCCAGGTAGGTAGTGCCCGGCTGCACGAGCGAGAGGGCCGCGAGGCCTATCCCGGCGACGATCGGACCGACCGTCATCGGCAGCCGTGGACCGATGCGCTGCGCGAGCTTGCCGGCTTGCGCCGAGAGCACCAGCATGACGAGCGTGATGGGCAGCAGTGCCATACCTGCCTCGAGCGGGGAGTAGCCCAGCACCTGCTGCAGCTGGAGCGGCATCAGGAAAGGGCGCCGCCCAGGGCGCCGTAGACCATGAAGGTGGCCAGGTTGGCGGCCTGAACTGGCGGGCGCGAAAGATGGCGAAGGGCAGCATGGGGTTCTTCACACGACGCTCGACGGCCAGGAACGCGACGCCCGCCACGACCGCGGTCGCGAGCGCGGCCACCACGCCGCTCGTCGTCCAGCCCACCCGGCGCCCTCGATGAGGCCGTAAATGAGCGTGCCGAGCCTAGGGGTGGCGAGCCCCGCGCCGGCCAGGTCGAGGCGGCCGCGGCGGGGGGTCGCGGCTCTCGGGCACGCGCCGCAGCGCGATCCACACCACCGCCACGACAGCGGCAGGTTGATAAGAAAGATGAGCCGCCACGACACCGCCTGGATGAGATAGCCGCCCAGAAACGGGCCGAGGCGGCGGCGATGCCGCCGAAGCCCGACCACAGGCCGATCGCCTGGGCGCGGTCTTCTTGTGAAACGGGCCTGAAGATGGCCAGGCTCCCCGGGGTGAGCAAGGCGCCGCCGACGCCCTGCAGGGCCCGCGCCACGATAAGGACGGCGGCCGTCGGCGCGAGGCCGCACAGCAGCGAGGCGACGGCGAACCACAGGACGCCGCTCACGAAGATGCGCCGGCGGCCGTAGCGATCGCCCAGCGAACCCCCCACGATGATGAGGGCGGCCAGCGTGAGAGTGTAGGCCGTGACGGTCCACTGAAGTGTCGCGATACCGCTGTGAAAGTCGCGCCCTATGCTGGGCAGCGCGATATTCACGACCGTGCTATCGAGAAACACAATGCCTGTGCCGAGCACCGTCGCGGCAATCACCCAGCGGCCCGCGGGCGGTATGGAGCCGTATGTCGGGCGAGGGCTCGCCGCCCGGCAGCGCGCCGGCGCCTGCGGCCTCAGGCGGCGTGGCGTCCCTCGTCGCTCGGGCTCAGGCCGAGGTGGCCGCGCACGGCCACGATCAGCGCCGAGAGCTGCTCGTCGCAGGCGGCGAGCTCGCCGAGCACGTCGCCGGGCACATCGAGCAGCAACATGCTGGCAATCACGGCCCGGCAACCTTCGGCGTCCTCCAGAACCTGGGAAAGGACCGGGACCCGGCCATCGCTGCGATCCATTGAACACCTGCCTGGCGTCTGCCGACGCCCCTCGTTCCGGGGTCTCGTGCTCCTTGTGCAGGGCGCGCAACGCCGTCCGCGGCTCGCCGCCGTTGCGACAGCCTGCCGCCCCTCACTGCCCGCTGCAGTTCTCATACCCGGTCGCCTGCTCGAGTAGCGTTGCTGCATCGCAGATGTCGGCGCGCGTCGCTTGCGGTCGCGGGGCACGACTGCTACGGCTGCGGGTCGAGCGCCTCGGTGAGGTAGCCGAGGTTCGCCGTGAACACGCCCGACAGCAGCGTGTCGACTGTGCCGTCGCCGCCGTCGATCACGACCACGCGGCGCGAGTCTCCCGGCCGCAGAACGGCGGCGTAGACCGGCAGGTAGCAGGCCGCCGTCTCGTCGACCGTGAGGGCGTCGATCGGCAAGGGGATGCCGAGCTCGCAGCCCGCCCGCTCCCAGCGCTCGCGGGCGGCGCCCTGCACGACCGAGCGCCACTTGTCGAAGGTCGTCGTGATCTCGGTGCGCAGGACGCGCGACTTCACCCGGGGCGCCAGCCGATGCCCTCCCGCCTCGACGGGTCCGATGGCGGGGTCGACGGCGAAGCTCTCGAGCAGCGTGCCGTCGAGCGCCTCGTAGAGGTTGAAGACCGACGAGTGCCGGGCCCGTTTGTGCAGGCGCCCCTGGCGGCTCGTGCAGCCCAGCGTGAGCAGGAGGCAGGGCAGCCACACGAGGTCGAACCAGGCGACCTCTTCGGCGCCGATGCCCAGGACGCCCTTGCCGCGCTGCCGCTCGGCCAGGCGGGCGGCGCGCGCCGGGTCGACGACCACGGCGAAGCCGAGCTCGGTGGACGGCCGCGTCGCGCCGAGGGCGGCGACCAGCACGC
>CAVWDG010000004.1:0-51942 GCA_963753695.1 uncultured Actinomycetes bacterium
AGTATCTCCTGGCGGGCCGCGACCCAGACTGCGACATGGTGATCGACCGCGCCCACTGCTACCTCTCCAACGACGGCAGCGGCGTGTCGGTCTACGACCACCACTCAGGCGAGAAGCGCCCGTCGACCAAAGCCGACGCGGCCACCTCGGCGCGCTTCGTCGATGCCCTGCCCAACGTGAGCTACTACTGGGGCCCGGTGGTCACCTCGCAGGACGTGCCGCCGGCGAGCAAGGCCCTGCACGACTCCGAGGCCGTGCTCACCAACACGAGCAAGCATTACCAGGCGGTCACCACCGTGGGCGAGCGGCCGGCGCGGCTGCTGGTCGAGATGGCGGCCGCCATCGTCGGCGGCACCGCCGAGCTGCGCCGCCGCCCGATCATCAGCTTCATGCAGTGCGCGGTCGACCCGCTGGGCCACGACGGCCCCAACCTCGAGGCCAACCTCGTGGCCGCCGAGTATGGCCTGGCGAGCGGTTTCATGCCCATGCCGCTCATGGCCGGCACCGGCCCGGCTACGCTGGCCGGCAACCTCGTCGTGCAGAACGCCGAGGCGCTGTCGGGCGTCGTGCTGCTCGAGCTCGCCTTCCCAGGCTGCCCCGCCTTCTTCTCGGGCGCGCCCAGCGCCATGGACCTGAAGACCGGCAGCTATACCGCCGGCCCCGAGGACTACCTGCTGGCCGCCGGCGCCACCCAGCTCGCTCACTTCTACGGCGTGCCGATGGCCATGGGGACCATGGCGACGAGCGCCAAAGAGCCCGACTGGCAGGCCGCCGTCGACGACTCGCTGTCCACCTTCGCGAGCGTCATGACGTGCGCCGACATGATGAACGGCTGCGGCCTGCTGAACGGCTCCAAAATCCTGAGCTACCCGCACCTCATCATGGAGAGCGAGATCTACGGCATCGTGCAGAAGGTCGCCGGCGGCGTGGTGGTCGACGACGACACCCTGGCCGTCGACCTGATCGGCAAGGTCGGGCCCAACGGCACCTACCTCTCCGAGAAGCACACACGACGCCACATGAAGGACATCTGGCGGCCCACGATCTGGGACCGCACGCCCTACGACGTCTGGCTGTCCGGCGGCAAGAAGGGCGCCCTCGACGCAGCGACCGAGATCGCCGACGACATCCTCGCCAACTACCGCTCCGCGCCCCTGGCCGACGACGTCGTCGCCGAGCTCGCCGGCATCGTGGCGCGCGCCGACGCGGAGCTCGCTGCGCCGTGAGCGGGGCGCGCCTCGTAGTCTGGGACGACGAGGCCTGCTGGCAGGTCCACGAGGCTACCCTGGCGCTGCTCGAAGAGGCCGGCGTCGAGGTGCCCTGGGAGCCGGCCCGCGAGCTGCTCGCCGCGGCCGGGGCGCGCGTGTCGGGCACGCGGGTGCGCATCCCGGCGGCGCTGGTCGACGGCGCCCTCGGGTCGGCGCCGCGGCGCTTCGCGCTCAAGTCGCGTGCCGACGGCGCCGACGGCGCACCCGTGGCTGGCGTCTGCGCGTCGGGCGACGGTGCGACCGACGTCGGGCCCGCGTGCCCCGGCGGCATCGAGCTGGCCGACGGCCACAGCTTCTTCGGCACGGGTCCCGACTGCGACTACGTGCGCGACCCCGATTCCGGCCAGCGCCGCCCGGCGACCACCGCCGACGTGCAGGGCATGGCCGCCCTGTGCGAGCGCCTGCCGGGCATCGACTTCGTCATGTCGATGGCCCGTCCGGCCGACGCGCTCGCCGAGACCGACGATCTCACCCGCTTCGCGGCCATGCTCGCCGGCACGCGCAAGCCGCTGCTGGCCACCGTGCGCGACGCCGATTCGCTGCCGCTCATGGCCGAGCTGGCGGCGATCTGCGGCGCGGCGCAGAGCTTCGCCTGCTACGCCCTGTCGGCGCCGCCCCTGGCGCATTCCACCGAGGCGCTGCGTCAAATGATCGTCTGCGCCCGCGCCGACATCCCCTTCATCTACGCGCCGGCGCCGGTCGCCGGCGTGAGCGCGCCGGCCACGGTCGCCGGCACCGTGCTGGTGGGCAACGCCGAGGTGCTCTCGGCGCTCGTCGTGCACCAGCTGGCCGCGGGCGGCGCGCCGTTCGTGCTGGGCGTGGGCTGCGGCACCACCGACCGGCACACGGCCCTCGAGACCTTCGGCGCGCCCGAGCTCTACCTGGGCAACGCCGCGGCCTGCGACCTGTGCCACTTCTACGGCCTGCCGAGCTTCGCCTACGCGGCCGTGTCCGACGCCAAGCTGTTAGACGAGCAGTGGGCCGCCGAGGCGGCCATCTCGGCCGTGCTTGGAGCGCTCTCACGAGCCACGCTGCTGCACGACGTGGGCTACCTCGAAGCCGGCCTGCAGAGCTCGTTCGAGACGATCGTGCTCGGCCACGAGCTCGTCTCGTACGCGCGGGCCCTCATGCACGAGGTCGGCACCGACCGCGCCTCGCTCGCCGTCAGGGAGATCTGC
Organism: uncultured Actinomycetes bacterium; assembly: GCA_963753695.1. Taxonomy (GTDB): domain Bacteria; phylum Actinomycetota; class Thermoleophilia; order UBA2241; family UBA2241; genus Bog-752. Next base: position 2,447 of record CAVWDG010000004.1, read on the forward strand.
GCGGTGGGTCCGGGCGGCAGCTTCGCCGACCTGCCCCACACGCGCGAGCACGGCCGCGAGTTCTGGTCGCCGGCGCTCTTTGAGCGCAACGGCTTCGAGCACTGGCAGGCCGCCGGAGCGACTACGCTCAAGGAGCGCGTCCGGGCGCGTAGCGAGGCACTGCGCCACGAGCCGCCGGCCTTCACGCTGAGCGACGCGGCGCGCCGCGCCACCGATGAGATCGTCAACAAGGCCAAAGGGAGGACCCGTGTCTGAGGCTACCGGCGGACCGACCACCACCGCCCCGGCGGGGCTGCGCCATGCGCCGCTCCCCGCCGGCGAGGTCACGCGCCTGCACGATGCCGCCCTCGAGCTGCTGGCGGACCGCGGCGTGCCCGTCTCGGGCGCCGTGGCGCGCGATCTTCTTGTGGCGGCCGGCGCCCGCGCCGACGCCGCCAGCGACCGCCTCCGTCTGCCCGAGGCCCTCGTGCGCCGCGCCCTGGCGACGGCGCCGGCCTCGTTCGTCTTACCGGGACGCACTGCCGACCGCGACCTCGTGGTCGGCGGCGGCCGCGGCGGCCTGCTGGCCGCCCTGGCCGCCGCTCCCGACGTCGCCGCCGCCGCGCTGCTCGCCGACGCCCTGCCCGAGGTGGCGGCCGTCGGTCTGCCCACCCGGCGCCTGGCCGAGCTGCCCGACGTGCTGGCCGCGACCGCCAAGCCGGTGCTGGTGTGTGGCGCCCTGAGCGCGGCCCAGGCCGCCGCCGTGGTCGCCGTCGCCGACACCCTGGGCGGCCGCGCCGACGCCGCCGGGCCGCCGCTCGGCGTGGTCGCGCACAGCGTCGCCCAATCCGAGCTCGACCCGCTGCTGGCCTGCGCGCGCGCCGGACTTTCGTGCGGCTTTCTCAGTGCGCCGCTGCGCGGCGACGAGCCGCTGCCCGACCGCGCCGCGGCCCTCGTGGCGCTGCACGCCGCCGCGCTCGCCGCGTGCGCGGCGCAGCAGCTCGCCGCGCCGGGCTCGCCCTACCTCCTGCCCGCCTTGCCGGCGACGATCGAAGAGCACGCCCCGGGCTTCGGCCTGGGCCCGGCGGGGGTCGCCACCTTCGCCCAGCTCGCTCAGCTTGCGCGCCACGCCGGCCTGCCCATCGCGGCGGGTTTTCCGCCGAGCCGTCCGGCGGCCGACGAGTGGCTGGCGGCCGCCGACGGTACCGCCTTCGCCCTGGCTGCGGCGCTCGGCGGCGCCGCCCTGCTGGCCGGCGCCGGACAGACCGATGAGGGCAGCGTCTACGCGCCGGCCCAGCTCGTGCTCGACGCCGAGACCTGGTCGAACGTCGCCGCCGTGGGGGCCGGCATCACCGTCGACGACGAGACCATCGCCCTCGAGACCATCGCGGCGATCGGCATCGGCGGCAACGCGCTCGCGCAGCGCCACACGCGCCGCCACATGAAAGACGTGTGGCGGCCGCGCCTCTTCGACCGCAGCGCCTTCGAGGCCTGGGACCGCGACGGGCGCCCGGGCGCGCCGGGGCGCGCCGCGGCGCTGGCCGACGAGGTGTGCCTGGGCCGCGAAGTGCCGCCGCTCGACGCCGAAAAGCGCGCGACGCTTCGGCGTATCATCGCTACAGCAGGACTGTAGACCTTGTCGTGACCAGCACGTGAGCGGCGGCCCGCGCTAACTTCGGCCGTCGGCCGGCTCGTCTGAGCCGGCAGCACAGAGCCATGGGCCAAACCGCGGATCGCCGGGGGGCGCCGCGAGCAAGGAGACGACATGACCGTACAGACGACACCGCGCCACTGGAAAGACATCGACCTCTTCAAGGACGTGTCCGACGACGAGTGGAGCGACTACCACTGGCAGCTCGCTCACCGCCTCACCTCGATCGCCGACTTCGAGCGGGTGCTCAACCTGACCGACGGGCAGCGCGCCGACCTCGAGGCCTGCATGGGCAAGTTCCGCGTGTCGGTCACGCCCTACTACGCCTCGCTCATGGACCCCGACGACCCGAACTGCCCCGTGCGCATGCAGGCCGTGCCCACCCCGGCCGAGCTGATCGTGCGCCCCGAAGACATCAAGGACGCGGTCTCCGAAGACGTCGACTCGCCGACGCCGCACATCACGCACCGTTACCCCGACCGCGTGCTCTTCACGGTCACCGAGATGTGCTCCATGTACTGCCGGCACTGCACGCGCCGCCGCCGCGTGGGCAGCACCGAGCAGGCCATCCCGCAGGCCGAACTCGACAACGCTATCAAGTACATCGAACGCTCCCCCGAGGTGCGCGACGTGCTGATCAGCGGCGGCGACCCGCTGGTGCTGTCCGACGACAAGCTCGAGGAGATCCTGGTTCGCGTGCGCGCCATCGAGCACGTCGAGATCGTGCGCCTCGGTTCGCGCGTGCCGGTCGTCTGCCCGCAGCGCATCACCCCGGCGCTCTGCGAGATGCTCAAGAAGTACCATCCGCTCTTCTTGAACACGCACTTCAACCATCCCAAGGAGTTCACGCCCGAGTCGGTCAAGGCCTGCGCCATGCTGGCCGACGCCGGCATCCCGCTGGGCAACCAGACGGTGCTCATGCGCGGCATCAACGACTGCGCCAACATCATGAAACGCGTCTGCCACAAGTTGGTGGCGGCCCGCGTCAAGCCCTACTACTTCTACCAGTGCGACCTCGCCGAGGGCACCGCTCACTTCCGCACGAGCGTGGCCAAGGGCATCGAGATCGCCGAGAGCCTGCGCGGCCACACCACCGGCTTCGCCGTGCCGACCTACATCATCGACGCCGTCGGCGGCGGCGGTAAGACGCCCGTCATGCCGCAGTACATGATCAGCCAGGGGCCGGGTGGAGTCATCCTGCGCAACTACGAGGGCGTGGTCAGCAAGTACACCGAGCCCGACGACTACTTCCCCGCCGAGTGCCACTGCCCCGACTGCGAAGCACATCGCCAGCGCCTCGGCGTCGCCGGCATGTTCGACGACCACGGCCCCACGCTGAGCGAGGTCTGGGACGAGCGCCTCAAGAAGATCGCCTTCCGCAAGGCGCGCATGCAGGACTAAGTCCAGCGGCACCAGGCGCGCGGCGAAGCCACGCATGCCTGAGCGCCAACGACGTAGTCTATTGGCGGACTAGGCGCGCCACGAAGTCGCGCACGCCTGAGCGCCAACGACGTAGTCTATTGGCGGACGAGCTCGTCGGCGTTGACGAGTCGCTTTTCACGCACGAGCGTACGCAAACGAGGGCGGGCGGGCGGCGGCCTCTAGGCCGCCGCCCGCCCCGTCACCCGGGAGAGCCCATGACCAGAGTCTTCGTCGAGCCCATCGGTGTGACCGTCGAGATCCCGAGCGGTGAGACGCTGCTCGCAGTCGTCATGAGCGGCGCAGTCGACCTGCCGGTCGACTGCGCCGGTCGCGGCACCTGCGGCAAATGCCTGGTGCGCACCGGCGCCGGCAGTTTCAGCGAGCCCAACGAGATCGAGCGCGGCAAGGTGCCGGCAAGCAAGCTGGCCCAGGGCTGGCGCCTGGCCTGCCAGGTGACGCCGCTGTCGGACCGCGTCAGCATCGAGGTGCGCGCCACCCAGGGTCGCCGCCAGATCCTGACGACCTCGCGGCTGCACCCGGGCGCGCCGCATCCGGCCGTCGTGCGCGAGGTCGTGACGCTCGAGCCGCCCACCCTGGCCGACGCGCGCGCCGACCGCGAGCGGCTGCTGTCCGCGTTGGGCGCCGACGCGCTGCCCCTGAGCGTGCTGCGCGAGCTGCCGCAGATCCTGCGCGACGGCGACTTTCGCACAACCGTCACGCGCTACGACGGGCGTCCCATCGACGTCGAGCCGGCGGCGGCCGACGAGCACGCTTACGGCGTGGCGGTCGACATCGGCACCTCAAAGATCATCGCCTACCTCTTCGACCTGGAGAGCGGCCGGCAGATCGACCAACAGGCGCTCGAGAACCCCCAGATGCGTTTTGGCGAGGACGTCATCAGCCGCCTCACCCAGGCCATCCACGAGGGCCGCCGCGACGATCTGCGCGAGGCGGCCCGCAGCGGCGTGAACGAGCTGCTGGGCGTCCTCTGCGGGCGCCAGGCGATCGCCCCGCGCCATCTCTACGACATGACCGTGGTCGGCAACACCGCCATGCACCACCTCGCCCTCGGCGTCTCGGCGGTGGGCCTGGGCGGCGCGCCCTTCGCGCCGGCGGTGGCCGAGCCCCTCACCCTGCGCGCCGCCGACCTGGGCTTCGACATCAACCCCGAGGGCGGCGTGCACTTTCCGCCGCCGATCGCCGGCTTTGTGGGCTCCGACTGCCTCGCCGTGATCGTGGCCACGCGGCTGGCTCAGGCGACGGCCCCGCGGATCGCCATCGACATCGGCACCAACACCGAGATCGCCCTGGTCAACGAGGGCCACGTGGTCGTCACCAGCTGCGCCTCGGGACCGGCCTTCGAGGGCTACCAGATCGCCTGCGGCATGAAGGCCGTCGAGGGGGCCATCGAACGCGTCACCATCGGCGCCGACGGCGAGCCCCGCGAGCTGCGCACGATCGGTGGCCGCGAGCCGCTCGGCCTGTGCGGCTCGGCCGTGGTCGACCTGCTGGCCGGCCTGGTGGCGGCCGGCGTCGTCGACGCCTCGGGCCGCATGCAGCCTCATGCCCGCGTGCGGCGTAGCGCCACCGGGCCCGGACTCGAATACCTGCTCACCGAGGGGCCGCAGGGCGAGATCGTCTTCACACAGCACGACGTGCGCTCGCTGCAGCTCGCCAAGGCGGCCATCGCCGCCGGCTGCAAGCTGCTGCTCGCCACTGCCGGGCTCGAAGCGGCGCAGCTCGAGCAGGTGCTGGTCGCGGGCGCCTTCGGCAACGAGCTCGACGTCGACAACTCGCTGGCCATCGGCCTGCTGCCCGACGTCCCGCGCGAGCGCGTCGCCTTTGTGGGCAACGCGGCCGGCGTGGGCGCCCAGATGGCGCTGATCGACGTCGCCGAGCGGCGCGCCATGAGCGAGCTCGCCGGCAACGTCGAGTTCCTCGACCTGGCCACCGACCGCGGTTTCCACGAGGTCTTCACCACCGAACTGGGCTTCGTCTGACGCAGCCGACGCCGAGGGGGGCGCACGTGACCATCGACGCGGTCTCGGCGCCGTCGCGCGCCGGGCGTTCTCGCGGCTACGCCGAGATCGGCGTGGCCTCGTTGATCCTCGGCACCTCGGGTGCGCTGTTGCAGATCTCGGCGATGCCGGCCAGCCTGCTGCTGGTGGCGCGCATGGCGCTCGCCGCTCTGGTGCTCGGTCCGTTCTTTCTGCTCACGGGCGGCCTCGACGAAGTGCGCCGCTCGGGCCACTTCTGGCGGCTCGTGCTGATCGGCTGCACCGTCGCCGGCGAGCTCATCTGCTACTTCGCCGCGATCCGCCTGGCCAACGTGACGATCGGCGTCGCGCTCGAGTACATGGCCCCGGTCTACGTGGCGCTCGCCGCGCCCTGGGTGCTCCACACCCGTCGCGAGGGCAGCGATATGATCGCCGTGGCGGTGGCGGCGGCCGGCATGGTCCTGGTCGTCGTGCCGAGCCTCAGCCTGGCGGGCTCGCCGAACATCGTGCCCGGCGTGGCCTGCGGCATCGCCGCCGGCGGCTTCTACGCCACCGCCCTGCTGCTCATGAAGGGCACCGGCGGCGCGATCCGCGGCACCACCTTCACCCTCTTCTTCTGCCTCTGCACGGTCGTGCTGGTCTCGCCGCTGGCCGTCTGGCAGGCCACCGCTGGGCACTACCACCTCACCTGGGCCGACGTCGGCATCGTGGCGATCATGGGCCTCGTCTACACGGCGCTCTGTTTCAGCCTGTTCACCGACGGCCTGCGCTTCGTGCCGGTCGCGCACGCCGGCATCCTCGGCTACCTCGAGCCGGTCACCTCGCCGCTGTGGGCGCTGCTGCTGGTCGGTGAGCGGCCGCCACTGTGGACCTGGCTGGGCGGCGCGCTCATCATCGGCGCCGGCGTCTACGCGGTCTCCATGGGCCGAGCGCAGGCCGAGGTGCCGGTGTGAGCCCCCGCCTGCGCGGCTACGGCGAGATCCTGGGCGCCTGCCTCATCAACGGCTCGATCGGCGTCTTCGTGACCTGGTCGACGATGCCGGCCAGCATGCTGGTGGCCGTGCGCATGGTGTTCGCCGCCCTCCTGCTCGGCGTGGTGGTGGCGGCGCGCCGCGACTGGAAGGCGCTGTTCGCCGACCGCGCCACCACCGTGCGCCTGCTCGTCTGCGGCCTCGCTCTCGCCGGAAACCTGGTGTGCTACTTCATCGCCATCCGCGAGACCGGGGTGGCGGTGGCTATCTTCCTGTCGTACCTGGCGCCGCTCTACGTGGCCGTCGTGGCGCCCCACCTCGAGGGCGGGCGCACCGAGAAGGCGGTCTACGCCGCGCTCGCCGTGGGGCTTGCCGGCATGGCTCTGATCCTCGTGCCCGGACTCAGCGGCGATGGCGTCAGGCTGACCGCCTCGGGCCTGCTGTTCGCCCTGGTCGCCGGCCTGCTGTACACGGTCTACCTGATCGGCGGCAAGCAGTTGCGCCGCCGCCACGTGCACGCCACCACCATCGTCTTCGCCATGAGCGTGCTCGCCGCCGTCATTCTGCTGCCGCTCGGCCTGGCGCAGTCGACGGCCGCGGTCTTCACTGTGCGCAACTTCGCCATCGCCGCCTTCCTGGGCGTGGTCTGCACGGCGCTCACCTTCAGCCTGGTCATGGACGGCATGCACTACGTCAAGGTGCAGCACGCCGCCATCATGGGCTACATCGAGCCGGTCAGCGCGCCGCTCTACGCCCTCGTCATCTTGAGCCAGGTGCCCTCGTGGTGGACCGTCGCCGGCGGCGTGCTCATCATCGGCGCCGGGGTGATCGTGGTGCGCTGGGGCGCCGCCGATGTCGATGCCGAGGCCGAGCTGCCCGGCTTCGCGCTGGCCGGACCGGGCGGCGAAACAGACCCCGCGCCGGCGCGCACGCCGCTTGGCGGAACCCGTGCGAGGCTCGACTGATGGTCGCCGCCCGGCGCGACACGATGGGGTATGTGCTGGTCGGGTCGAGCTACCTCGTCTGGGGCTCGCTCGGCGCCCTTGTACGCATGACGACCATGCCGGCGAGCACGCTGCTCGAAGCGCGCATGGTGATCGGCGCCGTGCTGGTCGCCGCCGTGTTCGCACGGCGGCCCATGCTCGCCGAGTTGCGCGACCGCCGCACGCTCGGCTGGCTGCTGCTCATGGGCGCCTTCAGCTCCTCGACGCTGCTGCTCTTCTTTCTCGCCCTGCGCCTGACCGGCGTGGCGGTCGGCATGTTCCTGTTCTTCACGGGGCCGGTCTACGTCGCCCTGGCCGCGCCGCGGCTGCTGCGCCAGCGCGCCGACCGCATCGTCTACCCGGCCCTCGCCCTGGCCGTGGCCGGTATGGCCGCCATCCTGCTGCCGGGATTCCTGGGCGGCGGCGGCCTGTCGCTGGCGGGTGTCGTGTGCGGCGTGGCCAGCGGCCTGCTCTACGCGGGTTACGCCCTCACCGCCAAGTTCCTCACCCGCACGCGGCGCAGCGTGACGATCGCCCTCTCGGAGATGGTGCTCGACGCCGTCATCGTGGCGCCGCTCGCCTTCTGGCAGCTCGCCGGGTCGGGCTACCACCTGACGGGCCACGACCTGGCGGTCGTGCTGGTGATCGGCGTGGCCTGCACCGCCATCCCCTACGTGATGTACGTCGAGGGCCTGAGCCGCATCCGCGTCGAACACGCCTCGATCCTGGGCTACCTCGAGCCGGTGAGCGCTCCCCTCTATGCCCTGCTGCTGTTAGGCGAGGCGACCACGGTCACGACCATCGCCGGCGGCGCGCTCATCGTGGCCGCCGGCGTGCTGGTCGTGGTCTTCGGCTCGCGGCAGCGCGACCTCGCCGAGGTGGCGCCCCTATGAGCGCCGCCGGGTGGGCATGAGCGCCCGGGCGAAGCCCAGCGCGGCGCGGCGGGCGCTCGTGCAAGGCTACGTCATGGTCTCGGTGTCGTTCCTGATCATGGGGGCCATCGGCGCCCTGGTCGACTACACCACCGCCCCCGAGAGCGCCCTCCTCGTGCTGCGCTTCGTGACGGCCGGCCTGGTGCTCGGCGTGGTGTTCGCGCGCAGCCGGCCGCTGGCCGGCGTGCGCCGGCCCGGTATACCGGTGCGCCTGCTGGCCATGGGCCTGGTCGACTCGCTGACCCTGCTGCTGTTCTTCGTGGCGCTGCGCGACACCAACGTCTCGATCGGCATGTTCCTCGAGTTCATGGCGCCGGTGTGGGTGGCGCTGGCGGCGCCCCACATCTTCCGCGGCCGCACCGAGCCCATCGTCTACTGGGCGCTGCTCATCGCCCTGGCCGGCCTGGCCGTCATCCTCTGGCCGACCATCTCGGGGCACGCCGTGCACGTCTCGGCCCTCGGCCTCGCCGCCGGTACCGTCTCGGGCCTGGGCTACGCCACGTTCCAGCTCATCGTGAAGGACCTCACCAACCGCGGCGTGGGGGCGGTCACCATCGTGATCAGTGAGATGAGCGTGAACAGCGTGGTGCTGCTGCCGCTCGCCCTGTGGCAGACGGTGGGCGCCGGGCGCCACCTGACGGGCCGCGACCTGGTGGTGGGCATCGTGCTCGGCGTGGTGTGCACGGCGCTGGCCTACACGCTCTGGACCGAGGGCGTGAGCCGCATCCGCGTGCAGCACTCCTCTATCCTCGGCTACATCGAGCCGCTCTCCGCGCCTTTTTACGCGCTCCTGCTGCTCGGCGAGTGGCCCGGACCGTGGACCGTGATGGGCGGCGCGCTGATCATCGTCGCCGGGGTGCTCGTGGTGATCTTCGGCCAACACGAAGAGGAGATCGTCCCCTCGCTCGAGCCGGCGCCGTGACGCGGGCGACGACGGGTCAGGCGCCGCCGGGTCGGGCGCGCGCCGCAGAAGGCATAGAATCGATTCATTGCCAGAAAAGGAGTCACGCATGACCACACGACAAGCGCAAGACGCGCCCAAGCTCAACCTCACCAAGTCGATGGCGATGCTCGAAGACGCCCAGCGGCTCACGCCGGGCGGGGTGGGCGGCATCCGCCGGCCCTACAACTTCGTGGTCGGCGAGTACCCGGTCTTCATCACCCACGGCCAGGGCGGCCACATCTTCGACGTCGACGGCAACGAGTACATCGACATGCTCTGCGCCTACGGGCCGATCATCCTGGGCTACGTCGAGGACGAGATCAACGACGCCGCCAAGGCGCAGATGGACAAGGGCTTCTGTTTCAGCCTGGTGCAGCCCCTGCAGAACGAGCTCGAGCAGCGCCTGGCCGACATCATGCCCTGCGGCGAGCAGACGATCCTCGTGAAGACGGGCTCCGACGCCACCAACGCCGCTGTGCGTGCCATGCGCGCCTACACCGGCCGCGACGTCGTGGCGCGCTGCGGCTACCACGGCTGGGGCGACTGGTGCGTCGAGCACCACGGCGGCGTGCCCGCAGCCGTGTCGGCGCTCACCAAGGAGTTCGAGTACGGCGACCTGGCCGACCTCGAGCGCGTCTTTGCCGAGAACCCCGACGCGGTCGCCGGCGTCATCATCACCCCGGTGGGTCACCCCATGGCGAAGCCCATCATCGCCCCGCCCGACGGCTACCTGCAGGCGGTCGTCGACCTCTGCCCACAAGCACGGCGCGGTGGTCACCTTCGACGAGATCCGCACCGGCTTTCGCGTGGCCATGGGCGGCGCCAGCGAGCGCTACGGCGTCGTGCCCGATCTGACCACCGTGGGCAAGGCCATGGCCAACGGCTACTCGATCGCCGCCCTGGTGGGCAAGCGCGAGGTCATGAGCGTCTACGTCAAAGACGCCTTCCTGAGCTCGACTTACTTCCCCAACAGCCTCGAGATGGCGGCCAGCATGAAGTGCCTCGAGATCCTCGAGCGCGAGAAGGTGCAAGACGTGATCTGGGAGCGCGGCACGCGCTTCCTCGAGCGCCTCGGCGCGATCGTCGACGCCTCGGGCGTGCCGGTCACCAGGAGCGGCATCCCGCCCATGCCCTTCCTGACCTTCGACCACGTCGACGCCCACTACAAGGACCGCCGCACCGAGTTCTACACGCAGTGCATCCGGCGCGGCCTGTTCGTGCAGCCGTATCACCATTGGTACCTCTGCTACCGCCATACCGAGGCCGACCTCGACCGGGCCCTCGAGGTCGTCGAGGAGTCGCTCACCTACGTGGCCGCGTCGCATCCCTGGGAGAGGTAGCTTTCGCCAGAGTCCGACGCGAGGGGCGGCCGGACGGCCGCCCCTCGCGCTCCACGCCAAACGAAGGGGGTCGCAGATGGACAAGCTGATCATCACCGTCGCCGGCGTCGGCGCCGAGACCACCAAGGCGGCGCAGCCCGGCCTGCCGCTCAGCGCCGCCGAGATCGGCGCCGACGCGGCGCGCTGCCGCGACGCCGGCGCCAGCATGTATCACCTGCACGTACGCGACGCGTCCGGCAACCCGACACAGGCCAAAGAGGTCTTCGCCGCGGCCCTCGACGAGATCCGCAAGCGCACCGACATCATCGTGCAGACCTCGACCGGCGGCGCCATGGGCATGACCGCCGACGAGCGCCTGCAGCCGCTCGAGCTCGACCCGGAGATGGCCTCGCTGACCACCGGCACCGCCAACTTCGGCGACGACGTCTTCTTCAACGACACCGCCCTTATGAGCGAGTTCTACCAGCGCATGCAGGCCAAGGGCGTGCGCCCCGAGTTCGAGATCTTCGAGGCCGGGCAGATCGACAACGCCCTCAAGCTGGTCAAGAAGTACGGCCCCGCCGGACCGCTGCTGCACTGGGACTTCGTGCTCGGCGTGCCTGGCTCGATGAACGGCGAGCCGCGCAACCTCGCCTTCCTCGTCGACCGCATTCCCGAGGGCTCGACCTGGACGTGCACCGGCATCGGCCGCTGGCACATGACGGTCACCATGACGGCCCTCGCCCTGGGCGGCAACGTGCGCCTCGGCTTTGAAGACAACATCTTCCTGCACAAGGGCGTGCTCGCCGCCGAGAACGCCGCCCTGGTCGGGCGCGTGGCGCGCCTGGCCCGCGAGTGGGACCGCGCCTGCGCCACCCCCGACGAGGCGCGCCGAGATCCTGAAGCTCGCGCCGTACGACGCCTGAAGCGGCGGGGGGGCGGCGGCCTGCGGCCGCCGCCCCCCGCCGCCCTCTCGCCCTCAGCGACCCTCGCCCTTGCCGCGCCCGGCCCCGTCTGTCGACAGGACGGACAACGAATACGCTTGGCCGCGCGCGCCAGAAGCAGCCTTTTTGCCTGAAACAGGGGGTACTATACACAGGCTGACTTTGCAGTCGTGCGTGGCGGTGGGCCGCGCCGGCAAGGGGGGTCAACCGCTGGGCATTTTCTCCAAGGAACGACCAGACGATTCGAGCACCGACGGACTCTTGGCGAGCCTCGTGCAGCTCGGCAATCTGTTGCGCTCCAGTCCCGATCTCTCCGGTGTCGTGCGCTCCATCGCCACGGGCGCCGCCCGCACCTTCGGCTTCAACGAGGTCGCGGTCTACCTGGGCGCGCCCGGCGACGAGCTGCTGCGCGCGCATGCCGTGGTCGGCCGCGACGAGGCCCGCGATCAGGCGATCCTCGACACGCCGGTGCCGGCGGCCGGGTTCAACGCCCTCATGCTCGAGCGCTACCAGATCGGCTGCGCCTTCTTCGTCGACCACCGCGAGCACGAGTACTCCGACGCCGAGCGCGCCTACTTCCCGCGGCCCGCCCCGGGCCAGGCCATCGAGCGCCCCCTGGGGCAGTGGCAGCCCGACGACAAGCTCCTCATACCGTTGCGCGACCGCGCCAATCGCATGATCGGCGTGCTCGACCTGGCCGAGCCCGCCGACTACAGGCTGCCCACGCTCGACCTCGCCAAAGAGCTCGAGGTCTTCGCCACCTTCGCCGCCGCCGCCGTCGAGAGCGCGCGCCAGTACGAAGAGCTCGAGCGCACCACCGACCTGCTCGAGCAGCAGCTCAAGGTGCGCCACGAGCTGCTCGACGTCTCGGGGGCGCTGCTCTCGACCCTCGACCACACCGCCGTCTTCGTGCAGATCTCCGACGTGCTCAAGATGCTCGTCGACTACGACACGATCGACATCGCTCTGGTCGACGAGAGCGCCAACGAGCTCGTCACGATCTTCGCGCAAGACAAATGGGCCAACGAGATGCTGCGCTTCCGGCAGCCGCTCGACCAGGGCGTGGGGGGCTGGGTGGTGCGCCACGACGAGCCCCAGCTCGTCAACGACATGACGCACGACCCGCGCGGCGTCCTCGTGCCCGGCACCGACCTCGAGCCGCAGGCGTCGGTGCTCGTGCCGCTGCGTTTCATGGGTGCCGTCATCGGCCTGCTGGCCGTCGACCGCCTGGCGGGCCGCACCTTCGAAGAGCGCGAGCTCGAGATCGTGCAGCTCTTCGCCAACCTGGCCGCCATCGCCATCCGCAACGCGCGCTCCTACAAGGAGATGGAGGTCCAGGCCTCCACCGACGGCCTCACCGGGCTGTTCAACCACCGCCGCTTTCAAGAGGCACTGGCCCTCGAGGTGGCGCGCGCCGAGCGCTACGACGCCGAGTTCTGCCTGCTCATGATGGACCTCGACCGCTTCAAGGCGGTCAACGACACGGTGGGCCACCAGCGCGGCGACGAGGTGCTGCGCGACGTCGCCGAAGTCCTGCGTCGCTGCTCGCGCGAATCCGACTTCGCCGCGCGCTACGGCGGCGAGGAGTTCGCCATGATCCTGCCGCACGCCGGCCTCGACGAGGCGCGCCAGGTCGCCGAGCGCATCCGCGGGCAGGTCGCCGACCTGTCGACGAGCGACCCCGCCCTGTCGGTCACGATCTCGGTGGGCGTCGCCTCGTTCCCCCAGCACGCCGCCGACACCGACGGCATCCTGGGGGCGGCCGACGCCGCCTTGCTGCGCGCCAAGAGCCTCGGCCGCAACTGCGTCTACACCTTTGGCGACGGCGAGCCGGCCCTCGCGGTGGTCGGACAGTCGCCGCTCGCCGGCCTTGGCCGGCGCTTCGCCGTGCGCAACGGGTTCTCGCAAAGCGAGGCCGACGCCCTGGCCGGCGCGCTGCAGGCGCTCGAGACGGCCCACGACTCAGACCTTCGCCACGACGGCGCCATGCCGGTCTCGGGCGCCACGCCGGCCGTCGACTTTCTGTTCGACGCCCTGCTGTACGGCACCGAACGCTGGGACGGTGAGGGCTACCCCGAGGGGTTACGGGGCGAGTCGATCCCGCGCGTGGCGCGCGCCCTGGCCGTGCTGCGCGCCTACGCCCGCGACAGCGCCGACGCCGCCCCGGCGCTGCGCGCTCAAGCTGGTCACCAGTTCGACCCGCGCATGGTCAACCGCTTCCTGGCCTTCCTCGGCGAAGAGGCGAGCCGCTGGAACCCGCTCGCCACGGCCGACGCCGCAGGCGGTCACGCCTAGCCTCACAGGCTCGCCGGCAGGCGCCCGCCCGGGCTCTCGCCGCCCCTTCGCGACACAGACGGCATCACGAAGGCCACAATCTGCCATAATGGCGTCATGGCCAAGGTCTATCAGATGCCGGCCAAGAAACCGCGGCCGCCGGCAGCCCATCATCGCGGTCGACTCATCGGCATCATCGTGGCCGCGGTCGCGCTCGTCCTCGTCCTGTTCGTCCTCTTCCTTCTGGCTTACACCGACTGGCTGTGGTTCGGCGAGGTCGGCTTGCGCGTGGTCTTCTGGCGCCAGGTCTGGTCGCGCCTTGTGGTCGGGGTAGTCGCCGGCGCCATCTTCTTCGCCATCTTCTACGCCAACGTCGAGCTCGCCCGGCGCCTGTCGCCGCGCCACCGCGCCTTCGAGGGCATCGACGTCGTCGAGTACGTCAACGAACGCACCGTCCAGGGCCTGCGCCGCGGCGGCTTGGTCGTCTCGGTCGTCATCGCCATCATCGTGGGCGCGAGCGCGTCGGGCCAGTGGCTGCTGTTCCAGAAGGCGCTGCACGGCGTGTCCTTCCACTCGACCGACCCGATCTTCCACCACGACCTCGGCTTCTACATCTTCACGCTGCCGGCCTGGCAGGCGGTCTACGGGCTCATCATGGGGGCGCTCATCGCGGGGCTGGTCGCCGCGGTCGTCATTCACGGCGCCCTCGGCGGCCTCGTGCTCACCCAGGAGCGCCCGGCGCCGCCGAGCGGCGGCGAGGCCGAGCGCCCGACCCGCGGGCCGTTCGGTCCCGGCGGGCCGTTCGCGCGCCCGGCCGGCCAGCCCAGCATCGGCTTCGTCGTGCGGCCGCGCAGTCAGTCCGTCGCCCACCTGTCGGTGCTGCTCGGCATCATCTTCGCGCTGGCCGGCGTCGGCTACCTGTTCAAGGCCTGGAACCTGCTGTTCTCGAGCAACGGCGTGGTGGCCGGCGCCGGCTACACCGACATCCACGCCGGCCTGCCCGGCATGCGCTTCATGCTGGCGTTCGGCGTGGTGCTCGGCGCGGTGCTCATCGCCAACGGCTTCTGGCGGCGGCGCTGGCGCTGGCCGCTGTACGCGGTGGGCGGCTGGGTGGTGGCGCTGATCGTGGTGAGGGTCGCCTTCCCGGCGGTCATGCAGTCGCTCATCGTGAGCCCCAACCAGCAGGCCAAAGAGGGCCCCTACATCGCTCACAACATCGCCGCCACCCGCAAGGCGTACGGGCTCAACCAGATCATCCCAGAGTCAGTATCCGCTGACCGGCGACCTGAGCACGGCCAAGCTGGCCGCCAACGACGGCACCATCCGCAACATCCGCCTCTGGGACCCGCGCACGCTGCTGGCCAGCTACGACCAGCTGCAGAAGCTCAAGAACTACTACGAGTTCTCCACCGTTGGGGTCGACCGCTACGACGTGAACGGCGTCTACCGCGAGACCATGCTGGCGCCGCGCGAGCTGAACATCGCCGGCCTGCCGGCGCAGTCGCAGACCTGGGTCAACCAGCACCTCACCTACACCCACGGCTTCGGGGTCGTGGTGTCGGCGGTCAACCAGGTCACCTCGGACGGCTCGCCCGACTTCCTCGTGCAGGACGTGCCGCCGACCTCGACGGCGCCCGACCTGGCGATCACCCAGCCGCGCATCTACTACGGCCTGACGGGCAGCAACTACACGCTGGTCGACACCAAGACCCCCGAGTTCGACTACCCGGCGGCTCCGGCGGCGGCGACGTCTACACGCACTACAACGGCAGCGGCGGCATCCCCATCAACTCGTTCCTCAACCGGCTCGCCTTCACGGTACGCTTCGGCACGATCCGCTTCTTCACGGCAAGCTCGATCTACTCGCCCAGCCGCATCATCATCCGCAACAACATCGTCGCGCGCCTGCACGCGGCGGCGCCGTTCCTGACGTTTGACCAGGACCCGTACATGGTGCTCGCGGACGGGCGGCTGTTCTGGATCGTCGACGCCTATACGACGAGCGCGGCTATCCGTACTCGCAGTCGCACGGCGGGATCAACTACATCCGCAACTCGGTCAAAGCCGTCGTGGACGCCTACACCGGGGCGACGAAGTTGTACGTGATCGACCCCTCGGACCCGATCGTCCGCACCTACGCGCAGGTGTTTCCCGGCATGTTTCACGCCGTTCACGGCGATGCCGCGGTGCTGCTCGCCGCACGTGCGCTACCCGGTGGACCTTTTCCTCGTGCAGGCGCAGATCTACGCCACCTACCACATGACCAGACCCCGCGTGCTCTACAACAAGGGCAACCAGTGGGCGACGCCGACCGGAGCTCGTTCGCCGCGACCGAGCGGCCAGATGGAGCCCTACTACGTGAACATGCAGCTGCCCGGCCAGATCCGCGACGAGTTCGTGCTGATTCTGCCATTCACGCCCTACGGGAGGACAACATGGTGGCGTGGATGGCGGGGCGCAGTCCGACGCGCCCAACTACGGCCGGCGTTGGGCTACGCGTTTCCCAAGGCGCGCACCGTGTACGGTCCGACGCAGATCGAGGCCCGGTCAACCAGGACCCGACCGTCTCGCGCAACTGACGCTGTGGAGCAGCAAGGATCCAAGGTGTGATCCGCGGCAACCTGCTCGTCGTCCCCATCGCCGACTCGCTGCTCTACATCCAGCCGCTCTACCTCGAGTCGTCGCAGACCGCCGTGCCGCAGCTCAAGCGCGTGATCGTCTTCTACCGGGCGAGCACGGCGGCCGGCGTGACCGAGATCGGCGGCCAGCAGCAAGTGGCGATGCAGCCCACCTTTGCCGCCGCGCTCACCGAGATCTTCGGCGCGGCGCCGCCGGCCGCGGGCAGCGGCACGCCCGTGACTACTCCGACCACGCCCACCGGGCCGGTCACGTCGCGGGTGCGCGGTCTGATCACCCAGGCCAGCCGACAGTTCCAGGCCGCCCAAGCCGCGCTCAAGGCCGGCGACTTCGCGGGCTACGGCGCCGACGTCAAGGCGCTCTCCTCTACGCTCAAGGCGCTGCAGACCGCCAAGTAGCCGCGCGCCGCCTTTTGTCGCGGCGCCTCGCCAGTCCTCGCCCGCCGCGGCTCCTCGCCAGTCCTCGCACTCCTCCGCCCCGCTTGCGCCACCGCGCGCTTGTCTACAGTGCGGGCCGCCGCGCGCCGATGCAGTCAGGGTCGGCACACTGCGATGCTCGAGGGCAAAAAGTTGTCACAACCGCTGGACGTCGTGCACTTACTGGACAGAAGCCCGCTGAGGATCTCAAGGCAGCGAGCCGCCCGTCGCCGAGCGACGAGGAGCTCCTGGAGGGATCGGTCGCTTGTCCGGAGCAGTTCGTCACCTTGTACGACCGCCACGCGCCCGGTCTGCTGGCCTTCTTCGGCCGGCGCACCTACGACTCGCAGGTGGCGGCCGACCTCACCGCCGAGACCTTCGCGCAGGCTTTCGCGGCGCGCAAGCGCTTTCGCAACCCCGGCCCCGGTGCGGCCACGGCCTGGCTCTACACCATCGCGCGCCGGCAGCTCAATCGCTTCATACGCCGGCAGCGCGTCGAGTCGCAGTGGCGGCAGCGCTTCGGCATGGACGAGCTCCTGGTCGCGCCCGATGCGCTCGAGCGGGCCGAAGAGCTCATCGACTTGGGAAAGGTGCGTGACCACGTGGCCGAGGCGCTCCCAGTCTCAAAGGCGACATCCGCGAGGCGGTCGTGCTGCGCGTGGTCGACGGCATGTCCTACCCCGACGCGGCGCGACTTGCCGGCTGCAGCGAGGCGCTCATGCGCCAGCGCGTGAGTCGCGGCCTGAAACGCCTGGCGCGCGACCTCGCGGTGCTGCGCGACGACCCGGGAGCAGGTGTTGACCAGCGGCTTTGACGACTATCTGAGCGACCTGCGCGAGCAGCTCGTGCGCTGCGCCTCCGACGAGGCGGCCGCCGAGCGCGCGCGCTCGGCCGCGCGCGCCGCGCGCCGGCCGTGGCTGCGCCGTCCGCCGGCGCGTCGCGCAGCGGCCTGGCGGGTGCGCTCTCGGTCGGGGTCGCGGCCCTGGCCGTCGGCCTGCTCATGATGGGCGGCCGGCCCGACACCACGGCTTCGACGAGCGGCCTGCTGGCCACGCCGGCCGGCGCCGCGCGGCCCGCCTACGTGCAGCCCGTCATCCCGGGCTCCTCGGCCACGCCTGCATCCGCCGCGGCGCGGCCGCCATACAGCCTGGCGGCGATCGCCGCTGAGTCGCCCGGCGACGTCTGGTCGGTCGGCGCGCGCGGCGACGTGCGGGGCCAGGAACATTCGTTCGTCGTGCATTACGACGGCGCCGCGTGGCGCGAGACCAGCGTGCCCGACGTAGGTCCGCTCACCGCGGTCGCGGTGGCCGCCGACGCCGAAGCCTGGGCGCTCGGCCCCCAGGGCGACATCCTGCATTGGAACACCCAGAGCTGGCAGCCGACCCTTACCGCGGCGCAGAGCGGCGGCGCCGTGCTGCGCGGCCTCACGGCGCTCTCCCCCGACGACGTCTGGGCGGTGGGCAGCGAGCAGGGGGCGCCCTTTGCCACCCACTGGGACGGGACCAGCTGGAAGACCCTGACTCTGCCGACCGCGGTCGTCGGCGGCAGCTTCAACGCCGTCTCCGGCACCGCGACCGACCTCTGGGCCGTGGGCGTGGCCTCCGACGACAGCCGCGTGTTGACCCTGCACTACGACGGCACGGCCTGGTCGGCGGTGCCCGATTCCGCCGTGAGCGACGGCGGCCTCTTGACCGTCGCCGCGCTCGCTCCCAACGACGTGTGGGCCGCCGGCGACGCCGTCCTGCAGCACTACGACGGCACGCAGTGGCGACCGTGTCGCAGGCCTTCAGCGGCGTGCGCGAAGCATTGGCCGCCGGCACGGCGCCGAGCGTCTGGCTGGCAGGCGCCCAGGGCATCGCCCACTTCGACGGCGCCGCCTGGCAGCCCACCAGCGCCGCGCAGATCGACCCGACCGGCGGCGCGACCGCGCAGCTCGGCGCGATCAGCGCCCTCTCGCCGACCGACGTCTGGGCCGCCGGCACGCTCGCCACACGCGGCGCGGCGAGCGCCCCGCTCATCGTGCACTACGACGGCATGGCCTGGCGCCCGGTGGTCGACTCCGTGCAGAGTCGCTGATCCGTCGCCCCGCGGCCCGCCGCCCGCGCCGACAGCTATCGCTTGCGGCCCGTGCGGACAGCGCGCGCCCTCGCCCTCGCCCCGCGCGGACAGCCCTCGCCCGGTCTGTATAATCGCCTAGCGGTTGTCGGCTCGCCAGAGCCGGCGCCCGCGCGGCTGCCGGCCGATCGTGGGCGATTAGCTCAGGGGTAGAGCACCTGCCTTACAAGCAGGGAGTCGCTGGTTCAAATCCAGCATCGCCCACCACTAACGTCTTGAAGTGAAGTCCGCTATTTGCAGGGACTTCCCTCAGTCATTCCGCTCACAATCCTGACATTTCGCGCCATTCGGCTGCCGTTCGGCTGCTTCTGGCAGCGGGATGGCAGCCGACAGTGCAGCCGCGCCCTTGGTCTGAGCATCCTACTGGACGTGGACATAGAACGTCATGGGGCCGGTTGTGCGCCTCGGCCAGCCGCGCCCACGTCCGCGGCTCCGTTCCCCACAGCCGCCGCTGCACACGCGCTGCGTCGCTGATCGGCGCGGGCTCTCTCGAGTCGGTCGGCATCATGAGGTAGCCGCGCAGACTTGGTCCTTGCCCAGCTCTTTGGCCTCGTAGAGGGCGGCGTCGGCCGCGGCCACGAAGTCGGCGGTCTCGAAGCCGTCGGCGAGCTGCGCGACGCCCACGCTCACCGTGAGCCGCTCCACCGCGCCCGGCCCGTCCGGCGCGCCGCCGCCCGCGGCTTCGCTTGCGATGCTGCGCCTCAGGCGCTCGGCGACGCACAGGGCGCCCTCGACGGCGCCGTCCCGTTCAGGGGGCGTCGGTCCGCACGCCGCGCCCTCGACCGCCGTGTTGGGCAGGATCACGGCGAACTCCTCGCCGCCGTAGCGGGCCAGCACGTCGACCCCTTTGCGCAGCTGGGCCTGCAGGAGGTGGGCGATGGAACGCAGCGCGTCGTCGCCCGCCTGGTGTCCATGGGTGTCGTTGAACGCCTTGAAGCCGTCGACGTCGAGCATGAGCAACGAGAGCGGCGCGTCGTAGCGGCGCGCACGGGCGATCTCGTCGCCGAGACGGTCGTAGAAGAAGCGGTGGTTGTGCAGGCCCGTGAGCCCGTCGGTGACGGCCTGCTCTTTCAGGCTGTCGAAGAGGTGGGCGTTCTGGATGGCGGCGCTGGCCTGTTCGGCCAGGGCCTGGGCCAGCTCGAGCTCGGTCACCAAGAGCTCGCGCTCGCCGCGCGACTCGAGAAACGCCATCGCCCCCAGGGGGATGCCGCCGAAGACGATGGGCACCGCGAAGCGGGTGAGGTAGCGATCGGGCGTCTTGCGCAGGCGCAGGCGGCGGCGGGCCGGCGCCGGCAGCGTGAGCCGCTCGGTCTCGATGCGGCCCGACGAGAGCGCCCGGTGGACCACCGATGAGGGGTCGTCGATGTCGGGCGGCGCGGGCAGCTCGCCGCCGTCGTAGGGAGCCGCATAGCCGGTGCGTTCCGCCAGCCGGCCGCTGGCCGCGTCGAACTCATAGACGCGGCAGCGCACGATCGGCAACGCGTCGACGGCCTTGCGCGCCAGGACCGCCAGGACCTCGTCGAGGACGACCGTCGAGCTCACCGCGCGGCTGGCTTCGAGCAGGGCGGCGAGGTGGCGGTTGTGGTCCTGCTGGCCGGCGAACAGGCGAGCGTTGCCGAGCGCGAGCGCCGCGATGGCGGCGAGCTGCTCGAAGAGGTCGCGCTCCTCCTGCACGGCGTGGCGCAAGCTCTTGTCGGCGCGGGTGAGCGCGCCGATCACCTCGCCGCGAAAGATGAGCGGCGCGGCGAGGACCGTGAGGTCGCCCCACATCTCGTCGCGCTCGGCCTGCGTGAGGCCGGGATCGTTCACGTGGGTCTCGACCGTGCGGCGCTCGCGGATGGCGTCGCGCAGGGCGGCCCGGTCGGCCAGGGGGAGGGGTACTCCGACCAGCTGCCCGGCGTCGGGGTCGGCGTCGGCCGTCCAGGTCGCCTGCAGGGTCACGAGGTCGTGAGTGGGCGAGAAGTCGTAGACCGAACAGGCGGCCGATGACAGCGCCTCGCCGACGGCGCGCGCGGCCGTGGTGCAGACCTCGCCGGGTTCGAGGCTCGAAGCGAGGCGGACGGCGACGTCGGCGATGCGGCTAAGGCTCGTCACGACTCCTTTGCGGGCTTGTGTCGAAGGCGCCCGGTGGCGATGACCGTACTCCGCTGCCCGCTCATGCGCAAAGGCCGCGGGCTAACCGATGGCTCGGGCGACCACGATCAGCTCGGGCGAGTCGTCGCCGTAGGGCGAGCGGTCGTAGTCGCCGTAGAGCGCCTCGATGGCAAACCCCGAACGGGCCAGCAGGTGCTCGAGCTCGTGGCGGAACAGGTAGCGCATGGGGAATCGCTCGGTGATCCGTCGCACGCGGCCGTCGGGGTCGCTGATCTCGTAGGTCATCTCGCACTGGTTGACCTGACGGGCGCGGTGAAAGCCGGTGACGTGACCCCACCAGCGGATCGTGCGGCCGTTGCTCCACGTGACGGTCTCGGCCGTCTCCTCGCCGTCGCTGCCGCCACGCTCGTAGAGCAGCGCCGGATCGGGGTTGAAGAGGTCGATCACGAGCCGCCCGTGCGGGGCGAGATGGGCGTGGCAACGACCCAGACAGGCGAGCTGGCGCTCGACGCTCGTTACGTGCTGAAAGCCGCGAAACGGGCTCGTGACGAGCGCGAAGCGCCGTTCCAGCTCGAACGAGGTCATATCGGCCTGCACCAGCCGCACACGATCGCGCACCGCCGCGGGTTCGTCGGCGAGGTGCGCGCGGCAGCGCGCGAGCATCTGCGCGGAGAGGTCGAGGCCGACGATCTCGTGCCCGGCGCGGGCGAGCGGCAGCAGCACGCGCCCCGTGCCGCAGGCCAGCTCGAGGATGGCGCCGTCGGCCGGCGCCAGCGCGGCCCACAAAGCGTGGTCGTCGCGGTCGGCGTAGACGGCGTCGTAGATCTCGGCGAGCTCGGCCGAGTTGTAGGCGTCGTAGTCGGCGGGGTCGTGAGACCGATCGATCATGAGCGTGAGTATGGCACGGCGTGCGCCGCCGCGGCAGCCACAACGTCGCTCGAGGTTTGCCGACCTGTGCTCATCTGCTACAATCCGTCGTCACTGCACTTACGACCGGTGCGCCCGTGGCCGCCGGTCGTCGCTTCTTCGCGGGGGCGTAGTTCAGCTGGTTAGAACGCCGGCCTGTCACGCCGGAGGTCGCGAGTTCGAGTCTCGTCGCTCCCGCCATCTTCCCCCTTTGGCGCACCACGCCGCCGTCCACCAACCGGCCGTTTCAGTCATCCCCCTGCGCGCCCGGCCTCTGCGCGTCCGGTCCACGCGGCCCACGCGCCACGGGCCGCCCAGTCAGGGGAAGGCGATGCGCGCGACCGCCCAGGCCGGCGAGCTGCCGGCGACCAGCAGGAGGTGCCTGTTGGAGCCGTCGGCGTTGACGATCCAGAGGGCGCTCTGCAGGCCGCTCGACTTGGCGACGGCGTAAGCGATCTGCGAGGCTTTCGGCGTCCAGGCAAGCGACGTGACGGGCAGCTTGGCGATCGTGAGGATGCGCGTCGCCTTGGTCGTTCCGGGAGCCCACACGTTCAGCGCGTCGCTGTCGGTGGTGCCGCCGGAAGTCGAGCCGCCGCCAAAGGCGAGGCGCGAGCCCTGCGCGCTCCACGACACCGGCGCCGGCCAGAGCAGCGAGCCGGTCTGCAGGTGCTTGGCGCCGTCGGTCCCGTAGACGGTCAGTCCGAAGCCGATGTCACTGCCGGTCTGCTCGGTGGCGATCAGCGTGCCGTCCGGCGAGATACTCGGATAGGTGAATTGATCGCCGTCGTCCTGCGCCGGCGCCGATCCCGACGCCACCGTCGCGACGGCGAGGTCGTTGGCGTCGTAGACGTGCAGCTTCTCGGCGATCATGCCGCCCGACTTGGCCCCGTAGGTGACGTAAGCGAGGTGCACGCCGTCGGCCGACGCCGAGACACCTGAACCTTTGACGACGTGCCCGGCGCTGTCCTTCACGACCCGCCCCGAGCTCTTGGCGATATCGCGCACGTAGAGCGTGCCGTTGGTGCGGTAGGTGGTCGCGCCGAGCGCGAAGTAGCACTCGACGAGCTGGGTCGCGCCCAGCCAGGCGAAGCTCTGGATAGTGGCCGGCGAGACACCGGCGCCGACCTGGTACAGCAGCTTGCGCGGCACGTTGTAGACGTAGAGGCTGCTCGCGGAGTCGCTGTCGCTGACGGCCCGCAGGAACGCCAGGCGCTGCCCGTCGGGCGCCCAGGAGAGGTCGCTGACGGGGCCGTCGCTCGGCGCGACGAGCTGCTTCACCTTGCCCGTGGCGCTGACCACGCTGATGCCGTTGGCCTTGGGGCCACTGGCCACGGCCACGACGAGCTGCGCGCTCGCGGCGGCGGCGGCCGAGGCACCCGGCGACGGCGAGGCGGCGCTCGACGACGCGCTCGGCGTGGCGGTGACGGTCACGGTGGCTGCGGGAGCCGGCGAACCGCCGCCGCAGGCCGCGACCGTGGCCGCGACGGCGACCACGAGCAACGCGGCGAGCGCCGCGGCGCCGAAGGGTCCGCTCAAAGCGCTGCGTGCACACCGGACTCGTTGCCTGTCGCCTGCGGCGCTCACGATCGATCCCATCGCTGTGGTCTCCTCAAAGTCGGCGGCCGGATCGCGCCCACCGAAGCCCCGGTAAAGGAGCCGGCGGCGGCGCGTGGGGTCTGCTCGTCAGGCTTTCTGCGGCCGAGGCTCTATCCCTCGAGCGAAGAGCAGCAGCAAGGCGGCGGCGAGCGCCGCGGTGACGGCGCCGAACAGGAACGTCGCCCAGGGACCGACGGCCCACCACAGCAGGCCGCCGATCGCGCTCGCGGCAAAGCTCGCGAGGCCGATCGAGGTGTCGAAGAAGCCCATCGCCGAGGCGCGCTCGGCGTCGGGGGCGGTGCGGCTGATGAGCGCCTTGGTGGTGCCCTCGGTGGCGGCGATGTAGAGGCCGTAGACGGCGAACAGCGCGGCGACCGTCGCCTTGCCGTGAGCCGCGGCAAAGCCGGCGTAGACCGCCGCGAACACCAGAAAGCCGCCGGTCACCACCGGGAACTGGCCGATGCGGTCCGAGAGGCCCCCGAGCGGCAGCGAGCCGGCCGCGTAGGTCAGGTTGTAGAGCACGTAGAGAAGGATCACGCCAGTCACGCCGTAGCGCACCGACGAGGCCTTGAGCAGGATGAAGGCGTTGCTCGAGTTGCCCACGGCAAAGACGAGCGAGGCCAGCAGCAGACGGCGGAAACGCCGCGACGCCGGCAGGCGCAGGCGCGCGCGGGCGGTCGTCGCCGGGGTCGTAGGGCCGTCGGCCGGGCGCGCGGCGTCGTCGGCCGCGGCGCCGCCGCGCGCCGCTCGCTCGCGCACACCCCTCCAGATGACGACGACGCTGAGCAGTCCCGGTATGACAGCCAGGGCGAAGATCAGCGCAGCGAGACACCGAGGTGCAGCAGGAGCAGGGTGAAGAGCGGACCCAGCACGGCGCCGGCCGTGTCCATAGTGCGGTGCAGACCAAAGGCGAGGCCGCGGTCCTGGTCGCGCACGCCGGACGAAAGGAGGGCGTCGCGCGGCGCCGTACGCATGCCCTTGCCGGTGCGGTCGAGTACGCGCCCGCACAGGACGACCGGCCACACGAAGGCCACCGCCAGCACAAGCTTGCCGAGTGCTGCCAGGCCGTAGCCGCCGAGCACGAACGGACGCCGCCGGCCGACCTGGTCGGAGAGCCGGCCGAAGGGGTAGCGGGTGAGGCTGGCGGTCGCTTCGGCCGCGCCTTCGATCAACCCCAGGATCGCCGCCGAGGCGCCCAGCACCTTGGTCACGAAGCCGGGGAACACCGGGTAGATCATCTCGGAGCTGAAGTCGGCGATCAGGCTGACGATGCCCAAGGCTACGACGTTGCCCGGCAGCGCCGCCAGGCGGCGGCGCATCGTGGCCGGAGGGGCTGGCGGCGCGTCCATGCCGGCGATGCTACCACCGCTTCCCCGCGGGCTCGCACCATCGCCGTCTGGACCGATAGCCAGAACGGTCTACGCTTAGCGGTAAGCCGGGCCCTGGCCTCGGCCGATACGACCTTCAGGCGCGGGCGCGGCGATCCCGCCGCGCCGGCCGGTCCCAAGGAGGCACGATGACTACGACGCGGCGCACGCCCATCGGCTCGAGACCGCTCTCGCGGGCGGCCGTCGCCTGCCTGGGCGTCGCGGCCCTGGCGTTGCTCGCGCTCTGCCTGCCGGCCGCCGCGCCGCGCGCCGCCGAGGCCGCCACGTCCGGCATCGGCAGCCCGATCCCCTTCGCCCTGTTTCCCACCGACAACCCCTGGAACACGCCCGTCGACACGCTGCCCGTCGACCCGAACTCCGCCGCCTACCTGAGCAGCATGGGCCTGACCACCGGCCTGCACGCCGACTTCGGCACCACCTGGGACGGCGCTCCCAACGGCATCCCCTATGTCACGGTCTCGGGTACGCAGAAGAAGGTGCCGGTCTCGTTCGACTACGCCGACGAGAGCGACCCCGGCCCCTACCCGATCCCCTCCGACGCTCCCATCGAGGGCGGCCCGAACGGCAACGGCGACCGTCACGTGCTCGTGCTCGACACCGGCGACCGGCTGCTCTACGAGCTCTTCGACGCGCACCGGCAAAGCAACGGCAGCT
This sequence comes from uncultured Actinomycetes bacterium, assembly GCA_963753695.1. GTDB lineage: Bacteria > Actinomycetota > Thermoleophilia > UBA2241 > UBA2241 > Bog-752. The sequence goes on from CAVWDG010000004.1 coordinate 27,668, forward strand.
GGAAGGCGGGCTCGGGCGCGGTCTTCGACCTGACGAGCAACGCCACGCGGCCGGCCGGCTGGACGTCGGCCGACGCCGCCGGTCTGCCCATCTTGCCCGGCCTCGTGCGCTACGACGAGGCGGTCGCCAAAGGCGTCATCGACCACGCCCTGCGCTTCACCGTCGCGCAGACGCAGAAGGCCTACCTGTACCCGGCGACGCACTACGCCAGCAGCGACACCGACACCGACCTGCCGCCCATGGGCCTGCGCGTGCGCCTGAATGCGAGCTTCGACATCTCGGGCTTCTCGCCCGAGGTGCGGGTCATCCTGCAGGCGCTCAAGACTTACGGCATGATGGTCGCCGACAACGGCTCGAACTGGTACGTCTCGGGCGCCCCCGACCCGCGCTGGAGCGACGACGACCTACACGAGCTCGGCCAGGTCGAAGGCAGCGATTTCGAGGTCGTCGACACGCGCTCGCTGCAGCCCGGAGCGCTCGTGGTGAGCGCCGGCTGCGACGCCACGCTGTCTGAAGGGCAAGGCTTCGCGCGCGCCGGCTCGTTCACCGATGCCGGCTCCGACACGAGCTGGACGGCCACGGTCGACTACGGCGGCGGCGCGCAGGCGCTGACCCTGGCGCCCGATCACAGCTTCAGTCTGGCGCACCACTACAAGGTGGCCGGGACCTACGTCGTCACGGTGACGGTGAACGGCTCCGGCCCCGGGGCAGGCGCCGCGCGCTTCAAGGTCGTCGTGCGCAACGTGGCGCCGCAGGTGGCGGCGCAGCGTTCCGGCGCCGCGCGCCGCGGCGTCGCCCTGCGCCGCCGCATCGTCTTCACCGACCCCGGCGCCGACATCTGGCGCACGGTGGTCGTGTGGGGCGACGGCACGCAGACCCGGCGCTCCGTCGGCCACTCACACAGCTTCGCTCTCGGCCACGTCTACCACCGCGACGGCGCGTTCACCGTGACGGTGCGCGTGTACGACCGGCACGGCGGCTCGGGAGCCGCGCGCTTCAAGGTGAAGGTGCGAGGCTAGAGGCGCCCGACGGAGGAGCGCCCGACGGCGGGTCGCTCGGCGAGCTCGTCGCGCACCACGCGGGTCAGCGCCGACAGGCCGGCGCACTCGGGCCGCGCCGCCGCCAGGGCGGCGAACTCGCGATCGAGCACGCCCATGAGCACCAGGTCATAACGCAGCCCTTCGAAGGGCACGCTCTCGCGCTCGCGGCCCTCTTCGACGAACCCGCAGGCCCGAAAACAGGCCAGCGCCCGCTCGTTGAACGACAGCACCCGGGTGCTCACCCTGTGCAGGCCGAGCACCCCGAAGGCGTAGGCAAGCACGAGACGAGTCGCCTCGGTGCCCATCCCCTGGTTGACCCAGTCGTGGGAGAGGAACGTCACGGCGTAGCGCGCGCGGCCCTCGTCGGGCTCGACGCCGAAGAGCCGGGCAAGACCTACGAGACGACCGCCGCGCTCGATCACCCAGCCCTGCGCGCCGGTGCGCCCGCCGAGGTGCGAAAGGGCGGCGCGCGCCTCGGTCGAGGTGAGCCCGCGCCGGGTGCTGCGCTCGACGCCGAAGAAGCGCTCGATCGCCGGGTCGACGCCCAGGCGGGCGATCACGCCGCCGTCGGCCGGCCGCGGCGGGCGCAGCACGACCCGGGCGCCACGCAGCACGGGCACCACGTCGGGCAGCGGCAGGCCGATCGGCGTCACCGTGGCCGTCCGCTCATCGCCTGTCAGAACCCCCCGGGCCCGAGGTAGGCCTCGAGGTGGACGGCCGGGTCTTCGTAGATGGTCCAGAACTTCTTGACCGGGCTCAGGTTCTTCCAATAGCCCTTGCTGCCCTGCGGCGTGATGAGGATGTCGCCGGGACCGGCGACCACCGTGTTGCCGTCTTCGTCGGTCACTTCGACCTGCCCCTCGAGGATGTAGGCCACCTCGTGATAGGGCCGTTCGAACGAGCGCTGCTGCACGTCGCGTTGCCACAGGCCGCAACTGAAGCGCTCGTCGGCCGAGGCCGCGGCTACGCACTCCTCGCCGGGCGGATCGTGCTCTTCGGGACCCACCGTCGTCTCCTGCCAGCTCACGTCCTGGGGCCTGATGACGCGGATCTTGTCGGATAGCTCGTCGGTGCACATGGCGATGACCTCCTGGAGCTATGGGCCGGGCAGGGCAAGCTTACAGCAGCCGCAGCCGCTCACTCGAGTGTCGGCGCTCACGCGGCGAATGACCCTCCGGACCTGAGCCGTGGCCGGCGGGCGTAGAATCGGCGCGAAGGGATCCCGTCGAGAGCACCCGGTCGCCCGCTCCGCCTGCGGCGACCGAGCGCCGACGAACAGCGAGGCGCGATCGAAAGCGAGCGCAGACCGAAGGAAGAGGGAGTGCCATGCTGAAGGGCCTTGCGGGTAAGACGGCGCTCGTCACGGGCGGGTCGTCGGGCTTGGGCGAGGCGGTCGTCTGCCGCCTCGCGGCCGAAGGCGTGTCGGTCGCGGTGGGCGGCCGCGATGAGGGGCGCTGCGACGCGGTCGCGGCCCGCGCGGCCGCCATCGCCGGCGAAGCCGGCTTTGGCGCGGCGCTCTTCTCGACGGTGCTGGGCGACGTCGCCCGGGTCGGCGACTGCGAACGCCTCTTCGCCGACGCCGTTGCGCAGCACGGCCACCTCGACATCCTCGTCAACTCGGCCGGCATCTGGACCGAGAAGCCGATCGTGGAGTGGACAGAGGCCGACTACGACCTGCTCATGGACACCAACCTCAAGGGCGCCTTCTTCCTGTGCCGCGAGGCGGTCGCGCACATGGCGCCGCGGCGCTCCGGGGTGATCGTCAACATCGCGAGCGACTCGGGCACCCACGGCGAGCCGGGGGCCGCCGCCTACGCCGCCGCCAAGGCAGGCGTCATCATGCTCACGCGCAGCCTGGCGATCGATCACGGGCCCGACAACCTGCGCGTCTGCAGCGTCTCGCCGGCGATCTTCGACACGCCCATGCTGGCCAAGGCTGTCGCCGACGCCGACGACCCCGCGGCCTACGAGTCGTGGCAGGCCGACGGCTACCCGCTGGGCCGCATCGGGCAGCCCGCCGAGCTCGCCGCGGTCGTGGCGTTCCTGGCAAGCGACGAGGCGAGCTTCGTGACCGGCCGCACCTGGGTGGTCGACGGGGGCTTCACGGCGTAGGCGAAGGTCGACCGCCCGAGCGGCGGGTGAGAGGATGGGGCCCATGGTGTCGCGCCGCAAAGCCCTCGTCGCCGACCTCGCGCTGTTTTCGGTGGCGGTCTTCTGGGGCGTCAACTTCGTGGTCATCAAGCACGTCACCGAACGCACCACCGACGCCGTGAGCCCCATTGCCAGGAGCGTGGTGGCCGGCACCATGGTCTACCTGCTCTTCCGCTATGTCGTGGCGACCGTCATCTTCTCCGCGATCCAGCCGCTTGCGCTGCTGCGCGCGACGCGGGCGCAGTGGGGCATGGGCGGCCTGCTGGGCGGCTTCTACCTGACCGCCCTGGTCGTGCAGACCATCGGCCTGCAGTACACGACGCCGGGCAAGTCGGGCTTCATCACCGGGCTCAGCGTGGCCATGGTGCCGTTCTTGTATTGGGCGGTGTCGCGGCGCTCGCCGGGCTGGTTCCAGGTGCTGGGCGCCTTCGTGGCGACCGCCGGCCTGGGCTTTCTGTCGCTGCGCGGCAACCTCACCGTGAGCTGGGGCGACGCCCTCACGCTGCTCGGCGCCCTGCTCTACGGCCTGCACATCATGACGACCGGCTTCTTCGCGCCCAAGGTGCCGCCTTCGACCCTGGCGGTCACCCAGATGGCCGTGTCGACCGCCGTCCTCGTGGTCGTCACTCCGTTCGTGGCCCACGTCACGCTGGCGCTCGGCTGGCAGGCCTGGGCGGCCATCCTGTGGACGGCGCTCTCGGGCACCATCTACGCCTTCTTCATCCAGTCATGGGCGCAGCGCTACACGACCTCGACCCACGCCGCCGTGCTGCTCTGCTTCGAGAGCGTCTTCGCCGCCGTCGCCGGCGTGATCGTGGGCCTCGACACGGTGACCTGGCGCATGCTCACCGGCGCCTCACTGATCTTTGGCGGCATGCTGCTGATCGAGCTGCTGCCGGGAGCGGGCGGCGCCGCAAACGAGGCGCCCGCCGAAGCGCTCGTGCCGATCGAGCGACGGACCGACAGCGACACCGGCTAAAGTCCCGGGGGGCACGAGCCGCTAGGGACATCGACGCCAGTTAGGAGATAATCGCAGGCGATGACTGAGCAACCTTACGAAGACGTACGCATCGAGGGTCACCTGATCGACTCGCTGATGGTGCCCCAGATCATGGACGACGTCATGGACCTCGAGGGCGAGTTCGAGATCCTCTCGTTCGACGTGGGGCGCACTCAGACCGACATCTCGCGGGCCGTCATCCGCATACACGGTCGCGACCGGGTGCACCTCGAAAGGATCCTCACGGCGGTGCAGGAACACGGCGCCGTGGCCGTGGCGCCCGAAGACGCAGTGCTCGCCGCGGCGCCGGCCGACGGAGTGTTCCCCGACGAGTTCTACTCGACGACCAACCTCGAGACCTACGTGCGGCTCGACGGCGAGTGGCTGCGCGTCGAGGGGCCCGAGATGGACTGCGGCGTGCGCGTGCGCCCCGCGGCCGGCCCCGACAGCCCCCAAGCCGAGACCCTGCCGCTGTGCGACGTGGTCGCCGGCGAGCTCTTTGTCGTGGGCCACCACGGCATTCGCGTGGTGCCCCTGGCGCGGCCCCGCGAGAGCCAGCCCTTCGAGTTCATGGCCTCGGCGGTGTCGAGCGAGAAGCCCAAGGCGCAGATCGTGCACGAGGTGGCGCGCCTGCTGCGCCGCGTGCGCGACGAGGGCAAGCTGACGATCGCGGTGGTCGGCCCCGCCGTGGTGCACACCGGCTCGGCCGCCCAGCTCGCGCGCCTCATTCGCGCCGGCTACGTGGGCGCCCTGTTCGGCGGCAACGCTGTCGCCACCCACGACATCGAATCGAACCTCTTCGGCACCTCGCTGGGCATCGACATGGAGACCGGCATGCCCACCCAGGCGGCCACGAGCACCACCTGCGGGCCATCAACACTATCCGCCGCTGCGGCGGCATCGCCGCCGCCATCGACCAGGGCGTGCTGCGCTCGGGCCTCATGCACACGCTGGTGACGACGGGCACGCCGTTCGTGCTGGCCGGTTCGATCCGCGACGACGGGCCGCTGCCCGAGGTCATCACCGACGTGCTCGAAGCGCAGCGCGCCATGCGCGCCTACGCGCAGCGCGCCGGCGCCTGCCTCATGCTCTCGACCATGCTGCACTCGATCGCCACCGGCAACCTGTTGCCGGCCGCCGTGCACACCGTCTGCGTCGACATCAACCCGGCGGTGGTCACCAAGCTCGCCGACCGCGGCAGCTTTCAGACGATCGGCGTGGTCACCGACGTGGGCCTGTTCGTCGAGCAGCTCGCCGACGAGCTCGAGAGGGGCGCCTAGGCCGTCGATCGACTGCGTCGTCGCCGCTCAGGCAGGCGTGACTTCGTTGCGCGCCTAGGCCGTCGATCGACTGCGTCGTCGCCGCTCAGGCAGGCGTGACTTCGTTGCGCGCCTAGTTCAGGTACTTCTCCCGCAGCGCCACCTTGTTGATCTTGCCGATGCTGGTCTTGTCGATGGCATCGACAAAGCGACCGCGGCAGCAAGGCCTCGCGCGGCAGCACGCCCTTGTCCGCATAAGTCCTGACGTGGGCGGAAAGCTCCTTCGCCGTTGACCTGCTGGCCCGTCCTCAATACCACGAGCGCCAGGGGACCTCGCCCCATGTGATATCGGTGCGCCCGACCACCGCGGACTCGGCAACGGCAGGGTGCGTGGACAGGATGTCCTCCAGCTCCAGGGACGACAGCCACTCTCCGCCAACCTTGATGATGTCCTTGGCCCTGTCGGTGATGCGGAGGACCCGCTGGAGTTGCGTGCGGCGATGTCCTGCGTGTGCAACCAGCCGCCCTCCCAGAGCCTCTCCGAGTTTGTCGCGTCCTTGAGGTATCCCTGGGTGAGCCACGGCGCGCGGTCGACGATCTCCCCGCTTGCCTTGTCGTCGGACGGCACGATGCCGCCCTTCCCGTCGATCACCTTCAGGTCCACAAGCGCGAAGGGCCTGCCGGTGCGTACGCGCAGGTCCGCCTGCTCCTCGATGCCGAGCTTCATCTCGGCGGTGCTGAGCTGGCTGACCGGCAGCACGGGGCAGGACTCCGAAAGGCCGTAGCCAACCGCGACATCAACACCGCGTTTCAGCGCCGCAATTGCGGGGGACCGCCTGGGAGCGCGGCGCCGCCGATGAGGACCTTCCAGCTGGAGAGATTCACGCCGCCGCCGCGGGGCTGCTCACCAGCATGTTGAGGATGGTGGGGACGCAGTGCGAGAAGGTGACCTTTTCTTCCGCGATGAGCTGCAGCAGCATCTCGGGCACGTAGCTTGCCGGGGTAGACCTGCTTGACGCCGAGCATAGTCGCGACGTACGGGATTCCCCACGCATGCACGTGGAACATGGGAGTCAGGGGCATGTAGACGTCTTCCCGTGGAAGCGGCCCTGCGTGGCAGCGGTGCCGAGGCTGGCAATGCGTGCCCAGGGTGTGCAGCACGAGCTGGCGGTGGCTGAAGTACACGCCTTTCGGCATGCCCGTCGTTCCCGTTGAGTAGAACGTCGTTGCCCGCGTGTTTTCGTCGAAATCGGGAAACTCGGCGATGGGCTTGGCGGCGGCCAGCAGCGCCTCGTAGTCGCCCGTCGAGCGTGAGCGGGTGCGGCGGCGCGCCGATCGTCGTTGATGAGCACGAACTTCTTGACCGTGTCGATGCGGCCCCTGATCTGCTCGACAGCGGAGAGGAACTCGGCGTTGACCAGCAGGACTGTCGTCTTCGGCGTGGCCGATGGTGTAGACGAGCTGCTCGGGCGAGAGGCGCACGTTGACGGTGTGCAGCACCGCGCCGATCATGGGCACCGCGTAGAAGCACTCGAGGTAGCGGTGGCTGTCCCAGTCCATGACCGCGACGGTGTCGCCGTGCCCGATGCCCAGGGCGCGCAGGGCCGCCGCCAGGCGGCCCACCCGTTCGCGAAACTGACGGTACGTATAGCGCACGTCGCCGCGATAGACGATCTCCTGGGCGGGATCGTCGACGATCGGGGCGGCCAGCATGTTCTTGACGAGCAGCGGATAGTCGTAGGCGGAGTCGGTGCGCCAAGATCAGGTCGCTCATGTCGCCTCCTCGCGATTCTGGCATGAGACGATACGGGATTCTTCCGGCCACGGCCACCGTGGCCCACGGCCGGCCGTGGCGGCGCGGTTATAATCGGCGCACGATACCGAGCACCTGCGATGGGGGTCTGAACCCGTGAAGGCACGAACGATCCGCGACAACGTCTATCTGATCGGCCACGTCGACTGGGACCGGCGCCTGTTCGACGCCCTCATCCCACTGCCTGACGGCACGAGCTACAACGCCTACTTCGTGCAGGGCAGCGAGAAGAACGCCCTGATCGACACGGTCGACCCGGCCAAGTGGGCCACGCTGGCCGGCCAGCTCGACCAGCTTCCCGCGCCCGACTACCTGATCATCCACCACGTCGAGCAGGACCACGCGGGCTGCACACCGCTGCTGCTAGAGCGCTTCCCCGAGCTCACCATCGTCTGCAACGCCAAGGCGAAGGCGATGCTGATCGACCACCTGCACATCGACGACGCCCGTTTCCAGATCGTGACCGACGGCGAGACCCTGTCGCTGGGCGACAAGACGCTGACCTTCGTCTTCACGCCCTGGGTGCACTGGCCCGAGACCATGTGCACCTGGCTCGCCGAAGACAAGATCCTCTTCAGCTGCGACTTCTTCGGCTCGCACCTGGCCACGAGCGACCTGTTCGCCGACCGCCACGAGGTCTTCGACGGCGCCAAGCGCTACTACGCCGAGATCATGATGCCCTTCGGTCCCCAGGTGCTGAAGAACATCGACAAGGTCGCCAAGTATCCGATCGAGTTCATCGGCCCGAGTCACGGCCCCGTGTACGACGACCCGCTGTTCATCATCGACGCCTACCGCGACTGGGCCGGCGGCGAGCCCCAGAACATCGTCTGCCTGCCCTTCGTGTCGATGCACGACAGCACGCGCCTGATGGTCGACCACCTCACCGAGGCGCTCACCGAGCGCGGCGTCACGGTCGAACGCTTCGACCTGACCACACTCGACGCCGGCGACCTCGCGACCTCGCTGGTGCACGCCGGCACCATCGTCCTGGGCACGCCGACCGTGCTCACCGGGCCGCATCCGCTGGCCGCCAGCGCCGCATTTTTGGCCAACGCGCTGCGCCCGCGGGCCAAGTACGCCACGGTGATCGGCTCGTACGGCTGGGCCGGCAAGACGGTCGAGACCATCCAGGAGCTCCTCGGGCGCCTCAAGGTCGAGTTCCTCGAGCCGGTCATGGTCAAGGGCCTGCCGCGCGCCGCCGACTACGAGGCGCTCGACCGCCTGGCCGACACCATCGTCGAGAAGCACGCCGACCTCGCACAGCGCCGCTACGCCGACAGTCTCGTCTGCCGCCCGGTGGTCTGCTAGACGACGCCGCGACAAGAGTGGTGTCGCGCGCCGCGCGGTGCTGACGCTCTGCGCGCGCGGCGCCTGACGATGCGCGGCGGCGCTCCTGTAGACTACCGCTCGTGCTCACCATCCTCGTCGGCCTTTGCTCCGCGTTCTCCTACGCCGCCAGCGACCTGTTCTCGCAGCGCGTCACCCGTGCAGCGCGCGCCCTCACGCAAGTGGTCTGGGTGCTGCTCGCCGGCGCGATCATCATCGTGCCCGTCGCGCTCCTGGTCGACGGGCTGCCGGGCGGCGGCGCGCAGTGGCGCGCCGCCGGCATGGCGGCCGTCGCGGGCGTGGCCTACTTCGGCGCGTTCTTCTGCCTGCTGCGCGCCCTGCGCGGCGGCGACCTGGGCCTGATCAGCGCGCTGAACGCCCTGCAGGGCGCCTACGCCGCGGTCGTCTTTGTGGCGCTCGGCCAGCGCGTGACCCCGGTGTTCGGCCTGGCGCTTGCGCTGTGCGCTGTCGGCGCCGTGCTGGCCTCGATCGAGCACCGCGCCAGGACCGCCAAAGGCGCGCCCTGGGCGCTGGCATCGGGCGCGCTGTTTGCCTGCGTCCTGGTCTCGTACAGCTACGCCCACGACATCAGCTGGCTGTCGCAGGCGGCGATCTCGCGATCGGTCTCGCTGGCCATCGCGCTGCCGGCCGCGCTGCTCACCGGCGGCTTTGCCCTGCCGCGCGCGCTGCGCCCCACGGCGGTGGGCGCAGGCGTGCTCGAGCTCGGCGGCCTCATCTGCGCGACCCTCGCCCTGGCCATGGGCCCGCTCACCGTCGCCGCGGTCACCGCCACCCAGTTCGGTACGTTCGCGGTGATCCTGGGCGTCGCCTTCCTGCACGAACGGCCGCGGCCGCAGCAGTGGGTCGGCATCGCCTGCACACTGGCCGGTGTGAGTCTGCTGGCGCTGACCGTCTGACGGCGCGCCAGGAACTGGCCGCTCAGACGTGCGCGTGTCGCCTGGGCCGTGTACCTTGGAGAGGAAGGGCGCGCGACTGAACGCGCGTAAGACACGACCATGAGGGCCGAGAGCGAGTGAGCGACTTCTTTTCGCATGAAAGGCGACCCGGGGAGCGCGGCGAGCGCATGGAACGCCGCGAAGACTCGCGCCGCCGCCGCCGCCATCGCCGCCGGGTCGCGCTGACGGTCCTCGTCATCGTCGCTCTGGCCGTCGTCGCGCTGGTCTGGCGGCCCTGGCACGGTTGGGCGACCGCGAGCTCGCCGCCAGTGGCCGGTGCGTCGCTCGCGCCGACGAACCCGACCGGCGCGGACTCCTCGCCTTCCTCGTCGCCGACGCCGACAGGCTCGGGCGCGGGCGCCGCCAACGGCGCGGTCGCAGGCGCGAGCCCGTCCGCCGACCCGCGGGTGGCCGCCCCTCCGATCGTCCAGGACCTCGTGCCCTACAGTGCGCAACGCAAGGCCCAGATGGCGGCCTTCAGCAAGCGCCACTACGGGCAGGACACCTGGGTGCTGCACCCCCAGGTGATCGTGCTGCACTACACGGCGACCTCTACGTACGCCGCCGCCCACAACACATTCGCCTCGAACGCGCCCGCTCTCGGCGAGCTGCCGGGCGTCGCCGCCCACTTCGTGATCGACGAGGACGGCACCATCTACCAGCAAGTGCCGCTCGACGTCCGCGCGCGGCACACCGTGGGCCTCGACTGGTGCGCCGTCGGCATCGAGTTCGTGCAGCCGGCGGCGTCCGGGCCCGCGCAGGCGATCGCCCAGATCTTCGCGCGCCCCCGGCAGATCGCCGCCGGCCTGCGCCTCGTCGCCTGGCTGCAGGCAGCCTACGACATCAGCTCAGAGAACGTCATCGGCCACGCCATGGCCAACGGCGCGGCGCAGTTCAAGGACCTGCTGGGGCAGCGCAACGACCACGTCGACTGGAACACGGCGGCCGTCATGCGGTTCCGCCAGGCGCTGGCCAGCGCCGAGTAGCGCGCGTAGCCCCGTGGCGCTCGTGGCGGCTGTCCGGCTTGCCCGAGCGCCCACCCGTTCGCGGCCCTCCCGCCGCTACCGGCCCTCCCGCCGCTACCGGCCCTCCCGCCGCTACCGGCCCTCCCCCCTGCTACCGGCCCTCGTGGATGGCCAGCAGGTCGGCGTAGATCGCATAGGCCGTCTGCTCGGGCAGAGCGCCGTGCTCGGCGACCTGCAGCGTGCCCATGAGGTCGGTGTGCAGCAGCACCGATAAGGTCGAGCCGCCGGCCGCGAATAGGGGATGCTCCGGCGCCAGCTCGGTGAGGCGCACGGCGGCTCGCACCGGCCCTTGCGATCTTCCGGCGAGCTCGTCGTCGAAGGCGCCGTCGGCTGCGCCGCGGCGCGCCGAGCAGACCACGCGCAGCCGGCGCCCGGCGGCCCGCGCCGCCGCCACTCGCGCGGCGCTCACGCCCCCGATGCCGTCCTTGGGCACGTCGTCGGGCGTGAGCGAGGCTCCCATCAGCACGTTCGCCAGGACGACCGTCTTGGCGGCCGCGTCGTGACCGTCGATGTCGTGGGCGGGGTCGGCTTCGGCGTAGCCCGCGGCCTGCACCTGGGCGAGGGCGGCGGCGAAGCCGCCGCCCTCGCCCATCGCGTCGAGGATGTAGTTCGTGGTCGAGTTGAAGACCGCGTCGAAGCCGAGCAGCCGGCAGTCGGGCAGGCACGAGCGGAAGAGGCTGAAGACAGGGCAGCCGTCCATGACCGCGCCCTCGAACAGCAGCCGCCGGCCGCGCGCCGCCGCGACCTTCGCGAGGCGCCGATAGTCCCAGGCGATGGGCCCCTTGTTCGCGGTGATCGCGTCCATGCCGTGAGTGAGCCCGGCCTCGAGGTGGGCGATGGCGGCAGCGCCGCCGTGCGGGTCGAGCGGGGTCGCCTCGACCAGCACGTCGGCGCCGCTGGCCGCGACGAGCTCGACGCCGGGCCGCGGGGGGCCGGAAAACCCGCCCGCCGGGCCCGCGCTGGCGGCGGCGAGGACGTCGGCGGCCGTCAGGCCGTCGCGCGCCACCAGGCTGCCGTGCGACCCGGTGCCGACGGCCGTGAAGACCACGCGCAGACCGTGGTCGCGAGCGAGCTCGTAGGACGTGCGCGCGACGAGCTCGCAGAAGCGCCGGCCGACGTTGCCGAAGCCCAGCAGACAGAGCTTGCGAGTGACGGGCTCGGCCACGGCGGGGGCGGCGCTAGCGCCCGGCGGCGATGCGACGCACCGCGGCCAGCAGGCGTTCGACTTCGGCGGCGGTCGTGTAGGGTGCGAGACCCGCTCGCACGAGGCCGCCGCGCTCGATCAGGCCGAGCCGTTCGACCAGCCGTATGGCGTAGAAGTGGCCGTCCCAGAGGAACAGGCCCTCGTCGCCGAGGGTGCGACACACCTCTTCTGGCGACAGGTCGCCCACAGTGAAAGCCACGGTCGAGGTGCGCGGGTGGTCATCGGGCGGTCCGTAGACGGTCACCCCGGGGATCTCGCGCAGGCCGTCGATCAGGTGGCGGGCGAGAGGCTGCTCGTGGGCCTCGGCGGCCACCATGCCGGCCACGATCTGGCGGCGGCGCCCGTCGAGCCCCTCCAGGCGTTCGGCGAGTACCGGCTCGGCCGCGATGCGGCGCAGGTGATGGCGGCCCATGTCGGCGATGAACTCGACGGCCGCCCCGGCGCCGACGATGCCCTCGTGGTTCAGGGTGCCGGTCTCGAACTTGAACGGCGTCTCGCGCAGCTGGGTGCGCAGGCGCAGGGGGCGCACGAGCTCGGCGGTCTCGCGGCGCGCGTAGAGCACGCCCACGTGCGGCGCGAAGAACTTGTAGGCCGAGCAGAGCAGGAAGTCACAGCCCAGGGCGGCGACGTCGATCACGCCGTGCAGCGCGTAGTGGACTGCGTCGATCACCGTGAGCGCGCCGACCTCGCGGGCGAGGGCGACGACGCGCGCCACGTCGTTGATCGTGCCGACGGCGTTGCTCGCCCAGACCGTGGCGACGACCTTGGTGCGCTCGTTCACGACGCCCGCGAAGGCCTCCCAGTCGAGCGTGCAGGTCGCGGGGTCGACCGGCGCCTCGCGCACCACGACGCCGCGATCCTGCAGCGACAGCCAGGGCCCGCGGTTGGCCTCGTGGTCGATCTCGGTGATGACGATCTCGTCGCCCTCGCTCAGGTCGCGGGCGAGGCTGTGGGCCAGCAGGAAGTTGAGCGTCGTCGTGTTGGCGCCGAAGGCGACTTCGTCCCAGTCGCAGCCCAGAAAGTCGGCGAGCGCGTCGCGGGCGTCGGCCAGCAGGTGGTCACTCTCGATGGTGGTGGCGAAGAAGCCGTGCACGTTCGAGTTGTGGTTGACGAGATAGTCGGTGACGGCGTCGACTACGCGCTGCGGCACCTGGGTGCCCCCGGGGCTGTCGAAGTAGGCGGCCTGCTGCCCGTCGATCGTGCGGGCGAGCGCGGGGAACTGCCGCCGCACGTAGGGGACATCGAATCTCATCGCGCCACGGCTCCTTGTTCGCACTCGCCGGCCGTCCTTAGCGCACACGGTCCGGTCGGGGCCGGGTGGACCAAGGTGGCGGCGCGCGGGCCCTTGCCGCCGCCGGGGCCTAGTCTACCGCCTCGTCGCCCGGGGCGCGGCCGTGGTGAGACGCGGCGGGCGCCGCGGGGGCATCGGGTATCGCGGGGGCCTGGGACGACGGCGTCGAGTCCGGCATGGCGCCGCCGTCGCGCGCCGCGGCGTCGCCGGCCACCAGTGCGCCGCCGGGCGTGGGTGCGGCGTCGCCCGCTTCGGGAGCGGCGAGCGGCAGGCTCACGCGGAAGCGCGCGCCCTGGCCGGGAGCCGTCTCCAGGTCGACACCGCCGCCGTGCGCCTCGGCGATGGCCGCCACGATCGACAGGCCCAGGCCGGCCGTGCCCTCGCCCTTCGCGCGCGACTCCTGGGGCCGGTAGAACGGTTCGAACACGCGGGCGGCGACGTCGGTCGTCATGCCCACGCCGTCGTCGCTCACCTCGATCACGGCGCGGCCGTCGGCCGCGCTCGTGGCGACCCGAACGCGCGCCTGCCCGCCGCCGTGGCGCAGGGCGTTGACCACGAGGTTGGTGAAGACCTGGCGCAGGCGGCTCTCGTCGCCCAGCACGACGATCGAGTCGCCCTGCGCGAGCGTGATGTCGCGGCCGGGCTCGAGGATGCGGGCGTCGGCCACGGCGTCGGCGGCGAGCTGGGTCAGGTCGACGGGCTCGCGGTCGAGGGCGCGGCCTTCGTCTAAGCGGGCGAGCAGCAGCAGGTCCTCGACCAGGATGCCCATGCGCGCGGCCTCCTGCTCGATGCGGCGCATGGCCAGGTCGAGGTCTTCGGGGCGCTCACGGGCGCCGCGGCGGAAGAGCTCGGCGTAGCCGCGGATCGACGAGAGCGGCGTGCGCAGCTCGTGCGACGCCTGGGCCAAGAAGCGCCGCAGGGCGTTCTCGGAGTTGTGGCTACGGGTGAAGGCCACCTCGATCTGCGCCAGCATGGCGTTGAGGGCCAGGCCCAGGCGGCCGACCTCGGTGCGCGAGTCGGCGCGCTCGATGCGCCGCGACAGGTCGCCGGCGGCGATCGCTCCGGCGGTCGCGGCCATGTCCTCGAGGGGCTGCATCTCGCGGCGCACGATCCACCAGGCCAGCAGGCCGAGGCCGATCAGCACGGCCAGCGTGGCGACGATCTCGACGAGCAGCAGGCGCTGCAGAGTCTGCGTCACGTCGGCCAGGGGGATGGCGACGACCAGCGTGTAGACCGCGCCGGACTGGGTGGTGAGCAGCCGCTGCGTGGCGTACACGCGGAAGCGCTGCGAGGAGTGGCCGACGGCGCCCGTCGAGACCGTCGTCTGGCCGCCGGCGGCGTTCGTGGCGCGTACCAGGTTGGCGGGCAGGGCAGGCACCGGCGAGGCGCTGCCGCTGTAGCTGATCGTGACGTTGGCCAGGAGCTGGCCCGTGGCGTCGAGCACGCAGCCGTAGGTGCCGGGCGGCAGCGAGGTCCCCGAGTCGCTGGGTGACACCGTGGGCACGCCGCCCGGCAGTCCCGCGCTCGATCGCGCCAGGGCCTGCACCATCGAGCGGGGCGCCGCCTCGAGCTGCTGGTCGACGCGCTGCACCAGGAACGACTGCAGCGAGAAGTAGGTCACGCCGTCGGCGACGAGCAGGCCGACGGCCACCAGGCCGACCAGGGCGAGCAGCAGGCGCAGGCGCAGCGACATGGGCGCTTTCAGTCCCGCGCGTCGCGCAGGCAGTAGCCGAAGCCGCGCACCGTGTGGATGAGCGGCGGGCCGGTGGGGTCGAGCTTCTTGCGCAGGTAGCTGATGTAGATCTCGACCACGTTGGCGTCGCCGGCGAAGTCGTAGTTCCAGACGTGGTCCAGGATCTGCGACTTCGACAGCACGCGGCGGCGGTTGAGCATGAGGTAGCGCAGCAGCTTGTACTCAGTGGCCGTGAGCTCGACGCGCGTGCCGGCGCGGCGCACCTCGTAGGTGTCTTCGTCCATCTCGAGATCGGAGTAGACGAGGCGCTCGTGGGCGCCGCCGTCGCGCTGGGTGCGGCGCAGGATGGCGCGGATGCGGGCGACCAGTTCTTCAAGGCTGAACGGCTTGGTCATGTAGTCGTCGCCGCCCAGCGTGAGGCCGCGCACCTTGTCTTCGGTGCCGTCGCGGGCGGTGAGGAACAGCACCGGTGTCGAGGGCGATTCGGCGGCGATGCGCCGCGCCACCTCGAAGCCGTCGGTGTCGGGCAGCATGACGTCGAGCACGACGAGGTCGGGGCGGAACGTGGGTAGGGCCGCGAGCGCCGCCTTGGCCGTATGGGCGACGTCGACTTCGAACTGCTCGTAGCGCAGGGCGAGACCGATCAGGTCGGTGAGACTCTCTTCGTCGTCGACGACCAGGACTTTGGGATGCTCGCTCAAAGGTGCGCCTCCTCGTTGCCGCCTCGCGCGCGGCCGCGACCGTGTGACGGGCGCGCCTGCAGGCGATGCCGCGACAGATATGCCTGTGGGCATTGTACGGCCGTTCGCTGTGGAGATGCTGAGAACTCTCTGTGGCCCGCCTATGCGTCGTCTCAGACAGTCTCAGAGCCCTCAAAGTCGCGTCACAGCATCTTCACAGGCCGCTCAGCTACAACGTGAGCCGAGCTCATGGCGTAAGGAGGAAGGTCATGGCGCGACGGCGCTCGCAGACGATGGTGTTCATCTCGGGAGTGGCTCTGACGGCCCTGGTGCTGGCGGTCCTCATGGCGACCGGCGTGCTGCCCGTCAAGACGCGGACCACCACGGTGATCACGAGGCAGCAGGCGGCGGTCGGCGCGACCGAGACGTCGAGCACGGCATCCGGCGCCGCCTCGGGCGCCGCCCTCACTCCTGCCCAGATCTATCAGAGAGACTCGGCGGGGGTGGTCGAGGTGGTCTCCACCCTGCAGACCACCCAGCAGAGCCTGTTCGGCCCCGTGTCGGGCCAGTCGCAGGCGCTGGGTTCGGGCTTCGTCGTCTCGAAGCAGGGCTACATCCTGACCAACGCCCACGTCGTCTCCGACAGCGGCCGTGCGGCGAGCAAGGTGACGATCGTCTTCAAGGGCGCGGGGTCGCAGACCGCGCGCGTAGTGGCGCGCATCGTGGGCATCGACGAGACGAGCGACGTGGCCGTGCTCAAGGTCGACCCGGCCAAGGCACCTGCCCTGAACCCGCTCGAGCTCGGCCGCTCGAGCACGGCACAGGTGGGCGAGCCCGTGGTCGCCATCGGCAACCCGCTGGGCTACGACTTCTCGCTGACCTCGGGCATCGTGTCGGCCACCGACCGCAACCTGCAGTCCCCCAACGGCTCGACTATCTCGAACGGCATCCAGACCGACGCGGCCATCAACGAGGGCAACTCGGGAGGACCGCTGATCGACTCGTCGGGCAAGGTGATCGGCATCAACGAGCAGATCGCCTCGCAGTCGGGCGGCAACCAGGGCCTCGGCTTCGCCGTGCCCATCGACACCGCTGCGGCCGTCATGGCTCAGATCGAAAAGACCGGCAAGGCCACCTACGCCTGGCTGGGCGTCTCGGGACAGACCGTGTCGCCGGACATCGCCAGGGCGCTCGGCCTGCGCGTTGATCAGGGCGTGCTCGTGGCCAGCGTGCAGAGCGGAAGCCCCGCGGCCAGGGCCGGCATCGTGGGCGGCCAGAAGCAGGTCGCGCTGCAGGACCAGGTCTACGTGACCGGCGGCGACGTCATCACCAGGGTCGGCGGGCGCAACGTGACCAGCAACGAGCAGCTCTCTGCGCTCGTCCAGGCGCACAAGCCGGGCGACCGCGTGACGGTGACCGTGGTCAAAGGCTCGACGACCTCCACCGTGAACGTCACGCTCAGCACGCGCCCGGCGGTGTTCTAAGCGTCGCCCCGTCGGCGCCGTCGGCGAGACGGTAGCGTACGATAGGCGGGGGGCGGGAATGACCCGCCCGAACCTCCGACCACCGAGACGATGCGACTGCCGGCTGCCACCGATCCCACGAAGACCCATTTAGGACGCGCCTTTCGCGTGCTCTGCCTGGAGTGGGCGGCCGCGGCGCCCGACGGCGCCGATGCCGCCCCCGTCGAACTGCGCGCCCGCGTCGAGCGGCTGACTTCGCTCGGCGTCGATGTCGCGCTGATCGCGCAGGGAGGGATCGACGCGGTCGATCCCCGCCTCTACGCGCGCCCCGACGTCGAGGGCCGCCTGTTCCTGCTGCTGTCCGACGGTGCCGAGGCCTACGTGCTGGGGCCCGCCGGACCGCGCCTCATCGACCGCCGCCTCATGACCCCCGACGAAGACGCGCAGTTGAGCGAGGCTGTCGAGACGGTGCGCGACGCACTGGGCGCGAAAGGTCTGCCGGGCAGGATCGGCAGCGGCCGTCACCGGCACAGCCTTGTACTCGGGCGCCCGCCGGGCGACGACCTTCTGGAACGTCTCATCGAGGCGGGCATCGGCGGCTGGAGTGACCTGGTCGAGCTGGCCGGCGGCCTCGCGCACACTGCCGGCGTGCCGCGCCCCTGCGTGAGCTGGCGCGACGGACGCCTCGACTTTGCCCTCACCGACTTCGCCGACAGCATGCGCTGGCTCCTGCAGTGGATCGTGCGCTACCGCGACTACGACGCCCGCGAGGTGCTCGTCGTGGGCGCCGACTTCGGCCTCGACGGCGGCGCCGGCGGCGCCGCCCGCCGCCTCATGATCCCCGAGCTGCACGGCGCCGCCTTCGCCTCGGTCGGCGCCGAGCACGACGCCGGCGCGCGCAACGTGCAGCGCGTGGGCGGCGGCCACGCCGCGGTGCTCGATCTGCTCGACGAGCAGATCGTCCTGCGCGAGGCGCGCGTGCTCGAGAGCTTTCCGTCGCCGAGCCCGGACCGGGCTGATTGTTCGAAGTCGGGGGCTTCGACCCCTTCCGTGAGCGCGAGGTCGAGACCTGGATGATCGTGGCCAATGGCGCGACCGGCACGCGCGGCTCGCTCCAAGAGGGCTCGCCGGCGTCCACGCCGGCGACCTTCGTGGCCGGCGTCTTCGGCGACGACACCGGCGAGCTGCAGCATCCGCCAGCCGGTCATGGCGCCCGACTGGCTCTGCGTGCGGCTGCTGGTCGAAGGCATGCCGCTGAACCTGACCAACGGCGAGATCGTCGAGCACCGCCGGGTGCTCGACATGAGCCAGGGCATCGTCTTTCGCTACTGGCGCCAGCGCGACCGCGTGGGGCGCACGGTGCGCGTGCGCACGGCGCGCTTCGCCTCGCTGGCCGACCGCGCGATCATGGTCCTGCGCGCCGAAGCGAGCCCCGAAGATTTCTGCGGGCGCCTCAGTCTGGGAGGCCTGCGTGGGCGTCTCGCACGCCGGTGGTCCGGTCTACGACGCCTCGCTCACCACGCTCAACGGCAGCGGCTTTGTGGCCCGCACCAAGGGGCGCAAGGGCGGCGGTCACGTACTGGCCGTCGACCAAGCCGGCCTTGGGTTCGCCGGTGGCGCGCTACCTCGAGCAGTCGCGCGACGTGATCGGCGGCCGCCTCGACTGCGAAATGAGCCTCGCGATGGACCGGCATAGCCGCCGTGGTGTCCTCGCCCAGCCGGCCGCCGACCACGCGGCCGCCTTGAACGTGCTCGAAAAGGCCGAGACCGCCGGCTTCGACGAGCTCCTGCGCGCCACGTCGCCGCCTGGCGCGAGCGCTGGGACGACGCCGCTGTGTCGATCGGCGGCGACGCGCACGCCGAGCTCGCCCTGCGCTTCTCGATGTACCACATGATGTCGACCGCCCACCCCACCAAGGAGAGCGTCTCAGTGGGCGCCCGCGGGCTGTCGGCGGCATGTCGTACTTCAACCACGTCTTCTGGGACACCGAGATCTTCGTGGTGCCGTTCTTCATCTACACCCACCCCGAGACCGCGCGCACCCTGCTCCGTACCGCTTCCGCAACCTGGCCGGGCCCGGCAGAAGGCGCGCGACATGGGGCTCAAGCGGCGCGCTTACCCCTGGGAGTCGGCCGACAAGGGTATCGAGACCACGCCGCCCTACGGCATCGGCCCGCACGGCGAGAAGATCCCCATCCTCTCCGGCCTGCTCGGAGCACCACATCTCGGCCGACGTGGGCTGGGCCGTGTGGGAGTACTGGAAGGCACCGGTGACGACGAGTTCATGGAGCGCATGGGTGTCGAGCTGCTGCTCGAGACCGCCCGCTTCTGGGCCTCGCGCGCGAGCCGCGACGAGCTCGGCCGCTTTCACATCTCGGTGGTCGTGGGACCCGACGAATACCACGAGGGCGTCGACGACAACGCCTACACCAACGTACTGGCGCGCTACAACATCGAGCGCGCCCTCGACGCCTTCCCGTGGCTCACCGCGCGCGCTCCCGACAGGGCGGCGGCGCTCGGCGAGCGCATCGGCCTGTCGGCCGGCGAGCTCGTCCACTGGCGCAACGTGGCCGACGCCCTGATCGACGGCTACGACCCGCACACCAAGCTCTACGAGCAGTTCGCCGGCTTCTACGAGATGGACGACGTCGACCCGGCGGCTCTGGCCGCGCGCCCCATGGCGGCCGACCTGCTGCTCGGCCGCGAGGTCACCCTCAACGCCAAGGTGGTCAAGCAGGCCGACGTGGTGATGCTCTGCTACGTGCTGTCCAACGAGATCCCCGCCGACGCCGCCCTCGCCAACCTGCGTTACTACGAGCCCATCACCAGCCACGGCAGCTCGCTGTCGCCGGGCATCCACGCCGCCCTGGCGGCGCGACTGGGCGACATAAAGCTCGCCGCCGAGGCCTTCCACATGGCCTCCGACATCGACCTCTCCGACAACATGGGCAACGCAGCCCGCGGCCTGCACATGGCGACCATGGGCGGCCTGTGGCAAGCCGCGGTGATGGGTTTCGGCGGGGTGCGGCGCGACGACGAGACGCTCGTCCTCGACCCTCACCTGCCCGACGATTGGACCTCGTTCTCGTACACGGTGCGCTTTCGCGGCGCGCGCTTTCAGGTCGCGGTCGAGGGCGGCGAGCTGCGCATCACGGTCAGCGACCTCGCGGCCACGGTCGTGGTCGGACGGAGCAAGCGTCATCTCACGCTCGGCGACCATCATTTTCGCAAGAGTCCGCGAGGGATCTGGGAGGAGCGCCCATGAACCTGCTCATCAAGCTCGACCCCGGTCGTGAGAGCGAGGAGCTGCTGGCGTCGGCGCGCGCCCTGTCGCACGTGAGCGGCTGGCCGGTCCGCGGCCTGCACGTCAAGGTCGACGATGCGGACCCCGACCTCGACCTGCCCGCCCGTCTGGCGACCAACACGGTGATCGAGGAGGCGTTCGGCGACCCGGTCGCGGCGGTGCTGGCAGCCGCGGGCGACGACGACGTGGTCGGCTTTGCCCTGCGGCGCGCGGGCGAGCAGGGCGTCGGCCCGCTGGCCGACGCCCTGCTCGCCCGCGCGCCGCAGACGCTGTTCATCATGCGCCCCGGCATGCGTCCCATCTCGACGCTGCGCCGCATCGTCGTGCCGCTCGACGGCAGCCCCTCGAGCTCCGAAGCCATGCGCGTGACCGACGAAGCCTTCTGCGGCCGCGGCCGCGAGATCGTCGTGGTCCACGTGGGCACGGCCGACATGCCCGACGAGCCCGGCAGCCTGCCGGCGCCGCGCATGGTCGATCAGGAGCACTACGAGTGGTCGTCGTGGCACGACGAGTTCACCATGCGCTTCGCGACCTGCCCCGAAGGCGGCCGTCACCGCACCGTGGTGGGCGTCGGCGATCCGCCCGAGGTGATCGTCAACGAGGCCACCACGCCGCCCGCCGACCTCATCGTGCTGGCCTGGGCGGGGGTGTTCGCCGCGGGGCACTCCATGTTCGTGCGGCGCCTGCTCGAAGACGCTCCCTGCCCGCTGCTGCTCGTGCCGGTGCCGGCCTACCCCTGACGCGACGCACGAGGCGCGAGGCTCGCCCCGCGCCTGTGGCGATCAGGAGCCGGCGGTCAGGAGCCGGCGATCAGGAGCCCGAGCGCCCGCTCTTGGCCGGCTTGCGGCCCTGCTGAGCACGGCTTGAGCCGGACTTGCCCGAAGCACCCCTGCCGGCGCTGCCCTTGGCGCCGCGCGACGTCGCCCGCGACGCTTCGAGCGAGACCTCGACCGTCGGCCGGTTGCGCGTGTACAGGATGATGGCGACGCCGATCGCGATGCTGCCGATCGACTCCCACTGCGTCGTGCGCAGCCCCAGGAACACCACGGGGTTGCGGCGGATGAACTCGATCAGCAGGCGCTCGATGCCGGCCAGCACCATGAACCAGCCCCACACATACCAGCCGGGCTGCGCCCGCTTCGCCATGCGATACAGGAACCAGCCGACGAGCAGCATGACGACCGTCTCGATGGGCGGCGTGGGCCAGACCTTGACGCCCGGCGGCGTGGGCACCGTGCCGTGCGGGAACGCCATGCCGATGAACGACTTGGTAGGGCTGCCGTAGTCGCCGTCGCCCGAGAGCAGGCAGCCGATGCGCCCGACCGCGTAGCCCACGGCCACCGCCGGCCCGGCGGCGTTGGCCATGAGGCCCACCGGCACGTGGCGAAAGCGGGCCCAGAGCGCGACGCAGATGAAGCCGCCGATCAGGCCGCCGTACCAGGTAAAGCCTGAGCCGCTGAAGACATTGTGGAACAGGTCGCCTTTGACGGCCGCCCAGTGCTGCGCCAGGTAGTAGATGCGGGCGCCGGCGAAACCGCCGATCCCGGCGACGAAGAGCAGCTCGTAGGCGAACTCGAACGACACGCCGCGCGTGCGCAGCACGAGGTAGGCGACGAGCGAGGCGGCGACCAGGGCGCAGGCGGCCATCACGCCGAAGCTGTAGATGGTGACTGGGCCGATATGAAAGAAGACGGGGATCACGGACGGGCTGCGGTCAGGCGCCCGACGAGCGCACGTAGGCGCGATCGCCGACGATCTTGAGATGAGCGCCCAAGGGGGCTGAGATCTGCTGCATGTGGAGCAGTATGGCACGTCCGGCGGCTCCCGTGACGATTGCCGGGATGCCGTTCGACGAAGCGTACACGGGTATCAGCGTCGCTTTGACCCCGTGGGGCGAGAGCACGGCGGAGACGAGCACGGTCTGGCCAGTGGCCAGGCTGTAGTGGTCGAAGACCAGGTCGCCCAGGCTGTAGATGATGAAGTGGCCCTTGTAGAGCTGCACGCCCTGCAGCACGTGCGGGTGGTGACCGATCACCAGGTCGGCGCCGGCGTCGATCGCGGCGTGCGCCTCGGCGACCTGATCGGCGATCGGCATGTCGGTGTACTCGATGCCCCAGTGAAAGCAGACGACGACGTAGTCGACGTGCTGCTTGAGGCGGCGGATGGCCTGGGTCACCAGGCTCATGTCGGTGCGCGCCGTGGCCACGCCGGGACCGCTGCCGGCCGCGTAGCCGGGCCAGATGATGTCGGTCCAGCCCAGAAATCCGATGGTCGCGCCGTTACTGGCCTGCACGATGGCCGGCTGCCGGGCGGCGCTCGCGTTCCTGCCCACGCCGACCACCTTGACGCCGGCGGCCTCGACCCTGCGGATGGAGTCGAGCAGGGCGGCCTGTCCCTGGTCGACGGCGTGGTTGTTGGCCATGTTCACGACGTCGACGCCGGCGTCGGCCAGGCCAGCGGCCAGCCGCGGGTCGCCCTGAAATTGCACGTCTTTGCCGGGGTAGGGGTCGCCGATCGTGGTGAGCGGCGACTCGAGGTTGACCCAGGAGGCGTCGGCCGCCCGCAGGACGGTGCGATGCCGGCGAAGACCGCGTCGGCGCCGTGCACGGCGAGATACGACTTGACGCCCCGATCGCCCATCGTGTCGCCGCCCGAGACGACCGTCACGCTGGCGCCGGTCGACGCCTTCGCTGACGTCGCGGCGCTCGATGAGGCGTGCGTCGACGAGGAGCCCGACGCGGGCTTGGCGGCGCTCGAAGCGACGGGGGCGAGGGTGGCTCCGCCGCCCCCGCCCCCCGGCGAGAACGCCGTCGCCAGCGCGATGGCCGCCACGACGGTGAGCGCTACGAGCGCCACCACCACGGCCACCACGCGGCCCGTGGCCTTCACCGGCCGCGCCCGGTAGCGCACGGGGGCGCCGCCGGGCGGGCCGCCGCCGGGCGCCGCGCCGCTGGGCGTCGCGCCACCGGGCGACGCGCCACCGGGCGACGCGCCAC
The DNA here is from genome assembly GCA_963753695.1 of uncultured Actinomycetes bacterium. GTDB lineage: Bacteria > Actinomycetota > Thermoleophilia > UBA2241 > UBA2241 > Bog-752. Next base: position 50,872 of record CAVWDG010000004.1, read on the forward strand.
CGCGAGGCGTCGCGCCGCGTGCCTGACGGTCGCGCTTGTCCCGAGCCTTGTCGCGCCGGCGTTTCATAGGTCCAGCTTTCGCTTGCCTGTCTCTTCTTTTCTGCAACGCGGCGCGCTCACCTTGTCGCGCCGGCCGTCGGCTCGGCCGGGCCCGGGCGCGAGCCGGAGCGTGGCCGGGGCGGCGCAGCGCCGCGCGTCGGGCCGTGCCGGGTCGCGGGCGGGGTGCTACGCTGCAGTGTATGGATGTCCGTCGGGAGTCTGGTCGTGCCGTCGGCGTGCCGCTCCTGGTGGTGGCCGTCGTCGTCGCGGCGGCCCTTGCGGTGGGCGGCTTCGTCGAGGCGTTCCGCCCGCCGGCCACGCGACACGCCATCGTGGTGCCGCCGCCTGCCGCGTCGCTTTCGACAGTGCGCGCGGCGGCCGTGGAACGCTGGATCGACGCGGGCCTGCCGGCCCTCACGGCCCGGCGCAGGCAAGCCTGGGACCGCGCCCTGCCGGCCCACGGCGCGGCCGCGCGGCGCGCCCTCGACGCGCTCTACGCCCACCTGGCGCCGATCCCCTGGCGCGGGCTCCACGTGCTGGTGAGCGTCGTCGACGGGCAGGCCGGCGTCTTCGACGTGAAGTTCGCCGGGCGCCCCGGCGGCGCCGGTCCGTCCGACCGCGTGGTCGCCGAACGGCTGCTGGTCGTGGCCGGCGCCGGCGCCCGCTTGCGGGTCACCGGCGACCCCTCGCCGGCCGCCATGCGCCGCGAGTACTTCATGGCGTTTCGCACGCCGCGCGCCGTGGTGCGCGACGGTGCGGTCGTGGTGTCCGACGCGACCTGGCGGCCGCTCGCCCTGGAGCTCGCCGGCGACATGCCGCGGGCCCGGGCCGACGTCGCGGCCCTGCTGGGGGTGAGCGGCGACCGCGCGATCGTCGTCTTTCTCTACGCGACGCCGGCCGAGGTCACGGGCTATCTGGGGCAGACCCATATCGTGGAACGCGAGCGCTTTTTCGCCCGCCTGCCGACCACGACGCAGGCCACCCTGTGGTCGCCTACCGACGTCGGTGTGCTGGCGTCGGCCCTGCCTCCGG
>CAVWDG010000005.1:0-62579 GCA_963753695.1 uncultured Actinomycetes bacterium
GCCCCGATCGTGCGCATCAAGACCAACGTGCCCACGGCCACCTCGCTGCCCACCAGTCAGCAGGCGCGCCAGGGCTACGACATCCTGCAGGCGCGCTTCGACCGCGGGAGGCTGAACCCGGTCGAGGTGCTGGTCACCTGGAACGGCGCGGGCGCGGCGGCGCAGCCGACCGCGCCCCAGAACCTGGCCGCGCTGTACGGCTACGGCCGGCGTCTGGCGGCGCTGCCCGGGGTGTCGGGGGTCACGAGCATCGTCAACCAACCGGGGCTGGACTCGGCGCCCGCGCTGGCGGCGTTCTGGGCCGGGGTCACGCGCGCCGGTCCGGCGGCGGGCGCGGCGCCCAACGCCGCGCAGACCGCGGCCGCCAAAGCCCTGCTCGCTTCGACCACCGCGCCCGGCACCATCCTGTTCCAGGTCGCGCCGCGCGCCGACCCCAGCGGCGGCTCGGCCCAGGCGCTCTCGCAGACCGTCAAGCGCCTCGCTCTGCCACCCGGCTACGCGGTGCACGTCGCCGGCCTGTCGGCCGGCACGCACGACTTTCTCTCGGCCCTCTACGGGCGCTTTCCCTGGGTCATCCTCGTCGTGGTCTGCGTGACCTACTTCGTGTTGCTCCTGCTGCTGCGCAGCGCCTGGCTGCCGCTCAAGGCGGTGCTCGTCAACTCGCTCTCGATCATGGCGAGCTTCGGGGCCCTGGTCTTCATCTTCCAGCAGGGCCACCTGTCGGGCCTCCTCAACTTCGTGCCCGAGGGCTACGTCGACGCCACGCTGCCGGTGATCATGTTCTGCACCCTGTTCGGCGTCTCGATGGACTACGAGGTGTTCCTCCTCACGCGCATGCGCGAGGCCTGGCTGGCCACCCACGACAACCGTCAGGCGGTCGGCTTCGGCCTCGAGCGCACGGGCCGCATCATCACGAGCGCGGCGCTCATCATCGTCATCGTCGCAGGCTCGTTCGCCACGACGAGCATCCTCATCACCAAGGCGATCGGCGTGGGCCTGGCGGTGGCCATCGCGCTCGACGCTACCATCATCCGCGTACTGCTGGTGCCGGCCACCATGCGCCTTGTAGGGTCAATAAACTGGTGGCTGCCCTCATCACTGGCGCGCGTTTTGCCGAAGATGGGTGAAGGGTAGCGGCGCCGCCAGCGGCGCCGAGCGGGAGCAAGGAGGCAACGGCGTAGCCAGTTCACGCCCCGGCATGTTCGAAGCCCTGCGCGAGCGGGACTTCCGCCTGCTCTTCACCGGTCAGGCGATCTCACTCATAGGCAGCTCGGTCACCACGATCGCGCTGGCCTTTGCCGTGCTCGAGATCAGCCACGACTCATACACCGACGTGGGTCTTGTCATGGCGGCCGGGCTCGTGCCGCTGGTGGCCTTCCTGCTGATCGGCGGCGTATGGGCCGACCGCCTGCCGCGACAGTGGGTGATGCTCGTCTCCGACGTCGTGCGTTTCGTCTGCCAGGCGGTCATGGCCTGGCTGCTCGTCAGTGGTCGCGCGACCATCGCGGAGCTCGTCGTGCTGCAGTTCGTGCGCGGCGCCGCCGAAGCGTTCTTCCGCCCCGCGCAGGCCGGACTCGTGCCGCAGACCGTGAGCGCCGGACGCCTGCAGCAGGCCAACGCCCTGCGGGGGCTGACCGAAAGCCTAGGCGTGACCGTGGGGGCCGCCCTGGGCGGCGTGCTGGTGGCCACCGTGGGCTCAGGTTGGGCGATCGGCATCGACAGCCTGTCGTACCTGGCGAGCGCCGCCTTTCTGTGGGAGCTGCGCAACCTCTCGCCCATGCGGGCGCTCGCCGCGCTGCCGTCGCGCTCCGTCGATGAGGGCCCCTGGATCGTCGCCGGCGAGGGCCATGCGGCTCTGGCGCCCGATGACCGGGACGGTGGCGACTCAAGCTTCCTGCGCGACCTCTACGAAGGCTGGCACGAGTTTCGCTCGCGCACCTGGCTGTGGGTCATGGTCTGCGAGGCGATGGTCTTTCACCTCGTGATCATCGCGCCCTTCATGGTGCTCGGGCCGGCGGTCGCCAGACAGTCGCTGGGGGGCGCCACGGCCTGGGGGGCCATCCTGGCGGCGCTCGGCGTCGGCCAGGTGGTCGGCGGCGCCATCGGCCTGCGCCTGCAGCCGGCGCGTCCGTTGCTGCTGTGCGGCTGGCTCACGCTCCTCGAAGTGCCGCTGTTCGCCTTCTTCGCCCTGAAGTACGACACGACGGCGCTGATCGCGGCCGCCGGCTTGTGCGGCGTCTCGGCGGCGCTCGTCAACGTGCTCTGGGAGACCACGCTCCAGGAGCAGATACCGGCCGAGGCGCTCTCGCGCGTGTCGGCCTTCGACCTCATGGGCTCGCTGGCCTTCTACCCGCTCGGCATGGCGGTCGCCGGCCCCATCGCCGCCGTCATCGGCGTCGCGGGTTCGTTCGCCGTGGCCGGCGGCGCCACGGTCGCCTCGGCGGCGGTCCAGATCTTCCTGCCCGACATCAGGGGCGTGCGCCGCCGTCCTTCGCCGCCGTTCCGCGAGCGGCGCGGCGACGGCGACGGCGCGCCCGGCGCCGCGGTCGAGCTCTCCTCGCCGGTCGCCGACACCGCCGTGTCGCCGCCGGCCGTCATCTAGACCGGCCGGCCGGTCTCCTTCCACTCGCGGTAGAGCCCCGAGTAGCGCCCGCCGGCGCGCACGAGCTCGTCGTGGCCGCCGCGCTCGACGATGCGGCCGTCCTCGATCACCAGGATCTGGTCGGCGTAGCGCACCGTGCTCAGGCGGTGGGCGACGACCACCGAGGTGCGTCCGCTGAAGAGCACGTCCATGGCCCGCGAGATGCGCTGCTCGCTCTCGGCGTCGACGCTCGAGGTGGCCTCGTCCAGGATCAGCACACGCGGGTCGGCGAGCAGCGCCCGGGCGAACGAGATGAGCTGGCGCTGTCCGGTCGACAGCGCGCTGCCGCCCTCCTGGACGTCGGTCTCGTAGCCCTCTGGCAGGCTCTCGACGAAGTCGTGCACACCGACGATGCGGGCGATGCGCTGCACCTCGTCGAGGCTCGCGTCCGGGCGTCCGAAGCGGATGTTGTCGAGGATCGAGCCGGTGAACAGGAAGGCCTCTTGCGGCACCACGGCGAGCTGCTCGCGCAGCGAGCGGGTCGTCACCTTGCGCAGGTCGTGGCCGTCGATCGACACGGCGCCCTCGCGGGGGTCGTAGAAGCGCGCCAGCAGCTTGATGATCGTCGACTTGCCGGCGCCGGTTGTGCCCACCAGCGCCACGGTGCCGCCGGCCGAGATCTCGAAGTCGATGTCGTGCAGCACGTCGTCGTCGCCGTACGAAAAGCTCACGTGGGCGAAGGTGACGCGGCCGCGCACGTCGGGCAGCGGCCGCGCGTCGGGCGCGTCGGAGAGGTCGGGTTCGGTGTCGAGCACGGTGTAGATCTTCTGCACCGCCGCCATCGACGACTGGAAGGTGTTGTAGAGCTGCGAGAGCTGCTGGATCGGATCGAAGAAGCTCGAGAGGTAGCCGATGAAGGCGACCAGCACGCCGACCTGGATGGCGCCGCTCGTGACCAGCGTGCCACCGTACCAGAGCACGACCACTATGCCCACCGCCGACATGAGCTCGACGAAGGGGAAGTAGAGGCCGCTCTGCACCACGGTCTGCATGTTGGCGTCGCGGTAGGCGGCGTTCACCGCGACCTGCGTCGTGGTGTCGCGCGCCTCGGCGCGGAAGGCCTTGAGCACGCGCATGCCCGAGATCGACTCCTGGAGGTGGGCCGACACGTCGCCGATGCGGTTGCGCACCAGCGCATACGAGCGCGCCGAGCGCGTGCGGAACCTGAGCGTGCCGACCAGCAGGATCGGCATGATCGACAGGGTGGCCAGGGCCAGGCGCCAGTCGAGCACGAAGAGCAGCACCGCCGCGCCGATGATCGTCAGGCCGTTGGTGACGAGCGAGGTGACGCCGTCGGTGACCAGCTGGTCGAGGGCGTCGATGTCGTTGGTCATGCGCGACACGATCCAGCCGGTGCGCTGCCGGCTGAAGAAGTCGAGCGAGAGCTTCTGGATGTGGGCGAAGACCTTGCGCCGCAGGTCGAGGATGACGCGCTCGCCGACCCAGCTCACCAGGTAGGTCTGCACGTAGCTGGCGCCCAGGTTGAGCAGGTTGACGGCGAGGAAGGCGACGATTACCAGGTCGACCACGTGCAGGTCCTTCTTGAGCAGCCCCGAGTCGATGGCGATCTTCACCAGGTAGGGCACCGTCAGGCCCGTCACCGTGACCACGATCATGGCCACGATGGACAGCGCGGCGCGCAGCCGGTAGGGGTAGACGAGGCGCGCGAGGCGGGCGAGCTTGAGCTCGCGCGCCAGGTGCACGAAGGCGCGCCAGCCGCGGAACTCGTGCAGGTCGGCGCCGCTGCCGTGGGGACCCGATTGGCGGGCGTTCCAGGCCATCGGCTAGCTCACCTCGCCGGGGCGCGGCGCCGGGCGGGCGCGGCGGCGGTCGGCGGGGGCGGGCCGGCGGAGCTCCGCCGGTGCGCCCCCGCCGGGCAGCTCGGCCGCGTCGAGGGTGGTGCCTTCGACCTGGGCCGCGCCGAACATGCGCCGGTAGAGCGTGTCGGCGGCGATCAGGTCGCGGTGCGCGCCGCGCTCGACGATGCGCCCGTCGGCCATCACCACGATCTCCTCGGCGAGTGAGATGGTCGAGGGACGGTGGGCGATGATGAAGGTGGTGCGGCCCTTCATGACCTCGACGAGGGCGCGCCTGATCTTGAACTCGGTCTCTGAGTCGACGCTCGAGGTGGCGTCGTCGAGAATCAAGATCTGGGGGTCGACGACCAGCGCCCGGGCGATCGCGATGCGCTGGCGCTGGCCGCCCGACAGGGTCAGGCCGCGCTCGCCGACGACGGTCGCGTACCCGTCGGGCAGGGCCTCGATGAAGCCGGCCGCCTGGGCGCGCTCGGCGGCCTCGCGCACCTGGGCGTCGCTCGCGTCGGGCCGGCCGAAGCGGATGTTGTCGGCGACCGTGGTCGAGAACAGGAACGGGTCCTGGGTGACGACGCCGATGTGGCCGCGCAGGTCGGCCAGGCGCACGTCGCGCACGTCGTGGCCGTCGATGAGCACGCGCCCGGCGGCGGCGTCGTAGAAGCGCGGCACCAGGTTGGTGAGCGTGGTCTTGCCGCAGCCGGTGTGGCCCACCAGGGCGATGGTGCGGCCGGCCGGCACGTCCAGGTCGATGTCGGTCAGGACCTGCCGTTCGCCGTAGGCAAACGACACGCCCTCGAAGCGCACCTCGCCGCGCACGGCGGAGAGCGCCGTGGGGCGGTCGGCCTCGACCATCTCGATGGGCGCGTCGAGGATCTCGTAGACGCGGTGGCCCGACGCGATGGCGCGCTGCGCCAGGCCGGTGAGCCAGCCGATCACCTGGGCCGGGTAGATGAGCAGCAGCAGGTAGCTGTAGAAGGCCACGAGGCTGCCCAGGCTGAGGCTGCCGTCTATGACCTGGCGGCCGCCCACGTAGAGCAGCACGACGATGGCCAGGTTGGGCAGAAAGCCGATCAGCGGGATGTAGAGCGCCCTGATGCGGGCGGCGCTCACCTCGGCCTCGAAGACCCGGGTGCTGCGGTCGGAGAACTTGGCGAGCTCGTCGTCTTCGCGGGCGAAGATGCGCACGATGCGCGAGCCGGTCACGTTCTCTTCGGCGGTCTCGGTGACGTCGGCGATCTTCTGCTGTACGTCACGCAGGATGGGCTGCAGGCGGCGGCTGAAGCGCAGCGTCACGATGAGGAGCAGCGGCAGGAACGCCAGGCTGACCAGGGCGAGCTGCCAGTTGAGCACGAACATGAGCACGGTGACGGCGAGCATCGAGAACACGTTGGTGGTGAAGAAGATGAGACCGTAGCCCAGGAACATGCGTACGTTCTGAATGTCGGCCATGGCGCGCGACATGAGCTGTCCGGTGGGCCAGCGGTCGAAGTAGCCGAAGGGCTGGCGCAGCAGGTGGGCCCACATGCGATTGCGCAGGTCGTACTCGATAGCGAGGCTGATCTTGCCGGTCGACAGGCGACGCGCCACGGCAAAGCCGAAGCGCAGCACGCCGATGCCGAGCAGCGCCAGGCCGTACTCGATCAGCAGACTCGTCTTGCCGGGCAGGAGGGCCTTGTTGATGACGCCGCGGGTGAGCCAGGGTATGACGAGCGTCGCCGCCGTCTGCAGCAGGGCCGTGCTGAAGCCCACGAACACGAGCCAAGGGTAGTCGGCCAGGAGTTTGGTGATGCGCCAGAAGGTCTTCATTCGTTAGGAAAGCATACCCGCTGCGAAACCGGGGGATCTGGAGCGTCGCCGACGGCCGTTGCAGGCGAGGCCTTGACTGCCTCTGGCAGTACTTGATAATGTTTCTCATGTAACCCTTGGAGGCGCACGGAAACCGGTGCAAGACCGGTGCTGCCCCGCAACTGTGACCGCTGACGAACGCCGCCGGTACGCCACTGTCTCTTCGCCGCAAGGCGACACCGCAAGACGGGAAGGCGCGACTAGGCGCGAGACGTTAGTCAAGCCTGCCTGGGCGGCGACGACGAAGTCGCTCGACGGCACTAGTAGGCTGCCAAGCGGCAAGCCAGGAGACGGGCCCCCAGGGAGACGCTGACGGCTTTGCCTCGCGGGAGGACCGGCTGCCATCATCTGCGGTCGACCAGCCGCGGCCCAGGCCTTTGCGGCCGGGTCGTGTCGCGGTCACGGCCGCCGCGGTGGCTGCGGCCTTGCCCCCTCGCCTCGTTTGTCGTTGCGCGTCGTTGCTCGGCGCCCGGGCGCCAAGGCCTTAGACGAAGGAGACGACATGCGCGCGATCATGGACAGGCACGACTCCCCCACGCGGCTCGACCAGGCGGGCGTGGGCGCCGCCCCGGCGCCCGCCGGCGGGCGCGGCTACGTGCACGTCTACACGGGGGAGGGCAAAGGCAAGACGACGGCGGCCTTCGGCCTTGCCCTGCGGGCCGCCGGTCACGGCAAGCGCGTCTACGTCGGCCAGTTCATGAAGGGCAGCCCCTACGGCGAGATCGCGGCGCTGCGCGACAACCCGCTCGTCGTCGTCGAGCAGTTCGGCGACCCTGGCTGCGTCCGTCGCGACCAGGTCACCCAGCGACACCGCGGCCACGCCGGCGATGGTCTGACGCGCTCGACGGCCGCGCTCACCTCGGGCGCCAACGCCCTGGTCGTGCTCGACGAGCTCGACGTGGCCCTCTGGTTCGGCCTGCTCACCGAAGCCGAGTGCGTGGCTCTGATCGAGGCGCGTCCGCCGGCGGTCGAGCTCGTCATCACCGGCCGCTGCGCGCCTCGGGCGGTGCTCGACCGCGCCGACCTGGTCACCGAGATGCGCGAGGTCAAGCACTACTATCGCCAAGGCGTGCAGGCCCGCGCCGGGATCGAGTTCTGATGGCCCGCAGCGCGCACTCCCCGGCGCCCGTCCACTCGCCGGCGCCCGCCCACTCGGCGGCGCCCGCCCACGATGACCACGCGCGCGCCGGCCGGGCGCGCTGCGTCCGCGGCCTGCGCCAGGCCCGCGCCGCCGAGCGCCGGGCGGACATCGTCGAGCTGCTTCGCGAGCGGCGCTCGGTGCGTGTCTCCTCGCTCAGCGCGGCGCTGGGCGTGTCGCAGATGACGATCCGCCGCGACCTCGAGCGCCTCGACGGCGAGGGTCTCGCCACGCGCGCCTATGGGGGCGCTCTCGCGCGCGGCTGACTCGTTCACGGTCAGCCGTTGACGGTCACCCCAGCACCACCGGCGTGCGTTGCGCCGCCTGCGGGTAGCCGACTCGGCGACCGGTGAGCCCGACGAAGAAGGAGCCGCGACCATGCTGTGCAGCCTTGCCACCAAGCTCGGCCAGAAGCAGCTCGACGAGATCGGCGCGCTCGAAAAGGACCTGGGAGCCCCCCTGCTGGCGTTCGCCTGTCATGCCGCCGAGCCCGCCACGATCGGCGACGACCAGGTCGCCCGCATCAAGGACGTCGAAGCCGCGTTGGGCGTCTCGCTGGTCGCCGTCAAAAGCTAGCTCTTTCCCGGCCGGCGGCCGGGATGCCGACGAGGCGCGCACACACACGCCCGACGGCGTGGCGGCGAGCCTCGACTACTTGAGCCGCGAAGGCCTGATCGGTGCGCGCTAGCCCCTTGGCCTGTCTGCTGCGCCGCCGCTCGCCTCTCTTGCCGCCCGCGCGAGGCGCGCGCGAGGCGGGCCGCGCCAGGTCGCGCCCGGCCCGTGCCTGCCGCCCACCGCGCGGCGCCGCCCGCAGCGCGGACCTGTGACGAAATGCACACTATGGCTGATTTGCAGTTCTTTCACGCCGCTCAGGCTCAAATCACAGAAACCGGGTTGACAACGCCCCAACTGTGAATAGAATCACAGCACGAAGCATGGAGAGTATCTTTGAACCAGAAGACCGAAACGGGTGGCACCATGCGCTCAAAGGCGGGACCATGCAAGAACGACGGCAGTCTGACGCGCCCGCAAACGCTCGGGCCGGCCTGCCTGCCGCGCGCGGGAACGCTTTTTTTCAACACTACTGTGAACACGTTCACTGTGAATGACGTAACCAATTTTCATGGCGCGACTGTCGACGGTAAGGGAAGCCCCGCCGTCGACGGCGACCGCCGCGAGTAGGAGGAGGAGTCGTGGAGGAGACAGTGCTCACCATCCCCCTGTTGTGGGCGGACCACCATACGCTGGCCGTTCGGGGTGCGATCTTGTCGCTCGAAGGGATCGAGAAGCTGGAGGTGTCGGCGCTGCATCATACGGCGACGATCGCCTATGACCCGGCCAAGACGACCCGTGAGGCGATCGTCGCGGCGCTCAGCGACGCGGGCTACGCCCTTGGCGACGTGACCGACGACGCCCTCACCGGCAAGGCGCTCGCCGCCGACGCCGCGCGCGCCTGGGCCACCAGCGGCTCGCGCGTCACGGCCACCAATCCGGTCGACCTCGCCATGTCCGGAGACCACCGCAAGTACTGATCGCGCCCGTGCGCGGCCGGTCGCCGGTCGCCCACTCTGACTGCAAGGAGTTGACTGATGGGAGAAGTGAAGACCGTCGATCCGGCTGCGCCAGCTGGTGCAGAGCCGACCCCTCCCAAGAGCATCGACCCGGCTGCGCTCGAGATGCTGCAGGTCGCCGACGAGGCCGGCATCGACACAGCGTTCTCGCGCGCCGAGAAGATGAAGCCCTGCCCCATCGGCGAGTCGGGCGCTTGCTGCCGCATCTGCAGCATGGGCCCCTGCCGCCTGGTCGGTAAGGACGCCGAAGAGAAGACCGGCGTCTGTGGCGCCGACATGGGCACCATCGCCGCGCGCCACTTCGCGCGTCAGGTCGCCGGCGGCGTCGCCGCCCACTCCGACCACGGCCGCGACATGGCCCACACGCTGCTCGCCGCATCGAGCGGCGAGAGCGACTTCACCATCAAGGACGAGCAGAAGCTCATGGTCGTCGCGGGCTACCTGAACGTGGACACCGCGGGCAAGACGGTCAACGAGATCGCCCACGATGTCGCCGAGGTCGCGCTGGCGCAGTTCGGCCAGGCGCACGGCGAGATCGTCTACACCCACCGCGCCACGGCCAAGCGCCAGGCCATCTGGAAGAGCCTGAGCCTCACGCCGCGCGCCGTGGACCGCGAGATCGCCGAGGTCATGCACCGCACCCACGAGGGCGTCGACCTCGATGCCGAGAACATCCTGAAGAGCGCGCTGCGCTGCTCCCTGGCCGACGGCTGGGGCGGGGCGATGCTGTCCACCGACATCTCCGACATCCTCTTCGGGACGCCCTCGCCGCTGACCTCCGAGGTCAACCTGGGCGTGCTCAAGGCCGACCACGTCAACGTCGTCGTGCACGGCCACGAGCCCACGCTGTCGTCCATGATGGTGCAGGCGTCGCGCGACCCCGAGCTCGTCGCCTACGCCAAGTCCAAGGGTGCCGAGGGCATCCAGCTCGCCGGCATCTGCTGCACCGCCAACGAGATCCTCATGCGCTACGGCATTCCGCCGGCGGGCAACTTCCTGCATCAGGAGCTGGCCGTGCTGACCGGCGCCGTCGAGCTCATGGTGGTCGACGTGCAGTGCATCATGCAGGCGCTGTCGCCGCTCACTAAGCGCTTCCACACCAAGCTCGTCACGACCTCGCCGAAGGCGCGCATCGCCGGCGCCGAGCACGTCGAGTTCACCGAGGACACCGCGCTCGACGTCGCCAAGACGCTGGTGCGCATGGCGATCGACAACTACGCCAACCGCGGCCCGATCCACATTCCCGATTACCACGAGCCGCTGGTCGCCGGCTTCAGCCACGAATACCTGAACTACATGCAGGGTGGCTTCCACCGCGCCTCCTTCAAGCCCCTGAACGAAGCCATCATCGCCGGCCGCGTGCGCGGCCTGGCCGGCATCGTGGGCTGCAACAACGCCCGCGTGCCTCAGGACCTCGCCATCGTCGAGCTCATCAAGAGCTTCATCGCCCGCGACGTGATGGTCGTGGTGACCGGTTGCGCCGCCACCGCCGGCGCCAAGGCCGGCTACCTCTCCCCCGAGATCCTCGACGCGGCGGGCCCCGGCCTGCGCGAGGTCATGGAGGCCATCGGCATTCCGCCGGTGCTCCACCTCGGTTCCTGCGTCGACAACTCGCGCATCCTCACGGTGCTCACTCAGGTGGCCACCGAAGGCGGCCTGGGCGAAGACATCGACGATCTGCCGGCCGTCGGTCTGTGCCCCGAGTGGATGTGTGAGAAGGCCGTCGCCATCGGCACCTACTTCGCCGCCTCCGGCGCCCACGTCATCTTCGGCGTCGGCAGCCCGGTGCGCGCCTCGAGCGAGGTCACGCGCCTCATGACCACAGGCTGGGAAGAGCTCCTCGGCGGCTCACTCGAGTTCGAGCCCGACTGGGAGAAGATGCTCGAGCGTTCACTCGAGCTGATCGACGGCAAGCGCGCCGACCTCAAGCTGCCTGCCTACGACCCCACGCAGTTCGGGGCCAGCGGCGACACGCTCTACTTCGAGGCCGTCAAGAACCAGCTCGCTGGCCGCGGCGGCAAGCCCGCCGACGGCACGCACGACCTCACGCATGACCACGACCACGATCACGCACACGAGCACGCCCACGTCGACGCTACGGAGGCCTGACATGTCCCGCTTCGTCGCGACAAGCGCCATCAGAGGGGCCGCCCGTATGGTCGGCGAGGCCGAGGAGGCCCTGCAAGGGGCGCTCGAACGCCTCGGTCCCGACGCGCCGGTCGCCTTTACCAACACCGCCTACTTCCTGCCGGTGATCTACGCCTTCACCGGCCAGAAGGTCGAGAAGCTCGGCGACCTGCCGGCCGTGATCGAGCGCGCCAAGTCGCTCCTGCACCCCACGCCCGCCGAGAAGATGTGGCTGCCCTACCTGGGCGAGACGCTCGACTCGGGCATCGCCACGCTGTTCGCCGAAGAGGCGCTCGAAGGCGTGCGCTTCGCTGAGGGCCTCGAGCCGCAGCGCATCAAGCTCGGCGGCTTTCTGTCCGGCGCCGAGCGCGTCGGCGCCGACGCGAGCACCTTCGTGCACGGCGACCAGGCCCTGCTGAACGGGCCCATCGACGACATCCAGCTCCGTACCTGGGGCATCCAGCTGGTCGACGGCCGCATGCCCGGCTTCTGCGCCATCGTGGGCTGCGCCAAGAGCAACGAAGTGGCCGTCAAGATCGTGCGCGAGCTGCAGAGCCGCGGCATCCTGATCTTCCTGTCGGGCAACGTGAACGGCCGCAGCATCATCCATCAGCTCATGGAAGAGGGCATCCAGCTCGGCTACGACACCTTCACGGTGCCCTTCGGCACCGACACGGCGTCGGCGATCTACGCCCTGGGCTTCGCGGCCCGCTCGGCGCTCACCTTCGGCGGCATGGAAGCCGGCAAGGCGCGCGACATCATGCTCTACAACAAGAACCGCGTGTTCGCCTGGGTGCTGGCGCTCGGCGAGGTCGACGACCTCAAGTACGCTACGGCCGCCGGCGCCATCTCGTACGGCTTCCCCGTGGTGGCCGACACCCGCATCCCGCAGATCCTGCCGACCGGCGTCACCCAGTACGAGCACGTCGTCTCGATGCCCTTCGACGAGATCCCCGGCGCCGACGACATGGAGCGCGCCGAGAAGCTCATCCAGCGCTGCATCGAAGTGCGCGGCGTCAAGATCAAGATGAACAAGGTGCCGATCCCCGTCGCCTTCGGCTCGGCCTTCGAGGGCGAGCGCGTGCGCAAGGAAGGCCTGCGAATGGAGTTCGGCGGCAAGCGTGCGCGCTGCTTCGAGTTCCTGCGCATGAAGCCGTCCGACGAAGTCGAGGACGGCAAGGTCACCATCGTGGGCAAGGACCTCGACACCTGCGAGGTCGGCGGCGCCATGTCGCTGGGCATCGTGGTCGACGTGGCAGGCCGCAAGATGCAGACCGACTTCGAGTCGATCATCGAGCGCCAGTTCCACTACTTCCTCAACATGGCTGAAGGCGTGCAGCACGCCGGCCAGCGCGACATCACCTGGATCCGCGTGAGCAGCGCCGCCTTCGACAAGGGCTTCCGCATGGAGCACTTCGGCAAGCTCATCCACGCCCGTATCCACGATGTGTTCGGCAACATCGTCGACAAGGTGCAGGTCACGCTGGTCACCGAGGACACGCAGTTGGACGAACTGCTCGACACCGCCAGGGCGGCCTATCGCGAGCGCAACGAACGCATCGCCACCCTGACCGACGAGTCGGTCGACACCTTCTACAGCTGCCTGCTCTGCCAGAGCTTCGCACCGAGCCACGTCTGCGTGGTCAACCCCGAGCGGGTCGGCCTGTGCGGCGCCTACAACTGGCTCGACTGCAAGGCCTCGTACGAGATCAACCCGACCGGCCCCAACCAGCCGGTGCCCAAGGGCACCTGCATCGACGCGGTGACCGGCGAGTTCTCGGGCCCCAACGAGTTCATCTACCAGCACTCCAACCAGACGGTCGATCGCGTGACCTTCTACTCGATCATGGAAGCTCCGATGACCTCGTGCGGCTGCTTCGAATGCATCATGGTGCTCGTGCCCGAGGCTAACGGCTTCATGCTCGTCAGCCGCGAAGACCCCAGCATGACCCCGTGCGGCATGACCTTCTCGACCCTCGCCGGCACCGCCGGCGGCGGTATGCAGACCCCAGGCATGATGGGCATGGGCAAGTTCTACCTGACCAGCAAGAAGTTCATTCCGGCCGACGGCGGCATCAAGCGCATCGTCTGGATGAGCAGCTTCCTCAAGGAATCGATGGCTGCGGAGCTCCAGGAAGTCTGCGAGCGCGAAGGCGTGCCCGACCTCCTCGACAAGATCGCCGACGAGCGTGTGGCGACCTCGGTCGAGGACCTGCTGCCTTACCTCGAAGAAAAGAGCCACCCCGCCCTCGCAATGGATCCTCTCTTTTAAGCGTTCTAAGGAAGAAGGAGCAACAGAAAATGGCAACAGTCGAGATTCCCAGGGAGAAGTGGTCGGGGACCGTCCGCGAGGTGACGCTGGGCGCCACGAGCGACGGCGGCACGCGTACCTCGACCGTCACGGTCGGCGGAGAGGCCACCCTGCCCTTCCTGCAGTTCGAAGGGGCTATGCCCAACAAGCCGGCGGTCGCCGTCGAGATCCACGATTGCTACCCCGAAGACTGGTCGCCGGCGCTGCTCGCGGCCTGGGGCGACGACGCGCGTGACCCGGCCGCCTGGGCCGTGAAGGCCGTCGAGGCCGGCGCCGAGCTGCTCTCCCTGCAGCTGCGCGCCTGTCACCCCGATCACGGCGACCGTACCGCCGCTGAGGCCGTGGCGACCGTCAAGGCCGTCCTTGCCGCCGTCGGCGTGCCGCTGATCGTCTATGGTCCCGGCGTGGCCGACAAAGACAACGAGGTCCTCGTAGCGGTCGCCGACGCGACCAAGGGCGAGTGCATCGGTCTGGCCAACTGCCTCGACAAGAACTACCGCACGATCGTCGCCGGCGCGCTGGGCAACGGTCACGTCGTCATCGGCCAGTCGCCGATCGACGTCAACATGGCCAAGCAGCTGAACATCCTCATCAACGACATGGGCCTCGACCTCGAGCGCGTCATGGTCGACCCCACGACCGGCGCCCTCGGCTACGGTCTTGAGTACACCTACTCGGTGATGGAACGCCTGCGCCTCGCCGCCCTCATGGGCGATTCGATGACCCAGCAGCCCATGGTCTGCACGGTCGGCGAAGAGTCGTGGCGTCAGAAGGAATCACGCTCTCCCGACGGCGTGCCGGCGGAGTGGGGCGACTTCGAGACCCGGGGAGTCATCTGGGAGATCTCGACCGCCATCACGCTGCTGCAATCGGGCGCCGACATCGTCACGCTGCGCCATCCCGCCGCTATCGACCGGGTCAAGAAGGCAATCGACGAGCTCATGAGCGCCGGTATCCCCGACGCGCTCGCCGCCGCCACCCCGGCAATCTGAAAGGAGAGGTGATCCGACATGGCGCTGAGTGGTCTTCAAATCTACAAGCTCCTGCCGCAGACCAACTGCAAGGAGTGCGGCTTTCCTACCTGTCTCGCCTTTGCGATGAAGCTCGCCCAGAAGGGCACCGAGCTCGCTAAATGCCCCTACGTGACCGAAGAGACGCGGACCAGCCTCGACGCGGCTTCCGCGCCGCCCATCCGTCTGATCACGGTCGGCGCCGGTGAGCGCACGTTCGCGGTCGGCAACGAGACCGTACTGTTCCGTCACGAGAAGACGTTCGTCCACGAGACGGCACTGCTCATCCGCGTCCAGGACGACGCCGCCGACTTGGCCGAGCGCGCCAAGGCGGCCTCTGAGTACGCCGTCGAGCGCGTCGGCATGACGCTGGCCCTGAACGGCCTGCTGATCGAGGCCCACGCCGGCGACGCCGCCACCTTCGTCAAGGCCGTCGAGACGGTCCACGCGGCCTGCCCCGGCACGCCGCTCGTGTTGAGCTCCAGCGACCCGGCCGCCATCGAAGGCGCGCTGGCCATCGTCGGCGCCGAGAAGCCCCTCATCCACGCCGCCACCGCCGCCAACTGGCAGGCCATGGCCGACCTCGCCAAGAAGGCCGAGTGCCCGCTGGCCATCCGTGCCGACAGCCTCGACGGCCTGGCTGAGCTCTCCGCTCAGGTGAGCGGCGCCGGCGTGCTCGACATCGTCGTCGACCCGGCCACCGAGAACCTGCGCGACGGCCTTGCCATGGCCACGCTGCTGCGCCGTCTCGCGCTCAAGAAGAACCTGCGCTCGCTCGGCTTCCCGATCATGGCCTACTGCGGCCGCGACGACCTCTACGACGAAGCCGCCCAGGCCAGCTCGGCGATCTGCAAGTACGCCGGCCTCGTGGTCCTCGACCACGTCGACCCGGCGCTCTTCTACCCGCTCATCGCCCTGCGCCAGAACATCTACACCGACCCCCAGAAGCCCATCCAGGTGGAGCCCAAGCTCTATCAGGTCGGTACTCCGGGTCCCGACAGCCCGCTGCTCATGACGACCAACTTCTCGCTCACGTACTTCAGCGTGTCGGGCGAGGTCGAAGGCAGCGGCAAGCCGTGTTGGCTGCTCGTCGCCGACGCCGACGGCCAGTCGGTGCTCACCGCCTGGGCGGCCGGCAAGTTCGACGCCCTGAAGATCGCCAAGACGGTCAAGGACTCGGGCATCGAGGCCAAGCTCTCGACCACAAGAAGCTGGTCATCCCGGGCCACGTCGCCAGCCTTTCCGGCGAGTGCGAAGAGGAGCTGCCCGGTTGGCAGATCATGGTCGGACCCCGCGAAGCGGCCGACATCCCGAGCTACCTGAAGACAGCCTGGGCCGCGTCGTGAGCAACGGCGGCACACAGAAGAGCGGTCGTGCGGTGAGCGCGCGAGGCCGACAGTGTCGCTGCTGGTTGAGTTCGAACCCGCGGGAGTAACGGTCCTGGCCGAGCAGGGCGCCAGCCTGCTCGACGTGGCCGCCGAGGCGGGCGTCGAGATCGACGCCCCCTGCGGCGGCCAGGGCCGCTGCGGGCGCTGCAAGGTCCAGCTCGGCGAAGGCGCCGAGGATGGCCCGCTGCGCGCCCGCAACAACGCCCGTCTGACCCCCGACGAAGAGGCCGACGGCTTCGCGCTCTGCTGTCAGACCTTCGTCGGACCGGGCGACGGCGCCGCTGACGGCGCCGTCGCCGGCGACGAGCAGCAGGTCACCGTGGTCGTTCCCCGGCGGGGCAAGAAGAAGCTCCGCCAGATGGGCCACAGCCACGCGCAGCCCGACCTGCTCGAGGCCTACGGCGACTGGCAGAACGACCCGCCCATCCGCACCGAGACGATCGTCGTCGAGCCGCCGTCGCTGGCCGACAACACGAGCGACCTCGACCGTCTCACTCGCGAGCTCGCCCGTCAGTCCGGCATCTCCGGGGTGAGGGCGCCGCTCGACGTGGTGCGTGGCCTCGGCCACACCCTGCGCGCCGCCGACTGGAAGGTCTCGGTCAAGCTCGAGACCTCCGAGTTCGACGGCGAAGACCGGCTTTCGCCGCGCGTCGTCGCGGTCGATGCGGCGCACGCCGAGCGCGGCGCCTACGGCTTGGCCGTCGACGTCGGCACCACCAGCGTCGTGGCCTACCTGGTCGACCTCGACTCACGGCAAGGTCGTCGACTCGGCCAGCGCCTACAACAAGCAGATCGTCCTGCGGCGACGACGTGATCAGCCGCATCGTCTACGCGCAGCGCGGCAAGGGCGGCCTGGAGCGCCTGCAGAAGCTCGTCGTGGGCACCATCAACGAGCTCATCGACGAGCTCGCAGGCGCGCACCGGCATCGAGCGCACGCGAGATCCACAGGTCGAACCGTCGCCGGCAACACGGTGATGACCCACCTGCTCGCTCGGCCTCGACCCCAGTACCTGCGCGAGGAGCCCTACATACCGACCATACTCGGCTGCCCCCCATGCTGTCGCCGGCCGAGCTCGGCCTGCGCGTCAATCCGCAGGCTCAGGTCTTCCTCATGCCGGCGGTGGGCAGCTACGTGGGCGGCGACATCATCGCCGGCGTGCTGTCGAGCGGGCATGTTCGCCACCGACAAGCTCACGCTGTTCATCGACATCGGCACCAACGGCGAGATCGTGCTGGGCAACCAGCGACTGGCTCATCGCTTGCGCCTGCTCGGCCGGTCCGGCCTTCGAGGGCGGCGGCGTCGAGAGCGGCATGCGGGCCACCAGCGGCGCCATCGAGGACATCTGGATCGACAGCACCACTACGAGCCCACGTTCCGTACGGTCGAAGACACGCCGCCGCAGGGACTGTGCGGCAGCGGCCTCATCGACCTGCTGGCCGAGCTCTTCGTGACCGGTGCGCTCCTCAAGGGCGGACGCTTCGCCGACGACTTGGACACGCCGCGCATCAGAGAAGGCGAGCACGGCCGCGAGTACGTGGTAGCGTGGGGCTCACGAGACGGCCTCAGGCAAAGACATCGTGCTGACCGAGACCGACGTCGACAGCCTGGTCCGCGCCAAGGCCGCCATGTACGCCGGATTTTCGGTGCTCTGCCGCAGCGTCGGCGTCGACATCGCCGACGTCGAGCAGTTCCTGATCGGCGGCGCCTTCGGGCAGTTCATCAACGTCGAGAAGGCCGATGCAGATCGGCCTGCTCCCCGACCTGCCCGTGGAGCGCTTCAAGTTCCTGGGCAACACCAGCGCGCTCGGCGCCTACATGGCCATGCTGGCCGTCGACGCGGGCCGCGAGGTGCACGAGGTGGCCAACGGCATGACGTACCTCGAGCTGTCGGCCGACAACTCGTTCATGGACGAATACACGTCGGCGCTCTTCTTGCCGCACACCGACCTGAATGCGTTCCCGTCGGTGCAGGCGCTCCTCGCCGGACGCGATTGCGCCGACGCGGTAGGCGTCGCGTAACGCCGCAAGGCGAAGGCGGCGAGTGCAGTGATCCGGCAACCCACGAGAAGCGAAGGAGTGACCACATGACGGTGACGATCGCCATCGCAGGAAAGGGCGGCACCGGCAAGACGACCATCGCCGGGCTGCTGATCAAGCTGCTGAAAGAGCAGGGGCACGGACCCATCCTGGCCATCGATGCCGATCCGGCGAGCAACTTGAACACCGTGCTCGGCCTGCCGCTCGAGCGTACGGTCGGCGACATCCGCGAAGACACGGGCGACAAGGCGCGCAAGGGCAAGCTCGAGCCGGGCATCGCCAAGCAGGACCTGCTCGACTACGAGATCAACGCAAGCATCGTCGAGAGCGACGGCGTCGATCTGCTCGCCATGGGGCGCCCCGAAGGTCCGGGCTGCTACTGCGCTGCCAACAACATGCTGCGCACGATCGTCGACCGCATCTCGGCAAGCTACGAGATCGTCGTGATAGACAACGAAGCCGGCCTCGAGCACCTGAGCCGGCGCACGACCCGCGACGTCGACGTGCTGCTCGTGGTGAGCGACCCGTCGGTGCGCGGACTCACGACCGCCGGCCGCGTCGTGTCGCTGATCGACGAGCTCAAGACCGAGGTCGGCGCGCACTACCTCATCATCAATCGCGCCAACGGCGCGATCACTCCCGAGCTCGAGCGCACCGTCAACGAGCTCGGCCTCAATCTAGCGGCTACCTTCCAGGCCGACGCGACCATCGCCCGCCTCGACGCGCAGGGCAAGGCGGTCGTTGAGGCGCCACAAGACAATGACGTGTACGAGGGCCTCCGGCCGCTGGTCGACCGGATCCTCCCTCAACTGCGAAAGGAGACCCTCAGTGCTGATCATCGGTGAGACTATCCACATCATCTCTCCGCGCGTCAAAGAGGCCATCGAGGCCCGCGACGCGGCTCACATCCAGAAGATCGCCAAGGAACAGGTCGACGCGGGCGCCGGCATCCTCGACCTGAACATCGGGCCGCAGCGCAAGTTCGGTCACGAAGTCATGCCCTGGATCGTCGAGGCCGTGCAGGATATCACCGACGTGCCGCTGTCGCTCGACACGACCAACCTCGCCGCCATGGAAGCCGGCCTCAAGGTCTGCCGCAACAAGGCCATCCTGAACTCCGCCTCGGCCGATCCCGAGCGCCTCGACCCGATCATGCAGCTCGCCGCCAAGTATGGCGCCGGCGTCATCGCCCTCACCATGGGCGTCGACGGCATCCCCACGACCTCCGACGGTCGCGTGGGGATCGCCATGGAGTCGCTGCTGCCTGCCGCCGAAGCCGCCGGCCTGCCCGTCGAAGACGTCTATCTCGACCCGCTGGTCCTCACCGTGACCTGCAACCAGGACGTCGCCCAGGCGTCGGTCGAAGCCATCCGCATGTTCAAGATGGTCAGCGATCCCGCCCCGACGACCACGGTCGGCCTGTCGAACATCTCCAACGGCTGCCCGCCCGAGACGCGCCCGCTCATCAACCGCACCTTCCTCGTGATGCTGATGGCCGCCGGTCTCGACACCGCCATCGCCGATCCGCACGACGCGCTGCAGATGGACTGGATCCGCATCATCGAGAGCCGCGACGACTCGACCCCTGTCGGCCGCCTCGTGCTCGCGCTCTACGACGCGACGGCGCTCATGGGCGACCTCGACGAAGACCTCGTCGACACCGACGACGCCGACCAGCTGGCGATCCTCAAGACCTACCGCATGCTGCACAATCGGGTCCTGTACGCAGACTCGTACCTGCGGTTCTGAGTCAAAAGGGAGTTATTGCCACATGAGCACTCGTAACCTCGAAAACCTCTTCAACCCCAAGTCGATCGCCGTCATCGGTGCGTCGAACACGCCGGGTTCGGTCGGCTACATCCTGACCCGCAACCTGATCGGCGCGCAGTACCAGGGCGTCGTCTACCCGGTCAACCCCAGGGCGCGGGCCATCCAGGGCATCCTCGCTTACCCGAACATCGCCGCAGTGCCCGACAAGGTCGACCTGGCGATCATCGCCGTGCCGGCCAAGTTCGTGCTCGACGTCGTGCGCGAGTGCGGCGAAGCCGGCGTAGCCAGCTCCGTCATCGTCACGGCGGGCTTCAAAGAGACCGGCGCCGGCGGCAAAGACCTCGAAGAGCGGGTCGTCGCCACCGCCAAGTCCTACGGCCTGCGCATCGTCGGCCCCAACTGCCTGGGCTACGTACGCCCGTCGTGCAGCGTCAACGCCACCTTCGCCGAGACCGTCCCCGAAGCCGGCCGCGTGGCCTTCATCAGCCAGTCGGGCGCGCTGGGCACCGCGGTGCTCGACTGGGCCAGCGCCAACAAGGTGGGCTTCTCGGCCTTCGTGTCGGTGGGCTCCATGTGCGACGTCGACTTCGGCGACCTGATCGACTACTTCGGCGCCGACCCCGACACGAGCTCGATCATCATCTACATCGAGGCGCTCTCCGATGCCCGCAAGTTCATGAGCGCGGCGCGCCACTTCGCCAAGACCAAGCCGATCATCGTGGTCAAGTCGGGCCGCACGGCCCGTTCGGCCCTCGCGGCCGCCTCGCACACCGGCGCCATCGCCGGCGACGACACGCTCTACAGTGCGGCCTTCCGCCGCGCCGGCGCGGTGCGCGTCGACGAGATCGAAGACCTCTTCGACGCGAGCGAAGCATTGTCGCGGGTCTCGAGCCCGCGCGGCCCCAAGCTGGGCATCGTCACCAACGCCGGTGGTCCCGGCGTGATGGCCTCTGACCGTCTGCTGGCCCTCGGCGGCGAGCTCGCCGACCTGGCTCCCGAGACGGTCGCCCGCCTCAAGGAGTGCCTGCCCGGCTTCGCCGCGTTCGGCAACCCGGTCGACGTGGGCGGCGACGCCCCCGCCGAGCGCTACGCCGCGGCAGCCGCCGCCATGATGGACGACCCCAACTGCGACGGCGTCATGGCCATCCTCACACCGCAGGCCATGAGCTATCCCACGGAGACCGCCGATTCCCTGATCGAGGTCGCCCGGCAGCATCCCGAGAAGCCCATGCTCACCTCGTTCATGGGTGAGATCAAGGTAGCCGAGGGCATCCGCCACCTGCGGGCCGCCCACGTGCCGACCTTCGGCACCCCCGAAGACGCGGTGCGCGCCTACCTCTACATGTACCAGCACACCAAGAGCCTGGCGACGATCTACGAGACGCCCGACGACATCCTGCCGTCGTTCACTCCCGACCGCGAAGCGGTCAAGAAGATCTTCGCCGAAGTCGCCGCCGACGGCCGCACCACCCTGAGCGAGATCGAGGCCAAGAACGTGCTCGAGGCCTACGAGATCCCCACGGTCAAGACGGTGCACGCCGCCACCGCCGAGGAATGTGCCGCCAAGGCCGAAGAGATCGGCTTCCCGGTGGCCATCAAGATCCTCTCGCACGACATCACCCACAAGTCAGACGTGGGCGGCATCGCGCTCAACATCCGCTCCGGCGCCGAGGCGGCCAAGCAGTTCGCGGCCATCATGGAGCGCGTGACCAAGGCCAAGCCCGACGCCAAGATCCTGGGCGTGGCCGTGCAGGCCATGTCGCGCGGCGGCATCGAAGTGATCATCGGCGCCAAGAAGGACCGCACGTTCGGGCCGGCCATCATGTTCGGCATGGGCGGCACCGGCGTCGAGCTCTTCCGCGACGTCGCGGTCGACTTCCCGCCGCTGAACCAGGCTCTCGCCAGCACGCTCATCGGCGAGACCAAGGTCTCCAAGCTGCTGCGCGGTTGGCGCGGCAGCGCGGCGGTCGACATGGAGGCCCTCGAGCAGACCCTCGTCAAGGCGAGCTACCTGCTGGTCGACTTCCCCGAGATCAGCGAGATGGACGTCAACCCGCTGCAGGTGCGCCCCGACGGTCTGGCCGCGCTCGACGCGCGCGTCATGATCGCCCCCAGCGAAGCCGGCAAGGCCGGCTCGCACCTGATCATCTCGATGTATCCCAGCAAGTACCACTGGGACATGACCATCGACAACGAGCAGGTCGAGCTGCGCGCCATCCGTCCTGAAGACGAGGACCTGTGGCGTGAGATGATCGAGTCGCTGTCCGACGAGACCGTCCAGCAGCGCTTCTTCGGCCCCGTCAAGGAGATCACCAAGTCGATGCTGGTGCGTTACTGTCACATCGACTACGACCGCGAGATCGCCATCGTGGCGATCGGCGGCAAGGGCGCCGACAGGCAGATGCTGGGCGTCGCCCGCCTCTCCATCGAGACCGCCAACTCAGAAGAGGGCGAGTTCGCCATCGTGGTGCGCGACAGCTACCAGCGTCGTGGCCTCGGCGATGCCCTCATGAGCGCCCTGATCGAGGCCGCTCGCGACCAGTCGGTCACCGCGATCTCCGGTCAGGTCCCCACCGGCAACGACGGCATGGTGGGTTTCGCCAAGTCGCTGGGCTTCGAGTTGAGCCCGTCCGACGATCCCGAGATCCGTACGATGCAGCTGCACGTGTAGCGCACCTCCAGCAGCCGCTTCCTTTTCGGGGGGCGGGCGGCGGGCCTTTTAGGCCCGCCGCCCGCCCCCCGCGGCGTTGTGGGCGCGACGCCGGGCGGGGCGAGCGACTTCGGTGGGGAACCGAGGGGGGCGTCGCCCGCCTCGCCCGGCCTCGCGCCGGGGCCTTCGGCTGCCGCCGCCGCCGCGCCGTCGAAGCCCGTCTCAGGTGGGCGGCAGTCAGGCCCGCGTCAGGCGGGCAGCAACACGCTGAAGGTCGAGCCCTCGCCCTGGGTGCTGTGCACCTGCAGGCGGCCGCCGACCCGTTCGACCAGACGCTTGACGATCGCCAGGCCCAGGCCGTTGCCCTCGATCTCGCGCGTCTCGGCGCGCTTCTCGCGGAAGAACTCGGTGAAGACGCGATCGAGGTTCTCGGGCGCTATGCCGAGGCCGCCGTCGGCGATGGCGAGCTCCACCCAGCCGTCGGTCACGGCGGCCGTGACGGTCACGTCGCCGCCGTCGCGGTTGTACTTGACGGCGTTGCCCACGAGGTTGTTCACGACCAGTCGCAGGTCGTCGGCGGCGATCAGCACCTGGGGCAGGTCGGCGGGGATCGCCACGGAAGAGCTGATGGCGCGCGCGGCCAGGGTCTCGCGCTGCAGGTCGAGCGCCTCGTCGACGAAAGGCGCGATCGCCACGAGCTCGGCGTCGACGTCGCCGGTGGTCTGCTCGATACGGCTCAGCGAGAGCAGGTCGGAGATCAGACCGGTCAGGCCGTCGATGCGCGCGTCGGCGCGGGCCACCATGGCGAGATAGGGGTCGAGCTCGTCGCCGAGGCTCTTGTCCATCAGCACCTCGAGCACGCCCTTGACCGAGCCCATCGGCGCGCGCAACTCGTGGACCATCATGCGGATGAAGCGCGACTTCTCGGTCGCCAGGCGGCGCACCTCGCTGATGTCGGAGAGCGTGAGGATGCGGCCCTGGGCCTCGCCGTTGTCGGCCCGGAAGGTGACGATGCTCGCCATGTAGCTCTGCTCGTCGATGTCGAGCTGGCTCACGGTGCGGTCTTTGACCGGCGCCGCGAGCTGGTCGCGCAGCGGCGCCAGGTCGCCCTCGCCGAGCAGGGCGCGCGCCGGCTTCATGAGCACCTCGCTCTCGGGCTTGCCGAGGAGCTCGGTCATGGCGCGGTTGGCCAGCACGGCGTCGCCCTCGCGGTTGACCACGAGCACCGCGTCGCGCAGCGAGCTCACCAGCGAGTGCGTCTGAGTCTTTTCTTCGGCCAGGGCCAGGAGGCTGGCCTCGTGCTCGCCGCGCAGGCGCTCGGCCTCGTCGCGCGCCTGGCGGTGGCGCAGCAGTGTCTCGACCACGCCCAGCAGGTCTTCGGGGCTGAACGGCTTGGGCAGGAAGAAGTCGACGCCCTGGCGCGTGGCGGCGACGGCCGTGTCGATGTTGGCGTACGCCGTGATCATGCAGACCATGGCCTTGCTGCCGTCGGCCTTCATGGTCTGCAGCAGGCTGAGGCCGTCGGTGTCGGGCAGGCGGTAGTCGAGCAGCGCCACGTCGAAGTCGCGCGCGCCCAGCAGCGCCAGAGCCTCGGCGCCGTCGCCCGCCTCGCCCACGTCGTAGCCCTCCATCTCGAGGATCGTGCGAATGCCCGAACGCACGCCGTACTCGTCGTCGACTACCAGGATGCTGCCAGCGGCCATGCCGATCTGCCTTTCGTTACGCCTGGCCGGACGTGCCGGTCGTCTGCTCGCAGCCGGTACCGATGCGCTCCTCGAGGACTTTGAGGAGCTGCGCGCCGGTGACCGGCTTGTCGATGAACTGGTCGAGCCCCGACCACGCCCGCAGGCCGTCGGCTTCGCCGTCGAAGCGCCGTCCCATCTCGGCCGCCACGCCGGAGAGCATGACGAGCGGCACGCCGCGCAAGCGTTCGTCGTTGCCGATCTGATAGCCCAGGCGGAAGCCGCTGTCGACGTGCTCCATCATGAGGTCGAGGAAGATGATGTCGGGGGTCGCCGTCTCGAGCAGGCGCAGCGCCTTCTCGGAGGTCTCGGCCGTGAGCACCGCGTGGCCGCGCGCCTCGAAGAACACCCTCGTGGTCTCGAGGAAGTCCCTGTCGTCGTCGACGAACATGACGGTGCGGGTGCGACTCATCGCCTAGACTCCTTTCGTCGGCGCGTGGACCTTGGGCAGCTCGATGTGGAAGGTCGTGCCCTGTCCCGTCTCTGAGGTCGAACCAGATCGTGCCCTGGTGCATCTTGACGATGCCGTAGCTGATCGGCAGGCCGAGCCCGGTGCCCTTGCCGATGCTCTTGGTCGTGAAGAAGGGCTGGAAGACCTTGTCGCGCGCGCTCTGCGGGATGCCGTTGCCCTCGTCGCTGACGGCGATGTGCACGCGGTCCTGCTCGGCTGTCGCGGGCGCTCACGCGCACCACGCCGGGGCGCCCCTCCATGGCCTCGGCGCCGTTCTTGATCAGGTTGACCAGGACCTGGGTGATCTGGTCGCGGTCGAGGTCGGCCTGCAGCCCGGGCTGCGACGTCGAGCTCGAAGTGCACCTCGTCGCCGTCGTGGGGTTCCATCGTGGCGGCGGCGCCGTCGACGCCATGCGCACGAGGTCTTCGACGTCGACCGCTCTCGAGTGCACGCGGCTCTGGCGGGCGAAGTCGAGCAGGTTGCCGACGATCTTCTTGCAGCGCTCGCGACTCTTCGGCGACGAGCTCGCAGGTCGTGGTCTGAGGTCGTCGCGCTGGGCGAGCTTCCTCGTGAGGATGTGCGTGTACAGGAGGATCGTGCTCAGCGGATTGTTGAGCTCGTGGGCCACGCCGGCCGCCATCTGGCCCATCGACGCGAGCTTCTCGGCGTTGATGATATGGCGGTGGACGTCGCGCAGGTCGTTCCAGGGCACGTTGAGCTCGGCGCAGACGCGCTCCGCCTGGTCGATCATGAAGGGCAGGCACATGGCCTCTTCCGCCATGCCGGCGTGCACGGCGATCGCTTTGGCGCGGCAGGTGTGGTAGCCGCAGGCCCGGCAGTTCAGCTCGTCGTCGCGGGAAGAACTTGTTGGTGTGCGCGAGGATCTCGCGGATCTGCGTCTTCGCTGGGCTCGTCGCTGCGCTGGTCGTCGGGGGTGAAGGCGCGCGTCAGCGGCAGGTCGACGAAGCGCTCGCCGTCGGGGCGCGGGCCGGCCGCGCTGCTGCCGGCGGCAGTCGGCCACGTACTCGCTTACGCGGCGCTTGCGGAGCGAGGCCGGGCTCGGTCGAGCTGATGCCCGGGCCGCAGTAGCAGCCGTTGCACATCAACGCCTCGACCAGCAGGGTCTTGCCGGTGTCGGCCGTGCTCAGGCTGTCGAGCACCTCGATGGTGTCGTCCTGGCCGGCTGACCACCAGCACGTCGGGGTCGAGCATGCCGCGGTCGAGGCCGGCGCTCTCGAGCAGGCCGCCGGGCAGCGGGAAGACCCGCGCCCGTCCGGCGGCGGGCTCGTCCCAGGGCGCCGGCATCCGCCGTCGCCGGGTCGACGCCCCGCGCGGCGAGCAGGCTGTCGCGCCTCCTGGAGGGTGAGCACCTCGTCGATCACCTGCGGCACGCCGGCGTCGCGCGCCTCGGCCTTCTTGGCGACGCAGGGCCCGACGAAGACGCAGCTCACGTCCGGCGCCGTACAGCTCCTTGACCGCCAGCGCGGTGGCGATCATCGGCGAGACGATCGGCACGAGGCAGTCGGTGAGCTCGGGATGGTACTTGCGCACGTACTCGGCCACCGCCGGGCACGCGGTAGCGATGTGCAGCCCGGTGGGGTTGGCCTCGAGGTGCTCCTTGTAGGCGTGGCTCACCAGGTCGGCGCCCTGGGCGACCTCGACGACGTAGTCGAACCCGGCCGCCTTGAAGGCGCCGACGACCTGGTCGGCCGGCTCGACCAAGCCCGGCCGGGAACGACGGCGCGAGCAGGGCGGCGACGCTCGCGTCCGGTCGGTCGAGCAGCGCGAGAGCGCTGCTCGATCCCGCTCAGGTACGCCTTGGCGTTCTGCGAGCAGACCAGCGTGCAGTTGCCGCAGGCGATGCAGCGCTCGTCGACCACGAAGGACTGACCGTCCTCGATGCGGATCGCTTTGGCCGGGCAGTCGCGCACGCACGTATAGCAGCGCCGGCAGTTCTGCTTGATGGTCTTGATGATGGTGCCGCCCATGGATGACTCCAGTCAGGAAAGGAGCGCTCGGCTGCCGCGCGGCGGTCGACGTAATGCCGATGCAGCAATCGGTGCGATAGCTCGCCGAACGGACTGCCCGAGCACGTCGTGTAGAGGGCCATGCACCTCGGGGTTCTCGTGCGAGCAGCGTATCGACGAGCGGCGGTCGGCGTCGTAGAGGCGCTCGATCCGCTCCTGACGTCGTCGGGGTCGGTCGCCGTAGGGCTGGCCGCCGCCGCCGACGCAGCCGCTCGGACAGCTCATGACCTCGACGAAGTGCAAGGTGGGTCGCATCGGCAGCTCGTCGAGCAATCGCTTGAAGGCTGCCGAGCCCGTTGACTACCGCAAAGCGTAGCTCTATGCGGCCGCGGTGACGGTGAAGTGGCTCACGCCTTCGTTGCCGCGCGCGTCCTCACCTGCGGGCCGTTCTTCATGTCTTGCGCCCGTGAGCGCGCGGTGGGCCGTGCGTACGGCCGCTTCCATGACGCCGCCGCTGCCCGCGAACAGCCGTCCGGCTCCGCTCGCGGTGGCGAAGGGGTGGTCGACTCGGCGGGCTCGGTAGCGGCCGAGATCGATGTCGAACCGCCGCCAGCAGGGCTCGACCTCGCGGGTCGTGAGCACGAAATCGACGTCGCCGTCTCTTTGGCCTCGGCCTTCTTGGCCGTACACGGCATAATCGAGACCACACCAGGCGCTTGTTTCCCAGGTCGGCGAGCTTCGGGTAGAGCTCCTTGATGAGCGATGCCCGCCATTTCCTGCGGCGACTTGCAGGTCGACAGGTTGGGGATCAGGTCGGGGAGCGTGCGGCTCGACGTAGCGAACCCAGGCGGGCGAGCAGCTCGTGAACATGGGCAAGACCCCGCCTTCGCGGACGCGCTTCGAGGAGCTCTGCGACCTCCTCGATGATGGTGAGGTCGGCGGTGAAGCTCGTATCGAACACCGCTCGGAACCCGATCGTTCTTCAGCGCGGCGGCGAGTCTCGGCAAGGCATTCTTAACCGAGCCCTGCGCCCTTGCGACTCGAGCACGGTGGCCGGCACCGCAGGCGCGACCTGGCGCGACCACATGCGCGTTCGGGTCGGCCAACGCCTCGATGACGCGGTCGAGCTGGCTCTTTTCCACCAGGGCCCCCGTGGGGCAGACGCGAACGCACTGGCCGCAGAAGACGCAGTCCGAGACGTTCATCCCGCGTGAAACCCGGGAGCGACGCGCGTCGTGAACCCGCGGCCCACGAAATCGATGGCGCCGATGCCCTGTACGGTGTGGCACATCGTCACGCACCTGCCGCAGAGAATGCACTTGTTCGGGTCGCGCTCGATGGCGGGCGAGCTGAACGTCGATGGGGTGCGCGCGCTTCTGGCCCGGGTAGCGCTGCTCGCGCGCCCCGAGCTTGGCGGCCAGGCCGGACAGCTCGCAATGTCGGACCTGCTGCAGACCAGGCAGTCGGGCGGATGGCTCGCGACCATCAGCTCGACGATGTTGCGCCGCGCGGCCAGGATGCGGGGGGTGTGGGTGCGGACCTGCATGCCGTCGGTCGCCGCGAGCGTGCAGCTGGTCAAGAGGCGCGGCGCGCCCTCGACCTCGACGACGCATAGCCGGCACGACGCCGACGGCGACGGCGCCCAGTCGAGCGAGCAGAGATGGGGGATTTCGATGCCCGCGCGCGCGCGGCATCTGAGCACGGTCTCGCCGGGCGTAAACTCCACGTTTTTGCCATCGATGCTGATCATGACGAAAAGACTCCTTGATGGGAGGGCGAGCCCAGGTCCTCGGCCTCTCGGCTCTCGGGGTCGCTGGCCCGTCTTACGATCGCGCCCTTGGGACATGCTTCGACGCACGAGGCGCAGCCGATGCACTTGTCGACCAGGATGTAGTGCGCCTTCTTGCGCTCGCCTACGATCGCCTCGCTCGCGCAGGCCTTCTTGCAGAGCAGACACCCGACGCAGAGCGTGTTGTCGATCTCGAAGACCCGAAGGCCTTGGCAGGTTCCGGCCGGGCATCGGTGCTCGAGCGCGTGGGCCTCGTATTCGTCCCGGAAGAAGCGCAGCGTGCTCGAGCACGGGGTTGGCAGCCGACTGCCCGAGGCCGCAGAGCGAGGTTTCCTTGACCGTTCGCGCCAGCTCCTCGAGGTGGAGCATGCCGCGGATCCGCTACGAGCCTCCGCATCTCATCGCCCACGGGGCGCTCGGGGATCCGGAGACGATCTCGTGCATGCGCGTCGTGCCCTCGCGGCAGGGCGTGCACTTGCCGCACGATTCTTCCTGCATGAACTCGATGAAGTACCGCGCCATGTCGACCATGCAGGTGTCCTCGTCCATGACCACCAGGCCGCCCGAGCCCATGATGGCGCCGAGCTGCTTCAGCGATTCGTAGTCGATCGGCACGTCGAGTGCCGGCGCGGGATGCAGCCGCCGGACGGGCCGCCGATCTGCACCGCCTTGACCTCCTGTCCCGCCGGGGATCCCGCCGCCGATGTCGTAGACGATCTCGCGCAGCGGCATGCCCATCGGGCACCTCGACCAGGCCCGGTGTTGCCCACCGCGCCCGCTCAGGGCGAAAACCTTGGTGCCCTTGCGTCTCTCGCGTGCCCAGCGCGGCAAAGCCTCGGCGCCTTCCCGCGACGATGGGGAGCACGTTGGCCAGGGTCTCCACGTTGTTCAGCATGGTGGGCTTGCCGTACAGAGCCGCTCACCGCCGGGTACGGCGGCCGGGGCCGCGGCATGCCGCGCCGCCCTCGATGTCGACGCCATGAGCGCGGTCTCCTCGCCGCACACGAAGGCGCCGGCGCCCTGCTTGATCGTCGACATCGAACGTCGAAGCCCGCTGCCGAGGATGTCCTTGCCCGAGCAGGCCTTCGGCGCTGGCACTCGATGGCGCGCCTGCAGGCGCTCGATCGCCAGCGGGTACTCGGCGCGGCAGTAGATGAAGCCCTTCGTCGCGCCGATGGCGTAGGCGGCGATCGATCATGCCCTCGATCACGCTGAAGGGGTCGCCCTCGAGCAGGCGCGGTCCATGAAGGCGCCGGGGTCGCCCTCGTCGGCGTTGCAGATGACGTACTTCTGTTCGCGCGACTGCCTCGAGGGCGAGCTTCCACTTCTTGCCCGTGGGGAAGCCCGCTCCGCCGCGGCCGCGCAGGCCCGAGGCGATGACCTCGTCGAGACCTCGGCCGGCGTCATCGCAGTGAGCGCCTTCGCGACCGCCCGCGAAAACCGCCGGCGGCCAGCGCCGCGTCGAGCGAGCGAGGGGTCGATCACGCCGCAGTTGCCGAGCACCACCCGCGTCTGCGCGGCGAAAAACGGCGTGTCGGCGAGGGCCGGCAGGTCGGGGTAGCGGCCCCCGGGGTCGTCGTAACGGCCCAGCAGAAAGGGGTTGGCGAGCTCATTGCGGACGAACACGGCCTCGAGCCACTCGGCGATGGTGTCGGGGCCGAGGTCGCAGTAGCTCAGGCGCATACCGTCGGCGGTGACCAGGTCGACGAACACCTCACGCTCGCAGTAGCCCAGGCAGCCTGTCTCGACGACGGGAACGTCGAGGCCGGCGTCGGCGACGTAGCGCCGGATCGCGTCGACGACCGTGAGCGCGCCGCCGGCGCGCCCGCAGGTGCCGGAGCCCACGAACACCGCCAGGCCGTCGCCGCCGCGCGCCACCCGGGCGCGGCGCGCGGCACGTGCGCTGCGGCAGGCGTCGTCGCTATGGCACACGGGACCGTGGTCGATGCATTCGAGCAGGTCGGAGCAGGGCGACGATGGCCCGTGCGTGCAGTCCCGGCAGCACGGCGTGACGAGCCGGCTCTCGCTCATTGTGCTCTCGTGCTTGCCTCGAGCCCGTCCAGCAGGTCGTCGAGCGCCTGCGCGGTGAGGTGGCCGTAGAACCTGCCGTCGAGCTTGATCGCCGGGGCTACGGCGCAGGCGCCGAGGCAGGCGACGCCCAGGACGGTGTAGCGGCCGTCGGCCGAGGCGCCGTCGCGCAGCTTGAGCCGCCGCTCGAGGTGGCGCGCGAGCGCGCGACTCTCCTCGAGGTGACACGCCGTGCCGCGACAGACTTCGATGACGTGCTCGCCGAGCGCCGCGAAACGAAACTGATTGTAGAAGGTGGCGACGCCGTAGACGTGGCTCACCGGCGTCTCGAGCGCCACGGCCAGCCGCTCCATGGCGGCCTCGGAGATGAACCCGTCGACGTGCTGGATCGCCTGCAGCAGCGGGATCAGCTGCTCGTGACTGAGATCGCCGTGGGCGGCGATGAGCTCGTCGGCGGCGGTCATGGTCACGCCGGTCGGGTCGCGGTCACGCCGGTCGGGTCACGGCTGCGTGGCGGCGGGCGCGCCGCCGCCGGCCAGCAGGCCGCCGATCGCTTCGGCCAGCTCGGCGAGCTTGACCGGCTTCTCGAAGAACTTGGCGGCGGGCCACTCTTCGTACATGAGCGGCTCGAAGACGTGGGTCTTGGTCTTGAGCTCCTTGGTGAAGCCGCTGACGATGATCACCGGGATGCGGTCGGCCTCGGTCTCGTCGCGCAGGGTGAAGGCCAGATTGAAGCCGTCGGTGTCGCTGTCCATCATGATGTCGAGCACCACGAGGTCGGGGCGCTGTCTGGCGATCTCGTCGCGCGCCTCGAGTCCGCTGTGCGCTGTGCTCACGGCGTAGCCGCGGGACTCCAGGAACGTCTTAGTCGTCTCTACGAGGTCGCGATCGTCGTCAACGACGAGGATCCTCTTTGTCGTCCATGCGTCGGCCCTCCTTCAAGTCGTTGTCGCCGTAACAGTGAATCGATTCACAGTAGGCGTGAAAAAAACTCAGTTGCCCCCGGTGGCCAGCGCCAGGAACGAGAGCTTCTCGAGCTTGGCGGAGATGTCGATGTGCTCGACGAAGCAGTCGGGGGGCGCCGTGACGTGCCGCGGCACGAAGTTCAGGAAGGCGCGCACGCCGGTGGCGGCGATACGGTCGACGAGCCCCTGCAGCCCCTCGGGCCGCGAGGCCAGCACGACCATGTGCATGTCGTGCTCGGCGATGACCGACTCGAGCTTGTCGAGGCCGTAACAGCGGCGGCCGGCGAACACGCGACCCACCTTGTCGTGGTCGGCGTCGAAGGTGGCGGCGATGTGAAAGCCGCGCTCCTCGAAGCCGCGGTACGAGAGCAGGGCCCGGCCGAGGTCGCCGACGCCCACCAGGGCGACGGCCTGCGTGGTGTCGGTGCCCATGATGCGGCTGATGGTGCGGCCCATCTGGTACACGTTGTAACCGCGCGAGATGTTGCCGAAGCTGCCGAAGCTCGCGAGGTCGCGGCGCAGCTGCGCCGGCGTGACGCCCACGAGGGCGGCCAGCTGATGGGAGTGGACGTACTCGACGCCCTCGTGATCGAGCTCTTCGAGGATGCGACGGTACGCGCTCAGACGCTCGACGGTCTGGGACGAAACGTGCTTTTCGGCACGGTCGCCCGGCGTCTGCGGCTCGGCGGTCCTCTCGGTGGGGTGGTTCAAGGATCCTCCCACGGTTCCTGTACTGTGATTGTATTCACAGCTGCACCGATGTCAAGCCTCGCGCGCGTTCTTTAGACGCGTTCCCGCCGACCTTCGCGTGCCCTCGCCGTGCCTTCTCTGTGGCCCTGCGCGACGCTCGCGGCCCCGGCGCGACGCTCGTGTGGCCCCGGCGCGACGCTTGGCCGCATATCGCGGCGGGGCCACACGAGCGTCGCTAGCCGCGCGCCAGCCTGTGGGCGAGCCACTCCCCCATGCCG
The DNA here is from genome assembly GCA_963753695.1 of uncultured Actinomycetes bacterium. Taxonomy (GTDB): domain Bacteria; phylum Actinomycetota; class Thermoleophilia; order UBA2241; family UBA2241; genus Bog-752. Next base: position 32,216 of record CAVWDG010000005.1, read on the forward strand.
GAGAGGTCCTCGATCGGCAGGTAGTGGTCGGCGTGCTCGTCGAAGAGGATCGCCGCGCGGCCGGGGAACTCGTCGTCGCCGGCCCACAGCAGAGCGGCGACCGGTAGCCGGGGCAGCGCCCAGAACCGCAGGGCGGCGTCGGCCAGGTCGAGGTCGACTCCCGTGATGCGCGCGCCGGCGGCGCGAAACGCGGCCACGTGGGCGGCGAAGGCGTCGGGATCGACGTCGGCGACCAGGCGACCCAGGGGCGGTCCGGTGTGGGCCTCGAAGGCCTGCGCGTAGAACATGCCGCCGGGGATCTCGCGAAACTGCACCCAGCGCTCGGCGGGGGGCGTGGCGTCGGCGGTCAGCAGGTAGTGGAGCAGCAAGATGACGATGGAGACGTGGACCGGCTTCCTCTGCGGGTCGTCCGGCGCCGCGGCTGCGCCGCCGCTTGAGACGGCGCGGGCGGCCTGGTCGCTCAGGGGCGCGACGCGGCCTTCGGGGTGCGTGACCAGATGGGGCTGACCGAAGAACGGCACGAGCACGCCGCCGGGCACGGCCTCGCACCCGGCCAGGCCGGCGCAGCGCGCGGGGTCGGCGGCCGCCCAGTCACTCAGGGCCTTGTCGAGCGCCTTCTGAAAGCGCGGCGTCGTGCCCATCGGCAGGGGAAGGGCTTCGCTCGAGGGAACTTCGCGGGCGGGGACGGCCCCGGCTGGGGGCTGCGTCGCGCCGTCGGCTGGGTCCGGGGGTTTGCTGGCGGTCACGCTCGTCTCCCTGTCGTTCGGATTGCAGTCGGTGCGAAACGTTGACGCCCAGTGTACGACACCCCCGGCGGTGCCGGGGCGGTGCCGGGGCGGTATCGGGGCGGTGCCGGGGCGGCGACGCCGTTGCTCTTGCAAGGAAGTCGCGAGTGCGATAGCGTCGCGTCATGCACCACGGTCGTGAAACGATCCGCAAGGCGGGGTACCGCCTCACGCCGCAGCGCGCGGCGGTCTGGGACGCAGTGCGTCGCGGCGGCCAGCACCGCACCGCCGAAGAGATCGCCGCCGACGTCCAGAAGGCCCTGCCCGAGGTCAACGTCTCCACCGTCTATCGTACCCTCGAGCTGTTCGTCGAGCTCGAGCTTGTGCAGGAGACCAGGCTCGCCGGCGTCGCCATCTTCTACGAGGTCGCTCCCGCCCCGGTGCACCACCACTTCGTCTGCGAGAGCTGCGGCGCCGTCGGTCACTTCGACGACGAGCTGCTCGAGCCCGTGCGGCGCACGCTGCACGCCGCCGACGGCTTCACCGTGCGCGAGGCGCGCATGACCGTGTTCGGTCGCTGCCGCGCCTGCCAGGGCGCCGGCGAAGCGACGTCGGACTGACGCCCAGGTAGCGACAGGGAGAACCATGCATATACCCGACGGCTACCTCGGCCCGGAGACCATCGCCGCCGGCTGGGTGGTCACGGCGCCCGTCTGGTACCGTGCCAATCGGCGCACCAGACAGCTCCTTTCCCAACCGCGAATGATCCCCGTACTGGCCTTCGGCGCGGCCTTTTCGTTCCTCGTGATGATGCTCAACGTGCCCGTCGCCGGCGGCTCCACCGCGCACGCCGTGGGCGCCGTGCTGATCGCCGTCATCGCCGGGCCCGAGGATCGCCTGCCTTGCGGTGAGCGCGGCGCTCGTCATCCAGGCCTTCTTCTTCGGCGACGGCGGCATACTCTCGCTCGGCGTCAACTGCCTCAACATGGCGATCGTCATGCCCTACGCCGGCTACGCCGTCTACCGCCTGCTGGCCGGCGGCAGCGACCTGCAGTCCAGGCGCCGTCTGTACGCCGCCGGGCTCGCCGCCTGGTGCGGCCTTGTGGCGGCCGCCTTTCTGAACGCGGTCGAGCTCGGTATCCAGCCCCTGCTGCACACGGTGAACGGCGTCGCCGAGTACTCGCCGTACAGTCTGAAGACCACCATCCCGGCCATGGTCGGCTCACACGCCTTGATCGTGGGGCCGATCGAGGCTGCCTTCACCGTCGCGGTCTTCGCCGTGCTGCGCCGCCAGAGTCCCGAGCTCTTCGCCGCCGGCGACTCGACGAGGCCCCTGCAGCGCCGCTGGCTCGTCGCTCTGCTGGCGGCGATGGTCGCGGCCGTGCCCCTGGGGCTGCTGGCCAGCGGCAGCGCCTTTGGCGAATGGGACAAGGGCACGCTCGCCCACCGGGTCGGTTACGTGCCCAGGGGACTGGCGAGCCTGGGCGGCCACTGGAACGGTCTGCTGCCGGGCTACGGCGCGCACAGCGGCGGCGGCGCGGCCGTCGTCTCGTACCTCGTGAGCGCCGTGCTCGGCGTGGCCGTGCTTGGCGCAGTGGTCTGGCTGCTGGTGAGGCTGCGCCGCCGCGGCGCGCGCACCGTCGCGCCTCCCGAGGACGGTGCGCTGTGAGGGCGCCCCGGTGCGAGCCGACGACATGACGACACCACACTCCGGTGACGCCGCGCGCGGCGCGGCGACCCTGGCTCCCCAGCGACCACCTGCGCCGCCGGCGACGGCCGTCGCCGGCGACGGCGTGCCGGCCTGGCTGCTCGCTCCGCCGGCAGCGGCGGGCGGCGGGGGCGGGCCGGCGCAGCCGGCCCGCCCCCGCCGCTCCCGCCGCCTGTTCACCGACAAACTGCTGGGCACGCTCGCGGCCTGGGTAGAGCGCGCCGTCACCTCCGACGAGCTGGCGCGCCGCCCCGGCCTGCTGCAGCGCCTCGACCCGCGCGTCAAGCTCGTCAGCTTGCTGGCGCTCGTCGTGATCGCCGCCCTGGCCACGCGGGTGACCGTCCTGCTCGTGCTGCTGGCGGTGGCGGTCGTGCTCGTGCCCCTGTCGCGCATCGCGCTGCATCGCTTCGCCGCACGCGCCTGGCTGTTCATCCCCCTGTTCACGGCGCTCGTCATGGCGCCGGCGATGTTCAACGTCGTCACCCCGGGGCGCGCGGTGCTGACCTTGTGGACGAGCGGCGCTCCGTTCTGGCCGCTGCCGCACGCCCTGGCGATCACAGCGCCGGGCCTGGCGGCCTTCGCCCGCCTGTTGCTGCGCGTCACGACCGTCGTCTCGTTCAGCGTGCTGCTCACGCTGACCACGCCGTGGCCCGACCTGCTCAAGGCGATGCGTGCGGTCGGCGTGCCGCGCGGCTTCGTCTTCGTGCTGGCGGTGGCGTACCGTTACGTCTTCACCCTGGTCCGGCTCGTGCAGGACATGACCGTGGCGCGCACCAGTCGGCTCGTGGGCCGCGTCTCCACACGCGAGGACCGCCACTTTCTTGGTGGTACAGTGGCCGCCGTGTTCGGCAAGTCACAGGCCACGAGCGAGCAGGTCTACCTGGCCATGATCTCGCGCGGTTACTCAGGCGAGGCGCGCACCTTGTCCACCTGGCGCCTGCGGCGCCTCGACTTCGTGTGGAGCGCCGTCGTGGCCGTGGCGCTCGTCGCCGTGGTCTGGTTCGAGCTCACCGCGGGGGTGCGCTGATGACCGTCGGACCGGCCGGAGAGCCGCTCGACAAGCGCGGCGCGGCGCAGGCCGGCGCCGCGCCCGGCTCTGCGTCCGCATCGGCGGCCGACGTCGCACCCGCGACCGACACCGCGCCGTTCTCTACGCCCGGTACGCTGTTCCGCCTCGCCGGCGTGGGCTACGACTACAGCGCCGGGGTCGAGGCGCTCGCCGCGGTCGACCTGGCGGTCGACCGCGGCGAGCGCCTCGCCATACTCGGGGCCAACGGCTCGGGAAAGTCGACCTTGCTCAAGCTCCTCGCCGGCCTCGTCGAGCCCACGCGCGGCACCGTCGAGGCGTTCGGCGCGCGCATCGACGGCGGCGCGCTGCGCGACGAAGCGACCGCCCAGGGCTTCCGCCGCCGCGTCGGCATGGTCTTTCAGAGCGCCGATGCCCAGCTCTTCAACCCCACCGTGCGCGACGAAGTCGCCTTCGGCCCTTTGCACCTCGACCTGCCGCACGACGAGATCGCGTCGCGCGTCGACGACACGCTCGCCATGCTCGGTCTCGGCGCGCTCGCCGAACGCCCGCCCTACAACCTGAGCGGCGGCGAGAAGAAGAAGGTCGCGCTGGCCTCGGTGCTCTCCATCAATCCCGAAGTGCTCATGCTCGACGAACCGACCAACGGCCTCGACCCGCGCACCCAGGAGTGGCTGATCGAGCTGCTCGAGCAGCTCCACCACGCCGGCAAGACGATCGTCGTGGCCACCCACCAGCTCGACCTGCTCGAGCGCCTGGTCGACCGGGCGGTCGTCCTGGGCGAAGACCACCGGCTCGCCGCCGACGGACCGCTCGCCGACGTGCTGGCCGACCGCGAGCTGCTGCTCTCGGTCAACCTCATCCACGAGCACGCCCACCACCACGGCGCCCTGCTGCACTCGCACGCCCACGCCCACCCGCCCGGCCGCGAGCGCCACGGCGGGGCCGAGCCCGAACACCGCCACGCACACCAGGCAGCGCGCCACCCAGAAGGGCGCGTCGAGCATGGTCACGACACCGTAGTCGAGCACGGCCACGACGACGCGGCCCAGCATGGTCACGACCAAGGGGGCGACGGCGCAGCCGGGGCACCGCGCTCCGACGGGGCCGTCGCCGCACGGCGGGCCGGGCCGCACGACGCGAGCGCCCTGGCCGCCCTGGCGACAGAGCTCGGCTATCCCTCCGAGCCGACCGGCATGGCGGTGCGCCTGAGCGGCCTGCTGACGAACGCCGCCGACGCGGTCTTCGTGGTCGCCGACGCGGGCGGCGAGCTGCTGGGCTTCGTGCACGCCGCCGAGAAGCGCCTGCTGGTGAGCGAGCCCTTCGTCGAGCTCGAAGGATTGATCGTGTCGGCCGCCGCGCGGCGCCGCGGTGTGGCCGCCCTGTTGGTCGCCGCCGTCGAGCGCTGGTCGCTCGAGCGCGGCGTCGGCGAGCTGCGGGTGCGCGCTCGCATCGAGCGCGACGTCGCCGACCGCTTCTACCGGGGTCGCGGGTTTGACCTCGAAAAGCAGCAGCGCGTGTTCGTCAAGCGGCTCGAGGGCGCCGGTCGGGTGTAGACTGATGCCCCACTTGGGACGGCGCGCTGCTGCGGCCGTCTCGCCCGCCACATCGTTTCGCCATCATCCGAGGCCGCTCTGCAACCTTTTCGCCTATGACGCCGTCTAACTCTCCGGACCACACTAATCTCCCCGAGCCGAGCCCGCACGATCTCGCGGCCGCGGCCCAGGGCGATCGCGAAGCGTTTCGCAGGATCGTCGAAAGGTATCAGGGCATGGTCTACACGATGGCCTACAACCTGCTCGGCAACCACGTCGACGCCGAAGACGCGTCGCAGGAGGCATTCCTGCGGCTGCATCAGAAGCTCAGCGGGTTCCGCGGGTACTCCACGTTCACGACCTGGTTCTTTCGCCTGGCGCTGAACGCGATCATCGACTACCAGCGGCGCGGCCGTAAGTTCGGCGCGCTGCCCGACGTACCCGAGCCCGTCGCCGACCCCGTCGCCGAAGTCCTGCGTCGCGACGGCTACGCCCGCATCATCCGGGCGCTCGCCGATCTGCCCCCCGACTACCGCCTGCCGCTCGTCCTGCGCGACCTCTACGGGTTGCGCTACGGCGAGATCTCCGACGCCCTCGACCGGCCGTTGGGCACGGTCAAGGCCAGCGTGCACCGCGGCCGCACGTCGCTGCGCCTGCGGCTGCGGGCCGGCGGCGCGTTCGACGAGGAGACCTGATGGACTGCGTCACCTGTCACGAGGTCATTCAGCGCTACATCGACGGCGAGCTCGACGACGGCCAGGTCGTCGAGTTCCAGCAGCACCTGAGCTTCTGCAGCGACTGCGCCGCCGAGCTGCAGGAGCTCGGCGGCGCGCGCGTCATGCTGCGCGCCACCCGCGAGGTCACGGTCGACGTGCCGGCCGGCTTCGCCGACCGCGTCATGGCGACCCTCGAGGGGCAGCCCGAGCCGTCGAGCCTCGAGCGCGCCCTTTCGGCGGCGACCGGCGGCGTTCTGCCCGGCCGCGTGCCGCGCAGCATCCGCCACTATGCCTACTACGGCCTCGCCCTCGCCGCCGTGGTCGTCGGCCTGCAGCGCAAGTACGGACACAAGCCCGACGAACGCGAGGCCCAGGCATGAGCACGACCGTCGCCCTCACGCGCGCCCAGATCGAAGAGCTCATTCCCCACCGTCCACCGTTCCTGCTGCTCGACTGCGTCGTCGAGCTCGTGCCGGGCGAGCGCTGCCACGCCCGCCGGCTGGTGCGCGCCGACGACTGGTGGTTCGCCGGGCACTTCCCCGGCAACCCCGTCATGCCCGGCGTGCTGATCGTCGAGGCGCTCGCCCAGGCGGGCGTCGTGACCGCGCTCTCGCACCCTGCCAACGCCGGCAAGCTCATCCTCTTCGCCGGCATCGACAAGGTGCGCTTCAAGCGCGTCGTCGTACCGGGCGACACGCTCGACCTGATGATCGAGGTCACCATGGCCCGCGCCGCGGTGGGCCGCGGCAAGGTGAGCGCCACCGTCGGCGGCGACATGGCCTGTCGCGGCGAGCTCATGTTCGCACTGACCGACGCCGCCGAGACGGCGTCGGGCCGGGCGCGGCTCAGCCCCGGCGCGAAAGAGGACCAGTGATCGGTCTGCGTCGGGGGCTCGTGCACGGCGCCAAGATCGCCGCGCTCGGCGTCTCCATCCCCGAGCGCATCCTCACCAATGCCGAGCTGGCCGGCACCCTCGACACCTCAGACGAATGGATCTCGTCGCGCACCGGCATACGCGAACGCCGCGTGTGCCGGCCCGATCAGGCCACCTCCGACCTGGCCATCGAGGCGGCCAACGACCTCTTGGCCACGAACGGCCATCACGCCGAAGATATCGACCTCGTGATCAGCACCTCGCTCGTGCCCGACATGCTCTTTCCGGCGACCGCATCGCTGGTCGCCGAGGCGATCGGCGCCGTGAACGCCGGCGCCTTCGACGTGCAGTCGGGCTGCACCGGCTTTGTCTACGGGCTCGCCGTGGCCACCGCCTTCGTGTCGGCCGGCATCTACGACACCGTGCTCGTGACCGGCGCCGAGGCCGTCTCAAAGGCGCTCGACTGGGACGACCGCGGCACCTGCGTGCTGTTCGGCGACGGCGCCGGCGCGGTGCTCGTGAAGCCCTCCGACAACGGCTCGATCTTCGCCTTCGACCTGGGCAACGACGGCAGCGGCGCCCCCTTCCTCAGCCTGCCGGCCGGCGGCACCAGGCTGCCGGCCACCCACGAGACCGTCGACGCGCGCCAGCACTTCCTGCAGATGAACGGTCGCGAGGTCTACCGCTTCGCCACCCGGCGCGTGGTCGAGTCGTGCCGCAAGACGCTCGACGACGCCGGGCTTGCCGCCGCCGACGTCGACCTGTTCGTCCCCCACCAGGCCAACCTGCGCATCGTCGAAAAGGTCGCTTCGCAGCTCGGCTTCACCGACAAGCAGGTCTTCTGGAACATGGACCGCTTCGGCAACACCTCGTGCGCCTCCATCCCGCTGTGCCTGCACGACGCCATGGCGCAGGGCCGCCTGAAGAAGGGCGACCGCCTGCTGATCGTGGGCTTCGGCGCCGGGCTCACCTGGGGCTCCTGCCTGACCAGGTGGGAGCTGTGAGGGCGCCTCAGCGGGCGCTACGCCACGAGAGGCGCCGATGAAGGCGCTCCTGTTCCCCGGCCAAGGCTCGCAGGCCATGGGCATGGGCTGCGACTTGTGCGACGCCTCCGCGGTCGCGCAGGCCACCTTCGACGAGGCCAGCGAGGTGCTGGGCTACGACCTGACCGGCGTCTGCCGCATAGGGCCGCTCGAAGAGCTCGCGCGCACCGAGGTCACCCAGCCGGCGCTGCTCACTCACTCGGTGGCCGCGCTGCGCATGCTGCAGGAGGGCGGGCTCGAGTTCGACGCGGCCCTGGGCCACAGCCTCGGCGAGTACACGGCGCTGGTGGCTACGGGCGCCCTGGGCTTTCGCGACGCCGTGACGCTCGTCAAGGTGCGCGGCGAGGCCATGGCCGCCGCCGCCGCGCAGCACCCCGGCCTCATGCTGGCCGTGCTGGGGCTCGACGCCGACACCGTCGGCGCGCTCTGTCGCAGCCTCGACTCGGTCTGGCCGGCCAACTTCAACGGCCCCGCCCAAGTCGTGGTGAGCTGCGCGACCGACGCTGCGCCGGCCTTCGAAGAGGCCGCCAAGGCGGCCGGCGCGCGCCGCGTGGTGCGTCTGGCCGTGAGCGGCGCCTTCCACTCGCCACTCGTCGCGGCCGCCGCCGAAGCCCTGCACGGCCCGCTCCAGGCGACCACGTGGGCGACCCCCGAGCCCGATTTTCTGTCGACCTGCAGCGGCGAGTACGAGCGCGACGGCTTCGCCGCGCTGCTTGAGCGTCAGCTCGTGTCGCCGGTGCGTTTTGAACAGTCGATACGCCGTCTCGCGGCCGAGGGATACACTACGTACCTCGAGGTCGGTCCGGGGGCGGTGCTCACCGGTCTCGTCAAACGGATCGACCGTAAGGCCGCCGCGGCGAGCGCGGGCGACATCGGGACACTCGCCGCCGCGCTTTCGAGCGGCTGGGCCACGACGGGGGAGGCGCACCGATGACCACCACCATCGACTTGAGCGGCCAGATCGCGCTCGTCACCGGCGCGGGCCGCGGCATCGGGCGCGAGATCGCCCTCACCCTGGCCGCCGCCGGAGCCGCCGTCGCGATCAACGACTTCGCCGACGAAGACGCCTGCCGCGCCGTGGTCGCCGAGATCGAGGCGCTGGGCGTAGCCGGCGCGTACGTCATGGGCGACGTGGGCGACGAGCAGAGCGTGGCCGACACCATCGAGCGCGTCGAAGCCGACCTCGGCCCGCTCGGCATCGTGGTCAACAACGCCGGCATCACCCGCGACAACGTCGTGATGCTCATGAGCGCCGACGAGTTCGACGGCGTCATCCGCACGCACCTGCGCGGCACCTTCCTGGTCTCCAAGGCGGCGGCCCGCAAGATGCTGCGCCGCCGCACCGGCTCGATCGTCAACATCGCCAGCGTCGTGGGGCGCCGCGGCAACGCCGGCCAGGCCAACTACGCCGCCGCCAAGGCGGGCATCATTGGCCTCACCAAGTCGCTCGCCAAAGAGCTCGGGCCGCGCACCATCCGCGTGAACGCCGTGGCTCCGGGCTACGTCGACACGGCCATGACGCAGGCGCTGCCCGACGAGGTCAGGCAGGCCATCGTCGACAACACGCCGCTGCGCAGCATGGGCCTGCCGTCCGATGTGGCCAACGCCGTGCTCTTTCTCGCATCGCCGCTGTCGCGATACATTACCGGGTGCACACTCCCGGTCGACGGCGGCCTCGGCATCTGACGACAAAGCTGAAGGCCGTGGTCGTCCGGCCGATCAAGAGGAGCTGTCCTACATGAGCAACGATCCCCGACGAGTCGTCGTCACCGGCATGGGCATTGTGTCGCCGCTCGGCTGCGACATCGACCGCTTTTGGAGCCGCCTCATCGCCGGCCAGTCCGGCGTCGGGCTCATCCACAACTTCGACGCCTCATCGCTGCCGGTGCGCATCGCCGCCGAGGTGCGCGACTTCGACGCCGCTCGAGTATATGGACCGCCGCACGCAGCGCCGCATGGATCCGTTCGCCCAGTACGCCCTGGCGGCGGCCATCCTGGCGCAGGACCACTCCCAGCTCGACGTGAGCAAAGAGCCCGAGCGCGTGGGCGCGGTGGTGGCCACCGGGGTCGGCGGTCTGGGCACCTTCGAAGACCAGCTCCACACCCTGTGGACCAAAGGCAACGACCGCATGAGCCCGCTGTTCATCCCCATGATGATCCCCAACATGGCCGCCGCGCAGATCTCACTCGGCCTGGGTACAAGGACCGCTGTCGACCGTCTGTACGGCCTGCGCGGCGAGCACGAACGGCATCGGCGACGCCTTCGAGATCATTCGCCGCGGCGCGGCCGACGCCATGTTCGCCGGCGGGGCCGAGGCGCCGGTCTGCAACGTGGGCCTCACCGCCTTCGCGGCGATGCGCGCCCTGTCTACGCGCAACGACGAGCCCGACAAGGCCAGCCGCCCGTTCGACCGCGACCGTGACGGCTTCGTCATGGGCGAGGGCGCCGGCATCATGGTCCTCGAAGAGTTGCGCCACGCCGAGGCCCGTGGGGCCACCATCTACGCCGAGGTCGTGGGCTACGGCATGAGCTCCGACGCCTTCCACCTCACGCTGCCCGACGAGACCGGCCAGACTCAGGCCCGCGCCATGCGCATGGCCATCGACGAGGCCGGCATCGACCCCTCCGAGATCGACTACATCAACGCTCACGGTACCTCCACGCCGCCCGGCGACGTCGCCGAGACGCGCGTCATCAAGATCGCCCTGGGCGAAGAGAACGCTCGCAAGGTGGCGATCTCGTCGACCAAGTCGATGATCGGCCACTGCCTGGGCGGCTCGGGCGCCCTCGAGGCCGTCATCTCGGTGCTCACCATCGAGCGCGGTGTCATTCCGCCGACCATCAACCTGTTCACTCCCGATCCGGAGTGCGACCTCGACTACGTGCCCAACACGGCGCGCCCCGCCACGGTCAACGTGGCCGCGTCCAACTCGTTCGGCTTCGGCGGCCACAACGCGACGCTGGTCTTTCGGCGCTACTGCTGATGACCGTCACGGTCGAGATCGCCCGGCGGGGGAACGCGCCGCAAGAGCGGCGCTGGGTCTGCCGCAAGTGCGCGAGCGAGCACGATCCGGCCGTGGTCAAAGCCAACCTCTCGGTCTGCCCGGCCTGCGGCTATCACGAGCGCATCGGCGCCCGTGAGCGCATCAGCCAGCTCGCCGACGAAGGCAGCTTCGTCGAGTACTGGGGCCACCTGCGCACTCTCGATCCCCTCGAGTTCGTCGACCTCGAGCCCTACCCCGAGCGCGTGCGCGAGGCCCAGGGCGCGAGCCGCCTGACCGAGGCCATCGTCGCCGGCATGGCCACCATCGCGGGCACGCCCAGCGTGCTCGCCGTCATCGATTTCGGCTTCATGGGCGGCAGTATGGGAAGCGTCGTGGGCGAGAAGCTCTGGCGTGCCGCGGCGGCGGCGGCCGACGAAGGCCGGCCGCTCGTGGCCGTGGCCAGCTCCGGAGGGGCGCGCATGCAGGAGGGCGCGCTCTCGCTCATGCAGATGGCCAAGACCACCTGCGCCGTCGACGTCGTGAACGAAGCGCGCGTGCCCTTTGTGGCGGTGCTCGCCGACCCCTGCACCGGCGGCGTCGTGGCGAGCTTCGTCAGCCTGGCCGACATCTGCGTCGCCGAACCGGGCGCGCTGCTCTACTTCTCAGGACCGCGGGTCATCGCGCAGACCACGCGCGAAGCCCTGCCGGCCGACTTCGGCACCGCCGAGCGCAACCTGCTGCTCGGCCACCTCGACGCCGTCGTGCCCAGGGCCGAGCTCAAAGGCAAAGTGGCCAACTACCTCCGACTGCTGAAGGGAGGTGGTCAACATGACGGACCCGACCGATACGGATCATCACGATCCCGAGGCGGACGCACGCGAAGGCTGGCTCGTTACGCGTCTTCAAGAGTTGCGGCGGCTTTCAAGAATCCCGGGAGTGAACCTCTCGGAGGAAGCGGAGCGGCTGCAGGGCCTGCTGAAGAGCCGCCGGCATGAGCGTCGCCGCCACGATACCTGGCTGACCGTCCAGATCGCGCGCAACAAAGACCGGCCGCGCAGCAGCGAGTACATCGCCGCGCTCATCGGCGACTTCGAGGAGCTCAAGGGCGACCGCCTGCGCGCCGACGACCGCGCCGTGATCGGCGGCCTGGGCTGGTTCGACGGCCGCGCCGTCGTCGTGGTCGGCCAGCAGAAGGGCCGCACCTTCGACGAGCAGACGCGGCACAACTTCGGCATGGCCAAGCCCGAGGGCTATCGCAAGGCGCAGCGCCTGTTCGCCCTGGCCGAGCGCCACCGCCTGGCCGTGCTCACCTTCGTCGACACGCCGGGCGCCTACCCGGGGGTAGCCGCCGAAGAGGGTGGCCAGGCGCGAGCCATCGCCGAGACCATGCTCGCCATGGCCCGGCTGAGCGTGCCGGTCGTGGCCACCCTGATCGGCGAGGGCGGCTCGGGCGGAGCCCTCGCCCTCGCCGTCGCCGACCGCGTGCTCATGCAGGAAAACGCGGTCTACTCAGTGATCTCGCCCGAGGGCTGCGCCGCCATCCTGTGGCGCGACGCCGAGTTCGCCCCGCAAGCCGCCGAGGCCCTGCGCCCCACAGCCTCGCAGCTGCTGCCGCTGGGCATCATCGACCGCGTGGTCGAGGAGCCCCGCGGCGGCGCGCACCTGAACCCCGAAGCCGCCGCGCGCCGCGTGCACGACGCCATCGAAGAGGCCTTGACCGACCTCGAGCAGATGGCCCCGCGCGAGCGTCGCCTGCTGCGCCGCGAGCGCTTTCGCAAGCTCGGCGTGTGGGGCGGCGAGGGCCTGCTGCCCTAAACAGCCGGCCGTGGCGCGCCGTGCTACCATGCGAACGGAATGCCTCCCCGAGCCGATCTTCGCGACCTCGGCGGCCGTGAGGCCGTCATCACGGCGTCCCACGTGCAAAAGAACTACCGTGGGTTCACGGCCGTGCGCGACGCGACCTTCGCCGTGGCCCGCGGCGAGATCTTCGGCCTGTTGGGCCCCAACGGCGCCGGCAAGACGACCACCGTCGAGTGCCTGCAGGGCCTGCGCGAGGCCGACGGCGGCGAGATCTCCGTGCTCGGCCTCGATCCCGTGCGCCGATCCCGCGAGCTGCGCCGCCGCATCAGGTTGCCAGCTGCAAGAGGCGGCGCTGCCCGACCACATCCGCGTGTGGGAGGCGCTCGAGCTGTTCGCCTCGCTCACGCCGGGCGGCCGCGACTGGCGCGACGTCATGGACGAATGGGGCCTGGCCGACAAGAGCAGAGCCGCCTTCAGCGCACTCTCGGGCGGCCAGCGCCAGCGCCTGTTCGTCGCCCTGGCGGTGGTCAACGATCCCGAAGTCGTCTTTCTGGACGAGATGACGACCGGCCTCGACCCCGCGGCCCGGCGCGTCGCCTGGGAGCTCATCGCGCACGATCCGCGAGCACGGCACCACCGTCGTGCTGGTCACCCACTTCATGGAAGAGGCCGAGCGCCTCTGCGACCGCATCGCGATCATGGACAGGGGCACGGTCGTGGCGCTCGACAGCCCCGGCGGCCTGGTCGCCGAGCACGCCGCCGGACTGCGCGTCGTGTTTCGCACCGACGTGGCGGACCTCGACTTCCTGAGCGGCGTGCGCGACGTCGAAGCGGTGCATCGCGAAGGGCCGCGGGTGGTCGTCGACGGCCGCGACGCAGTGCTCGCCTACGTCGCGGCGGCCCTGGTCGCGCAGGGTATCGCGCCGCTCGACCTGCACGTCGAGGCGCCGACCCTCGAAGATGTCTTTCTCAGTCTCACCGGCCACGTCATGAGTGAATGAGCGCGCAGCGCCAACAGCCTCCCGCCCAGCGGCCGGCATCCGGCAAGCGCGACGCCGCGAGTGGCCGTACGGCGGGCGACGAAGCGCCGGGCCCGGTGGCTCCGACCGTCGCGGCGGCGCCCTGGCGCTGGGCCGTGGCCTTCGCCAAGGTCCTTCTGCGCATGACCTGGATCGAGACCAAGCTGCTCATCCGCGAGCCGGTGACGCTCGTCTTTTCGTTCGCCTTCCCCGTGCTCGTGCTGGTGCTGCTCGGCGGCATCTTCGGCGGTCAGACCATGAACGGCGGCGACTACGCGGGCCTGAAGATGATGGACTGGTACGTGCCCAGCTACATCGGTCTCGTCATCGCCTCGATCGGCACGGTCTCATTGCCGGTGCACCTCTCGACCTACCGCGAGCGCGGCGTGCTGCGACGCTACCGCGCCTCGGGCGTGTCGGAGTGGGCCCTGCTGGGCTCGCAGTTCCTGGTGGGCGTCGGCACCTGCCTGATCGGCGCCCTGGCTATCAGCGTGCTGGGCATCTTCGCGTACGGGGTGGTGGTGCCGGTCTCGATCGGCGGCGTCGCAGTCGGCTTCGTGGCCGGGGTGTTCGCCTTCTCGGCGCTCGGCGTGCTGATCGCCTCGCTGGCCCCCACGGCCCGCGCCGCGCAAGGTGTCGGCCTGCTGATCTGGTTCATCATGCTGTTCGTGTCGGGCACGAGCGCGCCGCTCGAGGAGCTGCCGCCCTGGATGGTGGCCCTCGGCAAGTCGCTGCCGCTCTACCACGTGGTGATCAGCCTCGTCGATCCGTGGAACGGCTACGGCATCAACCTGCTGCAGGTGACGATCGTGGGCGGCATCGGCCTGGCCACCACGCTGCTGGCCGCCGCCATCTTTCGCTGGGATTAGAGTCGCGGACCCGGGTGGCGGAAGGGTGGGTCAGAGCTTGCCCAGCGCCTCGTAGACCCGCTGCGTGACCGCCATGGTGAGCGTGCTCAGGGCGGGGTCGCCGTAGAGCCACGCCTCGGCGAAGGGCCGGGTCACGGCGATCGCGCTGCCGCCCTTGACGGCGAACACGGCCAGCGAGAACGTGGTCGCGGCCGGTACCGTGGGGTCGACGGCGACGGCCTGCTCGAGCGCCTCGACCACGGTAGCCTGCACGAGCACGTAGCCTTCTGGCAGGTGGTCGGCGCCGAGCTCGAAGCCGCGGGTCTCGCAGATGATGCGGATGTCGGTGGTGGCGAACGCCTCGCGCAGCAGGGCGAGCGCCTCTTCGGGACCCTCGTCTAGCTCGAGCGCCACCCGGAAGCGGCCGACCTCGGCGTGCTCCTCGGCGTCGTCGGGCGCCGGGTACAGCTCGCGCAGGTGCGCGATGATCTCGCTGGAGCCGGCGATGACCTTGCGGCCGTCCTTGAGCACCGGCACCACGTCTTGACCGGAGACCTCGCGCACCTGAACGCGATCGGCGCGCGCCAGGGGGACGTTGACGCAGGTGTAGGACAGCTCGAGCTCGGTCAGCACCTGCCGCACCCGGTGACAGTACGGGCACCATTCGGCCTGGTAGAGCGTGAGCATGCGCACCTCGTTTCGTGTCTGGATGTCCGTGACCAGCGCGCATCCGGCGCACACGCCCGGACCGATTCGCCGTCGTCGCTTCCCTCGGCCAGATATTATTCCCGAGCGCAAACCGACGGGAAGGCCAAACGCGCCCGCGGTCTTCAGTCCGCGGCCGTGCCCGCCACGAGACCTGCCAGGCGGTCCGGGTCGGAGGTGGGGGCCAGGCAGACGCCGGCCAGGCAGACGAAGGCGGCCGCGCCCTCGTCGCCCGGGGTATAGCCCTCGCGCGCCGATCGTCTCGGCGTCGGCGTCGGATCGAGGAGCTGCACAGAGCGCAGCGGTTCGGCGATGCGCAGGCCGGCGCGCAGCAGCGCGCCGGCCTGCGCATCGTCGCGACGTCCGACGATCACGATGTGGGCGGGGTGCTCGGCGAAGCGCATGACCGCGAGCGCCCAAGCCGCGGACATAGGGCCGGCCTCGGTCGCGGCGACCCTGTAGGCGGCGAGCGACCGCGTCGCTTGCTCGCGGTAGGTGGGCGCGCCGCTGAAGGCCGCCAGGCGGACGAGGCAGTCGGCCAGCTCAGCGCCGCCCTCGAGCACCGCGAGCGGCGCGTCGCGCACGCCGGTGGGCGCTTCGCCGGAGACCTGGGGCCGGTCGGTGAACCTGCCGTCACGAGCCTGCAGGCGCTCGAGGGACCAGTCGGCGACGAGCCGGGCGCGCGCCAGGTAGGCGCGCTCGCCACTCACCTCGTAGGCGTCGAGCAGGGCCGCGGTCATGTTGGCCTGGTCGGCCAGCAAGCCGTCGATCGGGCCGCCCAGGTAATGGGTCATGGCGTGGCGGCCGTGGCCGCGCTGCCACAGGTCGTCGAGCGCCGCCAGGGCCGCCTCGAGCAGGTCGGGCCGATCCAGCAGGGCGGCGCCGCGCAGCAGCGCGCGCACGACGAGCGCGTTCGAGTCGACGAACACGGTGCGGTCGACGGGAGGCGCCGCCAGGGCCCGCCGGCCGGCGGCATCGCAGGCGTAGTAGTGCTCGTCGGCGTCCTGGCTTCCGAAGAACACCGGCGCGTCGGGGGCGGCCAGCACGGCCGTGAGGTAGGCGACGACGCCGAGGGCGACCTCGGCGTAGGCGGCGTGGCCGGTGTAGGCGAAGGCGTCGAGATAGAGGAGCGCGAGCCGCGCGTTGTCGTCGAGCAGCTTCTCGAAGTGCGGCGTCGACCAGTCGCGCCGCGTCGCGTAGCGAAAGAAGCCTCCTTCGACCGTGTCGTGCAGTCCGCCGGCGGCCATGGCGTCGAGCGAGTGACGGGCGATGTCCACCAGACGCTCGTCACCTGAGCGCACGCCGGCCGTGAGCAGCAGGCCGATAGCCTCGGGCTGGGGGAACTTGGGCTCGCTGCCCAGGCCGCCGTACAGCGGGTCGTAGAGGGCGGCGACGGCGCGCACCGCGGCGGCGGCCGCCGAAGCGTCGATGGCGGCCGTGGGGGTATCCGGGCGAGCGGCCGGCGCGGCGTCGGGCGCCACGGTCGCGGCCGGCGGCCCGTCGGCCGGCGGCTCATCGGCCGCGCCCAGCAGGGCGGCGGCGTGTTCGGCGTAGTAGTCGCGCACCCGTTCGAGCGCGGTGAGGAACTGGTCGGGGGGCAGGTAGGTGGCCCCGGTCAGCACCTCGCCTGAAGCCGTGAGAAAGGCGACGGTCGGCCAGCCTCCCATGTTGTAGCGCCGGTTGAGGTCGGGCCGCCGGTCGTTGTCGATGCGCACCGCCACGTAGTCGGCGGCGATCGCCGAGAGGACGCGCGAGTCGGAGTAGGTCGTCTCGTCCATCACGTGGCACCAGTGGCACCACACCGCGGAGATGGCCAGGAGCACCGGTTTGCCGGCACGGCGGGCATCGTCGAAGGCGTCGTGGCCCCAGGGCTGCCAGGCGATCTCGTGGGCGCGGTTGGGCCGGGGAGAGAAGCGCAGATCGCTGCCGGGATCGGCGCTGGCTGGGCTCCCGTCGTGGGCGTGCTCGTGGCGGTCGCCCAAGGTCATGGCGGCATCCTACCCCCGCCTTGCGTCGCTGCTAACCGTCAGGCGAAGTCGTCGGCCACGCTGTAGCGCAGGTGCTCCACCTCGGTGTGCGCCTCAGTGGTCGAGTAGATTACGATGTCGGTGAGCGGCGGGGCGTAGAGATGGACCGTGATAAGGCCATCGTGCGACCAGTTGCCAAGCTGGTGGATGGCGCCGCGGTCGACCGTGGCGGCGCCCGAGCCGGCGAGCACCTGCTCGTCGACAAGGTCGACCGGGCCGCTGGGCAGCTCGTCGCCGGCGGCGCCGCCCGGTGTAGCCACACCGCTGCCGCCGTCGCGGCGCCGGAACATGCGGCTGGTGAGGTCGCCGGAGTACACACGCGTGACGTTCAGCGAGCCCGCATGGTCGTGGACGGTCGACGCCTGGCCGGGCTTCCAGCACAGCACGAGCAGCTCGAACTGGGTCGTGCGGCAGATCAGGTTGCGGGCGTAGTGGTCGTCGCAGAAGCGCACGTGCGCGCCCACCAGGGCGTCGTCTAAGTCGAGCCGCAGCGCGAGGGCCGCGAACCGCTCCAGCGGCATGGTGCGGGTGCCGTCGCGGTTCGTCTCGAAGATGAAACGCTCGAGCGAGAGTGGCCCTGCGGCGGCTGCGGTCATGACGCGTGCTCCTCCTTGTCGGTCACCGGTCGCCCTGAAGTTCGTGCTCGAGCAGGCGGTAGTGCACGCCGGTCTCGGCCACGACCTTGTCGGCCACGGTGAGGTAGTCGGGATCGTCGGTCTCGAGGAGCTCGTTCAATCGGGTCTCGATGATCGAGCGTTCGATCTCACGCGCCATCAGCAACGCCGTGCGACGCGCCATGCCGCCGGCCATGACCTCGGCAGTGCGGCTCTCGACGTAGGCGACCTGAAGGCGCCCGGCCGCGGCGGAGAACGGACGTCCCGGCGCGAACGCGGCGGGGCGGCCGCCGACCATGTCGGCCATCAGTGCAAGGCAGCCGGCGTGCCCGCGCTCGGAGGCGGCGAGATCGTTCCAGAGGGCGACGTCGTCGACCCACACGGCGCCGCAGGCGGCGTACAGTCCGGCCAGGGCGTGCTCGTGATCGCCGAGCGCCGCCAGCGTGTCGAGAACGCGAGCCAGTTCGTCGTTTTCCATCGTCCTCCTCCTTGCGCTCCGCGCGTGGCCACTATCGTGCCCGCAGAGGAGCGCCGAGGGCAACGTTGCGGTGTGGTGGCCCACGCGCCCACGGGCGCGCCAGACGTTGACGGGCGTGCGGCAGTGCGTGCTACACTACGATATATCCGTCACAGCGAATATCCGCATATCACTAGGGGAGCCAGACGTGGACGAACAACTCAGGCACGAAGTGACGCTCCTGCACGCCAACCTTTGCCAAGCGCTCGCCGACCCCACGCGCCTGCTGATCCTCTATGCCCTCGCCGAGGCGCCGCGCCACGTGGGCGGCCTGGCTGAGTTGCTCGACGCGCCCCAGTCGACCGTCTCGCGCCACCTCAAGGTGCTCCGCGAGCGCCACCTCGTCACCACGGCCCGCGACGGCGCCAGCGTGCTCTACGCGCTGGCCGACCCGCGGGTGATCGACGCCCTCGACACGCTGCGCGCCGTGCTCATGACCGCGCTCTCACAGCAGGCCGCTCTTGCCCGCGGCCTCTCCTAGCGCCCACGTCTGAAAAGGAGTCGTCATGCCCCTCTCCACGGCAGACAGGGACCGCCTGAAGAACCTGCTCGGTCCGCACGTGACCTTCGATCGCCGCGAGCGCCGGCTCTACGGCCACGACATCGCCGCCATGCCGAGCCTGGTCAAGCCGCTGGTCGGCGACACCACACCCGACGCGGTCGTGCAGCCCACAAGCGAGGAGCAGCTCGTCGAGCTCGTGCGCTGGGCGAGCGGGCGCGGCCTGCCGCTGACGCCGCGCGGCAAGGGCTCGTCGGGCTACGGCGGCGCCATTCCCGTGAAGAAGGGCCTGGTCGTCGATTTCTACCGCATGCGCGCCGTGGCGGCGATCGACCGCGAAGCGCTGACCGCGACCGTCGAACCCGGCATCACCTGGGAGCAGCTCGACCGTGAGCTCGCCGCGCAGGGCCTGACGCTGCGCCTCTATCCGACGAGCTATCCGTCGTCGACCGTCGGCGGCTGGCTCGCCCAGGGCGGCGCCGGCATCGGCTCGTATGAGTTCGGCTGGTTCGCCGAGAGCGTCGTCGCGGTACGCGTCGTGCTGCCGGGCGGCAACGTACGCGAGCTCTCCGGCCCCGAGGTCGCCCTGGTCGCCGACGCCGAGGGCACGACCGGCATCCTCAGTCAGGTCACGCTGCGCGTGCGCCCGCTCGAGGCCGACGCCGTCACCGCCATCGCCTGCGCCGACGCCCACGGCCTGCAGGCCCTGATCGACGCCATCATCGCCGCCGACCTGCCCATCTGGTCGATGGTCTACATCAACCCGCGCATGGCCGAGATGAAGAACCGCGCGCCGCTGCGCGAGCACAACGGCCATCCGGCTGAGGAGCGCGTGCTGCTGCCGGCCGCCTACATCCTCACGCTCGCCTGCCGCGCCGCCGATCAGGCAGCGGTGGCCGCCGCCCTACCCGCGCTGGCGGCGCCCGTGCAGGCCGAGATCCTGCCGCAGCGCATCGCCGACCACGAGTGGGAGCACCGCTTTCAGCTCATGATCGTGAAGCGCCTGGGCCCGTCGCTCGTGCCCTCCGAGGTCGTCGTGCCGCTGGCCGAGCTCGGCGCCGTCATGGAGGAGATCGAGCACAAGATCGACCAGCCTGTGGTCAAGGAGGGCGTGATCGTCAGGCACGGCGCTCAGGGCCGCCCCGAAGCGATCATCCTGGGCTTCATCCCCTCCGACCAGCGCCGCTTCGACTACAACTTCGTCTTCGGCCTGGTGCTCACCATCATGGACATCGCCAAGGCGCACGGCGGCCGGCCCTACTCGACCGGCATGTACTTCTCGAGCCGGGCCGACGAGATCCTCGGCGCCGAGCGCGTCAAGGCCCTGCGCGCCTTCAAGCGCGAGGTCGACCCGCGCGGCCTGCTCAACCCCGGCAAGGTGATCGGCAGCGGCGCGCTGGGCAAGGCGCTCTCGCTTGCCTCTGCCTTCGAGCCGCTCATCAGGCCGCTCGGCAACCGCGTCATCGCCAAGGCGGTCGCCAGACCCGACCCCACCGCATCGGTGCGCGGCATCCCGGCCGACGTGGCGCTCTACGCTTACTCCTGCTCGCAGTGCGGCTACTGCATCGACCAGTGCGACCAGTTCTACGGGCGCGGCTGGGAGAGCCAGAGCCCGCGCGGCAAGTGGTTCTGGCTGCGCGAGCTGATCGAAGGCCGCGAGACCTGGAGCCAGGAGATGGTCGACACCTTCATCACCTGCACCACCTGCGAGATCTGCGACACGCGCTGCTCGGCGGTGCTGCCCATCGAGCCCAGCTGGATGAAGCTGCGCGGCCGGCTGATCGAAGACGACAAGCGTATGACCCTGCCGCCCTTCGAGATGATGAGCGCCGCGCTGCGCGACCAGGGCGACATCTGGGCGGGCTACCGCAAGAACCGCGCCGACTGGTTCCCCGAGGACCTCTGGGAGAAGCACGGTCCGCAGCACGCCGCTGACACGGTGTACTTCGCGGGCTGCACGGCGAGCTTCGTGGAGCGCGACATCGGCATCGGCACGGTGCGTCTGCTCGACGAGGCCGGCGTCGACTTCACCTACCTGGGCGAGAAGGAGCTCTGCTGCGCCACGCCCATGCTGGTGGCCGGCAAGTGGCAGCAGTTCGAGAGCGTCATGCGCAGCAACATCGCCGCGGTGCTGGCCGCCGGCGCCTCGACGGTCACGACGAGCTGCCCGGCCTGCGACATGATGTGGCGCACCGTCTACCCGGAGTGGGCCGCCAAGCTCGGCATCGACTACCCGATCGCCGTCAGGCACTACTCCGAGCTCGTCGCCGACAAGCTGGCCAGCGGCGAGTTCGCCTTTCCCGCGACGCCGCCGCAGCGCGACGCGAGCGGCAAGAAGAGCGGCAAGGCCGGTGCCGAGGACGGCACGGCCGCGGCTGCCGGCGCCGCGAGCGTCGCGCCCGGTTCTTCCGCCGCTCCCGTCGCACCGCACAAGACGCGAGTCACCTGGCACGACTCGTGCCACATCGGGCGGGCGTCGGGGGTCTACGAGCCGCCCCGCGAGCTCATCAAGGCCAACCCCAACGCCGACTTCGTCGAGCTGCCCTTCAACCGCGAAGAGGCGCACTGCTGCGGCAGCGTGCTCACCCTGCTCAAAGACCCGGCGGCGGCTGCCGACATCGGCGAGGTCCGGCTGCGCGAAGCCCAGGAGGTGGGCGCCGAGACGATCCTCGCGCTCTGCCCCTGCTGCCAGTTCCAGCTGCGCGTGAGCGCCCGGGCCAAGGGCATCGACATCGACGTCGTCGACCTGGCCCACTTCAGCGCCGCGGCGCTGGGCTACGAGCTGCCCGATCCCAACCCCGAAGTGCAGAAGCAGTGGGCGGTGTTCGAGGCGATGATCGCCCTCATGACCCCGCAGGGCTTCGCCGACCTCATGGGCACCATGTGGCCGGAGTTGATCGACGCCATGCCCTTCGGCATGGGGCCGATGATGAAGGCGATGGGCAAAGTGCCGGGCGCGCTCGACCTCATGAAGCCGCTGTTCCCGGTGCTGTTCCCGCGCCTGCTGCCGCTCATGATGCCCAAGGTCATGGAGACCATGCTCGAGCGCATCGCCGACCGCGTGCCCATGCCCGACTACATGGCCGAGCAGATGCCCGGCATGATGCCCGGCATCATGGACAACCTCATGCCGCACATGATCGGCGACGTCGTGCCGCTTGTGACCGGCCCGATGGTCGACTACCTGCAGGGCCGCGAGACAAAGGGTTAGGAGCGGAGAGACGCCTGTCGGGGTCGCTCGAGACTCAGGTCTGCGAGCGGGTATACTGAGGACTTGCGTAATCACCGCTAGACCAGGAAGCGATGAGGGGCGGGGCCGAAAGGCCCCGCCCCTCTCTTTGTTGCGGGTTTTGCGCGGAGCGGCCCGGGTACCTGTGACGGATACCCGCAAGTCCCTTTTCGTTCTCGCGGACGGCGGCCCGCAGTCGTGGCGTCGTTCAAGTCCACGAGACTCGCAGAGTCGAGGAGACCCACCCATGGCCCGAGTCGAAGCCCAGACCCCCCCTCCCACGCAACGTCCGGCGCCCCAGGCGCGCGTGCCTACGCGCCTCAACCTGGCGCTGGTCGTGATCGCGGCCGCCCAGCTCATGATCGTGCTGGACGCCACCATCGTGAACGTCGCCCTGCCGCACGTACAGCGGGCGCTGGGCTTCAGCGGCGCCGGCCTTGAGTGGGTGGTCACTGCCTACTCGCTCGCCTTCGGCAGCCTGCTGTTGCTGGGCGGGCGGCTCGGCGACATCTACGGCCGCCGGCGCGTGTTCATGGCCGGCGTCCTCGTCTTCTCGCTGGGCTCGTTCGCCGGTGGCCTGGCGACCAGCGAATGGTGGATCCTCGCGGCGCGCGCGGTGCAGGGCGCGGGCGGCGCGCTCGCCGCTCCGACGGCGCTCGCCCTGATCGCCACCACGTTCCCGGCGGGCCCCCCGCGCAACAGGGCCTTCGGCGTCTACGCCGCCATGAGCGGCGCCGGCGGCGCGATCGGCCTGCTGCTCGGCGGCATCCTCACGACCTACGCGTCGTGGCGCTGGGTGTTCTTCGTCAACGTGCCCATCGGCATCGCCGTGGTCGCGCTCGCCCCGATCGCCCTGGTGCCGACGGCGCGCTCGCGCATGCATCTCGACGTGCCGGGTGTGGTGACCAGCAGCGCGGGCCTCGCGTTTCTCGTCTACGGGCTGACGCACGCGGCCGCCGGCGCCAACGGCGTGTCGCACTGGGGCAGCCCGGTCACGATCGGCGCGCTGGTGGCATCGGTGGTCCTGCTCGTCACCTTCGTGGCGATCGAACGTCGCACGAGACAGCCGGAGCTGCCCTTGCACCTGCTCGGCTCGCGCCGCCGCTCGGGCGCCTACCTCATGATGCTGCTGCTCTACACCGGCGTGTTCTCGGTGTTCTTCTTTCTCACCATCTATATCCAGAGGGTCTACGGCTACAGCGCGGTGCGCGCCGGCATCGCCTGGGTGCCGTTCCCCATCACGATCATCATCGTGAGCACCCTGGTGGCCAGGGTGCTGGTCGCGCGCATCGGCGTGCGGCCGCTGCTCATGTTCGGGCCGTTGCTCGCCGGTTCTGGCTTTCTGTGGTTTTCGGGGCTCAGCGCCGACGGTCACTACTGGCCGAACCTGCTGCCGGGCATGTTGATGGTCAGCGGCGGCATGGGCTGCATGCTGGTGCCGCTCACCCTGACCGTGGTCTCGCGGGTCCCGCCCAACGAGGCCGGGGTCGCTTCGAGCGGGATCAACATCGGACAGCAGGTCGGCGGCGCGATCGGCCTGGCGGCGATCGGCACGATCGCCTGGAGCTCGGTGGCGCACAGCGTCACGAGCCAGCTGGCCTCGCGCGCGACGAGCGTGGGCGCCGCGGCGTCGTCGGGCGCGGTCGCGCGCTCTTCGACCAGGGTGGTGGACCAGGCCTACACGGCGGGCTTCGCGACCGCCTTTCGCGTGGCCGCCGCGATCGTGTTGTGCGGCTTCTTCGTCGCGCTGGTCACGACGTGGACCGGGCACTGGCGGCTGAGCTCCGCGGTCCGCAAGGGTCGCGCGCAGCCCTGCGACGAAGTGCTTGGGACCTGCGAGGTGTAGCCGCCGGTCGCACGGCTCCGCCCAGCCCCGCGCGGGTGCCCAGCCCGCGCGGAGCGGCGGGGACTGGGCGCGCGACGAAGTCACGCCTGCCTGAGCGACGACGACGAAGTCCGATCGATGGGACTAGGCGCGCGACGAAGTCACGCCTGCCTGAGCGACGACGACGAAGTCGATCGACGGACTGTCCACTCCTCGCGAAGGGCATAGTGCCGTACCATGCGTGCTTCCAAAGACATCGTCGGGGTCCTGGTGGCGGTCGCCGGCGCCGAGGCGATCGGCGGCTTGAGCGCTCTCGCCGCGGGCGGCGACTTCGTCGACTACTACAAGCAGCTGCGCAAGCCGCCTTACACGCCGCCGCCGGCGGCCTTCGGCCCGGTGTGGACCGCGCTGTATCTGCTCATGGGCGTGGCCGCCTGGCTTACGTGGCGCGAGGGCCTGTCGCGGCTCACTGCCTTGGCGCTGGGGCTGTTCGCGGCCCAGCTCGCCCTCAACTTCGCCTG
Organism: uncultured Actinomycetes bacterium; assembly: GCA_963753695.1. Taxonomy (GTDB): domain Bacteria; phylum Actinomycetota; class Thermoleophilia; order UBA2241; family UBA2241; genus Bog-752. The sequence continues at coordinate 56,433 of CAVWDG010000005.1, forward strand.
GTCGCTCATCTTCTTCGGGCAGCATCGCCTGGGCGCGGCGCTCATCGAGGTCGTCGGGCTATGGCTCACCATCCTGGCCACCATCGTCGCCTTCTGGGCGGTCAGGCCGCTGGCCGGCGCGCTGCTCGTGCCCTACCTGGGCTGGGTAAGCGTGGCGACCTACCTGAACGCCGGCATCTGGCGGCTGAACGATGGCCGCGACTGACCCCGCCGCGACTGACCCTGCCGCGATTGAGCTCGATGGCGCCTGAGGGCTGCACGCTCTGCCGGGCAGAGGCCGCCGACCCCGAACTGCTGCGGGTCGAGATCTGGCGCGACGAGCTCTGGCGCCTGACCGCCGCGCTCGTCGCCGAAGTCCCCGGCTTCTGCTACCTGGAGCCGCGCCGCCACATTGCCCACATCGACGACCTCGACGGGGGCGAGGCCGCGTCGTTCGGCGCCGTGCTCGCCAGGGTCACCCGGGCGCTCAAAGAGGCCACCGGCGCCGAGCTGGTCTACGTCTACGTCTTCGGGGGCGGCGTGGCGCACCTGCACCTGCACCTCGCGCCGCACTCCGCGGGTGACGCCCTGAACGACCACATGGTCCGCGGCCCGCTCGTGGAGCGCCGCTTGGCGAGCGGCCTCACCGAGTTCGTGAGCGCAGAGTTCCCGCCGCTGCCCGAGGCGGTACAACAGGCCACGGCGGCCCGCGTGCGCGAGTTGCTCGGCGGCTAGGCCGGCGCGGCGCGGCCCGCGGCGCGCAACGGCTCTCGCCCGCGACGAGCGGGTATGGGTAGCGTAAGGCAACGACACACGGGCAGTCCGCAAATCCCCAGGGAGGGTGAGATCCCGATGAAGACCCGCCTCATGAACGCTCGCAGCCGCTGGCTGTTCGCCGTCGTCGCGCTGGTCGCTCTGGCGGCGTTCGTGACCGCCTGCGGCAGCTCGTCGGGCGCGAGCAACACCCCTGCCGCCACTCCGAACTCGCCCGCGGCCGGCACCGGCGCCGCCGCGACCGCCGTCGCCATCCAGAACTTCGCCTTCACACCCAAAACGCTGACGGTGGCGCCGGGTACGACGGTGACCTGGACCAACAACGACTCGACCCCGCACAACGTCATCTCGACTGTGAGCATCTCGCTGAACAGCGCGACCACGAGCACGTTCGCAAGCTCCAACCTGAATCAGGGCCAGACGTTCAGCTTTACGTTCACGAAAAAGGGCGTGTACTTCTACGAGTGCTCGATCCACAAGGCGCTGGCCAGCATGCACGCCGAGGTGATCGTGAAGTAAGGGGCGGAGCGGCCTTGACCTCGGGGCCTGCGCGGTCCTGCGCGGGCCGGGGTGAGGCCCTGCCCAGGACCGCGAAGCCTGCCCGAGGCCTACTGGCCCTTCTTGAGCACCAGGTGGGTGGCGTTCGGCGAGTTCGCGTGTTCGGCACAGCGATAGCCGAGTGCCGGCATGTCGATGTCGCGGAACAGGTGTTCCCCCGAGCCCAGAAGGATCGGTGCAACGGCGATGTGCAGCTCGTCGACAAGGCCGGCGAGCAGGTACTGGCGGACCGTGGCGACGCCGCCGCCCAACCGGACATCGCCGTCCTGCGCCGCATCTCTGGCGCGCTCCACTGCGTCGAGAATGCCGTCCGTCACGAAAAAGAACGTAGTACCGCCGTCCATGACGAGCGGCTCGCGCGGGTGGTTCGTCAGCACGAAGACCGGCGTGTGATACGGGGGATCGTCGCCCCACCAGCCGCGCCACTCCTCGTTCGGCAAGGGCCCGCGGACGGGCCCGAACATGTTGCGGCCCAGGATCCAGGCGCCGACGTTGCGAAAGCCGCGGGCGGCGAAGTCGTCGTCGGTGCCCGTCGTGCCGCCGCCCTCCCCCGACATGTGCCGAAACGTCCGGGTCTGCAAGACCCACTGGTGCAGCGCCATGCCGCCGACGCCCATGGGGTTCTCGAGATCCTGACCGGGCCCCGCGCCAAAGCCGTCGATCGATACAGAGAAGCTTGCTACGCGGAGCTGCGTCATGACCTGCTCCTTTGGCGTGTCGCGGGCAAGGGCGTTGTCGTCACTCTGTGTAGGTAGTTACCCGGCCGGCGCGCAGAGCGACCAGCGGCTGCACGTCGCCTCGCGACCCGACCGTCGACAGCAGGACCCGCAGCAGGACTCTCCCTGCCCAGCGTTTACAGCGACACCCACCCGCTCGTTTGCACGTCATACGGTCTGATCACGACTTTGACTTTCCGCTGCGCGCCGGCTGTCACCCGGAAGGCCCTCGCCACCCGCGTCGCGAGCTCCTGCAAAGCGTCTTTGGTGCGCTCGCTGCGCTCCCAGAGGTCGACGTTGATCCTGGTCACCTCGCCGTCGAAGCCATCGGGGCGCAGGACCGGCACGAAGTCGATCTCGGCGTCGTTGACGGCGAGCTCGGGCATGCTGGTCAGCGCTCGTCGTAACGCCTCCTCGAGATCTGACAGGCGGTCTTCCCTTCTCAGATTGAAGACAGTGACTAACGGCATGGTTCCCCCCCGGCTTGGGTGGTCAGGTCGGCGGACAGCCGTGTGTCGCTGACCACGGAAGCAGCCGCGTCGACCAGCGTCGGTCTTCGGAGCCGACAACATCGCCCTCCCATCGACCATGACCCTCGTAGCGACGACACGAATGGTGGCACCCTTGAGGTCGACCGTGTCCCACCGGGAGCCCGGCCAGCTCACCACGGCGCAGTCCACGGGTTAGCAACAGCTCCCAGGCTGCGGCCAGACGATCGTCAGCCACCGACATGAGGAATGTGCGAGCCTCGTCAGCGGTCCATGCTGCACCGGCACGGCCACTACCCGTTCCTCGTGGGCGCCGATGCCCGGCCAACGGGTCGCGACCAACCAGCCCGGTCTCGAAGGACCACGCGGTGGCAGCTTTGAGCACGACCACCGACAACTGCAAGGAGCGAGGGGACGGACCACCACCTCGCCGGGCGCCCGAGGCCCGGAGCGTTTCGACGACCTGCTGCGCCTGTGCCACCGTCAGCTTCCTCACTTCCGTGGTACCGATGTGGGGAACGAGCCAGGCATCGACGACGTTGCGGTACTGCGCCAGGCTGGTCGGCCGAAGACCTTGAGATGTCTTGGCGGCTAGCTCACTCCTTGAGGAGCTGCTCGACGGTGATCTTCTTGTCGGGCGTCCACGTACCGGCCTGCACCTTACCGAGGAGCTCGTTCAGATGCTCCTGTGCGGCACCCTGAGTGCGGAAGCCCCCCTTCGAATGCTGTACCCGCTTGCCAGTCGCCGGATCGACGGTGAACCAGTACGCGGTGTGGGTATTTCCGCGTTTGCGGATGCTTCCTTTCACGATCCATCCTCCCTCTGCCGACGGATGTCATCAACGTTGGCTGATGCGCTCTCCCTCACTCGACTCCCCAGCGCCGCTCGCCCAAGGATGGTGCCAAGAATCCTGCAGCCCTCGCCTTTTGGACCCATTTCTTTGCGACATTTCGGTTCTGCAGACGCAACTGTTCCTCGACCGCCCGGGTGGGGTTCCGGCGTTCTCCGACCGTGGTCAAGTAGACATCTGCCACGCGCCGGAGCTGATCGTCAGTGATGCGTCTCCGGGATTCGCCGGTGGCCTTCGTGACTGAATGCAGAGAGGATGCCTGCCGCTCCTCCGGGCTGACACGGACGAGCCGGGTCGGCGAAACGTGGCGATACGCGGTTCGGTTCTCGCTGATCGCTTTGCGGACCAAATGGTCAAGCAGGATCGTTCGGATCTGCGTCGAGGTCGCCGGGACCCCACGGTCGGGTCGGCAGGTGAACCGAGCATCGAGGAGGGGACTGTTGATGCCGTCGAATCCGATCACGAGGACGACGTCGTAGTCGAGATCGCCACCGAACGCGACATACGCCTCGCGGGCGGGCACCCACAGATCGGTTCCCTTAATCGGTGTGGAGGGCTCCTTGATCTGTTCGGACAACATCTCCTCTCCGACGATGGCATCGGGTTCGATGACGGTCTGCCGCGGCCCGTCGGTCCGAGGTGACGTAGGGATACAAGATGTCCCACCGAGGGTCCCAAGCCTGGACGATGCCGTAGTCCACCACAGGATGAACGACGAGCTGCGACTCGCAATCTCCCGGGCGATCGCCCTCGAGACGCCGAGAGGGTGGCGCATCGCCAAGGAGAAGACCAGCCACAAGATCGACGCCGTGGTCGCCCTCGCCATGGCCGCCGTGGGCGCCACCGAAGGCCAGACCGACCGCTCGGAGGCACTGCCTGGCTCCAAGATGCTCCAGGCCGAGCAGAAGGCCGCCACAGAGCCGAGCGGCGAGTGGTCGCCGCAGCCCCAGTACGACGACATCGACCGGTCGCCCCCGCCGCCGCCTCAGTGGCCCATCACGTGGGGCGCGGATGAGCACCCTTCACGAGGGCCCAACGGTCACCGTCGACGCCGCGCGGGTCGCCGTGCTCCTGGCGGCGCTCCAGGACCACCTCGCCGGGTGAAGAGCAACCGCAGTCCCCGACCTGACGACGGCTCAGCGCACTCGTCGATGAGCTGACCATTGTCGCCCGCTCGTTCCGAGCGGAACGTGACGGCATATGCGGAATTCCGCAAGATGACGCCTCCGTCACCGTTCACATGACGACCAAAGAGGCAGCGGAGACCCTCGGGTGCACAGAGCGGAACATCCGGGCGCACGCCCGACGAAGGACGTTGCGAGCAACGAAAGTCGGTAAGGCGTGGCGCTCGACATCGTAGACGTGTACGAGCTCGCCGACCGACGAGCCGGCTGAGAGGAGGAGGTGTGTGTGACTGAGGAGCTGGACATCTGTCGCGGTCGATGCCCGATGCTGCGTCCCGTGCAGCGGCGTCCGTCGCTTGCGCGAGCAAGAGCTCATCAAGTCCGCGGTCCGCCAGCGAGCGGGCCTCGAGGACCTCGGCCAAGTCGGCGACAGACACGCGGGACGCTGCTGAAGGGCCGTATCTACCGTCCGACGAGGCGCCCGGCAGCGAAGCCCGCGCCCGCGAAGGACCCCCGTGGAGAAGCTCATCGAAAAAGGGGAAAAGAGGCCGCCACGGGCATGTTGGCGATGCGACAAGCGAACTACACCAACGCCCGGCGATTGCGCCACGAGGCCCGGGCGCTTGAGCTCGCAGCATCGGCGGCCGAGCGCACGGCTCAGGCCAACCACTACCGCGAGACGGCAAAGTCGATCACAGGCGACCCGGCACTGGTCCGCGCAGATCGAGCGGGCGAGCGAAATCGAGAAGGGAATCTGATGTCCACCTCTGTCCCGTCCCCGCTACGTGCTCCGCACTTCGTGGTGGAGGTCGCCGGAAGCCCGGCATCCCCACCCACCGACGCGCTGGCTCGCGCCCGGCGCCCCCCGTGATCACTCGAGCCTCACTCCTGCTGGCGTTGCCGCACTGGAGGGGCAGGCGCAGTCCTATTTCGGCGCCCTCTCAGCGATCCCTGGGTTTCCGCTCGCTGTGACCGCCTCCCAAAGGGGGCACGGTCAGATGACCGTGCTGCCGCAGGACGCGGCGGCCCAGCAGCTTGCCATCGCCAACATCCTCAGCACCGCTGCGAACGTCGTGCCAGACCCTTCGATCATCTTCCGGGATCCGATCAACAAGGCAGGGAGTGGCACATGAGGAAATTCAACGCCAGTGCAGTGGGCGAAGGTTCTGCTGCCGGATGGAAGTGGCATCGGGTCGCCTCGATAATCGGCGAGGTCACGACGTCACCCCCATCGGGGGTACTGCGATGTTCTTCATTACGACGACCGACGGCGACGAGCTCGTCATGCGTGCGGACGCCGTGCTCGGCTTCCGTACCGTGACGGTCAAGCGATGTTTCCCGAGGAGGATCGAGGGTTCGACGACAATCGCCACGCTCCCGCCGCAGTCCTTCCATCCCACCGGCCTGAACCGCCCGCCCGCAATGGATCGGTCCTAATCGGCTGACATGCCGGGTGAAGAATCCTGCGCCGGCACGGTTGGCCCGCTACTTCATCGGATGCACGGGACCTTCCAGGACGGGACGGGTGACTCGGGCACCTGTATCGCCCGGTGGACCCGGTCCTGAACGGACTCGCCACGCTTCGTTCTTAACTCCGGCGAACAGGGGTCCGTGGGCCAACGCCGCCTATTTGACGTGTCTCCGATGGCATGCCGGC
>CAVWDG010000006.1:0-40000 GCA_963753695.1 uncultured Actinomycetes bacterium
CGTCCGCCATGCGTAGGAAGGCGCGGACCCGTGTAGAGGGCTGACTGCATAGGGGTGGGGTAGGATTCCTGCTCTGTGCTGCGGTGCATTGCCATGCAACGAGGGTAGCAGATGGCCCTGCCGTGGATCAAGGTGGTCAATTCATCCAGTCTCGGGGGTGCTGCTTGCTCATCGCTGGCCTCAAGTCGAAACCTATGTTGCCCTCAATGCGAGCAACCTCGCACGCCGGGGTCTCAGGCTCCAAGGGGAAGATTGTGACTGACTGCCAAGTGGCGCCTTTCTCGGGGTCGGACAGATGCTCTGCGATGCGGGCCGCAACGGAGTTCTGGCCGCGGCGCTGTGTCTTGCCGACGTACATTACTCGTCCACGAGTGTCCTCTACGACGTAGATGGCCGTGTCGACAGAGGGCAGATTGACACGCCCCATTGATGAACGGTGCCGGCATAGGCTCATGGAGCCACCTGCCCGCGTAGCCGCACATTTCATGATAGACCCGTGCGTCCATCAGCTATCCCCACCCTGGGGATGGGTGCTGTCGCGCTCCGCGATGTACTTGTAGCCAGCGAGTCTGTTCGTCACGTTGTTCAAAGTCGCGAGCAGGTCGTCGGTGTAGGTCGCGGGGAGACCGTGTTGCTCGACGAGCGCCCTTCCGCTTGTCTCGTCCATCGGCTCCAGCAGAGTCTCCATCACTGACGCGAGCCGATCAACCTCCTGCCTCAACTCCCGGCGGCGCTCGTTAAGCGCACCTTGTGGGGTCTGGCTCGGAGGGACTGGCGCCCCGGCAAGCGGGAGAGGCGTCTGGCCAAGTCTCACGGATTCGTTCGTCCGTCAGCCGAATTGGTGCTCCACCCGGGGTTCGAGACAGCACGCCGTTGTCTCGAACAAGCCTTGGCGCGACACAGTTCCTGCCATCAACGACCACTCGATGCAGTTGGCGAAGACCGTGTTCGCCCGGCCAAAGGTCTCTCACAACTCCCGGAACAGCTCGTTGATCCGCGTGTTGACCGCCTCGTGTCACCTTGACGCAATTCCATCTCACCAGCCAAAAGGCGGCCAGGAGACCAAGGTTGTGTGCGGCCTGCCCCGGTCCATTCGTAGCAATTTCCTCTAGGGCGGCCTGAAGCAGTTCATCAGGATTGCTCTCAGAGTCGGACACCCACGCCGACCTCTCGCGGAATTCACTCATGGAAAACACGGACCTCAGCCCGCGGCGGGCCGTGCCAACGTTGCGCTCTGGAGTATCAGCCCTATAGGCCCTCATGGCTGCCTCAGCGGCGATGTCGAGACGAACATCCTTCGGGACTTGTACTGACATCGCTCCAAGCAGCCCTTGTAAGCCTCTATTGATTGCCTGGGCATTCCATTGCCGCTCGAAGAACGACAAGAGCTCCGCAGCCCGGCAATCGAGGTACTCACTGAAGCCGATGGCGTCCGCGTCTTCAGGCGTCATCGTTCCTGCAAAGTACGCAGCCTTCTCGGGCGTCGTTTTGCCAGCTCGCACGCACTCGGCCAGGGCGGCCGACAACTGGCTGTCGAGGCGTGAGCCCTCTCCCCAGTGCTTGGGTGGGTCGACGTGAATGTTACCGACTCTGTGCGATATGGCACGGGCTATGTCCATGCCGTCTGAGGCCGCATCAGCTTCAAAACCAAGGACAATCGCAGCCGGGACGGTGATTGCTGCCAGCCGAGCAAGGTCTCCGTCTGAGAGTGAGACCTCGTCTTCTTCTGCGAGAGCCAGGATTCCCGCGAGTTCTTGCCGGAAGTCTTGTGAGCTCCGGCTGAACCTATAGGCAGCGTCATTTGGAGCAAGCCCCAGAATCTCGTAGCAGGAGGCAATCCGTGAGCTTCCGTCATCCGCAACCAGGATGGAAATGGAGGACATGCCATCCGCGTGGTCGATGGTCAGCGCCGAGACTAGGAGGGGCTCCCTCACGCCTTCGAAAGAGATGGATTCGACGAGGTTGTTCTCAGCGAGTAGAACCCCTAATTCGTGATCGAGGGCTCGGATAATTGCCGACTCGTCTTGTGTGTTCATTGTGCGATACGGCCCGCCGTCGTCTGCAGCTCTTGGCTCTGGAAGGGGCGCGACACCGGCCCCTCCGGAGATTGGGTAGGTCAAAGCTTCCGAAAGGCGCATGTTATTTGGCATCGGCAGTACCGCTTGCGACCACAGCCGAGTGTGGACGAGGAAGAGGGTCCCACCCTGCACGCGGAGTTTCCGGGGTTGTCCATCGACTTTCGAAAATCCTGTGGCTCGGCCGCACCGCGAGCCACGGCGGAGGCGGTTGCCGGGCTAAACCCTTTGGTCAAGAGTTTTTCTTCTAGCGCCCGAACCGCCTGAGGTCTCGGCAGCCCGGGGAGGGCTGCAACGACAGCCGGAATCTGACGAACTGCTTCCGAAGCGGTTTCCTGAGTCGGCATTTCCCCCCCGCGGTGCTGATGGCAGTACCCTAACAACGAATCTAGCACTTTCACCGCCAGGCGGTAGATGACTGTGCGCTGTCGGACGGGTAGAATTCACCGGTCAACAGCCCCCGCAACGTGCGCGGGCGCGAGCATAAAAGGACCGGTGCTGCCATGCCCATCCACGTCACCCTGCCCGACGGCTCCCCTCTCGAACTTCCCGATGGGGCGACTGCGCTCGACGGCGCGCAGGCGATCGGGCCGCGGCTCGCCCGGGCGGCCGTAGCGGCCGCCGTCAACGGCGAGCCCGCCGACCTAAGCCGCGAGCTCCACGAGGGCGATCAGCTCGCCATCGTCACTCCCGACTCGCCGGCCGGCGTCGACGTTCTGCGTCACGACGCCGCGCACGTGCTCGCCCAGGCCGTGCTGCGCCTGTGGCCCGACACCGAGTACGCCATCGGGCCGACCATCGAGAACGGCTTCTACTACGACTTCCGCTTCGTCGAGCCGGTCTCCGACACCGAGTTCCCGCGCATCGAGGCCGAGATGGCCAAGATCGTCGCTGAGAACCTGCCGGTCGCCCGCCGGGAGCTGCCCCGCGCCGAGGCGCGCGCGCTCTTTGCCGCCAAGGCCCAGCCCTTCAAGGTCGAGCTCATCGACGACCTGCCCGACGAGCAGACCATCAGCATCTACACCCAGGGCGAGTTCACCGACCTGTGCCGCGGGCCGCACCTGCCCGGCACCGGGCGCCTCGGCAAGAACACCTACAAGCTCACCAGCGTGGCCGGCGCCTACTGGCGCGGCGACGAGCACAACGCCCATGCTGACCCGCGTCTACGGCACCGCCTTCGCCAACAAGGAGGAGCTGGACGCCCACCTCGAGGCCTCGAGATGGCCAGCCAGCGCGACCACCGCCGCATGGGCCGCGAGCTGGACCTCTTCAGCTTTCACGATGAGGGCCCCGGCTTCCCGTTCTTCCACCCAAGCGGCATGCGTCGCTGGAACGCCATCATCGAGATTTCTGGCGCGACGAGCACATCGAGGCCGGCTACGAGGAGATCCGCACGCCCATGATCCTGCGCCGCGAGCTGTGGGAGCGCAGCGGCCACTGGGAGAACTACCAGGACAACATGTACTTCACCGAGATCGACGAGCAGCGCGCTTTGCCATCAAGCCCATGAACTGCCCCGGCGCCTGCTGATCTACAAGAGCCGCCGCCGCAGCTACCGCGACCTGCCGCTGCGCATGGCCGAGCTCGGCCACGGTGCACCGCCACGAGGATCAGCGGCGTGCTGCACGGTCTGTTCCGCGTGCGCTGCTTCACCCAGGACGACGCCCACATCTACTGCACCCCCGAGCAGCTCGAAGATGAGGTGCGCGGCGTGCTGCGATTCATCGCTGCACATGTATGCGCGCCTTCGGCTTCAGCGACGTGCGCATCGAGCTCTCGACCCGGCCCGACAAGTCGATCGGCACCGACGAGATGTGGGCCGGCGCCGAGGGCGCCCTCGACCAAGGTGCTGCAAAGCGAGAACATGGACTACCAGCTCGAATCCCGGCGACGGCGCCTTCTACGGCCCGAAGATCGACTTTCACATTCGCGACGTCATGGGCCGCACCTGGCAGTGCGGCACCATCCAGGTCGACTACGGCATGCCCGAGCGCCTCGACATCACCTACACCGGCGCCGACAACGAGGAGCACCGCCCCGTCATGGTGCATCGCGCCCTGCTGGGCTCGATCGAGCGCTTCATGGGCATCCTGCTCGAGCACTACGGCGGCAACCTGCCGACCTGGCTCGCGCCGGTGCAGGCGCTGGTGTTGCCGGTCAGCGATCGCCACGCCGGCTACGCCGCCGAGGTGGCCGAACAGCTGCGCGTCGCCGGCCTGCGCGCCGAGCTCGACGACCGCTCCGAGAGCGTGGGCAAGCGCATCCGCGACGGTCAGCTGCAGAAGGTGCCATACCTGCTGGTCGTGGGCGACCGCGAGGAAGAAGCCCGCGCGGTCGCCGTGCGCGCCCGCGGCGACGAGACCGGCGCCGTGCCCATCGAGCAGTTCATCGCCGAGGTGATCGCCGAGGTGGCCGAACGGCGGCTGCCGCCGGCCGCCGGCTGAGCAGCGCGCCGCCGCGCACGATGGACCCCATGGACGAAGAGCCGCGGGGCGGCTTCGGCGACGCGCCGAGCGCGAGCCCGCCCGAGTACGGCAACTGGGTCTCCACCCGGTTTGTCGTGGGGCCGGTGATCGGCGCGGCTGTGTTCCTTGTGCTGGCCATCGTGGCCCGCGTGTTTCGCGTCGACTGGCTGTTCTTCGTGCAGCTCGGCGCGGCCGCCCTGGTGGCGCTTGTGGCCGTCTACTTCGCCTACGCGCGCCACCTGCTCGCCGCCGACGGCGGCGAGATACAGGCGCGCGTGCAGCAGCTCGTGCTCAGCAACCTCGCCTGGGACGGCCGCAGCCGGTCGAGCGGGGACTCTGGTGACGCGCCCGCCTCGAGCGTCGCTCCCGCCGAAGCCCTCGACATCGGCTGCGGCAACGGCCCGCTTACCATCGCCCTGGCCACCCGGTTCCCCGACGCGCGCGTGACCGGCATCGACTTCTGGGGCGAGAGCTGGGAGTACTCGCAAGACGTCTGCGAGACCAACGCGGCAAACCAGGGCGTGGGCGAGCGCACGACCTTTGAGCAGGCAAGCGCCGTCGAGCTTCCCTTCGCCGACGGCAGCTTCGCCGCGGTGGTCAGCAATCTCTGCTTCCACGAGGTGCGCGACGCCCGCGACAAGCGCGAGCTGCTGCGCGAAGCGCTGCGCGTGCTCGAGCCCGGCGGCGCCTTCGCCTTTCAGGACCTCTTTCGCCTGAAGGCCGTCTTCGGCCCGGTCGACGATCTCGTGGCGACGGTGCGCGGCTGGGGCATACAATCGGTCGAGTACCTCGACACCGGCGCGTCCGACTTCATCCCCAAGGCGCTGCGCCTGCCCTTCATGGTGGGCAGCATGGGAGTGCTGCACGGCCGCAAATGACACGAGCTGGAGCACTGTGAACGGTCAGCCGCAAGGCAGGCGTGCCTATAGCAACGACGACCTCGGCGTGCGCTTCGAGATCGACGACTCGTTCGTCGACGGGTCGGTCGTCGAGACCGCCGTCGACGCGCCGGGCAACGTGCAGTCCATCTATCTGGCCGCGCGCGGCCGCGAGGGCTCACAGGCCATGCTGTCGATTTCGCGTGTCGAGGTCGGCTACGACACCTCACCGCACGAGCTCGCCGAGCAGCTCGTCATTCACAACCGCTACGCGGCCCACACCGCCGAACAGCACGGCTGGACGATCCACTCGCCGTGGAAGGCCACCATGCTGAGCGGCTTCCCGGCCATGCACTGCGACTACGTGGTGCCCGAGCCGGCCGGCCGGCCGCAGCCGGCCGGTGAGGCTGCGCTGCCCTTCGCGCCCCCTGCCGGCGAGCCCTCAATGCCGGGCCACCTGCAAGCCTGGGTGGTCTACGCCGGGCGCACCACCTATCAGCTCACCTTCAGCGTGAACCCGCCCGGCGACCTCACGCGCAACCGCGCAGTCGCCGACGACGTAGTGCGCACGCTCGAGATCAGCCCCGGCACGCGCGGGGGCTCGGCCACGCTCGCGCGATGAGCTGCGGGCCGCGATGAAGTCCGGGCCGCGATGAGCTCCGCTCGGCGATGAGCTCACAACCCCGATGAGCTCCGGGCCGCGCAGACAGCCGATCCGCTACGAAGACGTGGGCGCCGCCTACGGACGCACCCGTCAGCCCGACCCGCGCATCGCGCGGCGCATCCGCGCCGCGCTGGGCGACGCGCGCACCGTGGTCAACGTGGGCGCCGGCTTGGGCTCGTATGAGCCTGCCGACCTCGAGGTCACCGCGGTCGAACCGGCGGCGGCCATGATCGCCGCGCGCCCGCCGGCCGCCGCGTCCTGCGTGCGCGCCGCCGCGCAGGCGCTGCCCTTCGCCGACGGCAGCTTCGACGCCGCCATGGCCGTGCTCACCATGCAGCACTGGCCCGACGTGGGCGCCGGCCTGCGCGAGCTCGCGCGGGTCGCGCGCCGCCGCGTCGTGCTCTTCACCTGGGATCCCGGCGTGACCGACCAGCTCTGGCTCACCAACGACTACGTCACCATGCTGCGCGACCGCGACTGGGCGATCTTTCCAACCATTCAGACGGTCGCCGCGGCGCTCGCGCCCTGGCGGGTGACGGTCGAGACGGTGCCGGTGCCCCACGACTGCGCCGACGGCTTTCTGGGCGCCTTCTGGCGGCGCCCAGCCGCGTACCTCGATCCGGTCGTGCAGCAGGGCATCTCCAGCTTCGTCGAGCTCGGACCCGCGGCGCTCGCGCCCCACCTTGCACGCCTCGCTGCCGACCTCGAAAGCGGGGAGTGGGAGCGCCGCTACGCTCGCCTGCTCGAGCTCGACGAGATGGACCTGGCCTACCGCATCGTGACAGCGTGGCCCTGCCGGGTCAGAAGGGAATGACCGTATCCATGAGCGCACACCTATGAGCGACGCCAACCAGGCACCCGATGTCATCACGACCGAGCGCCTCGTCGGCCGCCGCCTGACGGCGGCCGACGAGGCGCTCTTCCTCACCCTTCACCGCGACCCGCGTGTGGTGTCGTGGCTGGGCGGCGGAGAAGAGGAGATCACAGAAGAAGAGAACCGCGAGTGGCTCGCCGAGAAGCTGGCGCACTGGGAGCGACACGGCTTTGGCCTGTATGCGTGGTTCGAGCGCGAGTCGGCAGACGCTTCGCGGGGCGGCTCGCCGGCCCCTGACTCGCCGGCCGCCGGCGCGCCCGGCACGCTCATCGGCCGCGCCGGCATCCATCAGGTCGACCCCGACGTGGGCGAGGTCGTGGGCGACCCTGCCGCCATCGAGCTCATGTACGCCCTGGCCTACGACGCCTGGGGCCACGGCTACGCCTCCGAGATCTCGCGGCGCCTGCTCGAGGTGGCCGCCGACGACCTGGGCCGCACCGAGATCGTCGCCGACACGGTGCCCCACAACGCGCGGTCGCGGAAGGTGATGGAGGGCTTGGGCTTCGTCTACGAGCGCGAGTTCTGGCACGACGACCACACGATGGTGCTCTACCGAAAGGCGCTATGCCCAAAGTCGTGAGCGCCGGTCTCGTGATGTACCGGGTGCGCGACGAGCACTTCGAGGTCCTGCTCGCCCACCCCGGCGGGCCCTACTACGCGCACAAAGACGAAGCCGTCTGGTCTATTCCCAAAGGCGAGGTGATCGTCGGCGAAGACCTGCTGGCCGCGGCCAAGCGCGAGTTCGCCGAAGAGACGGGACTCGAGCCCTGGGGTCCGTACCTGGCGCTCGGCGCGGTGAAGTACAAAAACCACAAGGTCGTGCACGCCTGGGCCTTTGAGGGCGACTTCGACCCCGAGACGCTGGTCAGCAACACTTTCGAGCTCGAGTGGCCGCGCCGCTCAGGCAACCTGATCGAGATCCCCGAATGATCGACCGGGCCGGCTGGTTCGGGCCGCTCGAGGCCCATCACAAGATCATCGCCGCGCAGCGCCGGTTCCTGTTCGACCTCGACGCCATCGTCGCCGCCGGGCGCTCCTGAGACTGTCGCGGCTGCGCGCTCCGCGGCCGCGCGCTCGCGTCAGACGTGCTGGGTGACCCGGGCGGCCGGTGAGGGGTCGGGCCCCGCGGGCGGCCGTGCGACCGGCGGCGGGACGTGAGGGATGTGGGGCTTGCCGGCGATCAGGTCGAAGAACGATTGGCGCCAGGCGCGCACCATGGCGGCTTCGCGCTGGTCGCGGCGCTCGGCGCGGTCGCGCTTGCCCGGATTGTCGCGGTAACGCCACGACCAGGGCGAACCGGGCCGCGCCAGACGGAGTGCGCCGACCGTGGCCACGACCGGCACGAAGCAGCCGAACAGGCCCGTCCACAGCTTGCCTTTGAGAAAGCAGACGATGGCGAGCGTCACGTTGATCACTACGAGGATGGTGATCACCCAGCCGCCGAGGCGCCCGAGCGGGCTCGCGCCGGCTACGTTGAACGGCTGCAGGCCGCCCAGGAACATGAGCGCCGCAGTGATGGTGACGATCACCGCGTCGACCGACACGCGGCCCTGGTCCTGCCAGTACACGTTCTCGAGGTGCAGGATGAGGGCGAACTCGTCGAGCGTCAGCGCCACGCCGCCGCCAAAGGCCACCGCCGTGACGATGCCCCAGAAGCCGTGCGGGTTGCTGGCGATGGTGACCAGTCCGGCGATCACCATGACCACGACGCCCACCACCATGTGATGGATGTGGAGGCCGCCCGGCCTGATGTCGTGGAACCACCAGCGCACGTTGCCGCGGATCAGGCGGGTGTTGGCGCGGATGCCCAGGAACGTGATGAGCAGCCCGAGCGTGAAGGCGATCAGGTGGTTGCGTCCCGAGCTTGGCTGAAACGAGCCGAGCAGGCTGATCATGCTGGCCATGCGCACCGCCAGTGGGGAGTCGCGAAGTACTGCATCTCCCTCAGGATAGCGCACCACTGCAAGGATGGCTCGGTCAGTCGGGCGCGCGACTCGCGCGAGGGTGCGGCTGGCGGGAGGGTGTACCCGCGGGGGCGAGCGCGGGGGCGAGCGTGCGACCCACGGGGGCGAGCGCGCACCCCGCGCCTGACGCGCGCGGACCGCACCTGCGGCGGGGACATGGTGTCGCGCGCCGGCCGTCGCGCTTGGCCGCGATGGCGCTGCCGCTGCGTATTGACTCCCCCGCGCGGCACGTCATCATGATTGTCAGGTCTCACTGGGCCGCGGCGGGGGGCGCGGCTCGGTGGGCCGTTGACCCGCCGCAGTCGCTGGGCCGCCGTCGAGAGGGGTTTTCTTGTCTTGACAATCCAGGCTGCTGTACTAGCGTCAAGTCCGCCGCGCCTGTGCGCGGCGTTCGTGCAAGGGGGGCCGTCGACCGATCCTTCGTACGTGAGCGTTCAGCCGATGGCGTGACGGTTCTGGGGTTAGAGCGTCGGCTCGAGCCGGCGGAAGGGAGGGCACCGTGGAAACGACGTCTGTTCCGGGCACCGAGACTGTCGCGGTGGCGCCGCCGCCGGGGTCCGACGAAAGCGCCAAAGGGCTGAACTCAGGCGCCCTTGGCCTGTTCGCCAGCGTCGTCATCGGCGTCGCCTCGGTGGCCCCCGCGTACAGCCTCGCCGCCACTCTCGGCATTCTGGCCGCGATCAAGGGTGTCGGCATGGCATCGCCGTTCATCTTCATCGCCGGCTTCGTGCCCATGCTGCTCGTCGCGTCCGGCTTCTTCTACATGAACCGCGCCGACCCGGACTGCGGCGAGACCTTCATCTGGACCTCCCGCGCCTTCGGCGCTCCACTCGGCTGGATCATCGGCTTTGCCGCCGTGGCCTCGTCGGTCATCGTCATGGCCAACCTCGTGCAGATCGCCGCGCAGTACATGTTCCTCATGCTCGGCATGCAGAGCGCGGCCGCATCCACCCTCTGGAACACCGTGGGCGGCGTGGCCTGGCTCGTGATCGTCGGCATATTCGTGGCCATCGGCATCAACGTCTCCGCCAAGGCGCAGTACGTGCTCATGGGCCTGCAGATGATCCCGCTCCTGCTCTTTACGGTGTGGGCGCTCATCAAGGGCTATGTCATGCACCCGGCCGGCTTTTCGCCGATCCGCTTCTCGTGGTTCTTCACCACCCATATGTCGGGGAGCGCCCTGGCCGGCGGCGTCGTGCTGGCCGTCTTCCTTTACTGGGGCTGGGACACCGTGCTGGCCGTCAACGAGGAGAGCGAGGACTCGCGCACCATGCCGGGTGTCTCGGCTGTGCTCAACACGCTCATCCTGGTCGTCATGTATGTGCTGATCACGGCCGCCATGCAGGCCTACCACGGCCCGGCCTTCCTGGCCAAGAACCCGGGCGACGTCTTCAGCCCCATCGCCCACGATGTCATGGGCAATACGTGGGACAAGCTCGTCTTCCTCTGCATCTTCACGTCGGGCGCCGCGTCGGCTCTCACCACGCTGCTGCCGCTCACCCGCCAGACGCTGTCGATGGCGGCTCACAAGTCGCTGCCCAAGATCTTCGGCCGCATCCATCCCAAGTACATGACCCCGTTCTGGGGCACGGTCATCCTCGGCTCGCTGTCGATCCTCTGGTACGTGCTGCTGACCTGGTGGAACGTCAACGCTCTCTACGACGCCATCTCGGCGATCGGCATCATGGTCTGCATCGCCTACGGCGGCACCGGTCTCGCGGCCACCGTCTACTACCGCAAAGAGCTCTTGAAGAGCGCCAAGAACTTCTTCCTAATGGGCGTGGCGCCCACAGTGGGAGCTCTCATGTTCGCCGCGATCCTCGTCAAGGTGATCCACGACGACTATCCGTACGACGGCGGCAATGGCGCTAGCTACACGGGCATCCACGGCATCGGCGGCGTCTTCCTGATGGCTGTCGGCACCATGGTGCTCGGCCTCATCCTCATGATCGCCATGTGGATCTGGAAGCCCGAGTTCTTCAAGCGCGGGCCCGAGACCTGGCCCGGCGAAGGCCAGCCCATCCCGTACTCCGACGAGCGCGTCACCGACTGACGCACTCGCTCACAGGCTGACTGCAGCCTGCGCCGGCCGCCGCTCACGCGGCGGCCGGCGCTCGTTGGTGAGGCGGCCCGGTGTGGCGGCCGGTGGCCGCCGCCGGCCACACGCCGGTGCGTCCCTGGCCGGCGGTGGCCCGCGCTTCGGCGGGCGGCCCGACACTGGCCCTTGAGTGTCGACGCCCGGTCGTGCGGGTAGGCTTGGAATCATGACGGGGGCACGGGTTTGACCCACTTCTGGAGTTGTTCGACGCTTGCAGCGTGGTCGTGTATACTGCGCTCTCGCGATATGAGCAGAAGCAGCCGCTTCTCACCCTGCGCCGTTTGGTCGACAGGGTCCACGAGTTAGGGAAGGAGACCGGTAGGGGCGCTCAGGCGACCCTTTTTCTATGGGAAAGCCGTTCTATCCAAGAGACAGGGACCGGCCCAAAGGGCCCGATACCCGCATTCGCATCAACGATGGCATCTACGCCGACCGTGTCAGACTGATCGACGACAACGGAGCGCAGCTGGGCATCAAGACCATCCGCGAGGCCCAGGACTACGCGGCGTCGAAGAACCTCGACCTGGTCGAGGTCGCCCCACAGGCCGACCCGCCCGTCTGTCGCATCATGAATTTCAGCAAGTATCGCTACGAGCTCGAGCTCAAGGCGAAGCAGGCGCGCAAGCATCAGAGCAACATCATCATCAAAGAGATCAAGTTTCGCCCGAAGATCGACGCACACGATTACGAGACCAAAAAGGGTCACGTCGTGCGCTTCCTCGAGCACCAGGACAAGGTGAAGGTGACGATCATGTTCCGCGGCCGCGAGCTGGTTCATCCCGAGCGCGGAGAACAGCTGCTCATGCGGCTCGCCGAGGAACTCAAGGAGCTTGCGGTCATCGAGTCCAAGCCCAACCTCGACGGTCGCAACATGATCATGATGCTCGCGCCCGTGAAGTCGTAAGGAGAGGGTGCGCATGCCCAAAATGAAGACCCACAGCGCTACCAAGAAGCGCTTTCGCCTGAGTGCGAACGGCAAGATCGTCCGTCGCAAGGCCTTCAAGAGCCACATCCTCGAAAAGAAGACCTCCAAGCGCAAGCGCGGTTTTCGCAAGAACGACCTGGTCAGCCCAAGCGACCGAAGAGAAGTTCTCACGCTCCTCGGCAAACGCTGAAGGCCGTGAGAGAGCGGGGCGGCAGACGACCGCCTAGGTCGCACCCCCGCTCACCGGATCAAGGAGTACAGATATGCCTCGAGTAAAGCGAAGCGTTAACGCGCGTAAGAAGCGCCGCAAGGTCCTCGAGCAGGCCAAGGGCTACCGCGGCACTAAGCACTCGAGCTATCGCCGCGCCAAAGAGCAGGTCCAGCGCAGTCTCAAGTACGCCTACCGCGACCGCCGCGTGCGCAAGCGCGAGTTCCGCAAGCTGTGGATCGTGCGTATCAACGCCGGCGCCCGCGAGCACGGCCTCTCGTACAACGCCTTCATGCACGGCCTCAAGCTCGCCAAGATCGAGCTCGACCGCAAGGTGTTGGCCGACATGGCCGTCGCCGACCCGGCGTCCTTCGCCTCGCTCGTAGAGCAGGCCAAGGTGGCGCTCGCCGACGCGGCCCAGGCCGCGTAGGCCGCGCCGTCTCCGAGGCAGGTCGACCGCGTGGGGTTTTAGCCGCCCTTACGAGCACTGAGAACCCGCTCGTCAAGCGGGCGGCGTCGCTGCGCGTCCGCAAATACCGTCAGCGCGAGAGCGCCTTCTTGGTCGAAGGCGACGATCTCGTCGCGGCCGGGCTCGCGGCCGGACTCGCGGCCGAGGCGGTTTTCGTGGTCGGCGAGCCCGACGACATCACCGTCAGGCTCGCCGAATCTGGTCACCCCTTGGCCGACGCTCCGGTCTACGCGATCGACGCCCGGGTGGCTGCGCGGCTTTCCACCCTCGAAACGCCACCCTCCACGATGGCTGTCTTCGCGCTGCCCCACGCGCCGCCGCTCGGCGAGTCGCGCGGCACCGCCGCGGCCGACAGCGCGCTGGGCCTCGTGGTGTACGCCGACCGCTTGGCCGACCCCGGCAACCTGGGCACGCTCGTACGGGCGGCGGTGGCCTTCGCCGCCACCGCGGTCGTCGCCTCGCCGGGTACGGTCGACCTCTTCTCGCCCAAGGTGGTGCGCGCCGGCATGGGCGCCGTGTTCGAGCTGCCCCTCTATCAGGACATGACCCTCGAACAGGTCGTCGCCGAGCTCGGCGCCGGCCGGGTGTACGGCCTGGTGGCCCACGGCGGCGCGCCGCTCGACGGCGTGGCCCAGGCCGCCCCCGACGCCGCGCCCACGGTGCTCGTCGTGGGTGCCGAACGCGCCGGCCTCAGCCCCGAGACGCTGGCCTTCGTCACCGATCTGCTCACCATCCCGCTGGCCGGAGCCACCGGCGCGGGGGTAGAGTCGCTGAACGCCGGCGTGGCCGGCGCCATCGCGCTGTATGAGCTTTCCCGCCATCTGGCCGGGCCGGCGCGCACGAACGACGGCGCAGGGCCGTCGAAGGAGTGACCATGGACGACGCCCAGCTGCACGACCTGCAGGAACGCACGCCCGAGCTCGCCGCGCTCTTCGCCGAGACGGCCGCGGCGGCCACCGCGGCGGCCGACGCCGACGCGCTCGAGCAGGTCCGCGTGCACACGATGGGCCGCAAGAGCCGCCTCACCGAGATCCTGCGCTCGATCTCGAGCCTGCCGCCCGAGCAGCGCCCGGTGGTCGGCAGGCTCGGCAACATCGTGCGCGTCGAGCTCGAACGGCTCATCGACGAGCGCGAGGCCGCCCTGTCGAGCGCCTCGCTGCACCAGGCCCTGGCCGCCGAACGCATCGACATCAGCCTGCCCGGCGTGCCCCTGCCGCTCGGCCACGAGCACTTGATCAGCCGCACCATCCGCGAGGTCGAAGACATCTTCCTGGGCATGGGCTACAAGGTCGCCGAGGGCCCCGAGCTCGAGCTCGACTACTACAACTTCACCGCGCTGAACACCCCCGACGACCACCCGGCCCGCTCGGTCGACGACACCTTCTTCATCGACGAACGCACCGCGACCTGGCAGCCCCCGGGCGCCGCCGCGGGTGAGGGCGGCGCGCAAGCTGGTGCCGGTAAGCAGGCGGGCCACGGCGGCGCCGCGGGCGGCGCGCCGCTGATCGGCGACCTGCTGCTGCGCACCCAGACCTCGCCGGTGCAGGTGCGCACCATGGAGTCGCAGCGCCCGCCCGTGTACATCGTCTGCCCCGGCAAGGTCTACCGGCCCGACCTCGACGCCACCCACACGCCCATGTTCCACCAGGTCGAGGGCCTGGCCGTCGACCGCGGCATCACGCTGGCCGACCTCAAGGGCACGCTGCACCAGTTCGCGCGGCGCTTCTTCGGCGCCGACCGCGCCATCCGCCTGCGGCCTCACTTCTTTCCGTTCACCGAACCGAGCGTCGAGCTCGACGTCGAGTGCCTGCTGTGCGGCGGCGCCGGATGTCGCTCGTGCAAGTACTCGGGCTGGCTCGAGATCATGGGCGCCGGCATGGTCGACCCAACCTTTACAGCTTCGTGGGTTACGACCCCGACGAGTTGCAGGGCTTTGCCTTCGGCATGGGCGTCGAGCGCATGGCCATGCTCAAGCACGGCGTGCCCGACGCGCGCGCCTTCTTCGACAACGACCTTCGCTTCCTGGGGCAGTTCTGATGAGAGTGCCGCTTAGCTTCTTGCGCGAGTACGTCGCCTGGGACCGCTCCGTTGAGGAGCTCGCCGAGCTGCTCAGCATGAGCGGCTCCGAGGTCGAGGGCATCGACTGGGTGGGGGCGCCGCCCGACGCCGACAACCTGGCGCGCTTCCGCGTGGGCCGCGTGCTCACCAAGGAGCGCCACCCCAACGCCGACAAGCTCTGGCTGTGTACGGTCGACGTGGGGCCCGAGAGCGGCGGCGTGCACCAGATCGTGTGCGGCGCCCAGAACTTCGCGGCGGGCGACACGGTGGCCGTCTCGCTGGCCGGCGCCACGCTCGAGAACGGCCTCAAGCTGCGCAAGGCCAACCTGCGCGGCGTCGAGTCGAACGGCATGATGCTCTCCGAGCAGGAGCTCGGCTTCGAGCAGGCCAGCCCCGGCATCATGGTGCTGCCGGCCGACTGGCCGGTGGGCGCACCGCTGGCCGACTACCTGCCGGTCGCCGAGCCGGTGCTCGAGATCGAGGTCACGCCCAACCGCCCCGACTGCCTGTCGATCTACGGCATGGCCCGCGAGGTCGCGGCGGCGGCCGGCCTGCCGCTGGCGCCGCCGCCCACCAGTGAGCCGCCCACCGGCGGCGCGCCGGCCGACCAGTCGATCGTCGTCGAGATCGCCGACCCCGACCTGTGCGTGCGCTACGGCGCGCGCGTCGTGCGGGGCGTCACGGTCGGCCCCTCGCCGGTCTGGCTCAAGGCGCGGCTCACCCACGCCGGCATGCGTCCCATCAACAACGTGGTCGACGTCACCAACTACGTGCTGCTGGCCGTCGGCGAGCCCCTGCACGCCTTCGACGCGGCCAACATCCGTGGCGCCAAGCTCGTCGTGCGCCGCGCCCACGACGGCGAGCGCATCGTCACCCTCGACGGCGTCGAGCGTGCCCTGCGCGCCGACAACCTGGTGATCGCCGACACCGAGCGCGCCCTGGTGATCGCCGGCGTCTTCGGCGCCATCGACGCTGAGATCGACGAGCAGACCACCGATTTGGTGCTCGAGGCGGCCACCTTCAACGGGCCCAACATCATGCGCACCTCCAAAGAGGTGGGCTGGCGCAGCGAAGCCAGCTCGCGCTTCGAGAAGGGCCTCGATGCGTGCTACGTGCCGCACGGCCTGGCCATGGCGAGCCGCCTGTTCCACGAGCTCTGCGGCGGCACCGTGGCGCCCGGAACCGTCGACGTGTGGGGGCAGCGCCCCGCCGCGCCGCCGTGCCTGCACTACCGTCCGAACCTCTCCGACCGCCTGCTCGGTCTGACCATCCCCGGTCACGAACAAGCCGACATTCTGCGGCGCCTCGAGTGCGAGGTCGAGTCGGCGGCCGATGTCGCGCCCGCCTCCGAGGCCGACCTGGCCGTCACGCCGCCGCCGTTTCGCCGCGACCTCGAGCGCCCCGTCGACTTCGTCGAAGAGGTCGCCCGCATCCACGGCCTCGAGAACCTGCCCGAGACCCTGCCGCTGCGCGGCGAGGCCATCGGTCTGCTGACGAGCGACCAGCAGGTGCGCCGGCGCATCGCCGACACCCTGATCGGCGCCGGGCTCGACGAAGTCGTCACCTACTCGTTCGTGGCCGCAGACACGGTCGCTCCGCTGGGTCTGGCGGCCGACGACTGCCGCAGCGCGCCCATCGCGCTCGCTAACCCCATGAGCGCCGAGCAGGCGGTCATGCGCACCACGTTGACGCCCGGGCTGCTGGCCGCCGTCGCCGCCAATCTGGCGCAGCAGGCCGAGCGCGTCGCCGTCTTCGAGCAGGGGCGCGTGTACCTGGCGCGCCGCGACGGCGGGCTGCCCACGCCCAGCAAGGGACCCAAGGACACCTGCCAGCCGTGGCCGGTCGACGAGCCGGAGATGCTCGGTATCGCCGTCTGCGGTCCGGTGGTCGGCGAGAGTTGGGCCGGCGCCGCGCGACCGACCGACTTCTACACCATCAAAGGCTTCGTCGAGCGCCTGCTGGCCGGCCTGCAGATAGGCGGCGCCGGCTTTGAGCGGGCGGCCGAGCCGTACCTGCACCCCGGCAAGGCCGCCACCCTGCTGCTCGGCGACGAGCGGCTCGGGACGCTGGGTCTGCTGCGCCCCGACGTCGCCGCGCGCTACGGCATCGAGGGCCGCGCGGTCTACGTGGCCGAGCTCGCCGTGGCGCCGCTCGCCGCGCGCGGCCTGGCGACCAGCCTGTTCGAGGACCTGCTCACGTTCCCGCCGGCCAGCCAGGACCTTGCCATCGTGCTCGACGCCGGCGTGCCGGCCGCCGAGGTGCTGGCCGTCGTGCGCAAGGCGGGCGGCAAGCTGCTGCGCGAGGCCCACGTGTTCGACGTCTACGAGGGCGACCAGGTACCCGCCGGCAAGCGCTCGCTGGCCGTGCGCCTGCTCATGCGCTCGCCCGATCGCACGCTGACCGACAAGGACATCACCGGCGTGCGCCACAAGGTGCTCACAGCGCTCGAACGCGACCTCGACGCCACGCTGCGCTAAGCGGGCGGCGGGGGCGCCGCCGCGCGCCACCGCGCGCTGCGGCCTCGGCAAGCGACGCGACCGGGCGCGGCGGGGCAGAGGCAGCGTCGCGCCGCCGCACTGCTATCCAGCGGGCCTGCAAGGCGGGGTGAATACTTCTCGCGGTTTCTGCGCTTCACTTGCATCTTTTGCAGCCCTCGCGTAGAGTGCCGCCACCATGAGTTGCTCCACGTCCATCACTGGTCCTTGCGCGCGCCGCCTGCGCGGCGCCCTCGACGGCCGCCTGTGGTCACGGGCCCGACGTGCACGACGCACGCCGGCCGGTGGTCGCTAGCGCCTGTCCTTTCTTCTTCGCTCCTCTCGTCAGAAAGACGGTCCGCCCCCGCCGCGTCGGCTTTGCTTGTCCCGTCGTCGTTGCTCGGAGAGCCACATGACCGTCACCAGCGCCACCTTCACGTCCACTAGTCCCGGCGACCCGCTCGCCGCCCATGCCGGCGACCCGCTCGCCGCCTTCGCCGACGAGCCGCACGGCGGCTCAGCGCGCCAGCCACAGCAGCTCACCGCCGCCGTCGTGGGCGCGTCGGGCTACACCGGCGCCCTGCTCTGTGAGCTGCTCCTGCGCCACCCCGGGGTAGCGCTCGAGCAGGTGAGCTCCGAGCAGCTCGCCGGCGTCCTGGTGGCCGATCACCTGCCGCGGCTGCGCACCGCCCTGTCGTTCAGCTCGCCGGCTGAGGTCGGCGGAACAGACGTGGCCTTCGTCTGCGCGCCGCACGGGCAGGCGGCCCACGCGGTGTCGCGCCTGCTCGACGACGGCGCACGGGTCGTCGATCTGTCGGCCGACTTTCGCCTCGACGCCGAGACCTACGCCGCCTGGTACCGCCCGCACTCGTACCCCGAGCTGCTGTCACAGGCGGTCTACGGCCTGACCGAGCTGCAGCGCCCGGCGCTCGCCGGCGCGACGCTGGTCGCCAACCCGGGCTGCTACCCCACCGCCGCTCTGCTCGCCCTGGCGCCACTTGCGCCGCTCGGCCTTACCGACGTCGTGATCGACGCCAAGTCGGGCGTGAGCGGCGCCGGCAAGTCGCCGAGCGAGCGCACCCACTTCTGCAGCATCGACGGCGACCTCGTGGCCTACGCCCTGGGCGGGCACCGTCACTACCCCGAGATCGCCGGCGGTCTGGCAGCGCTGGCCGGCGCGGCAGCGGTGAGGTCAGGCGCGGCGAGCGCGGCGCCCGCCGGCGCCGCGGGGGCGGCGCCGGGCGCGGCCGGACAGACGGCGGCGCCGACCCTCACCTTCGTGCCGCACCTCATGCCGGTCGCGCGCGGCATCGTCGAGACGATCTACGTGCGCGCCGAGCGGCTGCCCTCGGCAGCCGCCCTGCGCGCCCTCTACGACGAGGCCTACGCGGGCGAGCCGTTCGTCGCCCTGGCCGACGCGCCGCCCGAGTTGAAAGACGTGGTCGGCACCAACTGCTGCCGCCTCTTCGCCACGATCGACGAGGCGGCGCGCCGCATCATCGTCGTTTCGGTCATCGACAACCTCATGAAAGGCGCCGCCGGTCAGGCCGTGCAGAACCTGAACGTCATGGCCGGCTTTCCCGAGCACTGGGGGCTCACGTGAACGCACCGCGCAAAGCGACCACGCCGCCGCGCAAACCGGCGCCGCACAGGGCGGCGGCGCCCAAGGCCGCGCCGCGCAAGGGGCCCGCGTCTGCCATGCGGCTCGCCCTCGAGGGCTGCGGCCCGTCGGAGCTGCTGCCGGCGAGCCGCTTCGTGAACCTGCCGGCCGGCGTCGAGCAGGCCGGCGGCACCGTCACGCACCCCCTGGGCTTTCGCGCCGCCGGCCTGCACGTCGGCCTCAAGCGCAGCGGCCAGCGCGACCTCGGCATCCTCATCTCCGACAAGCCCTGCTCGTCGGCGGTGCTGTTCACCACGAACGCCGCGGCGGCGGCGCCGGTGCGCCTGACGCGGGGCTCGTCGAGCTGCGAGCGCCTGCGCGGCGTGGTCGTGAACTCGGGCAACGCCAACGCCTGCACCGGCAAGCGCGGCCTGGGCGACGCGGCGCGCATGAGGCTGGTGGCCGCCGACGCCCTGCGGCTGCCCCCGAAGAGGTCGCCGTGGCCTCGACCGGGGTGATCGGCGTGCCGCTGCCGATCGACCCCATCGTGACCGGCATCGAGGCGGCCGCCAAGGCCCTCGCCGCCGACGGCGGCCCCGACTTCGCCGCCGCCATCCGCACCACCGACCGCACGCCCAAGGCCGGAGCGCTCACGCTCCACCTGGACGGCGGCGAGGTGCGCATAGGCGTCGCCGCCAAAGGCGCCGGCATGATCAGCCCGCGCATGGCGACCACCCTCTGCTTCGTGACGACCGACGCCGCCATACCCGCAGCCGGCGCTCGACGACCTGCTGCGCCGCGTGGTGGCGCGCACCTTCAACTCGATCACGGTCGACGGCCAGCAGTCGACCAACGACACGGTCCTCTGCCTGGCCAACGGCGCCTCGGGCGTCACGGTGACGGGCGCGGCGCTCACCGTGTTCGAGGAGGCGTTCGAAGCCGCCATGCTGGCGCTCGCCGTGGCCCTGGTCGGCGACGGCGAGGGCGCGACGCACACCGTGCGCCTGGCCGTGGGCGGCGCCTGGGACGACGACGAGGCGGCCCTCGTGGCGCGCTCCATCGGCGACTCGCCGCTCGTCAAGTGCGCCTTCTTCGGCGCCGACCCCAACTGGGGCCGCATCGTGCAGGCCGCCGGGCAGGTCTGGGCTCCACGGCCGGCGCGCGCTTTCGCGTGGAGGTCGCCTACGGCGATGTCGAGGTGGTGCGCGACGGCGAGCCGGTCGAGTTGAGCGCCGCGCGCCGCCGCGCCCTCGCCGTCATCATGGCCATGCCCGAGATCGACTTGCGCCTCACGCTGCATCGGGGGCCCGGCGCGCGCGACCATCTACTTCAGCGACCTGAGCCACGACTACGTGTCCGTCAACTCCGAAAGCACGAGCTAGCGAGGTGGGGACTATGACCGCTCGCCATCAAAGGACAGTGCAGACCCTGATCGAGGCGCTGCCCTACATCCGCCGCTTCCAGGGCTCCACCATGGTCGTCAAGTACGGCGGCGCCGCCATGACCTCGCCGCAGTTAGCCGAGCAGTTCGCCAAGGACGTGGTGCTGCTCAAGCTGGTGGGCATGCGCCCCGTGATCGTGCACGGCGGCGGCCTCGAGATCACCCGCCAGATGAGCCGCCTCGGCATGGAGCCGGTCTTCGTCGACGGCCAGCGCGTCACCGACGCCGCCACCCTGGAGGTGGCCGGCATGGTGCTGGTCGGCAAGGTCAACTCAGACATCGTCGGCCTCATCAACAGCCACGGGGGCACCGCCGTGGGCCTCTCGGGCCAGGACGGCAGGCTCATCCGCGCCAGGTCAAGGAGCACCACGACCTCGAGGGCAACTGCTCGACCTGGGCTTCGTGGGCTCGGTGAAGGGCATCGACATCGACCGTGCTCGACTTGCTCACCGACGACATCATCCCCGTCGTGGCCAGCGTGGCCGCCGACGACGCGGGCCAGGTCTTCAACATCAACGCCGACACGGTGGCCGGCGAGCTGGCCGCCGCGGTCGGGGCCGAGAAGATCGTCTTTCTGACCGACGTGGGCGGCGTGCTCGAAGACGACGGCTTCGAACAGTCCGTGGTGAGCGAGTGCGACCTGGCCTACCTGGGCGCGCTGCAGGGCGCCGGCAAGATCACCGGCGGCATGCTGCCCAAGGTGGCCGCCGTGCGGCAGGCGCTGGGCGCCGGTGTGGCGAGCGCCCACATCGTCGACGGCCGCGTCGAGCACGCCGTGCTGCTCGAAGTGCTCACCGACGCCGGCTGCGGCACAAAGGTCGTGGCGTGAGCGCCGTGGGCTACGCCGCGGCGCCCGAGTCCGGCGGCCTCGCCCTGGCGCCGGGGCGCGCCGGCGTGGCCGCGGCGCCCGATCGCGTATGCTCCGCGGCCCCGTTCGTCTTGTATAGTATGCACGACATTCCTGCATCTACGGGGGGCGCCCGGCCACTGCGGACCGGGGGCGGACAGGCGGGAGACATGACGGCAGGTACTGCCAGGAACAAGCGGAAGGCCATGAGCAAAGCCGAGCGTCACAGGCTGATACAGACGGTCATCATGCAGCGCGAGGTGGCTACCCAGCGCGAGCTCGTGCACGCCCTGGGGACGCTCGGCTGCGCGGTCACCCAGGCGACGGTCTCGCGCGACATCCGCGAGCTCGACCTGCAGAAGGTGCGCACGCACCTGGGCCGCGCCAAGTATGTGCTCTCGAGTCGCGAGCGTCCCAAAGACCCCGAGCAGGCCGCCGGCCACGTGCTGCGCGACTTCGCGCGCTCGGCCGCCGTCGCCCAGAACCTGGTCGTGGTGCGCTGCGAGATCGGCACCGCCACCACCGTCGCCCGTCAGATCGACAACCTGAACCACTCAGACGTGGTCGGCACGCTGGCCGGCGACGACACCTTTCTGATCATCGTCAAAGACCACGCCACGGCCCTCGAGATGCAGCGCTACGTCGACCGTCTCCGAGAGGCCTAGCGCGCAGGCACCTCTTCGCGCGCACGCTAGTCCGGCCGTCGGTGCACCCGTCGTGGGGTGCGGCGCCGGGCGGCGGCTGAAAGCCGCCGCCCGGCGCCGCGCACCCCCCGGCGAGCCCTCGCGGCCGCCGTCCACTCTTCGTTTGCAGTTCTCGACAGGCAAGGGAGCATCAGTTGAGCAAGATCATCGTCCTCGCATACTCCGGCGGCCTCGACACGACCGCCATGATCCCCTACTTGAAGGAGCACCACGACGCCGACGTCGTGGCCATGCTCGGTCGACGCCGGCCGCGTGACGGGCATCGGCAAGCTCATGGAGCGCGCCAAGGCAGCCGGCGCCGTCGATGCCGTGGTGGTCGACGCCAAAGAGGAGTTCGCCCAGCAGTACTGCTGCCCGCCCTCATGGCCAACGCCCTCTACGAAGAGAAGTACCCGCTCGTGAGCGCGCTGTCGCGGCCCCTGATCGCCCGCAAGCTGGTCGAGGTGGCGCACCGCTACGGGGCCGCCGCGGTCGCCCACGGCTGCACCGGCAAGGGCAACGACCAGGTGCGCGTCGAGATCGGCGTGCGCAGTCAGGATCCGCACCTCGAGTGCCTGGCGCCGGCCCGCGACTGGGGCATGAGCCGCGAGGAGCTGCTCGACTACTGCGCGGCGCGCAAGCTGCCCGTGCCGCTCACCAAAAAGAGCCCCTACTCGATCGACGAGAACCTCTGGGGGCGCACCAACGAGTGCGGCCTGCTCGAAGACCCCTGGGTGGCGCCCCCCGAAGACGCCTTCGAGGTCACGGTGAGTGCCGAGAAGGCGCCCGACGAGGCGCAGCTCGTCGAGGTCGGCTTTGAGCGCGGCGTGCCGGTGAGCCTCGACGGCGACGAGATGGGGCTGGTCACGCTGATCGGCGCCATCGACGCCATCGGCGGCGCCCACGGCTTTGGCCGCGTCGACATGATCGAGAACCGCCTGGTCGGTATCAAGAGCCGCGAGATCTACGAGGTGCCCGGAGCGCTCGCCCTGATCTGCGCCCACAAGGAGCTCGAAGACCTCGTGCTCACCCGCGACCTCATCCACTTCAAGCGCACCATCGAGGCCAAGCTCGCCGACATGATCTACGAGGGTCAGTGGTTCGACCCGCTGACCGAAGCCTGCAAGGCCTTCCTGTTCTCCAGCCAGGAACGCGTCTCGGGCACCATCAGGCTGCGCTTCTACAAGGGCACCTGCACGGCCGAGGGACGCCGCTCCAAGAACACCCTCTATAACTACAAGCTGGCGACCTACTCCAAAGAGGACGAGTTCTCGCACACCGCGGCCGCCGGCTTCACCGAGCTCTGGGGCCTGCCCATCGAGATGTGGGCGCGCGTCGGCAAGGAGATCGCCCTCGAGGCCAGCAAGTGACCAAGCGCCCGGCGCGGGGCAGACGGTAAGAGGAGCGCCGGGCGCGCGAGCGCCCGGCGGCCGTCGGCAGGCAACGATGCGCCGGGCGCACAAGCGCCCGGCGGGCGCGAGCACGAAGGAGAGACGATGAGCAAGGCCAGGTCGGGACGGTTCGCAGGTGAGCGCTCGGCGGCGTTCGTGGCCCTGAACTCGTCGCTTGCGCTCGACTGGCGGCTGTGGCCCGAAGACATCGAGGGCTCGGCGGCGCACGCCCGCGCGCTCGAGCGCGCGGGCGTCGTCACCGCCGCCGAGCTGCAGGCCATCGAAGAGGGCCTCGCCCGGGTGGCCGCCGAGATCGAGGTCGGGCGCCTTCGTGCCCGACGATTCAGACGAAGACGTGCACATGGCGATCGAGCGCCGCCTCACCGAGGTCTGCGGCGCGCCGGGAGCGAAACTCCACACGGCGCGCAGCCGCAACGACCAGGTCGTGACCGACGTGCGCCTGCACCTGCGGCGCGTGATCTCAGGCCAGCGCGAGGCGCTGCGTGAGCTCCAGGAGCTGTTGCTGGCCCGCGCCCAGCCGCACATCGAGTCGGTCATGCCGGCCTACACCCACCTGCAGCGCGCCCAGGTGACCTCGCTCGCCCAGCACCTGCTCGCCTGGTTCTGGATGTTGGAACGCGACCGCGACCGCTTCGCCGTCGCCCTCGACGCCTGTCTCGAGCTGCCGCTCGGCGCCGGCGCCGCGGTCGGCCTGAACTACGACCTCGACCGCGCCGCCGTGGCCGCCGAGCTCGGCTTCGAGCGCGTCTCGCCCAACTCGCTCGACGCCGTCGCCGACCGCGACTTCGCCAGCGACTACCTGGCCGCCGCCGCCACGCTGGCCGGCCACCTGAGCCGCATCGGCGCCGAGATCGTGCTCTGGGCGACCGCCGAGTTCGGCTACATCAGCCTGCCCGACGCGGTGAGCGGCGGATCGAGCATCATGCCGCAGAAACGCAACCCCGACGCCGCCGAGCTCATGCGCGCGGCGGGGCCCCGCGTGGCCGCCGACCTGCAGGGCCTGCTGGCCACCTGCACGGCCTGCCGCTCGCCTACAACACCGACCTGCGCGAAGACAAGCGCTACCTGTTCGACGCCGTCGACTGCCTCGACGGGCTGCTGCCGGTCGTGCGTGAACTGCTCGCCGACGTGGCCTTCGACACCGGCCGCATGGCCGCCGCCTGCGGCTCGTTCCTCATGGCCACCGACGTCGCCGACGAGCTCGTCGGGCAGGGCCTGCCGTTCCGCGACGCCCACCACGTGACCGGCGCGCTCGTGCGGCGCTGCCTCGACCTGGGTTGCGAGCTCGGCGAGCTGCCGGCCGCCGAGCTCGACGCGCTCCTGCCGGCCCCGAACACCGACGTGAGCGCGCTGGTCGACGCCCGGCGCTCGCTGGCCGCCAAGGTGAGCTACGGCGGGTCGGCGCCGGCCCGCGTGCGCGAACAGCTCGCCCTGGCGCGCGAGGCGCTCGCTGTCTAGCGACGTCGCCTGTCGCCTCGTGGCCCTGAGCCCCGCCTTCGTCGTGAGCGACCGCCTGCCGTGCGCCTTCTTCGCGCGACCCGTCGTCGAGGTCGCCCACGACCTGCTGGGCTGCACCTTCCTGTACGGTGGGGTCGGCGGGCGCGTGGTCGAGGTCGAGGCCTACCGCAACGACGACCCCGCCAGCCACACTTATCGCGGCCGCACGCTGCGCAACGCCGTGATGTTCGGGCCGCCAGGACGCCTCTACGTCTACTTCACGATGGGCCTGCACTTCTGCGTGAACGTCGTCTGCAAGGGCCAGGGCGAGGCCGCCGCCATCCTGCTGCGCGCCCTCGAACCGACGGTCGGCCTCGAGACCATGCGGCGCGCCGCGGCCTGGAGGCGCCCCGGCTGTTGTGCAGCGGACCGGCCAAGCTCACCCAGGCGCTCGGCATCACGCGGGCCGACAACGGCATCCGCGCCTGCGCCGACGGCGCCGACGCCGGCGGCGCAGGCGATCTCGCGGGCTCGGATGCCCGCGCCGACGCCGCGGACGCCGCCGCGGGCGCCTGCTTTCTGCACCGCGAGGGCGTCACGGCGGCAGAGCCTGGGGAGTGGGGGAGCCACGCGCCGCGCATTGTGGTCACGCCGCGCATCGGGGTCACGTCGGCGGCCGACACCCCCTGGCGCTTCGTCGACGGCGACAGCCCGTTTCTGTCGCGCCCGCTGCCGCGCCCCGGCCGGCGCTGAGGGCGTTTGTCGCCGTAGCGGACTGAGTACAACCGAACCGGTTATACAATGTCCCCAGGCTAGAGCGGCCGGGATCGGGCTCACGGCCGCGCAGGCGTCCCACGAAAGGAACCCACGTGAAGTTACGAGAGATGTACGAGACCGCGATCCGCATGGGCATCGAAGCCGATCCCCGGGGTCGCGAGCTCGTCGAGCGCTCGCTTGCCACGGTCAAGCGGCGCCACGAGGCGCTCCCCGAGTACCTCAAGGAGATCTTCGACCCCGAGGAGCTGACCAACCCCTACATCGACACGCGCGTCTACGTGGGCGACGCCGACGCCGAGGTCACCGCGCTCATCGCCGGCATCGACATGAACGTCGGCGAGGTGCTGCTCACCGACCGCTTGCGCGAGAAGGGCCGCCGCATCGACGCCATCTACACCCACCATCCCGAGGGCATGGCGCTCTCCAAGCTCGATCGCGTCATGGAGATGCAGGCCGAGATCTGGGAGACCTGGGCGTGCCGATCAACGTCGGCGAGTCGGTCATGGACGAGCGTCGCGTCGAAGTGCGCCGTCGCTTCATGCCCATGAACGTCGACCAGGCCATCGACGCGGCAAAGCTCCTCGACATCCCCTTCTTCTCGGCCCACACGCCCACCGACAACATGGTCACGGCCTATCTCGCGCGACTTTCTTCGCCGAACGCGAGCCGCTGCTCGTCGACGACGTGCGCCGCGCCCTGTTCGACGTGCCCGAGTATCGCCAGGCGGCCGCCAAGGGCGCCGGACCCTACGTGCTCGAAGAGAAGGCCGGCAAGCGCGCCGGCAAGGTCTGGGTCGACATGACGGGCGGCACCGAGGGTCCCGCGGCGGTCCTGGAGAAGCTCGCCGACGCACGGCGTCGGCACCATCGTGGGCATGCACATGAGCCCCGACCTGCGCAAGGTCGCCGAGGACAATCACATCCACGTGGTCATCGCCGGGCACATCTCGAGCGACTCCGTGGGCGTCAACCTGCTGATGGACGAATACGAGCGTCGGGGCGTCGAGATCGTGCCGACCTCGGGCCTCATCCGCGTGCGGCGCGACGCGCAGTGGAAAGCTGCGCGCCGACTGAGCGCCCTGCCGCCATCGCCTGAGCCCGCAGCCCGGCCGCGCGCCGAGCTGCTGGCGCCGGCCGGGGGGCCGCCTGCCCTGCAGGCGGCCCTGTCGGCCGGCGCCGACGCCGTCTACCTGGGGCTCGACACCTGGAGCGCGCGCGCCTTTGCCGCCAACTTCGCGCCCGAGGCGCTGGTCGCCGCCATCGACCGGGCGCACCTGCACGGCGCTCGCGTGCACCTCGCCCTGAACGTCCTGCTCAAAGACGACGAGTTAGACGAGGCGCTCGCGGCCCTCGCCGCGCCCTACCGGGCCGGCCTCGACGCCCTGATCGTGGCCGATCTCGGCTTTGCGCGTCTGGTGCACGACGCCTATCCGGCGCTCGAGCTGCACGCCAGCACGCAGCTCGGCACACACTCCTGCGCGCAGCTCGAGCGCCTCGCCGGCCTGGGCTTCTCGCGGGCCATCCTCGCCCGCGAGCTGAGCCTCGACGAAGATCGCGGCGCTCGAGCCGCACGGCCTGGGTCTCGAGGCATTCGTGCACGGCGCGCTGTGCTACGGCTACTCGGGCGCCTGCCTGCTGTCGAGCATGGCCTCGGGGCGCAGCGGCAACCGCGGGCGCTGCAGCCAGGCCTGCCGGCTGCGCTACCGGCTCGACGCGGCGGCGGCCGCGCCCTCGAGCAACACGCCCCGCGCGCCCGCGGACCGCGCGGCCTCCGGCGGATCGGCCGGGCGGCGCGCCGAGCCCGGCGCCGAGCCCGACCTGCCGCGCGTGCTGTCGACCGGCGACCTCGCCGCCATCGCCGCCCTGCCGGCGCTGCTGGCGGCGGGGGTGACCTCGTTCAAGATCGAGGGCCGCATGAAGGACGCGGCCTACGTCGCCGTCACTACGGCGGTCTACCGTGAGGCGCTCGACGCGGCGCTCGCCGACCCCGAAGGGTACGCCGTCGCGCCGCGGTGGCTCTCGCGTCTCGAGCAGAGCTTTTCGCGGGGCTTCACCACGGCACACCTGGACGGCGCGCACGCCGGTGTGCGCGCCGCCGGCCGCCACGGCAACCGCGGCCTGCAGATCGGCCGTGTCGAGGCGGTCGACGAGAGCCGCGGCGAGGCCACCGTGCGCGTCGATCACGAGCTCCACGAAGCCGACGTCGTGCAGATCTACACGACCCGGGGCGCGACGCAGCCGGCGCCGCTTTCGAGCCTGCTGGTCGGTCGCCTCGGCGGCACGCGCGTGGTGTTGCGCCTGCCCGAGCGCGTGAGCGTCAAGGATCGGCGTGTTCCGCACGAGCTCGGGCCTTATGGAGCTCTTCGCCGCCGACGCGGTGGCGGGGCGCGCCCTGGCGCGCCCGATCGCGCTGGCTGCTGTGCTCAGCGGACGGCAAGGCGAACCGCCCCGCCTGCAGGTGAGCGCCGCCGGCGAGACGGCGACGGCCACGGGCGAGGCCGTCCTCGAAGCGGCGCGCACCGCCGTGCTGTCGGCCGACAAGGCGCGGCGCGCCATCGGTGCGCTGGGCGGCACGCCCTACGGGCTCGAAGAGTTCGATTTCGCTGTCGACGACGACGTGTTCCTGGGCGTCGGCGACCTCAAGGCGCTGCGGCGCGCCGCGCTGACGGCGCTCGACGAACGGCGCCTGGCGGCGTGGCGGCGGGCTGCGCCCGCCGCTGCGCCAGCCGCCCCGACCGCCGCGCCAGCGGCCGCCTCCCCGAGCGCCCGTGGCCCGCCCGGCCGTCGTGCTGCGCCTGCGCCCCGGCGAGCAGATGCACGGGGTGGGGCAGGTCGACGCAGTCTGCCTCGACCTGCGCACGGCCGACGACCCACGGCTAGTCGCGCGCGCCGCGACGGCGCTGCGCCACGCCGGCCTCCAGGTGCGGGCGCGTTCGCCCGAGGTGCTCTTCGACGCCGACGAGGCCTGGGCGCACGCCATGGCAGCCATCGCCTGGGACGCCGTCTATGCCCGTCATGTGGCCGCGCTGTCGTGGGCGCCGCGCGTGTTCCTCGAGTACCCCCTGCAGGGGCTGAACTCGCGCGCCGTCGCGCTCTACGGCGCCGGCGGGGTGGTCTGCCCGCCCGAGCTTGCGCTCGCCGACGTCGCGCGCCTCGCCGCCGGCGTGCTCGAGGCGCTGGTCTTCGGGCGCGAGCAGGTGCTCGTCAGCCGTGACACGCTGGGGCTCGCCGAAGGCCTGGTCGACGCTCCCGGCGTTTCGAACGCGCAGGGCGCCTCGAGCGCCCAAGCCGCCTCGGTCGCGCTCACGCTGACCGACGCCCGGGGCTACGCGTTCCCCGTGCTGGTGGTGCCCGGCGAGACGCGCATCTTCAACTCGCGGGTGACGAACCTCTGCGGCCGCACCGCGGATCTGGCGGCGGCGGGTGTGGGCGGCGTCATCGTGGTCCAGGCGGACATGAGCGACGACGAGCGCCGCGCCTTTGCCCGCTCCGGACTGGCTGGACTCGCCGCTTTCGACGACCGCGAGCGCTTCACGACGGGCCACCTGTACCGCGGCGTCGGTTGAGGGTACGCGCGACGCGTGGCGACGGTCGCGCATCGTCGGCCCCCGGGCCGGCGAGGGCCGTCGCGCCGACGGCGCGCGCCCGTTACGGCGACGGCGAGGCCTGCGGAGCGAGGGCGAGCGCCACGAGGGCGCCGACCTCGAGATTATCGCCGGCAGCCGGCGATTGCGAGACGACGACCGTACCTCCGGCGCCTCCGCTCGAGACCCCCGCGCCCAGCCCGACCGTGGCCAGCGCAGCCTGGGCGTCGGTCGCGGAGAGTCCGACGACGTTGGGCACGACGACTGTCGTGTCGCTGCCGTGCACGACGATCGCGACGGCGCCCTGACTCGAGCTGCCGGCGCCGGGGACTTCGTGCACGACCGTACCAAGCGGCGCCGAGCCGTCGGCCGACCCGTCCCAGGAGACCGTCGTGGTGAACCCGCCGGCGCCGAGCGCCTGCAGGGCGGCGCCGCGATACTGGCCCATGACGTCGGGCACGACAAGGAGCGGGCCGCTGTCGACGCGCAGCGTCACGGTGCTGCCCTGCAGCACCGTGCGGCCGCTGCCCGGTGACTGGCCGAGCACCGTGCCCTGCGCCGCCGGGTCGCCGGGCACCTCGACGACCTGCGTGACGAGCTGGAGCCTGTCGAGTCGCGCGTGGGCGGCGGTCACGCTCAGGCCGCTCAGGTCGGGCACCAGCACAGGTCGCGGTCCGTGGAACGTGCACTCCTGGGTCGGGGCCTGCCCCACGAAGTAGAAGCCGGCGATGTGCTCGGGACACCACCTGGTGGCGATGTCGCCGGTGCGCGGGCAGACGATGCGCTTGACGGTGCGCGGCGTGGTGAACGCGGGAAAGGCGTGGGCCGGCACACCGGTCAGCGCGGCGCCCGCGAACCTGCTCCAGATCTGGGCCGGGAAGGTGCCGCCGGCCACTCTGATGCCGCGCACGACCATCTCTTTCTGCGAGCGTGGGTAGCCCACCCAGACAGCCGCCGACAGGTCGGGCGTGTAGCCGCAGAACCAGGCGTCGGCGTAGTTGGTGGTGGTGCCGGTCTTGCCGGCGGCGGGACGGCCGATGGCTGCTGCGTAGCCCGTGCCGCGGGTGATGACCTGTTGCAGGACGGAGGTCTCGAGGCCCGCTTGCCAGGTCTCGAGCACGCGGCTGCGCACGACGGTGTTGCGGGCCAGCGTGTGACCCTGGTCGTCGGTGACCTTTCTGATCGAGATCGGCGCCGGCTGGCCGTCGTCGAGCCACGAGCCGCTCAGGCGCTGCCCGCCGGTGGCCAGCGTGGCGTAGGCGTTGGCCATCTCGAGCGGGCTCACGCCGGTGGTCAGGCCGCCGAGCGCGATCGACGGGTTGTCGCCGACGGGGCTCGTGACGCCCATGTCGGCGGCGGTCGCCGCGATGTTGTCGGGACCGACCATCATGGCGAGGTCGGCGTAGACGGTGTTGTCGGACTGGACCGTGGCGTCGGTCAGGTCGATCTTGCCGGCGTAGCCACCCGAGTAGGTGCTCACGTTCCACGTAGACCCGCCGCCCAAGTCGATCGACTTGGGCTCGGAGATGAAGACGCTGCGCGGCGAGATTCCCTGTTTGATGGCGGTCGCCAGGGCGAACGGCTTGAAGGCCGACCCCGGCTGGCGGCGGCCGTCGACCGCCACGTTGAACTGCTGTTTGGCGAAGGAGGGGCCGCCCACTAGGGCCTCGACCTCGTCGGTGTGGGGATTGATGGCGACGATCGCCACGCTGGGGTCGCCGGGCCGTCCGAGGATAGACGTGGCGGCGCGGTCGGCGTCGCGCTGCACCCGCTGGTCGAGGGTGGTATAGACGCGCAGCCCGCCGCCGAAGGCGGTCGCCGCGCCGAACTGACGCACGAGCTGCTGAATGACGTAGGCCACGAAGTAGGGGGCGACGTGGCTGCGGGGCAGGCCGTGGACGCGGCTCGGCAGCGGCGCGCGCGCCGCTGCCGCGGCGTC
Organism: uncultured Actinomycetes bacterium; assembly: GCA_963753695.1. Lineage (GTDB taxonomy): Bacteria > Actinomycetota > Thermoleophilia > UBA2241 > UBA2241 > Bog-752. The sequence continues at coordinate 30,872 of CAVWDG010000006.1, forward strand.
GCTGGCGCCGATCATGCCCTGCGCCGCCATGGCGCTCAGCACCACGCCGCGGCGCGCCCTGGCGGCGGCCGGGTCGGCGAACGGGTCGTCGGCCGTCGGGTCGTGGATGATGCCGGCGAGCAGTGCCGCCTGGGGCAGCGTGAGACGGCGCGCGCTCGTGCCGAAGAACGTGCGCGCCGCCATCTCGATGCCGTAGGCGCCCTGTCCGAAGTAGATGGTGTTCAGGTAGTTGGTGAGGATCTTGTCTTTCGACCAGCGCTTCTCGAGCTGGTAGGCGAGCACCGCCTCGCGCAGCTTGCGCGACAGCGTCTCTGAGGTGCGCTGGTCGGCGGGCAGGTAGGCGTTCTTGATGAACTGCTGGGTGATCGTCGAACCGCCCTGCACGGTGTGGCCGGCGCTCAAGTCGCTCATGAGCGCCCGAGTGATGGACGCGTAGTCGATGCCGGAGTGCTCGTAGAAACGGCGGTCCTCGATGGCCACGACGGCCTGCTTGAGCACCGGCGCGATCTGAGCCGACGACACGACGACCCTGCTCTCGTCGCCGCGCAGCACCGCCAGCAGGTGGGGTTTGGCGGCGCCGTCGTAGATGTAGGTGTTGCGGCTGACGGGCTGGTGCGCGGCTAAGTCGAGCTGCGGCAGGCCCCTGGCGACCGACGTCAGGGCGGCGTGCAGCGACACCCCGGCGACGCCCACCACGGCCACGACGACGCCGAGCGTCACGACCGCGACGATCGTGCGGCGGTCGGCATGACTGTCACGTGCTTTGCGAGCGCGCACCCACATAGAGCCTCTGTCGGCCGATTCGCGGCGCTTCCGTAGTCCCCTGCGCGCGAGGCGCGACGGGCGCGCCCGCGGGAGCGACCCGTGCCTGCGGGCGCGGCTCAGGCCCGGGGGCGAGGCTGAGCGGGCGGCGAGCCTGTGATATCATGCGCGGCGCATGGCAGACCAGCGGCTCATCGACGATCTTGCGGTCGGCACTGTCGAGGTGCTGCCCGACGGCGCCTTACAGGCCAAGCTCGCCATAGCCGAACGCGAGGGCCGCCCGCTGCGCATCAAGCTCGGCGTCGATCCCACCGCGCCCGACCTCCACCTGGGCCACACCGTGGTGCTCAACAAGCTGCGCCAGTTCCAGGATGCCGGTCACGTCGCCGTGCTCATCATCGGCGACTATACGGCGCGCATCGGCGATCCCTCGGGCCGCTCCAAGACGCGCCCGCGCCTCGACCCGGCCATCATCGACGCCAACGCCAAGACCTACCAGGAACAGGCCTTCCTCATTCTCGACCCCGACCCGGCGCGCCTCGAGGTGCGCTTTAACGGGGAGTGGCTGGGGACGCTGTCCATGGAGCAGCTCTTCGAGCTCACCTCGACCACCACCGTCGCCCGCATCCTAGAGCGCGACGACTTCGAGAAGCGCTTCAACGCTCACCAGCCCATCTCGATGCTCGAGATGCTCTACCCGCTGGCCCAGGGCTACGACTCGGTCGCCGTGCGCTCCGACATCGAGCTCGGCGGCACCGAGCAGGTGTTCAACCTGTTCATGGGCCGCGACCTGCAGCAGTACTTCGGGCAGGTGCCGCAGGCCATCATGACGGTCGACATCCTGCCGGGCACCGACGGCGTCGAGCGCATGAGCAAGTCGCTCGGCAACTACATCGGCGTCAGCGAAGACCCGCGCGATGTGTACGGCAAGGTCATGAGCATCCCCGACCCGGTGATCATGACCTACTTCCGCCTGCTGACCGCCCATCACGCCGCCGAGATCGCCGCCTTGGACGAGGGCCTGACGAGCGGCGCGCTGCCGGCGCGCGACCTAAAGGCGCGCCTCGCCCGCGAGATCATCGCCAGGCTGCGCGGCGAAACCGCCGCGGCCGAAGCCGAAGAGCATTTCGACCGCGTCTTTCGCCGCCACGAGGTGGCCGGCGACGTGCAGACGCTGGTGCTCGCGCCGGCCGACATCGAAGACGGCGCGGTCTACCTGCCGGCTGCCATGGAGCGCTGGTTTGCGATCAGCCGCTCCGAAGGGCGCCGCCGCATCGTCCAGGGCGCCGTCACCCTCGACGGCGCGCCGGTCACCGAGCTGTCGCTGCCCGTAGAGACGCTCGTGGGCGCGCACGTGAAGGCCGGCAAGTCGGCCGCCTTCCAGGGAGTCGTCGCCGGCTGAAACACGGGCTGAGGCCGGGGCCGGCGGCCCGCACGGCCGCACGACCACGTGGCCCGTACCGCAGGCGCCCGGCCCGCGCCCGCCCGCGCGGCACGGGCCGCACCTCATGCGCCCGCGCCCGCCCGTGCGGCGCTCAGAGGTTGTAGATGTCCGTCTTGTAGCGCGCCAGGTTGGCCTTGTCGGCAAACCAGGTGATGGTGCGCTGCAGCCCTTCGTCGAGCGCGACCTCGGCGCGCCAGCCGGTGAGCGAGTGCATGAGCGTGGGGTCGCTCAGCAGGCGCTCGACCTCGCTCTTTTCGGGCCGCAAGCGCTGCTCGTCGGTGGCGATGCGGGCTCGCGGGTTGATCATCTCGATCAGCCGCTGCGCCAGCTCGCCGATGGCGATCTCGGTCCCCGAACCCAGGTTGACCTCGCGACCCACGGCCGCGTCGCAGGCGGCGAGCTCGAGAAAGCCGCGGCAGGTGTCGGCCACGTAGGTGAGGTCGCGCGTGGGGGAGAGCGCCCCCAGGCGGATCTCGGGGGCGCCCGCCAGCAGCTGTGTGATCACCGTGGGAATGACGGCCCGTGCCGACTGGCGCGGGCCGTAGGTGTTGAAGGGCCGCACGATCACGACCGGCAGCCCGAACGAGCGCCAGAACGATTCGGCCAGGCGGTCGGCGCCGATCTTGGTGGCCGAGTAGGGCGACTGGCCCTGCATGGGGTGATGTTCGTCGATCGGCACGTAACAGGCGGTGCCGTAGACCTCGGAGGTCGAGGTCACGACGACGCGCTCGATCTCGGCGTCGCGCGCCGCCTGCAGCACGTTGAGCGTGCCGCGGATGTTGGTGTCGACGTAGGAGTCGGGCGAGTGGTACGAGAAGGGGATGGCGATCAGCGCCGCGAGGTGCAGCACGACGTCGATCCCCCTGCAGGCGGCACGCACGCCGTTGGGGTCGCGGATGTCGCCGGCGAAGACGTCGAGCCGCCGCCGCGTGGTGTCGGGCAGGGCGTCGAGCCAGCCCCATGAGTTGAACGAGTTGTAGTAGACGAAGGCGCGCAGGTCGCAACCGGTGTCGAGCAGCGCCTCGGTCAGGTGGCTGCCTATGAAGCCGTCGGCTCCGGTGATCAGCACGCGTTTGTTCGAAAGATCCATGAGACCTCGATGACCGGCTCGGCCGAGCTTGACCTGACCGCCGTATTCTATGCGAAGCGGCGGTCGCCTACGTCGTCGCCGCGCGGCAGCCTACCTGGGCGTGCGCCGGAGCCCGCGCATCCCGGCCCGCGCGGAGCGGGGTCCGCGGCGCCCCGCCTGCGCGGCGCGCACCAGCAGGGCTTCCCAGCGCGGCAGGTTGGCGGCGCGGTCGCCGCGCTCTTGGACGAGCCGGCGGTTGGCGGCCGCGACGGCGCCGTCGGCGGCCCGCGCAAAGCCGTCGAGAACGGCGGCCGCCACGCCCTCGGCGGTCACCTCGCCGACCAGCACGCCGCGGCTCTCGTCGAGCCACTCGCGCATGCTGGGTATGTCGGCGACCACCGGCAGCGCGCCGGCGGCCATGGCTTCGAGCAGCGAGAGCGGCGCGCCGTCGCTCGGCGGCACCGACACCCAGACGCAGGCCAGGCGCAGGTGCTCGGCGAGCTCCTCGCGCGTCACAAATCCGAGGAACGTGACGCGCTCGGCGACGCCCAGCTCGCCGGCAAGCGCCTGCAGGCGGGTCGTCTCGGCGGCGTCGGCGCCGGAGAGCTCAAAGCGCGCCTCGGGTTCGCGCGCGAGGACGTGCGGCAGCGCCCGCACGATCGTCTCGATGCGGTAGAACGGTCGCAGGCCGCGCGTCGAGAGGATGACCTTGCCGGCGTGGGGAGCGGGGGCGAAGGCGAAGAAGCCGACATCGATGCCGTACTGGAAGGTCTCGATGCGCGCCGGGTGAGCTCCCAGCCTGACGAGCTCGGTGGTCATCTGCTGGGAGACCGAGTGGATGACGCCCGACTTGGCCAGCACGCGCGGCATGAGGCGCTGCACCCACCACGGCCGCTGCTTGAGGCGCAGCACGTCGGAGCCCCAGAAGTCGAGCACCAGCGGTCCGCGCCAGATGAGGGCGGCCAGCAGGCCGTCGGGGGTGACCTGCATGATGTCGAGCACATCGAAGCGCCCGCTCAGCAGGCACTTCGCCATGATCGACAGCTTGGGCAGCAGGCGCACGCCGCGCGGCAGTCGCGCCGCCAGGCCGCGGTGGCGGGTGAAGTCGACCACCGCGACGGGGGCGTCGATCCGCTCTGCGTTGGTGAGGCAGGTGACGTCGTGCCCGCGAGACGCAAGGAAGCGCACGTACGTGAGGTAGTGGATGCTCGTTGGCGTGAGCCCGAAGACGGCGACCCGCAGACGGGCGTCGCTCGCCGCGCTCATCGCTGTCCCCCGGCGATGCGCAGGAGGATGTCGTCGAGGTCGTGGCGCGGCTGCCAGCCCAGCGCCCGCAGGCGGCCGGCGTCGCCCACCGAGACCGTGCCGCGGGCGTCGGGTCGCGCGACCTCGAGGTCGATCGCGCGGTCCCACACGCGCGCCGCGTGTCGTACCAGCTCGTCGATCGCCACGGCCTGCCCGCGGCAGATGTTGTAGGAGCGGCCCGCCTCGCCCCGGTCGGCAAGCACGACCAACGCCCGGGCCACGTCGTCGACGTCGACGAAGTCGCGCACCGACACGGTCTCGCGCAGCCGCACCGTGACGCGCGCGCCGCGCGCCGCGGCCAGGGCCTGCGTGGCGAGCTCGCTGGTCACCGAGCCGGGCGGTTCGCGCGGCCCGAGCACGTTGAAGGGCCGGCCGACGATAAGCGGCCGGCCGTCGTGATCGCGGAAGGCCTGGGCGACGCGCTCGGCCACCAGCTTGGAGGAGCCGTAGTGGGCCGCCGGCGCCAGGGGCGCGTCTTCGGCGACGGGCGCCGGCGCCCCGGGGTCGTAGACCGCCGCCGAGCTGAGCAGCACGACGCGCGCGGGCAGGCCGCTGCGACGCAACGCCTCGAGCAGGCGCCAGACAGAGGCCACGTTGGCCTCGTAGAGCGCTTCGAGGTCGGGGGCCCCCGAAAAGCGGCCGTTGTGGCCGGCGCAGTGGATGACGGTGGCGGGGCGCAGCTCGGCGAGCGCGGCAGAGAGCGAAGCGGCGCTGCTCCAGTCGACTGTGACCACGCGCGCGTCCGGCACGTCGGGCGCGGGCTCGCAGGCGCGAATCAGACCGACGACGTCGGCGCCCGACTCGATCCCCGCGGCCAGCGTGCGGCGCCCCACGAAACCGGCCGCGCCGGTGACCACCAGCGCCGCCGCCACGTTAGGCGCCTTCGCCGAGGAACTCGGCGCGATGCTCGGCGAACTCGGCGGCGGCGGCGGCGAAGTCGTCGTGCCGCCCGATGTCGAGCCAGTAGCCGGCAAACGGCGCGGCGCGCACGTACTCGCCGTCGCGCATGAGCGCGAGCAGCAGCGTGGGCATGTCGAGAGGCTCGCCGGGGCGTATGCGGGCGAGCACCGCCGGCGACAGCGCATTGACGCCCATGCTCACCGAGTACACCGTCTGCGGTTTTTCGAGGTAGTCGACGACACGGTCGCCCTTGGTCTCGACGATGCCGAAGTCGACCGCCTGCGTGCGCGAGAAGGTGGCCACCGTCGCGGCGGCGCCCGAAGCGATGTGGTCGTCGAGGAAGCGCCCGTAGTCGAGCGTCGTCAGGATGTCGCCGTTCATGACGAGGAAGGGCTGGTCGAGGCCTTCGATCAGGGCGAGCGGCCCGGCGGTGCCCAGCGGGGTGTCCTCGTGCGAGTAGCGCACGCGCGTGCCGAACTTCTGCCCGTCGCCGCAGTACGACTCGATGAGCGCCGCCAGGTAGCCGACTGCGATGGTGATGTCGGCGAAGCCGGCCCGTCCGAGCTGCCGCAGGACGATCTCGAGGATGGGGGTGTCGCCGAGCGGCATGAGCGGCTTGGGGAAGACCACGGTGTACGGCGCCAGGCGCGTTCCCCTGCCGCCGGCGAGAATGACCGCTTGTCTCGACAAAGGAACCTCCTGGGTCCAGGTCGTCCAGAAGGCCGCGGAACGGCGCTTCGCGCTCATGCTACACCATCGGCCGGGCGCTCCACTGCGCGATCGGGCACGTGAGAAGGCGTCTGTGGTACGCTCCGTCGCGTCGTCCGGTGCGCTCGAGCGAGACCCGAGCGAGCCCTGTCGAGCGTGCGCCCGCATCACCAGGCGCCGCCCGCCGATCCCCCGCGGCGGCGGCTTACCCGGCCGCTCAAAGATCGAGGTTGACACTCCCCTTTGAGCGGGTATACTTCGTCTCCGCCCTTGAGGTCCTCTGGCGAGTGTCGCCAAGACAAAAGGGCAGGTCGTTGACACTGACTCGAAAGCGTCGTATCATAGCGAGCCGCTTTAGAGTCGGAAGCGGCGTCGACAACGCTCTCACCTCCTCCGGTTGGGATCGTCCGGCCCCCAGGGTTGGATGGTCGCTCCGACGGGAACGAGAGCCAGTCGTGACCACTTGCCAACGACTGAGAACAAGTGCCCACGTGGCACGCGGTCTTTGAAAACTGAACAGCGTGGAAGCCGGTTCGACTCGAATCCTCGGGTCCAACCGGTGGACGTCAGCGCGCCTGTAGCACCAGCAGGGTGCACAGGCCAATACGAATTAGACCCCGTCATGCGGTCCGAGCATTGCTGCTCTACCGGCCCTTCGGGACCGGCAACCGGCCGCACGACAACAAGGCACATCCTGCCTTGTCTTTTGAGAGCACAAGCTCTCTCCCAACGTTTGTTCCGCGGCCTTCGGGTCGCGTGCTCAAAGTTGTCTCGGAGAGTTTGATCCTGGCTCAGGACGAACGCTGGCGGCGTGCTTAACACATGCAAGTCGAGCGGAAAGGCCCCTTCGGGGGTACTCGAGCGGCGAACGGGTGAGTAACACGTGGGTAACCTGCCCCAAAGCCCGGGATAACGTTTCGAAAGGAACGCTAATACCGGATGTTGTGCAACCTGCCAAGTGGGTTGTACCAAAGGTAGCTTCGGCCTCCGCTTTGGGATGGGCCCGCGCAGCATTAGCTTGTTGGTGGGGTAACGGCCTACCAAGGCAACGATGCTTAGCTGGTCTGAGAGGACGATCAGCCACACTGGGACTGAGATACGGCCCAGACTCCTACGGGAGGCAGCAGTGGGGAATCTTGCGCAATGGGCGAAAGCCTGACGCAGCAACGCCGCGTGAGCGAAGAAGGCCTTCGGGTTGTAAAGCTCTGTCAGGAGGGACGAAGCCACTCGGGTTAATAGCCCAGAGGGTGACGGTACCTCCAGAGGAAGGTCCGGCTAACTACGTGCCAGCAGCCGCGGTAATACGTAGGGACCTAGCGTTGTCCGGAATTATTGGGCGTAAAGAGCGTGTAGGCGGCTTGTCAAGTCCGATGTGAAAACTCGGGGCTTAACCCCGAGCCTGCATTGGAAACTGGCTTGCTTGAGTCCGGAAGAGGGGACTGGAATTCCTGGTGTAGCGGTGAAATGCGCAGATATCAGGAAGAACACCCGTGGCGAAGGCGGGTCCCTGGGACGGTACTGACGCTGAGACGCGAAAGCGTGGGGAGCGAACAGGATTAGATACCCTGGTAGTCCACGCCGTAAACGATGGGCACTAGGTGTGGGAGGTGTCGACTCCTTCCGTGCCGTAGCTAACGCATTAAGTGCCCCGCCTGGGGAGTACGGCCGCAAGGCTAAAACTCAAAGGAATTGACGGGGGCCCGCACAAGCAGCGGAGCATGTGGTTTAATTCGACGCAACGCGAAGAACCTTACCTGGGTTTGACATGGCCTTGTAACTCCCGGAAACGGGAGCCCTCGCAAGAGCAGGGTCACAGGTGGTGCATGGCTGTCGTCAGCTCGTGTCGTGAGATGTTGGGTTAAGTCCCGCAACGAGCGCAACCCCTGTCCTATGTTGCCAGCGGATAATGCCGGGGACTCGTAGGATACTGCCGGTGACAAACCGGAGGAAGGTGGGGATGACGTCAAGTCATCATGCCCCTTATGTCCAGGGCTACACACGTGCTACAATGGCCGGTCCAAAGGGCTGCAAGACCGCGAGGTGGAGCGAATCCCAAAAAGCCGGTCCCAGTTCGGATTGGAGGCTGAAACTCGCCTCCATGAAGTCGGAGTTGCTAGTAATCGCAGATCAGCAATGCTGCGGTGAATACGTTCCCGGGCCTTGTACACACCGCCCGTCACACCACGAAAGTCGGTAACACCCGAAGCCGGTGGGCTAACCCGCAAGGGAGGCAGCCGTCGAAGGTGGGATTGGTGATTGGGGTGAAGTCGTAACAAGGTAGCCGTACCGGAAGGTGCGGCTGGATCACCTCCTTTCTAGGGAGTACGGCGGATCAACCGCCGTGAGCACAGGCCCACTATGCCGATCACGATGTGGTCATCACGACCTTGCCGTGCCGGCGGTGCCTGTCCTCTGGAAACCATACGTCGAGCGCTTTCTGTCCCCGCGTTTCCCTGGGCTTCGGTCCAGGCGATAGCGGCCACGCTGTTCAGTTTTGAAAGACGCCCCCTATGCGTCCCCTTGCCGCGGTCGCCCTGCGCTCAACAGTGAGTGCGCGGCGGCTCTCGGCACGAGGTGAGTGCATCTGGGCGACAAAGGTTCGCCGGCCGCAGGGTCGGCGACGTAGTGCCGGTACGCCGGCGCGAACCTTGAAAACTACATAGCGGCAAAGGTGATCAATAAAGTCAAGATATTAAGGGCCAACGGCGGATGCCTTGGCGCCAGAAGCCGATGAAGGACGTGGACGGCTGCGATAAGCCCCGGTGAGGTGCTGAACAACCTTCGACCCGGGGATTTCCGAATGGGGCAACCCACGCACGGTAATGCGTGCGTACCCGTGCCTGAACACATAGGGCACGAGGAGGTAAGCAGGGGAACTGAAACATCTTAGTACCCTGAGGAGAGGAAAGAAACCTCGATTCCCTGAGTAGTGGCGAGCGAA
>CAVWDG010000006.1:45000-74673 GCA_963753695.1 uncultured Actinomycetes bacterium
GGCACGACCGCTACCTGGGCGACGGCGAACCCATCGTCTTTTCGACCGACGGCACGGCCACCTACATGTACGACGATGTGACCGGCAGGCGCTGGGAGGGCAGCCAGGCCGACCTGCGCGACGTCATCCGCCTCTTCGAGGGCCTCGACGAGATCGACATGAACTGGTGCTCGATCTGCCCGCGCGACGTCGACCCGGCCATCTCGGGGCTGCGCATGGCCGCCATCGGCCTGACCGAGAGCGGCAAGCACCTGCAGGACGAGGTGCGCCGTCCCGAGCAGGTGCCGGCCTTCGTCGAGATGCTCGAGACTTTCGCCGGCGCCTCGCTGCACGAGCGGCCGATCTACTCGGTCACGAACTGCACGATCGCGCCCCTGCAGCACGACAAGGAGATGACCGAAGCGGGCATAGCGCTGGCCCGCGCCGGCGTGCCGATCTTCGTGTTCCCCATGCCGCTGATGGGTACGACCGGCCCCATGAGCGTGCTCGGCACGTGCATCGTCAACATGGCCGAGCTGCTCAGCGCGGTCGTCCTCTTTCAGCTGGCCGCGCCGGGCTGCTCGCTGGTGTCGGCGGTGGGCTCGGCGGCCGCCGAGATGCGCAGCGGGCTCTACCTGTGCGGGGCCCCCGAGGTCGGTCTCGATCAACATGATCTGCATAGAGATGAGCCGCCACTACGGCCTGCCCACCATGGGCAGCGCTGTTTCGACCGACGCCAAGGCCAGCAACCTGCAGGCCGGTGCCGAGGGCATGATGACCGGCCTCGCCTCGGCCCTGGCGGGCGCCGACTCGATCCTCGCCTTCGGCCTGCTCGACGGCGCCCAGGCGGTCAGCCTCGCCAAGACGGTGCTCGACGCCGACACGGTGGGCGCCATCCGGCGCTTCGTGCGCGACGATCCGATCGACGCCTCGACCGCGCTGTTCGACGACATCCGCGACGTCGGCATCGGCGGCCACTACCTGAAAGCGCGCAGCACGCGGGAGTTCCTGCACAAGGGCGAGCTGTGGAGCCCGGCGGTCTGGCAGCGGGCGCCCTTCGACGCCTACGCCGGGCGCTCGCTGGTCGCCGACGCGGCCGCGCGAGCCCGCGAGATCATCGAAGCGAACCTGGCGACGCCGGTCGACGACGCCGTGCTGGCGCGCGTCGAGCAGGTGATCGCCGCGTACCGGGTGGTGGCCGTCTGAGCGCGCCGGGGCACAACGAAGGCGTGTGTCTGACGGCACCAGGCGAGAACGTCGACAAGGAGGGAGAGCGTGGTTGAGCCGGCGGTCGTTGTCGAGCTCGGCCGGGGGCGCTCGGGCGAGCTCGTGCTGCTGCGCCGCGGCGACGAGCTGCAGCTGGTCTGCGATGGCGCCTTCGTGATCGCGAGCTGCAACGAGCGCTCGAGCCGCGCCCTGGTAGCCGCCGCGCGACCGTTCCTGCCGGCGGGGCCGCTCGACGTGCTGATCGGCGGCTTGGGCATGGGGTATGCCCTGGACGAGGCGCTCGACCTGCCCGGCCTGCACGCCGTGACCGTGGCCGAGTACGAGCCGCTGATCGTCGAGTGGTATGCGACGCACATGCGCGAGCGGGCGTCGCGCGCCGAGCGCGACGCCCGCTCGCGCATCGTCGTCGCCGACGTGGCCGACCTGCTGCCCGGCGACCCCCGTTACGACCTCATCGCCCTCGACACCGACAACGGCCCGCAGTGGCTGCTCAGGGCGGGCAACGCGCGACTCTACGAGGCCGGCGGCCTGCGCCAGGTGGCCGCCGCCGTGCGCCCCGGGGGCGTCGTCGTGTTCTGGTCGCCCGAGCGCTACCCCGAGTTCGAGGCGGTCCTCTCCGAGTCGTTCGGCGACGTGCAGGCGAGCCCGGTGAGCGATGTCGTCGACGGCCGCACGCTCGACTACACCATGTACGTGTGCCGCGCGCCGCGGCCCTGAGGGCGACTTGCCGCCACCGCCGCTGTGCCGCCGGCCCCCGCCGGTGACGGCGCGCTCGGTGTGATGCTTGCGGCGTTGCGGGGCATGGAGTGCCTGTGTAGGGTTGCCCGCACCGCCCGCAAGCGAAAGGACCGACGCCGTGCCACTGACCTGGGACCAGCCCGACGACATCGCCTTTGCGCTCATCGACGAGCACCCCGACGCCGACCCGCTCGACCTGAACTTCGTCGAGCTGCACGAGTGGATCGTGGCGCTGCCCGGATTCGACGGCGATCCCGCCGACTCTACCGAAGGCAAGCTCGAGACGATCGTCCTGGCGTGGCATGACCAGCTCTGAGCGCACCATCGGGCTGTTCCCGCTGCCGCTCGTGCTGCTGCCCGGCGAGATCCTGCCGCTGCATATCTTCGAGGAACGCTACAAGGCGCTGATCGCCGCCTGCCGCGCGAGCGGCGACGTCTTCGGCATCGTGCTGCGGGACAACGACGAGCTGGCCGGGCAGGGCTGCACCGCGGCCATCGACGACGTCATCGACGAGCTCGACGAGGGGCGTCTGAACATCATCGTGACGGGCCGCGAGCGCTTCACGGTCGGCGAGCTGCTGGCCCCCGACGACCCCGAGGCCGACTACCTGCGCGGCCAGGTCGAGCTCTTCGACGACATCGACCTGGCCGTGGCGCCGCAACAGTCCGCCGCCGCCCTGGCCGAAGACCTCTTCCGCACCATGCTGGGGCTCATGGGTATCGACGACCCACACGTGCCCGACGGCGAGAGCCCCCTGTCGTTTCGGCTGGCGGTGGCCGTCGACTTTGGCCAGCCGCTCAAGCAGCGCCTGCTCGAGTCACGCTCCGAGACCGAGCGGCTCGACCTGCTGATCGCCGTCATGAAGGCTCTCATCCCCGGCCTCGAGCTGCGCAAGCAGCGCGAGCAGGCGATCGGCGGCAACGGCAAGGGATACTAGACGCGCGACGAAGTCACGCCTGTCTGAGCGGCGGCGACGAAGTCGATCGACGGCACTAGACGCGCAACGGAGTCACGCCTGTCTGAGCGGCGACGACGAAGTCGATCGACGGACTAGACGCGCAACGGAGTCACGCCTGTCTGAGCGGCGACGACGAAGTCGATCGACGGCCTAGGGCACCAGCACGATCTTGCCGAAGTGCCGCGCGGCGAGCAGCTCGTGCGCCTCGCGCGCCTGCGACAGGGGCAGCACGGCGCCGACCACGGGGCGCACGACGCCCTGTTCGACCAGGCCGACGACTTCGCGCAAGATCTCGGCCACGCCGGCGCGGCCGGCGTTGCTCGAACTGGCGAAGAGCACCGTGGCGTCGACCGCGATCGCCGGACCGCTGGGGATGGTGACCGTGGGCTGCGGGCCGCCGCCGATGCCGACGATGCGGCCGCCCTTGACGATCATGCCCAAGTCGGCGACCAGGTTGGCGGAGATGACGAGCTCGATGATGACGTCGACGCCCTTGCCGTCGGTCAGGCGCTTGACCTCGGCCGGCACGTCGGCTGTGTGGCGGTCGATGGTGGCGTCGGCGCCGAGGGCGCGTACGCGCTCGCCGTCGGCCGCGCTGTCGACCGTGGCCAGCACGCGGGCGCCGCGGGCGTGGGCCAGCTGCACGGCAGCGCTGCCCACGCCGCCCCCGGCGCCCTGCACCAGCACGGTCTCACCGGCCGCCAGGGCGGCGCGCCGCACGAGGCCGTACCAGGCGGTCGAGAAGGCCAGGCCCAGGCCGGCCGCGTCTTCGAAGCTCACGTTGGCCGGCTTGGGCACGGCCTGTACCGCGGCGATCAGCGCGTACTCGGCGTAGCTGCCCTCGCTGCCGATGCCCAGCCCGGTGAAGAAGACCTCGTCGCCCGGGGCTACGCCGGCGACGTCGGGGCCGACGGCCGAGACGACGCCGGCGCCGTCGGAGCCGAGCGTCTTGGGCGGCTGCCTGGGCGTCGGGAAGGCGTTGCTGCGCACCGCCACGTCGATCGGGTTGACGGCCGCAGCCTTGATGCGCACCAGGGCCTGGCCGGGGCCGGGCGACGGCGTGGCGACGTCTTCGTAGACCAGGACCTCGGGACCACCGTATTCGTGTATGCGCACTGCCTTCATGGACGTCGCAGCTCCCTCCGCGTCGTACCGCACCGCCGGTCGCCGGGGTCATTCCCAGCGCCGCGTCATCTCACGCTCGGACGTGTGCCGCGCGCGCGGGCCGCGCGAGCAGCGAACCAGGCCGCCAGGGCAAGCGCGGCGAGCAGTACGGCGAACGGCAGCACAGCGCCGATCCCCACGACGATCGCCTCGAAGCCCGAGACCAGATGTCGCCACGATGTCGACAGGGCGCCGAGAAAGCCGTGGCGATGGGTCGCTGTGTGGTGCGTGACGCGCTCGCTGATGGAGACAGTCAACGTGCCGTACGACACCTGCTCGTGCAGGGCCTTGATCTGGCCGGTGAGCTCCTCGACCTTGAGCTCGGTCGAGTCGATGCGGCTCTGCACGGCGAGCGCCTCGTTGACCGTGGTGGCGCGGGCAAGGAAGCCCAGCAGGCGCTGGTCGACGCGCCGCGCCTGGGCGAGCCGCGCGCTCAAGTCGACGTACTGACTCGTGACGTCGGTGGCGCTGGTCTGCACGCCCTGCACGCGGCCCAGCGTGCCGAAGCGCCGGATGGCCACGTCGTACAGCCCGGCTGGCACGCGGATCGTGATGTCGGCAAACGGCGCCGAGGCGCCCTCGGCGCCCGACACCTGGCTCGTGAGCACGTAGCCGCCGTAGCCACTCGTGAGGGCGACGATACGCGCGGCCGCCTGCGGCACGTCGCCGGTGGCCACGACCAGAGTCATCTCGCCGGTGCGCACCAGAAAGCGGTGGAGGTCGAGCGGCGCGATGTCGCTGGCGATCGGCGCCGACGTCGCGGGCGTGGCGAGCGCGATGCCGTCTGAGTAGGAGCCCGCCGCCGACTTGGCCGCGCCGCCCGCGGCGGGCAGGCGCTCGCCGCCGGTGGAGCCGGCAGGTGCGTTGCTCGACGAAGCGCCGCTCGAGCCGCTCGAGCCGCCCGGGGCGAGGCGCAGGGCGGCCACGGCGACCAGCACGAGCGCCGCCGCGATCGCCCCCGCGACGACAAGCCGGCGATGACGCAGAAAGAACGGCATGGCTTCTCCCTTGGTCGTAGTGCTCTCAGGCAAGTCGCAGAGGAGACGCGCTGAAGGGGGAGGATGGTTCGCTCGGGCTTGGAGTCGCGGCACGCCGCGGCCTAAAGCAAGCGCGCCGCCCGGGCGATACAGGGGACATGCTCCCCGTTTACAGTCACGAGGCCAAGACGTATCGCTGGCCTCACGCGACCGTGGCACTGATCGGCATCAACGTGCTCGTCTTTTTGTTCGAGCTGTCGGTCGGCGTGCGCTTCGTGCCGTTCCTCCAGGAGTGGGGGCTCGTGCCCGCGCGAGTCAACGCCGAGGTCACCACCCACAACGTGCTGACCCTGGTGACGGCCATGTTCCTGCACGTGGGCTGGATCCACCTGATCGGCAACATGTGGTTCCTCTTCGTCTTCGGCGACGCCGTCGAAGACGCCTTCGGCTGGCGCTGGTTCTTGGCGATCTACCTGCTGTCGGGCTTTTTCGCCAACATCGCCTTCATGGTCGCCACGTCCGGGTCGTCGCTGCCCGCGGTCGGCGCCAGCGGGGCCATCGCCGGCGTCATGGGGGCCAGTCTCGTGCTTTGGCCCACGGCGCGCCTCAAGATCTCGACCATCCTGCTGTTCGCGTGGATCTTCTACGTGGTCTACGAGGTACTGGTGATCGTCGGCACGCCGTCGATCCTGCTCGGCGGCTCCGTGCTGTTCGTGCTGTCCAGCCTGGCCACGCTCGTGTGGTATGCCGTCACGCGGGGGCGCAAGACGGGGCAGGGATTCACCTACATCCTGCTGGTCGCGGTGAGCCTGCCGGCCTGGGTGGTGCTCGGCCTCTTCTTTCTGACCAATCTGTGGAGCGGCGCGCTGTCGGTGGTGAGCCCCGCCTATGGCGGCGCCGTGGGCTGGTGGGCGCACATCGGCGGCTTTGTCGCCGGCGCCGTCTTTGCCAAGCTGTTCCCCAAGCAACCGATCGTGCTGCGCAAGCGCGCCGCGCTGGAGTAGCCGTGAGGGCGATCGACGACACCGGAGGGCGACGATGGCGCGGCTGCTGAGCTGCCCTCATTGCCGCGCCCAGTTCAGCTTTGACGACTGGGCCCGGGGCACGTCGTGCCCGGCCTGCGCCAAGCCGCTGAGTTTCTTCGACGCGAGCAGCCAGGCGATACTGGTTGCGCCACCGAGCGCGGCTGCGGCCTCGGGCGACCAGTGGACGTGGAGAGCTCCCGACGACGGGGGCGCCGCCGCCGTCGCGCCGCCGGCTGCGGTCGTCTCGTCGCTCGCCGCCTCGCCCGCGGGCGTCGCGTCGCCCTCGGCCACGTCGCTCGCCGCCGCGCCCGCGAGCGTCGCGTCGCCCTCGGCCACGCCGCCGCCGCTGCCCGCGGCCGGGCTTTCGGCGACCTTCGCGGCAGACGCGCCGCGGCGCCACACCTACACCATCGGCGGCAAGGCGCTGGAGTGGAGCGCCGCCTGGACCGTCATCGTCGTGATCTGGGCGCTGGTCGCCGTCGGCCTCGTGGCGACCCGCGTAGAGATGGGCGACATCACCGTGATGACGCCCCCCGAGACCGCGGCCATCACGGCGGTGCGCCAGATCAAGCTGCCCACCGGGGCGTCGACCGAGGCGGTGCTGCGCTACGCGGCCACGCACGACCTGACGATCGAGGGCCACGTCGCCAAGATCACGCCCGGCGGCACGCAGATGTGGTACGCCTTCGACCGGCCCTGGGAGCACCGCATCTACGTGTACTCGCAGTTGCCGGGCACGAGCATGGTCGGCAAGGGCGCCGTGCTGTCGTGGACCTTCTCGGACGGCGTGGCCAGGCCCAACGCCGCGACCAGAGCGGCGCTCACCAAGACTGCCCAGACGATGGCGCACCCGCCGTCGTCGAAGTCGGTTCCGGCGATCCCCGGGATCATCCCGTCGCTGCCGGCCGACATGCAGTGACCGGTCGCTCGGCGTCCGGGTCGGCGGGCCTGTTCGCCGTGAGCCTCTTCGCGACGAGTCAGAGAGCCTCGTCGGGCGGCGCGAAGCCGCGGCGCAGCGTGTTCTCGGTGACCACCCGCGGCTCGAGGAACTGCAGCAGATAGTCGGGGCCGCCGGCCTTTGAGCCGACGCCGCTCATCTTGAAGCCGCCGAACGGCTGGCGCTCGACCATCGCCCCGGTGATGCCGCGATTGATGTAGAGGTTGCCCACGCGAAAGTCGCGGCGGGCGCGGGCGATGGTGGCCGGGCTGCGCGAGATCAACCCGCCGGTGAGCGCGTAGGACGTGCCGTTGGCGATCGCCAGCGCCTGGTCGAGGTCGCCCGCCTTCATGACGGCGAGCACGGGGCCGAAGATCTCTTCCTGACCGAGCGCCGAACCCGGCTCGACCCCGGCGAAGATGTGCGGGCCCACGTAAAAGCCGTCGTCGGGCCAGCCCTCGGCGGGCGCGGGGGTCGCCAGGGCGACCAGCGCCTCGCGCCGGCCGCGCTCGATGTAGCCTTCGATCGTCGCCTTCGCCTGGGCTGAGATGACCGGCCCCACCCGCGTGGAGGGGTCGTCGGGCGGCCCTACGACCAGGCTGCGCGTGGCTTCGACCAGACGCTCGAGGAACTCGTCGTAGGCCTCGCGCAGCACGATCACCCGCGAACAGGCCGAGCACTTTTGCCCCTGGTAGCCGAAGGCCGAGGCGACCGTCTCGAGCACCGCCACGTCGAGGTCGGCGTCGCTGTCGACGATGATCGCGTTCTTGCCGCCGAGCTCGACGATGACGCGCTTGAGCCAGGCGCGGCCGGGGTGCCCGGCGGCGCGCGCCATGATGCCTAGGCCCACCTCGCGCGAACCGGTGAAGGCGACCAGGTTCACCTCGGGGTGGGTGACGAGCGACTCGCCGATCTCGCTGCCGGGACCGAAGAGCATGTTGATCGCGCCGGGCGGCGCGCCGGCGGCCCGCAGGATGCGGGCCAGCTGCGCGCCGATCACGGGCGTCGGTCCGGCCGGTTTGACCACCACGGCGTTGCCGGCCACGAGCGCGGCGCTCGTCATGCCGGTGAGGATCGCCAGCGGAAAGTTCCAGGGGGCGATCACGGCGGCCACGCCGAGCGCCTCGTAGCTCAAGTGATTCACCTCGCCGGGCACGTGGCCCAGGCGCCGCGGCGCGTCTAGGCGCAGCGCCTCACGCCCGTAGAACTCGAGAAAGTCGATGGCCTCGCCGACGTCGGCATCGGCTTCGCGGGCCGTCTTGCCGGCCTCGAAGGTCTCGAGAGCGGCGAGCTCTGCGAGCTCGCCGCGCATGCGCTCGGCGGCGCGGAACAGCACGGCGGCGCGCTCGCGCGCCGGCGTGTCGCGCCAAGCCGGGAACGCCGCGCGCGCCGCCTGCACGGCGGCCTCGGTCTCGCGCGGGCCGGCGACCTCGACCACGCCCACCACGCGAGCGGGGTGGGCCGGGTCGATCGACTCGGCCGTGGCCACGCCGCGGTGCTCGCGCCCGCCGATCAGCAGCGACTCGTGACGGGCGGGCTTCGCCGCGCCCTGTCGCAGCGCCTGCAGGGTGGCGCGGCGGCTTTCGAGCCGGGCGAAGTCGGCGTGCGGCATGTTGGCGAACGGTCCGGGCGCGGCGGGGTCGGTGGGCGCCACCACCGGCAGGTGCGGCGGCGGCTCGTCGAAGCCGGCCGACGGCGCCGGCGCGGCGATCAGCTGCTCGACGTCGGCGCCCTCGACGAAGGCGCCGCGCAGGAACGACTCGTTGGCGGTGTTCTCGAGCAGGCGCCGCACGAAGTAGGCCATCCCGGGAATGAGCTCGCCCACCGGCGCGTACTCGCGCAGGCGCAGGCCCATGGCGCGTACGGCCGTCTTTACAGGGTCGCCCATGCCGTGCAGCATCTGGATCTCGAAGCCGTCGTCGGGCACGCGCAGCCGGCGGGCGGTGGCGATCGCGGCCGCCAGGGAGCGCACGTTGTGGCTGCCGAAGGCCGGCCGCACGACGTCGGCGCTCTCCAGCATGAGGCGCGCGAGGCGCTCGAACGAGACGTCGGCGTCGGGCTTGTGGGTGAAGACCGGCGTGGGCCAGCCCTCCTGGCCGGCGAGCACCGTCTCGTAGTCCCAGTAGGCGCCCTTGACGAGACGCACCGTGAAAGGCCGGCTGCGGCTTCGGCCCCAGTCGATCAGCGCCTGCAGGTCGTCGCGCGCGTCGCGCAGGTAGGCCTGCACGACCACGCCGGCCTGGTCGAAGGTGCGAAACTCCTCTTCGTCGAGCAGTTCGGTGAAGACCGTGTAGGTGAGGTCGCGGTAGCGGAACTGCTCGAGGTCGAGATTGACGAACGCGCCGCGCTGCGCCGCGCGGCGCACGACCGGGCGGAGCGCGTCTTTGACGGCCGCCGCCGACCCGGGAAGTCGAGCGGGTCGATCTGCGAGTACAGCGAGGTGATCTTGATCGAGACATTGACGCGGGGGAGGGCGCCCCAGGCGGCGTGCTCGACAGCCGGCTCCGCGGGCCAGGCGGCGGTCTCGCGGGTGAGGTCGTCGAGCAGTTCGAGGTAGCGCCGCTGGTAGGCGGCGGCCTCGCGGGCGCTGACCGAGGCCTCGCCGAGCACGTCGATGGTGAAGCCCAGGCCGCGACTACGCAGCTCCTTGAGGCCGGGCAGCGCGTCGTGGCCGTTGCCGCCCAGGATGAAGCGGCGCGCGAACGACAGCATCTCGGCGCGCACGGCGCGCACGGCGGCCGGACGCAGCGGCGAGCGCCGCCCGGTGGCGCCGATCGCCAGGCGCAGGGCGCGCGGCGCCTCGAGGCCGGGCTGCAGGAAGTACTCCTGCAGGTGACGGGCGATCTCGGCCGTGCCGCGCAGCGTGGGGAAGACGTCGACGAAACGAAAGAGCTCGACCTTGAGGCGCTCGTCGGCCATGGCCCAGTCGAGCATCTCGTCCTGCCAGCGCGACTGCGAGAGCAGCGTGGGACGCGAGCGGTCGATCAGCGCAAAGAGGGCGCGGGCGGTCGCCTGCACGTCGGCTTCGAGGCCTGCTGCGCCGGCATCGCCGCGCGGCACCGGGTCGCCCGGCCGCGGCTCGCTAGTGAGGGTCGTCACGTCACCGTCCTTGAGGAGGTCGCCAGCCGATTCTACCAGCGCCCTCGACGGCGTTGCCGTGGGTTACACTACGCCGGCTGTCCCGAAGGTTGAGCCCGAGAAGCGCCGTCAAGCGCCGGTCCACGACACGCCGGCAGGCGCCCGGCCCGAAAGGTGCGCGTGTGGACGACCCCGATCGCCCGACTGTGACCGACGCCGATCGCCCGAGCATGGCCGACTTGTGCCTGCGCGAGTTCACGATGGCCGACTACGAGGCCGTCGATGCGCTGTGGCGGCGGGCCGGCCTATGGATGCGGCCCTCCGACGGCGCCGAGCAGGTCGCCCTCAAGCTCGAGCGCGACCCCGACCTGTTCCTCGTCGCCTGCCTCGGCGCCGCGGTGATCGGGGTGGGCATGGGCGGCTGGGACGGCCGCCGCGCCTACCTCTACCACCTGGCCGTCGACCCCGACTGGCAGCGCCACGGCGTGGCCGGCCGCCTGCTCGACTGCCTCGAGGCGCGCTTTCGCGCCAAGGGGGCGCTCAAGGCCAAGCTGCAGATCGTGGTCGGCAACGACGCTTCGGTGGCCTTCTTCACGGCGCGCGGCTACGCGCACGAGGTCGGCATCCTGCCCTGGGGCAGGGAGCTGGTCGCAGGCGGCGCGCCCGACGACCGCGCGCCCGACGAGAGCGGGAGCTAGCCGTGCGGCCCGCCATCATCTGGGACCCGCTCTACACCGAGCACGACACCGGCGACCACGTCGAGTCGCCCGACCGCGCCGCGGCGATCGTGGCGCATCTCGAGCAGACCGACCTGTGGCCGCACCTGCCGGTGATCGCGCCGCGCCCGGCCACCGTCGACGACCTGCTCACCGTGCACACCGCGGCGCACGTCGAGAAGGTGCGCGAGACGGCGCTCTCGGGCGGCGGCTGGCTCGACGCCGACACCTTCGTCTCGCCGCGCAGCTTCGAGGTCGCGCTGCTGGCCGCCGGCGGCACGCTCGACATCGCCGCCGCCTGGAACGACGGCCTCGCGCCGTTCGCCCTGGTGCGGCCGCCGGGCCACCACGCCATGCCTGACCACGCCATGGGCTTCTGCCTGTTCGACAACATCGCCATCCTGGCGCGCCGGCTGCTGGCCGACGGCCTTGCTCGCGTGCTCATCCTCGACTGGGACGTGCACCACGGCAACGGCACCCAGGCCGTGTTCTACGACGACCCGCGCGTGCTGTTCGTGTCGCTGCACCAGTGGCCGTTCTTTCCGGGCACCGGCTGGTACTCCGAGGTGGGCGCCGGCGACGGCGAGGGCTTCACGGTCAACGTGCCGTTCCCGCCACGCTGCACCGACGGCGACTACGCCCACGCGTTCACGGAGCTGATCGAGCCGATCGTCGCGCAGTTCGGCCCCGAAGCGGTGCTGGTCTCCTCGGGGCAGGACATCCACGTCGACGACCTGCTGGGCGCCATGTCGGTCACCGAGGCGGGCTTCGCCCAGCTCGGCGCGCGCGCCGCGGCGCTGGCCGAGCAGGCCGACGGTCGGCTGGGTCTCGTGCTCGAGGGCGGCTACAACAACGCCGCCAGTGGGCGCGCCGTCGAAGCCACGCTGCGCGCGGTGGCCGAAGGCTACGCGCCGCCGGTCGGTGGGCCGAGCGCCCAGGGCAAGGTGGTGATCGGCAAAGCCATAGAGACGCAGCGGCGCTACTGGGGCCTCTAAGGCGCGGACGGCGCGGGCGTTCGGGTGCGCCGTGGGCAGGAACGCGCCGCCCGGCCTCGAACATCTGCCGCAGACTCCTCGTTCACACGCAGACTCAACTTCGCGAGGCCCGCTGCCGACACAACAAAAAGAGAGACAGACCCTAGGCGGGCAGGGGTTTCGTATGCTACTATTTGGCCCACCGGGGGGCCGGCTCTGACGAGCCGGCTTTTATCATGTAGGAGGTAGGTAGGTTGTTGGTCGAAGAAGCGCTCGAGTGCCATGAGTGCGCCGCAATTTGCGAGAAAGTGGTCTACCCGGCCAACTGCCTCGCGTCGAGTTGCCGCTACCTGTACGCCTTCAAGGAGAGGGGCCGAACCTTCTTCGGTTGCATCGAAAAGGTCTTTCGCCACGAGATAGAGCTCGAACTGTTCCGCGAGCTCGAACGCACCAAGGGCGGCTTCGGCGTCGTCAAGATGGCGCGCCAGCCCCTGCAGCAGTGCGCGGTCGCCGTGCAGAGCTGCTACCAGTGCGCCGAAGTCCCGCTGTGCCGCAACATGTATTTCAGGCGCCGCGAGCGTCGCACGGTCGAGGCCTTCGAAGAGTAAGCACACCGGGGCGGCTTGGCCGCCCCTTTCATTTGGCGCCGGGCGGCCTTGCGTGGGCGCGGGGCTGCGATTCGGCGCACCGCACCGCCGGGGGCGAGGCCCGCGCTTCGCGCGCCGGCCCGTCGGTCGACACGCTTCGCGTACCAGTCGTACCGCCGGCGCAAACGGGTATACTCGTACCTGCGATCCACCGGTCTTCTCTGCCGGCCCGTCGCCCGTGGGGGCGAATTGGTTTCGACATGGAGTGACTCAGGTAGGAGCAGCAAGCCGAGGTCCGGTGGCCTCGTTAAACTGCCGGAACAAACCACATGCCGAGAGTAATCTCGCACTGGCTGCCTAAACAGTAGCCACGTCGCCTCTGCCGAGCCTGCGGGCAGAGAAGCGGCGCCGATAGCGGGCTAGGGAACGGCTGGTCGGCTCTGTCCGGCCGTAACCGAAGCTAACCAGGGCTGGCAAGCCAGATCCGGCCGACGCGGAGCTGGGGCGCGAGACTAAATGCGACGGCTAAGCTTGTAGAGACTCCGCTAGGGCCTCCGTGGACGCGGGTTCGAGTCCCGCCGCCTCCACCACTCATCGACATCGGTAGGCCGTTCAGGCCCACGCCAGAGCTCGCTCCCGAGGACGGGAGCGAGCTCTCTTGCTTAGTCCCCCGTCACAGTTCGACCCTTGCGGGACTCGAAGCAGAGAGCCGATGACCTGTTCGGCCGCGACCTACTTTCGTGCCGTCGCGATGTCGACCACGTTGGCATCGGCGTCTGCCGGGTGAGTCGGCGCCGCCCGCTCCGCGCCCCTTGCGCCGCTGCCACTTGAGCGGTTCGTGGCTGCCGTCTTGGAGCTCGTGCCACTGGCTTCCCCATCCGGAACGATGTGCGTCCCGGCCTTGCCGGCGAGCGCCTCGCCGACTTTGGTGAGTGAGGCGATCACTGCCTCGCCGCCGGCATCGACGAAGCGCAGGCAAGCCTCGACCTTGGGGCCCATGGAACCGGCCTTGAAGTGGCCCTCGGCGGCGTAGGCCCTCATTTGCGATGCGGTGACCGTCTCGAGGGCTGTCTGTTCTGGCGTGCCGTAGTGCACGTAGGTGTTGGCTACGTCGGTGAGGATGAGCAGCGTGTCGGCCTTGAGTTCCGTGGCGAGCAGGGCGGCGGCGAGGTCTTTGTCGATCACCGCGTCGACGCCGGACAGCGCGCCGCGGCTGCGCACCACAGGCACTCCGCCTCCGCCGCTGCAAACGACGAGGCAGCCGCCGGTGACGAGGTCGCGGATGGCCTCGAGCTCGATGATCTCGCGCGGCTCGGGGCTCGGCACTACGCGTCGCCAGCCGCGCCCTGCGTCCTCGCGCATGGCGAGGCTCGCCTCGAGCATCATGCGCTTCGCTTCAGCTTCGGAGTAGAACGGGCCGACGGGCTTGCTCGGGTTGGAGAACGCTTTGTCGCGCGGGTCGACCGCCACCTGGGTGACGACCGTGACCACGGGCGTCGCCAGCTTACGCTTGCGCAGGTGGTTGGTCAGGGTCTGTGCCGCCATGTAGCCGATCTGACCCTGGCTCTCGGCGCCGCAGACATCCATCGGCATCGGCGCCACCGTCTTTGCCGCGAGCGCATTCTGAATGAGCAGGTTGCCGACCTGAGGCCCGTTGCCATGCGTGAGGACTACTCGCCAGCCGCCCTCGACAAGGGCAACGATGCGGCGCATCGCCCCGTCGACGTTGAACAACTGTTCTTCGAAGGAGCCGACCTGGCCGGGTTGGAGAATGGCGTTGCCGCCGAGGGCGATGACGACGGTCTTACCGTTCCTGGGCACAGATGTAGTCATGCGCTCTCCCTCATGAACACAAGCAGCCTGCGCGCCAAGCGGAACGCAAGCTGCATATTGCTATACGTATGTGTAAAATACTATCAACGAGCTCGAGCGGCAAGAAGGCACCGCTCATTTGAAGCCGATGGCTGGTTGAGCGCCGCCACCGCGGCACGTCGGCCGGTCGCCAAAGCGTGAAGACCGCGCAAGCAGCCTAGCAGGGGACCGGTTGCTCGCTCACCCGCCTCTCTGCAGCCATCTCGTATCGCTCGACAATGGTCTCCGCGACGTGGTGGGGTCGAAACGGACTCCTCCGAGAAGCGCGCACGCCGCCTCAAGGACTCCCCCGCCGATCGCTCGGGCTTTGTCCGACACGGTAAAACAGCGCGACTTGTCGCCG
The DNA here is from genome assembly GCA_963753695.1 of uncultured Actinomycetes bacterium. Classification (GTDB taxonomy): domain Bacteria; phylum Actinomycetota; class Thermoleophilia; order UBA2241; family UBA2241; genus Bog-752. The sequence continues at coordinate 59,577 of CAVWDG010000006.1, forward strand.
CGAGGGTCTACATCTCCGAGCTTATAGCCCGGCGTCACGTGCAGCCCAGAACACAGCAGGCCACGGAGCACGCCGTCGAGCTCGACGCCAATGGGCTCCTCGTCAACGTACCCGATAGTATCGGCGGTCGTGACGATGTCGCCGATGCGCGCGACGGCGCGGAACGTGCCGGATGTGGACGATCTCACGACGCGTTGCCAGCTGAACCCGCCGACCTCTCCGGGGACGCTCGTGTTGGCTTGCGCCGACCCCTGGAGCAGGACGCGGCCGAGATCGTGCCCTCGCTTTGTCTCGATCACAGCGTGAGCGTCGCGACCGGCCAGGAAGCCGGGACCGAGGGCCACGACAGCGGGCGCGTCGGTGATGCGCGTGCCGAGGTTTCGTTTGGCGACGATGGCATCGACCAGAAGCGCCGGATTCACAATCTCAACGACCTGCGATGCGTCCTCGGCGACGACCACCGGGATGGATCCCTGCGCGAACGCATCCTCGATGTCGACGAGCTCGACGCGCACGGCGTCAGTGCCCTCGACGCTCGTGTTGCCGTCGTACACGGCTTGAGCAAACGCGACGGTCCGCCGTACGGCGGTGGGTCGGGCCAGCTCCGTCATGGCCACGGCGAAGCCCGCGCGGTGCAGGCAGAGAGCGACGCCGGTCGCGAGGTCTCCGGCGCCCTTGATCACCGTGCTAGGTCGCGTCACGTTCAACTTCGTCAACCATCCACCGCAGGTCCTCTTCTGGCTTCATGTGCCCTTCACCCTTTCGTACTCCTCGACGGAGTCTACGTCGAGACAGACAAGCGGATCGCCGATGGCAAGAAGGCACGCGTCGTGTCGATGGCGCGCGATGACGCGACGGCCGCCGCGGTCGCCTGTCTCCCGCATCAATTCGGGGAACAGGGTGGCGGAGAACAGCACCGGATTACCGGGACGGCCATCCAGGTCGGGGCACACGATCGGCTTTCCGGTGGCGGCAAAAGCCTCGAGCAGCCGATCGATGAGGGCGCTGGTCACGAAGGGCTGGTCGGCCAGGAGGAACAGGGCAGCGGCATAGTCGGGATCGACGCAGTCGAGCGCGGCGCGCACAGAGGTGCTCAAGCCATCCGCAAACGATGGGTTATCGACGATTCGCAGAGGGCGCCCGCGCAGGATCTCCTGTACCTTCTCGGCTTCGTGTCCGACGACGACAATGGTACCGGCGAGCTTTGACTCGAGAGCCGCGTCAACGACTCGTTCGACCATCGGCCGCCCCCGCACCGGGCGCACGACCTTGCTTCCGGCCATGCGCGTCGCTCTGCCTGCGGCGAGTATGATGCCGATGACTCGGGGGTCGCTGTGAGTCTGTCGGGCAGTCACTCGCACCTCGGGTGTCGTAGTCATTCGTGAACGGTACGGTAGATTCCTCGCCACAGGCTTCCGACCACGATCCGGTCGGGACGCGCGGCGGCGCGCTGCTCACGTTCGCCGGCCTCTGCCGCCAGCAGGTGCTCGCTCACGTCGACGCCCCGGCCCTCCAGAGCGCCCGTATCGGCCTTGTTGAGCAGCACCACGATTTGAGCTTTCGGCGTCGACTCGCGCACCCGAGCCACCTGGAATGCGACAGCGGAACCGACGAGACGAGGGGTTACGATGCACCCTCGCGGCACACGCAGGATCGACTGTAGCACCTCCGGTCGGTGTACGTGGGCTTCGTCCAGCGGCCGATCGAGGATGTCGAGACCGGCAACTACAACGACCATCGTCGAGCCGGCGGGCAGTTGAGGCTCGTTCTCGCCGAAAGCCTTGAGCGACAGGCCGCGACTCCCGTCGGCTTCGACCACGATAGAGTCGGCGACCCGTGCCTTCCAAAGTGCGTCGACTTCCTGCGGCGTCAAGCCTTTTACTTTTCCGCCTTCCCAGCGAGATCCCGCGAGCACGACGATGCCTGGGCGGCGCAATGCGCTACCGCACCGGCTGCTCAGGGAGGTGTCTTCGCAGTCCCGGAGGATCATGGGGCCGAGCGCTGCCAACTGGTGAGCAAACATCGCCGTAGTCGTCGTCGCTGCGATCCTGCCGCCTGCCGTGACGAGCTCCACGCTCAGCCGTTGAAGGGCCGTCGTCTTGCCGCCGGCGCCGACGAACGAGACCAGTCGGGGCCCGTTGGAACCGAGGGCGTCAGACAGGGTACTATGCACTCCTTGACTCGGCATCTCGGACCCTCCTCGGACCTGTCCGGTGTTTAGTGACTTCGACCGCGGTGGGGTAGGGGCGCATGCCTCGAACACCCCTGCGGCGAGGAAGGCCACTCTATCGCACGGCGAGAATGCTTGCTAGACGTATAGCGAACATGCGAGAATCATTCAGTAGACGATCGTAGTCGGTGAGGTTGGAGACATGCGAGACGAGGCCCGCCAGATGAAAGCACAAGAGTTCACGACCGTGGGCACGGTGACCCGTCGCAAGGACGGGCTGGCCAAGGTCACGGGCACTGAGACCTACGCGTCGGACATGGAACTTCCGTACATGCTCCACGCCCGGGTACTGCGCAGCCCCTACCCTCACGCGCGTGTCGTTTCCCTCGATACGAGCGAGGCCGAGCGGATGGGGGCCATTTGCATCACCCCCGACGACGTGCCGGACATCCGCTACAACGAACGCCAGGTGAGCGTCCCGGTCAAGACGTATCGGGACAGAACCGTGCTGCCGTGGGTCGTGCGCCAGGTGGGCGAAGGGGTGGCGGCGGTCGCCGCGCGCACCGAGGCGCTCGCCGAGCGCGCCATGCGCGCGATCAAAGTCGAGTGGGAGGAACTGCCCGCCGTCTTCGACGTGCACAAGGCCATGGCCGAGGACGCGCCGCCGATCTATGAGAACGTCCTGCTCGGCGACGCTGAGCTCCCGGTCGAGCACAACATCGCCTGCTTCCGCCAGGTGAGCGTCGGCGACGTAGCCGTTGGGTTCGAAGAGGCCGACCTCATCGTCGAGCGCGAGTATCAGACGGGGCGCGTTTACCACGCACAGATGGAGCCCAAGGCGGCGATGTGCCGTCCGCTGGCGGACGGCGGCATCGAACTCTGGGCCACGCTGCAATCGATTCACAACACTCGCCAGCTCCTCGGGCGGATCTTCGACTTGCCGCTGAGCAAGATCCGGGTGCACCGCAGCAGCATCGGCGGGGCGTTCGGCTCCAGCATCCAGATGAACACGCCCGTCGCTATCTGCGTCGCGCTCGCGCTCAAGGCCCGCAAGCCGGTCAAGATCGTTCTGACGCGCGAAGAAGACATGTACGACCACTGCAAGTACCCCGCCGAGATCCGCCTCAAGTACGGGGTCAAGCGCGACGGGACCATCGTCGCCGGCGAGCTCAAGACCCTGGTCGACATCGGCGCGCACAACATCCAGGCGTACCCGCTGCTCGGCTGCATGTCGGGCTGGTTCGTCTCGCTCTACCGTATGCCGCACATGAACTTCGAGGGCACGGCCGTGTACACCAACAAGACGCCGGCCTGCGCCATGCAGGGCTACGGCAACCCGGATGTCTCCTTCGCGGTCGAGTCGCACATGGACATCATCGCCGAGAAACTGGAGATCGACCCCATCGAGCTGCGGATCAAGAACTACGTCGGCTTGGGCGAGGAGTTCTGGGGTCAGGGGCCGACGGTGCGGTCCATCATCCGCAGTTGCGGGGTCGAGGAGATGTTGCGCAAGGGCGCGACCATGATCGGTTGGGAGGGGCGCGGCCGGCCCGAAGACAAGACCGGTCGCTACCGGCGCGGCATCGGCGTGGGCCGCACGTTCCACACCTCGGGCACCGGCGCGGCGATGCCCGGCGAGGTGATCGACTACTCCACGGCGATGGTCAAGGTGAACGAGGACGGCTCCGTCGACATGTCGACTGCTCTCATGTGCCACGGGGGCGGCACGCTCGACGCGTGCGCCAAGCTCGTGGCTGAAGAGATGGGCGTGCCGTTCGACCTGGTCGGCGTGTCTCCGGCCAGTACGACCGACACCGGCTACGACGTCTGCACGCATGCGACGCGCGGCGTGTACTGCGGTGGCGGCTCGGCTGTCGAGGCTGCCAAGTCCGCCAAGACTGTGCTGCTGGACTTCGCTTCGCGGCTCATCGACGTCAACCCCGAGGCGCTGCAGATCGCGCCTGACCCTGAGACAGGCGAAGGCATGATCTTCCTCGAGGGCGCGGCGGACAAGCGCATCACCGTCCGCGAGGTCGCCAAGGCCGCGCAGCTCAAGGGCTGGGGCACGGCGATCGCCGTAGAGAGCCATCGCATGGTCAACTGTCCGCCTTGCTTCGTCACCAACTTCGTCGAAGTCGAGGTGGACACCTTCACCGGCGAGGTTCGCGTCCCTCGCGCCGTGTGCGCCGTGGACGCCGGCACGGTGGTCAACCCCGACCTGGCGGCCGGCCAGCTCGAGGGCGGCCTGTGCCGGGGCATCGGCCAGGCGCTGCTCGAGGACACAGAGTACGACCCCCGGACCGGCGAGCTGACCTGCGGCGGCATGTATATCGACTACAAGCTGTACACTGCCGAGGACATGGCGTCCGTAGACGACGTCAAGGTCTTCTTCGCAGACACCTACGAGCCTTCGGGACCGTTCGGCGCGAAGGGGATTGGCGAGGCCGCGAACAACGCCGTAGCGGCCGCTGTGATGAATGCGCTGCAGAACGCGCTCGGCATCCGCTTCCAGTTCATCCCGATCACCCCGGACATGATCCTGGCGGCGATCCACGGCTGGGCTTGCGAGGGGGTGCTCCCGGCATGACCGTCAACACGCGAGTCTTGGTCAACGACTTCCAGTACACCGTGCCCGCATCGCTCGACGAGGCTCTCGGACTCCTCGACCGCTACGGCGAGGACGCGCAGGTGCTGGCGGGGGGTACCGACATCATCATCCAGATGAAGCTCGGGCGGCGGTCGCCGAAAATCCTGGTCGACATCTCCAAGCTGCAGGAGCTCAAGGGCCTCGAGGCCGGCGAGAAGATCCGCATCGGTGCAGGCCGCCGCTACATGGATGTGCTGCCTTACCTCCAGAGCCTCGGCCGCTATCACGGCCTCGCCGAGGCCATCGACAGCATCGGCAAGCGGCAGGTGCTCTCGGTGGCGACCATCGGTGGCAACCTCGGCAACGGATCGCCCGCCGCGGACACGCCGCCCCCGCTCATCACCTTCGACGCGAGAGTCCGCGTGGTGAGCGCTCACCTGGAGCGCGTCATTCCGATGCGCGAGTTCCATACCGGCCCGGGCGTGACGGTGCTGGCGCCCAACGAGATCATCGTCGACGTCGAGTTCGACGCGTTCACCGACGGCCGGGCGAGCGCCTTCCGAAAGCTCACGCGCGTCGCCAGTGACATCTCCAAGGTCACCTGCGCCGTAGCCGTGGAGCGTGACGGCGAGACCTGCACGCAGTGTCGCATCGCGCTCGGCGCCGTCGGTCCGACGCCGCTGAGGGCGCGCGGCGCCGAAGCCGTGCTCGTGGGGCGCCAGGTCGACACCTCCGCAATAGACGAGTGTGCGCGCTTCGTCGTCGAGGGCATCGCCCCGATCGACGACATCAGATGCTCCGAGATCTACCGCAGGGAGGTGGCCGGCGTGCTCTTCAAGGACGCCTTCGAGACTGCATGGGAGCGTGCGACATGCTGACCAGCTGTACCAACGCCATCATCCTCACGGTGAACGGCGACGAGCACATGCTCGTCGTCGAGCAAAACGAACTCTTGATCAACATGCTCCGCAACGAGCTCGGACTCACAGGGTCCAAGTACGGCTGCGGCACCGGACAGTGTGGCGCGTGCACGGTGCTCATCGACGGTGAACCGGCGCTTGCCTGCGTCACGCTTGCCGTCGCCTGCGACGGCAAGGAGATCGTGACCATCGAAGGGATCGCCGGCCCGGACGGCGGCTTGCACCCCATCCAGGAGGAGTTCCTGGGCGAGAACGCGGTGCAGTGCGGCTTCTGCACGCCGGGCATGATCCTCATGGCCGGCGACCTGCTGAAGCGCAATCCACACCCGACAGAAGACGAGATCCGTCACCACATCAAGGGCAACATCTGCCGCTGTACCGGTTATAACGGCATCGTCCGTGCCATCCAGAACGCGGCCGCCCGCATGGCGGAGCCGGCCGACGCGGACGGGCCGGAGCTCGTGAGGGAGGCAAGATGAAGCTCGAGTCCTACGTGCGTCCGGCCTGTCTTGAGGAAGCTCTCGCGGTGTTGGCCGAGCCCGGGCTGGGGCCGCTCGTCGTCGCCGGCGGCACCGACCTCATCCCGATGATGCGCAAGATGCGCATGAACGGGACACTGCGGAATGGGGAGGGCCCGCGCGTCGTGCTCGATCTCAGCAGACTCGATGACCTGTGCGGCGTCCGCGAGGCCGGCGGTATGCTGGAGATCGGCGCGGCGACGACCCTGGGCGTCATCGCCGCGGACCCCTCGATCAGGCAGTACGTCCCGGTGCTGGCCGCCGCGGCCGCCTCAGTGGGCAGCCCGCTGGTTCGTAACCGCGCGACTGTCGGAGGAAACCTCGTCACTGCGTCGCCGTCGGCTGACACGGCTCCGGCGCTGCTCGTCGCCGACGCAGTCGTACGACTCGCCGGCGCCGAGGGCGGCCCGCGAGAGCTGCCTCTCACCGAGTTCTTCGTCGAGTACCGAAAGACCGCACTTCAGCCGTGCGAGATCGTCACGCACGTGCTGGTCCCGCTCGCGGGTCGGCCGTTCGCGGGGAAGTTCGAGAAGGTCGGCCTGCGGAATGCCGACGCCATCAGCGTGGTGTGCGCCGCGTGCGAGATCGAGCTGGACGGCTCGATCTGTCGAGAAGCGCGTATCGGGCTCGGTGCGGTCGCGGCCGTCCCGATCCGCGCCCTCGCGGTCGAATCGGCCCTGCAGGGCCGGGAGATCACAGAGGAAGTCGCCGCCGAGTGCGCTCAACTCGTCCACGAGCACATTTCACCGATCGATGATGTACGCGCCTCGGCCCGGTACCGTGGGTGGGTGGCGCAGGCGGTCGTCGCGCGCATGATTACTGACGCGGCACGAGAAGCAGGGGCGTGATGGACATGCAGGAGATCGAGATACAGGTGAATGGACGCCCGATGCGCACGACGGTGGCGGTGGACGAGACGCTGGTTGATGTCCTCCGTCAAAAGCTGGCAGTCGTCGAGGTCAAGAACGGATGTGGGCAGGGAGACTGTGGCGCGTGTACGGTGCTGCTCGACGGCGAGGCGGTGAACTCGTGCCTCACACTGGCCGTACAGGCCGACGGGCATCATGTCACCACCACGAAGGGGCTCGGCACGGCCGAGGACCCGCACCCGCTGCAGACCGCCTTCATCAAGCACGGCGCTGTGCAGTGCGGCTTCTGCAGCTCAGGCATGATCCTGGCCGCGGCGTCGTTGCTGCAACAGAACGCGGCGCCGACCCGTGACGAGATCCGCGAGGGCATCTCGGGCAACCTCTGCCGCTGCACCGGCTACACGAAGATCGTAGACGCGATCGAGGAAGCCGCCCACGCGGGCGTTCCCAGGAAGCGGAGCGCGTGATGAGCGCTGACGAGACTCCCAGGTACAAGGTCATCGGCCGCGGCGTCCCGCGACACGACGCGCGCGACAAGGTATTCGGCCAGACCAAGTACGCCGATGACTTCATGGTGCCACCCGACACCCTCTGGGCGAAGGTGCTCAGGAGCAAGTACGCTGCCGCGAAGATCGTCTCCATCGATACGAAAAAGGCGGAGGCCATGCCCGGCGTCCACGCGGTGCTGACCGCCAAGGACGTGCCCAACAACGAGACGACGAGCAAGTTCGGCCAGACGCACTCCGCCGGCGGTGGGTTCGAAGGCCTGTACCGTGTGGTGGCCGACGGGAAAGTACGCTACATGGGCGAAGCGGTGGCGCTCGTCGCCGCCGAGACACTCGCCCAGGCCGAAGAGGCCGTTCGCGCCATCGACGTCGCCTACGACCCGCAGCCTGGCGTGTTCGACCCCGTCGAGGCGCTCAAGCCCGGCGCGTACCGGGTGGGCGAGGAGGACAGCAACGTCGTCTGCGCCTACAAGATCCGCAAGGGCGACGTCGAGGCCGGCTTCGCGCAGGCCGATGTGATTGCGGAGGGCGAGTACCGGGTGCCGTTCGGCGACCACATGTACCTCGAGCCCGAGTCTGGCACGGCCTGGATCGACGAGGACGGCGTGCTTACCATCCGCGCCTCCACGCAGGTCATCGAGCATTTTCGCGACATCGCCGACATCATGGGGCTGCCGCACAACCGGGTACGGGTGATCGCCCCCATGCTCGGCGGCGGGTTCGGCGGCAAGGAGGACATCACCGTCGAAGCTTACCTGGCACTGCTGGCGTACAAGACCAAACGACCGGTGCGTCTCACGTACACGCGCGAGGAATCGATTCTCGCGCACTCCAAGCGGCACCCCTACGTGATGCGCTACAAGACGGGAGCGACCAAGGACGGCAAGCTCGTGGCGCTGGACGTCGAGCTCGTCTCGGACGCCGGCGGCTACCCGTTCCTCAGCCCATGGGTCCTGCTCTACTCGGTGGTCATGGCCACCGGTCCGTACATCATCCCGAACGTCAGGGTCGACGGCGTCTCGGCGCTCACCAACAACACGTTCACGAGCGCCTACCGGGGCTTCGGTGCGCCGCAGGTGTGCTTCGCTTACGAGAGCCAGATGGACGAGCTGGCCGAGAAGCTCGGCCTCAGTCCGCTAGAGTTCCGCATGCGGAACTACCTGCACACCGGCGACGAGCTCGCCACAGGCTACGCGCTCGAGTCCGCCGTCCTCGCGGACGAGACGGCCCAGCACGCCTGGGATGCTCTGGGCGAACTGACCAAGCCGCGCTCGCCAGACGAGGCGGTCGGCCGGGGCATCGCCTCTGGCATGCAGAGCTACGGACGCCTGGTCTATCTGCACGACTCCTCGCGTGCCTACGTCGGATTCGAGCTCGACGGCACCGTGGTGGTGCGCTCGGGGGTGCAGGACATCGGCGGCGGCCAGTCCTCGTCGATCGCACAGATCACAGCCGAGGTCCTTGGGGTGCCGATGGACGATATCACCGTGTATTTTGGCGATACCGCACTCACGCCGCTGGCCGGGACCACGACCGCGACCCGCATGCTCTACATGTCGGGTAACGCGACGCTCAAGGCCGCCCGCGCGGTCCGCGAGGCAATCGTCGTCCAGGCGAGCGCGATGCTCGAGGTGGACCCCGAGCGGATCGACCTGGTCGACAGGAAGGTGTGTGTGGAGGGCAGCGAGAAGTCGCTCCCAATCGTCGACGTCGTCCAGGCCTGCGCCTCTCTTGGAGTCTCGATCTCGAATCTGGCGCAGTTCAACGCGCCGTCGCGGGACCTGGAGAAATCAGACTACGTGATCGGCCAGATCCACCCCGACTACACGTTCGGCACCCACGCCGCCGAGGTAGCGGTAGACACCAAGACCGGCAAGGTCACGGTCCTCAAGCTCGTAGCCGCATTCGACGTGGGCCAGTCGATCAACAAGCTCAGCGCCCAGGGCCAGCTCGAGGGCGGTACCGTATTCGGCGTGGGGTACGCGTTGCTCGAGGACGTCAAGATGGACCACGGTCGCACAGTGACGAGCGCGCTGGACACCTACCTCGTGCCGACTGCCGCGGACATGCCCGACGTGGTGCCTATCATGCTCGAATCGCGTGGCGGAATGGGGCCCTTCGGCGCCAAGGGCATCGGCGAGCCGGCGTCCACCTCGGGTGCGCCTGCGGTCACTAACGCCATCGCCGACGCAATCGGTATCCGCCTGACGGAGCTCCCGCTGACTCCCGAGCGCATCCTCAGCGCACTCAGGGAGCGAGAGGAAGCTGCCAGGTAAGCTCTCTCGCGCCCAGATCTCTCCGCCTCTGTGTGGCGACACAGCGGACGCGTTAGCCCTCTTGTAGGCCCTCTTCCGCTGTCACGAGGCCGATCCACGGGACCGGAAGCTCAGGCGCCGCCGCGGTGACGAACGAGACGACTGCCAGCAGCTCGCCGCCCTCTCGGTCGACGAGATTGCGTATGGCGTAGACGAATCCGCTCTTGCGGATCTTGTCGGCCACGAAGACGGCTCGCGCGCCTTCGGAGATCTCGCCGACCGTGCCCACCAGGCCCTCGAGGTTGAGGCAGCGCACCAGCGGGCGCTTTAGCTCGCGCGCCACTACGAACCCGATGAGGAGGTCCTTCGAACCCTCGCCCACGATGACGACGTCGGGGTCGAGATCTTCGGCGCGTTCCGCGAGCAGAATCCCTAACGCATCAACGCCGGGGGGGTCTGACTGCCCGTTGAAGCGGCCGACCAATCGAAAGCCGGCGTCGGCTTCGTCTGTGGAGCGCTCCACACCCAGGCCCCCGTTGCGCAGAATCTGCCAGATCTCTTCGGTAGTCACTGTTCTCCTCTCTTCGTGCGTCGCGACCGCCCGCGGGGCGACGCGCAGTTAGCTGTTCATTCGCTTGAACGCGGAGTACGCCTCCATGAACGTCGGAAATCCGCACGTGCTGACGAGCATCAGCAGGGCGTGAACGATCTCCTCGTCGCCGATGCCCGCCTCCCGCGCCGCTACCACGTGGGTCTCCAGTGCTGTGAGGTGGCCAGCCGCACCGGATACTGCGATTTTGATAAGCGCCCGGGTACGCTCGTCGAGTGGCCCGCCGTCGGCGTGGATGGCGTGGCTCGTATGGTTGATTCGCTCGCTCAGCTCTGGGAACTCGGCCTTGAAGGTCGTGTAGATGCCGTGGATATCTTTCATCCCGCTTCTCCCCTCCGTGGTTCGGTGCACGACGCTTTGGCCTCGCGTTTGCCACCGGCAGAACCCCTACGTTACCACCGGCTCCGCGCCGAGGGCCACTGGTGCGGTGGTCGGCGCCGGATGCAGTCGCGTCGACAAATCGTCCATCGCGCGCCAGAAGCGCTGGATCGAGCAGACGCTGACACTCTCCCTGGGCGAGTGCAGCGATTTCGGTGCGTGGACCGATCGAGAGCATGTCGATGGCGGGGTGGCTCGGAGGCAGGCCGACGCGATCTCAAGCCTGTCGTGTCCAGTGGCGCCAGTCGTGAATCGAATGCCTGAAGTTTGCCTTTGCTTCAGGGCGAATGGAGCTCTGGGCGAAGCCCTTCCCAGAGCGCTGAGTTCTCGCTGTCGGCGTGCCGCAGACCTGCTGCGATGTCGATTTCGGCAACGAGCAGCGCGGGAGGCGGGGTCTCACCTTCCTCGACGCGGCGTGCGGCGGCGACCACTGCGCCGTCGGGCGAAATGATGCAGCTACCGCCAAGGTAGGTGACCGGGCCAACGCACCCGCACTGGTTTGCAAGGATCCACCACTGGCCGTTCGCAAGGGCGTTCGCGGGGTACAAGGTGTCCCACCACTTCTCGGTGGCGCACTCATAGGCGCTCGGGTGGAGGACGATTCTGGCACCCCTTCGCCGCATCGTGCGCGCTACCTCGGGGAAGTCGCCGTCGAAACAGATAGAGATGCCCACAGTCCCGAGCTCGCCGGCATCACACACCGTCAGTGACGTGCCAGGAAGCAAGGTGCGGTCCTCGCCCAGCCCCGCATAAAGATGGCACTTCCGGTGCGCAGCGATCTCGCGGCCGTTTGGGTCGAACAGCTGGGCCGTGTTGTAAACGCCGTCGGCGGCCAATTCCGGCACACTGCCCGCGGCAAGCCAGATGCCGTATTCCCGCGCGGCCTGGCTTAACCGGCGCGTGCGGGGTCCGTCAAGCGGCTCCAGCCCAGCCGCGAGGTCCTCGTGGAAAGTCACAGGGTATAGGCCCACCGGCCAGAGCTCCGGCAGAACGATCAGCTTGGCTCCCCTGCCCGCCAGCTTGGCGATGCTCCTGAGCGCAATGTCGAGATTGACTTCGGTCCTGCCCGGGGCAGGAAGCCACTGCGCTATGCCAACGACGAGCTTATCGACCATGTTCGGTCTGCTCCTCTCACACTGATAATTTCGGGTGGCTCCGAAGTGATCAATAGCATTGACCGCTTTCATCGGCTCCGGAGAAGACTAGCCGTGTTCGAGGACGTTGCCAAGAAGCATTGTTATACATATAGCCAACAAGTAGAATGAGGGAGGAGCGACCTTGAGCGCGACCGGCAGCGTGCAATCATACTATATGTAGTGATAAGACCGTCTCGGGGCGGGTGCGGCATGAGATCTGACGGAGTCGGCGAGGGAGGAAGAGCAGATGCGTATTGCGAGTGAGAGCGACCACCTGCCATTTGGCGACCAGAAGTCATCGGCTTGGCGTGGCCGCCACATACTTGCCGTCAAGCAGTTCACGCGAAAGGATCTCGACTACATCTTCGGCGTCGCCAGCGAGATGCAGAGCGTCGTCCAGTGTGTGGGGGGGACCGACCTCCTCAAAGGAAAGGTCCTTGCCAATATGTTCTACGAGCCGTCGACTCGCACGTCGTGCTCGTTTATGGCCGCAATGCAGAGGCTGGGCGGACAGGTAATCCCAATAGCCGAGGCCAAGAGCTCCTCCGTTGCCAAGGGAGAGAGCATCGGAGACACGGCCGTCACTCTCGGTTGCTACGCAGACGTCATGGTCATCCGCAACCCCGAAGTCGGATCGGCTGCTGAGGCGGCTGCGCATGCCGGCATCCCGGTCGATCAACGCTGGCGACGGCACCGGGGAGCATCCGACACAGGCGCTCCTCGACACCTTTACTATGCGACAGGAACTCGGGCGACTGGACCATTTGAACGTGACTCTGCTCGGCGACCTGAAGAACGGCCGTACCGTGCACTCGCTCGCTCGTTTGCTCACCCGCTTCGACGACATCAAGCTCAACTATGTGGCGCCGCCGAGCCTCCGCATGCCCCAGGATGTGGTGGACGAAGTGGCAGCGGCCGGTGTCGCCCAGAACATGTATGAGGAACTCGACGAAGTCCTGCCTGAGACCGATGTTCTGTACGTAACTCGCATCCAGCGCGAGCGCTTCGAGGACCCTGAGGACTACGAGAAGGTCAAAGGCGTCTTCGTCATCACGCCCCAGACGCTGGAGCGCGCCAAGGACGACATGATCGTCATGCACCCGCTGCCCCGCGTCAACGAGATCACAGTGGAGGTCGACACCGACCCGCGCGCGGCGTACTTCCGTCAGATGGAATACGGCATGTACGTGCGCATGGCGTTACTGGCCCTGGTGCTCGGAAGGGCCTAGGCCGGTATGTGGTCGGGTGGCAGCGGCAAGACTGGGGAGGGGATGTGAAAGACACCAGTGGCGTCCAGGCACAGCTGGGTGAACGTGGGATTTTCGTCAAGGACGTGCACCCTAACCTGCCAGCCGCCGAGCTGACTGCCCGAGCGCTGGCTCGGGGGGAAGGAATCCTCGCGGCCAACGGCGCACTAGTCGTCAGGACGGGAGTGCGCACCGGCCGCTCCCCCGCCGACCGCTTCATCGTGGACGAGCCGGAGGCCGAAGCGGTCGCTTGGAGCGACGTCAACCAGAAATGCAGCCCGGAGTTGTTCGACCGACTACTCGAGAAGGCCGGGGCCTACCTTCACGACCGCGACGTGTTCACCTTCGAGGGCTTCGTGGGGGCGGATCGGGAGCATCGGCTCCCTATCCGCGTTGTGGCCGAAAGCGCCTGGCATGCGCTCTTTGCGCAAACGCTGTTCCTAAGACCCGAGCCAGTCGATCTCGAGGACTTCCTGCCTCAGTTCACGGTCCTGAACTGCGGGGCCTGCCACGCGGATCCCGACGTGGACGGGACGCGCTCCGCAGTGTTCGTGGGTATCTCGTTCCGTCGCCGGATCGTGCTGATCCTCGGCACCATGTATGCCGGAGAGATCAAGAAGGCTCTGTTCACGGCCATGAACTACCTCCTGCCCGAGCAAGGCGTCCTACCGTTGCACTGCTCCGCCAACGTCGGCCACAAGGGCGACGTCGCGTTATACTTCGGCCTTTCCGGCACCGGTAAGACCACCTTGTCCGCTGATCCTCACCGTCGCCTCGTCGGCGACGATGAGCACGGCTGGGCCGAGTACGGGATCTTCAACTTCGAGGGTGGCTGCTACGCCAAGGTGATCCGGCTTTCTGAGAAGGACGAACCGCAGATCTTCGGGGCCATCCGGTTCGGCTCGCTGCTCGAGAACGTAGTGGTCGACCCCCAGACCAGGGCGGTGCACTGGAACGACGCCTCCATCACCGAGAACACGCGGGCGACCTACCCCATCGATCACATCCCTGGCGCCGTCCTTGAGGGCGAGGCAGGACCGCCGCGCGACATCTTCTTTCTCACGTGCGACGCCATGGGCGTCATGCCGCCGATCTCGAGACTCACCCCTGAGATGGCCAGCTACCACTTCCTCTCGGGGTTCACCGCCAGGGTGGCGGGTACGGAGACCGACGTGAAGGAGCCGAGCCCCACATTCTCAACCTGCTTCGGCGCGCCGTTCATGCCGCGCGACCCGGTCGTCTACTCCTCGATGCTGCGGCAGCGCCTCGCGGAACGGGGCGTACGCTGCTGGCTAGTCAACACTGGTTGGACCGGGGGTCCCTACGGCGTCGGACAGCGCATGAGCATCTCGTTCACGCGACGTCTGCTACAGGCCGCCCTCGACGGCCACCTGGACGACGTGGAGTACAGCCCGCATCCGATCTTCCGGCTCCTCGTGCCCGTCTCATGCAAGGGCATCTCTTCCGCTAAACTCGACCAGCGTGGGACGTGGAAAGACCAGTCCGCCTACGACGAGGCGGCCCTCAAGCTCGCGGCTCAGTTTCGCGCCAATTTCGCCCAGTACGAAGCGAGAATGCCGCGTGAGGTCACGGCTGCGGGTCCCGTGACCGGGACTGGTGCCGGCATGACGGGGCGCGAGCGAGGCCATTCGCTGCCGCGCGCGCTCAGAGCAGGGAGCTGAGATGCCTACACCCTCCAGTGTTGTCACCGCGCTTCCCGCGTCGGGCATCCGCCGCATGATGGCCAAGGCGAGCGCCATGTCCGATGTGGCGAGACTCGACGTCGGCGAGCCACAGTTCGCGACGCCCGCACACATTGTCGAAGCGGCATGCACGGCCGCGGCCCACGGCGCGACCAAGTACACGCCCAGTGGCGGTCTCCAGTCGACCCGCGAAGCGAT
>CAVWDG010000007.1:0-34351 GCA_963753695.1 uncultured Actinomycetes bacterium
GGCGAGCGCCGTGCAGACCAGGGCGAGCGTCCGCGACCCCCGCGATGGTCTCGCCCGACAGCGACGCCCCGGGAACTCGCTCAGCCCCAGCGGCGCGTAGATCGCGGCGCTGATGGCCAGTGAGGCGGCGACCACGCTGGGCCGGGGTCGGTCGGCCAGGCGCCGGCTGATGATGAGCAGTACAGTCGCGTAGCACAGCGCCGCGATTTCGGACCTCGACCACGGCGCGTGGCTGGTGGCCGCGGGCGCCGTCGAAGCCGACCAGGGCGGCCACCCCGACGAAGCCGAGGGCGAGCCCCGCGAGGCGGCGGCGGGTGAGGCGCTCGGCCGTGCCGGTGAGCCGGTAGACCACCGCTCCAGCAGCGGCACGGCGGCGATCGAGCAGCCCGGCGATCAACTCGACCAGCCGCTCCTCGGCGTGCGCCAGCGACGGCGGGGGCACGGCGATCTCGACGACGGTATAGCCCACGATCCAGCGCCAGCGGGCGAGCAGCGGCGCAAGGCGGCCGCGGCGCAAGGCAAACGGCGCCATGAGCACGGCGACCGGCGCCGTGCGCAAAAAAAGACAAGGGTCGCCGGCGTGAGCTCGCGCACCGCCACGCGGGTCCGAGCAGGTAGGGGATATCCCAGATGACGCACAGCGCGCAGAACAGCAGCCAGCCTTTTTACGCGACATCCGTCACCTCCACGACCAGGTTCTCTCAGGCGAACTCGGGGAGACGGCACGCGGGCACGAAGGCACAGGGCCGCGCCGGGGCGGTGTGGTCTCCCGCGAAGAGACCACACCGCGCGCCGGTCGCGGGTCTCTCTTGAGAGCTCTTCGGCCGGCCCTGTACGCCGCCGGCGCACAAACCACACGACGCCCAGCAAACGACGAGCGCCGCGGCGAATCAGCTCCGACCACGAGGCCGGCTGATGAGCCGCTCGCGGCCGCGGCCGGCTTGGGCTCGGCGAAGCGGTAGCTGTCGATGTTGTCGTTGGAGAACACCGCCGTGCGGCAGTTTCTCGGATACCTCACCCAGCCCTGCCAGGCGCCGCTCTGGTAGGCCTGCAGGTCTTGCTGGTAGGCGAGCACGACGTAAGGCGCCGCGTCGTAGATGATCTGCTCCATCTGGTGCACGATGGCCGCCCGCTTGGTCGGGTCGATCGTCGTCTGCTGCTCGAGGAAGAGCTTGTCGTACGGCGCGTTCGACCAGGCCGAGTCGCTCCAGCTGTTGATCTGGGCGGTCGTGAAGATGCTCATGATGAAGTTGGGGTCGGGATCGCCGCCCCAGCCCCAGAGGAACATGTCGTAGTTGGGCTCGAAGGTGGTGCCGTTCATGTTGTACTGGTCGTCCTGGATGACGCCGTCGTCCATGGCCGACAGGTTGATCTTGAGCCCCAGGCTTGTCGAACCAGCCGGCGATGAGCTTGCCGGCCACTGGCTCGGTCTGCGACGAGCTCCTCGTGAACAGGCGCAGCACGATCGGCTTGCCCTGCTTGTTCAGTCGCACGCCGTTCTTGAGCGGGTAGCCGGCGGCGGTCAGCATCTGGCCGGCCTTGGCCAAGTCGAACGTGTAGGCCTGGCCCGCGGGCGGCTCCCAGTGCCAGTCGGGGTTGCTCCACACGTGCGAGACCAGCACCGAGGTGGCCGGCTGAGCGAGACCGCCGTAGGCGATCTGCACGAGCTTGTCGTGGTCGACCGCCCACTGCAGGGCCTGGCGGAAGTGCCAGTCCTTGAGGACGGGGTTGCCCAGCGAGGGACCCGTGTAGCAGTTGAAGCCGAGCTCGTCGAAGCCGGGGTCGACGTAGGCCGGCGGCCTGTAGGTGGGGTCGCTTGAGCTGGCGGTACTGCGCCTCGAGCACGCCCCAGGCGCCCTGCAGCGAGCCGGCTTTCATCTCCTGCACCATCGTGTCGGCGTTCTGGTAGTAGACGAAGATCGACCTCGTCGATCTTGGGGGCGCCGGCCCAGTAGCTCTTGTTGGCCGTCAGGATGGCGTAGCTGTCTTTTTTGTACTGGGTGAGCTGGAAGGGGCCGCTGCCGACGATCGGCGGCGAGTTCTGGTAGTCGCCGGCCGCCGACTTGCCGGACACCGAGCCCCAGATGTGCTGCGGCACGATGTAGACCCGCATGGTGGAGCATGTTGGCCTTGGGCTTGGTGCAGGTGAAGACGACGGTGTTGTCGTCGGGGGCGGTCACGCTCTTCACGAAGTTGGTCGTACATAGGGTGTAGGCTGAGCCGGTTCTTGATGACGTAGTTGTAGGTGAAGGCGACGTCGTGGGCGGTGAGCGCCATGCCGTCCTGCCAGGTGACGCCCGAACGGATGTGGAAGGTCCAGACCTTGCCGTCGGCGGTCCTGCCAGCTCGTGGCGAGCTCGGGGCATGGCCGAAGTCTTTGGGGCTGTAGCCGACGAGCATGTCGTCGTTCATGTAGAAGACTTCGTTCGAGGTACCCGAGTATCCGGTGAACGGGTTGAGGGTGTCGGCGTCCTGTACGGTGCAATGCACAGGATGGTGGTACTCGCCGCCGGAGAGGGGCTCGAGCTCGCCCCGAGGGCGCTGCCGATGCTCCAGAGCAGTCCGGCGGCCAGCACCGCCGCGATGGTCAGGGCCAGAACGCGCCCCGAACGCCTGCCATTGTGCCTTGCTGCCACGGCCCCTCCCGTCAGCTCCGCCCCCGCCCTCGCGGCGGGACCCCTTGTGGTACGTCGGAAGATCGGTAGCGGGGCGCCCCGAAGCGCGACCCCGAAAAGACGTGCGACCCCCAACGACGTCCCCCTTTTCTGCGCGGCACACCGGCCGCCACCCGGGAGCCTATCCCCCCGACATCGCAGAATCAATCCGGCCGCCGCCGGCCGCCCCGAGGCGGCGCGAGCCCCTGAAGGTCGCCGCGACCGGAGCCGGTTCCCGGAGCCGCTCGCGCGCGCCGCTCGCCAGCGGGCGCGAGCTCCCGTAGACTACTTGCCCGGGCACCAGGAGGGCGGAGGCTATGGCACGACCGACCGGCGGCGACTGATGGTGACCGGCGGCCTTGCGGCCGCACTTTGTGTGGCGGCTCTGCTGGCGGCGACCGTCGCGTGGGCGGCTGCCGGCTGGAGCCCGCAGACCTCGGGCACGAGCAGCGATCTCGGCGCCGTGGCCCTACCCGACGCAAGCCACGCCCTGGCCGTGGGCGTGGGCGGCGCGCTCGTCGTTTCGACCGACGGTGGCGCGACCTGGACCGCGGGCAGCTCGGGGACCGGCCATGACCTGAACGGTGTCGCCTTCCCCTCCGCGACCGACGGCTGGGCCGTGGGCGCCGCCGGCACGCTCATCTTCTCTACCGACTCCGGTGCGGACTGGAGCGCCGCCGACTCCGGCACGATCAACGATCTGCGCGCGGTGACCTTCGGCGACGCCGCCCACGGGTACGTCGTGGGCGCCGCCGGCACGCTCGTCGTCTCGACCGACGGTGGCGCTACCTGGGCGGCGGGCAGCTCGGGAACGATCCAGGACCTGAACGCCGTGGCCTTCGCCGGCGCGACCGACGGCTGGGCCGTGGGCGCCGGCGGCACGATCCTGCACACCACCGACGGCGCGGCCTGGACGCCGCAGAGCTCCACGCCGGTCACGACCGCCGACCTGAACGCCGTGGCCTTCGTCGGCGCGACCGACGGCTGGGCGGTCGGCGCCGGCGGCACGATCCTGCACACCACCGACGGCGGCCTCACCTGGACCGTGCAGACCTCTCACACGCTTCAGGAGCTGCGGGCGGTGGCCTTCGCCGACGCCGCACACGGCTGGGCGGTGGGCGCCGGCGGCACGATCCTGCACACCACCGACGGCGGCCTCACCTGGGCTACACAGGCATCGTCGTCGACCGCCGACCTGAACGGCCTGGCGGTCGCGGCCGGCGGGCTGCGCGGCAGCGCCGTGGGGGCAGGCGGCACGGTGCTGCGCACCCTCGACGGCGGCGTGGCCGACGCGACGTTCCCGGTCACGACGGCGACGGGCCTGCAGGCCACCCGCCACGTGGGCTGGGCCAACAAGGCGCAGACGGTCTCGCTGGCCGCCTCAGACAGCGGCTCGGGCGTCGCCGCCGCCTACTACACGGTCGACGGCGGCTCCCCGCAGACCTACAAGGGCGCCTTCGCCGTGTCGGGCGCGGGATCGCACGTCGTGAGCTACTGGGCGGTCGACCTCGTCGGCAACGTCGAGACCGCCCGCTCGGGCTATGTGAACATCGACACCGCCGCGCCGGTCTGCGTGGCCGTCGCCAACGTCAAGGTGGCGCGGGGCAAGCTCGCCACGTTCTCGTACCGCGTCAACGACCCCTCGCCGAGCTGCGGTACCGCGCTCGTGAAGATCACGATCTACCGCGGCCACAAGATCGTGAAGACGATCCGCGTGACCGGCGTCGCCGAGAACGCCAAGCGCACCTGCACCTATCGGGTACGGCTGGCTAACGGCAGCTACACCTGGGTCGTGAGCGCGACCGACGCGGCCGGCAACGCGCAGCGCAAGGCCGGCAGGCGCGGCCTGAGCGTCGTGACCTGGGTGATCCACACCACAGCCGACGTGCAGCGCTGCCTGATCGCGCTGCACTACCTGCCCACCGGCGCGGTGAGCGGCACCGACGACTACCGCACGTCGCAGGCCCTCATGGCGTATCAGGCCTGGAACGGCCTCGCGCGTGACGGCCGCGACGGGCCCAAGACCAGGGCCAGGCTCGAGGTCGGCACGTCGCCCAGGCCGCGCCGCGCGTCGGCGACGGGCCACTACGCCGAGGTCTTCCGCAGCCTCGGCGTGCTGCTCTGCGTGAACAACGGCAAGCTCGTGCGCGTTGTGCATTGCTCGACCGGACGCCCCAGCCTGCCCACGCCGGCCGGGCACTTCAGCGTCTACATGAAGGCGATCGCCTGGTGGACGACCGAGTACCTCGACTGGATGCCCTACGCCAGCTTCTTCCACGCGGGCGACGCCATCCACGGCTTTCCCGACGTGCCGGCCTACCCGGCGTCGCACGGCTGCGTGCGCATCTCGATGCCCGAAGCACCGTGGGTCTACGGCTTCATGAACTACGGCGCGGCCGTCATCGTCTACTGAGAGAGCGGGGCAGCGCGAACGCCCGCTGCGACAGGCCGTGCGGCGAGCGGGCGGGCCGTCAGGCGGCGCGCTCCATGTCGCTCTGCGGCTCGACCAGGCGCACGGGCTCTCTGCCATTGCGCTCGGGAGCGGCGACCCAGGTGGGCGCCGCCTGCGCCGGCGCGAGGCACTCCACGCAGAGCGTCGGCTCGATCTCGCGCGAGCGCACTCGCGCGACGGGTTCGCCCAGCATGAGGGCACGGCCGCAGCGCGCGCAGGTCGCCACTCCCCAGTGGCGTTCGAGCGCGGCGGCTTCGCGATGCGTGTAGTCCCCCGACTCCGCGTCGCGCCCGATCAGGACACGCCTGAAACGATCGGTGAACGAATGGCCGTGATGCTTGCCCATGACGCCCCTTTGTTGCCGTGCCGCCGTTCCCACACGCCGGCCTGTGCCCCCCTGATTCCCCGGCCGGGCCCGGCGATAACGCGTCGCCTGAAAGTCACGCGCCCGCCGGCCCGCTCGCCCCTGAGGCCGCCCGCCCGTCGCCTTCGTCGGTGCACAGCTGGGGAGCGTCGAGGGAGCACGAGTAATGCGGGCTCTCCTCGCCGCCCTGGGGCGCCGTCAAGCTGTTGCGGATCGTGACGGCCGAGATCACGCCGCCCAGGGCGCAGGCGCCGCCGGCGAGCAGCATGGCGGTGCGAAACCCGGAGGTGAACACCGCGGGGTGCAGGTAGCTCGAGGCGCTCAGGCCGGCGGCCGCGGGCAGCACCGCCACCGCGATCAGGCCGGCCGCGCGCGCGACCGCGTTGTTCACCGCCGACGCCAGGCCGGCGTGCTCGACCGGAGCGGCCGCCAGCACGGTGGCGGTGAGCGGCGACACAGTCAGCGCGAGGCCCAGCGCGAACACGACGATCGCGGGCAGGAAGGTGCCCAGGTAGGTAGTGCCCGGCTGCACGAGCGAGAGGGCCGCGAGGCCTATCCCGGCGACGATCGGACCGACCGTCATCGGCAGCCGTGGACCGATGCGCTGCGCGAGCTTGCCGGCTTGCGCCGAGAGCACGAGCATGACGAGCGTGATGGGCAGCAGTGCCGTACCTGCCTCGAGCGGCGAGTAGCCCAGCACCTGCTGCAGCTGGAGCGGCAGCAGGAACAGGGCGCCGCCCAGGGCGCCGTAGACCATGAAGGTGGCCAGGTTGGCGGCCGTGAACTGGCGGGCGCGAAAGATGGCGAAGGGCAGCATGGGGTTCTTCACACGACGCTCGACGGCCACGAACGCGACGCCCGCCACGACCGCGGTCGCGAGCGCGGTCACCACGCCGCTCGTCGTCCAGCCCACGCCGGCGCCCTGGATGAGGCCGTAGATGAGCGTGCCGAGCGTAAGGGTGGCCAGCCCGGCGCCGGCCAGGTCGAGGCGGCCGACGGCGGTGGCGTCGCGGCTCTCGGGCACGTGGCGCCGCGCGATCCACACCACCGCCACGACGAACGGCACGTTGATCAGAAAGATGAGCCGCCACGACACGGCCTGGATCAGATAGCCGCCCACGAACGGCCCGATGGCGGCGGCGATGCCGCTCATGCCCGACCACGTGCCGATCGCCTGGGCGCGGTCTTGCGGGCGGAACGAGGCCTGCAAGATGGCGAGGCTCTCCGGGGTCAGCAACGCGGCGCCGACCCCCTGCAGCGCGCGCGCCAGGATGAGCACGGTGGCGTTGGGCGCGATGCCGCACACCAGCGAGGCAGCGGCGAACCACAGCACGCCGGCGATGAAGCTGCGCCGGCGGCCGTAGCGGTCGCCGATCGAACCCCCCACCAGGATGAACGCGGCCAGGGTGAGCGTGTAGGCGGTGACCGTCCACTGGAGGGTGGCGAGGCCGCTGTGAAAGGTGCGCCCGATGGCGGGCAGCGCCACGTTCACGACAGTGCCGTCGATGAAGACGATGCCGGCGCCGAGCACGGACGCGGTGATCACCCAGCGCCCGCGGGCGGTATGGAGCCGTATGTCGGGCGAGGGCTCGCCGCCCGGCAGCGCGCCGGCGCCTGCGGCCTCAGGCGGCGTGGCGTCCCTCGTCGCTCGGGCTCAGGCCGAGGTGGCCGCGCACGGCCACGATCAGCGCCGAGAGCTGCTCGTCGCAGGCGGCGAGCTCGCCGAGCACGTCGCCGGGCACATCGAGCAGCAACATGCTGGCAATCACGGCCCGGCAACCTTCGGCGTCCTCCAGAACCTGGGAAAGGACCGGGACCCGGCCATCGCTGCGATCCATTGAACACCTGCCTGGCGTCTGCCGACGCCCCTCGTTCCGGGGTCTCGTGCTCCTTGTGCAGGGCGCGCAACGCCGTCCGCGGCTCGCCGCCGTTGCGACAGCCTGCCGCCCCTCACTGCCCGCTGCAGTTCTCATACCCGGTCGCCTGCTCGAGTAGCGTTGCTGCATCGCAGATGTCGGCGCGCGTCGCTTGCGGTCGCGGGGCACGACTGCTACGGCTGCGGGTCGAGCGCCTCGGTGAGGTAGCCGAGGTTCGCCGTGAACACGCCCGACAGCAGCGTGTCGACTGTGCCGTCGCCGCCGTCGATCACGACCACGCGGCGCGAGTCTCTCTGCCGCAGAACGGCGGCGTAGACCGGCAGGTAGCAGGCCGCCGTCTCGTCGACCGTGAGGGCGTCGATCGGCAAGGGGATGCCGAGCTCGCAGCCCGCCCGCTCCCAGCGCTCGCGGGCGGCGCCCTGCACGACCGAGCGCCACTTGTCGAAGGTCGTCGTGATCTCGGTGCGCAGGACGCGCGACTTCACCCGGGGCGCCAGCCGATGCCCTCCCGCCTCGACGGGTCCGATGGCGGGGTCGACGGCGAAGCTCTCGAGCAGCGTGCCGTCGAGCGCCTCGTAGAGGTTGAAGACCGACGAGTGCCGGGCCCGTTTGTGCAGGCGCCCCTGGCGGCTCGTGCAGCCCAGCGTGAGCAGGAGGCAGGGCAGCCACACGAGGTCGAACCAGGCGACCTCTTCGGCGCCGATGCCCAGGACGCCCTTGCCGCGCTGCCGCTCGGCCAGGCGGGCGGCGCGCGCCGGGTCGACGACCACGGCGAAGCCGAGCTCGGTGGACGGCCGCGTCGCGCCGAGGGCGGCGACCAGCACGCGGCCCAGCCGCCGTTCGAGCTCGTCGGGCCCCCAGAGCTCGACGCCGAGCTCGGCGGCCGACAGCGTGGCGCCGCCGGTCGCGCCCTGCAGCGCGACCACGATCGTCTTGTCGGCGCCCACGTCGGCGCCGACGAAGGCGGCCTTGGCGAGGACCTCCTTGTCGACCGGCCGGTCCCACGCCTTGCACTCGACCATGAGGGTGAACGTGGTGAGTCCGTCGCCCTTCTCGGCCAGCACGTCGATCTCGTGGCGCGCCCCCGAACGGCCTTCGCGCACGACGTTGCGGCGGGCGGCGTAGCCGCCCGCCGTCAGGGCGTGCGCGATCTCGCTCTCAAGACGGCGGCCCTTGTCGGCACCGGGTTGCTCTGTCGTCACGGTCTCCTCGGGGATCTTGCCTCGCGGGACCTTCACCGCGGGTGGTCTCTCGCTAGGCGCGCAACGTAGTCACGCACGCCTGAGCGGAGACGACGAAGTCGATCTACGGTACTAGTTCGCCGCGGCGGCCGCCTTTCTTGCCGCGGCCGCCGCGCGGGCGCGCGCCGCGCGGCGTCACGCTATAGACTTGCGGCGGCTCTGCACTAACCAAAGGGAGCGGAGGGGATCACATGAGCCTGGCCAAACGTCTTGAAGCGTTGCGTGAGCGGGCGCAGCGCGAGGTCTTTGCCCTGGATGACGACGCCGTGTTGTCGTCGCGCCACGCGGTGCTGCCGGTCGAGGTCGCCGAGCACCACTATCTGGCCCCCGTGCGCCTGGGGAGCGCCACCTTCGACACGCCGCGGGCGATCAAGATGGCGGTCGCCGGCGAGCCCGGGCGCGAAGCGCCGGGCGGCGCCCCGATCGTGGTGCCCGGCACGCGGGTCGATCTGTTCATCTCGGTAGAGGGCGGCGAGACGCTCGCCTTCCTGCACGAAGAAGACGACGAGCTCGAGCACGCCAGCATCGAGATCGACCTCAAAGACCACCGCCTCGTCGTCGCCTACATCGCCGAGCACCCGACCGCCAGCAGCGCCAACCAGTTCTTCGAGCGCAGCGTGCAGGCTGTCGAGGCCGACGTGGCGCGCGCCAACGAGATGGCCGAGCAGTTCAACGAAAGCTTGATCGACTATCTGGCCGACGCGTTTGTCGTTGCTCGCGAGCGCGCCACCCAGCGCCGCCAGCTCGCCGCCGGGCTCAAGCCGCCCAAGTCCTACGAACGCTGGTGGGGCCGGCCGTAACGCCCGGGCGACCGCGCCTGAAGGATCGCCCCGCCTCATCGTTTGGCGGCCGGCCGCCGGTGGCCTCGAACCGCCACCGGCGGCCGGCCGCGTCCGTCGTGTGAGGCGTGCCTCGTCCACCGTCTGGCGCTCGCACGCGCGCCGGGGGCACCGCCGGGGGCCTTTCGCCGAAACTTCCGGTCGCCAAGCGTTAACCAACGGGCGCCTTTGGCCGATGAAGGAAGCGGTGGGCGACGGGTCGGCCGCCGCAGCAACGAACGGCCGCATGGTGCGTGAGGAGAGCGCGAGTGCTCCTGCAGGGCAATCTTAAAGAGTTCAACCTTCCGAACGTCTTTCAGCTGGTCAAGATGAGCGCCAAGACCGGCGCCCTCTCGATCAACCGCGAGGGCGAGTCGGGCAAGATCTTCTTTCGCAACGGCCAGATCTACTTCGCCACCGCCCACCCCGGCACCATGCCGCTCGGCGAACGCCTGGTGAAGTCGGGCCACGTCACGAGCAAGCAGCTCCGCGCCGCGCTCGCCGAACAGAAGAAGAAGTCGGTCAAGGGGCGCATCGGTTCCATCTTGCTGGCGCACGGCTACATCGACCGCGCCACGCTCGAACAGTCGGTGCGCGACCAGATCGAAGACGTCACCTTCAACTTCTTCAGCTGGGCCGACGGCGACTTCACCTTCGAAGCCGACGAGACCGTGACCGACGAAGACATCCACGTCGAGATGAAGGTCGAGTCGGTCATCATGGAGGGCTGCCGGCGCATCGACGAATGGGAGCTCATCTTCGCCACCCTGGGCTCGCTCGAACGCGTGCCACGCCTGCGCTACAACGACATCGTCGAAGAGGACGGGGGCGTCAAGCTGGCGCCCGACCAGTGGCGTGTGGTGTGCTGGGTCGACGGGCGCCACGACATCAACACGGTACTCAAGGAGTGCGGGCTCGACCGCTTCAACGGCGCCAAGATCATCTACGACCTGCACCGCAGCGGCCTGCTGACGGTGAGCGACTCCGCCATCGAAGAGATCGGCGAGGGCCGCACCATCGTGGTGCGCGGGCCCATCGACCTCTACAACCAGGTCTTCATCAGCACGCTGGTCGAGAGCAAGGTCACAGAGCACCTGCGTGTCGAGCTCGTCGACGACCGCGAGATCGAAGATCCCCATGGTCGCCGCGACCTATACGCCGAACGGAGTCACCGCCGACGACTACGACGCGCCCCGCGCTGCGGACGGCGCGGCGCTCGTGCTCACCGCCACGGTGAGCTCGCCCGAAGAGATCTGGCGGCGCTTCGCCGAGCAGAGCTCGGCGTTCATCGTGCTGGCCAACGCCAACTCGATCGACAGCCTCAAGGCGTCGGTGCGCGACCTGGGCTTCGTGCGCAAGCTGGGCACCATGCCCATCGTCGTGGCCACCTACGTCTCCATGGACGAGGACTCGCTCAACCCGGCCGCCGTGGCCAAGACCCTCGGCCTGACCGACGACATCCCCGTCATGCCCTGCAGCCTGCGCGACCGCGACTCGGTCGAGGCGGTCGTTAAGAGGGCCATCGAGCTCTTCGTCCCCGCCTGACGCGACGCCGCGCGCGCCCCAAGCCGGGCGGGCGTAAGTCGGGTAACCTTGTCAGAGCGTCGCGGCGGGGGATACATTGCCCGAGAGCCACGACCCCAGGCGTCGCCCTATGGAAGGACCCGATCACATGTACTTTCCCACGTACCGCATGCGGCGCATGCGGCGTACGCCCACCCTGCGTCGCATGATGCGCGAGACGGCGCTCTCGCCCGACGACCTCATCTACCCGCTGTTCGTGTCGCACGGCGAGAACGTCAAGCGGCCGATCCCCTCCATGCCCGGCTGCGAGCAGCTCTCGATCGGCAACCTCCTGCCCGAGGTGCGCGAGATCAGCGGCTCGGCATTCCCGCTGTGCTGCTCTTCGGCATCCCCTCGCACAAAGACTCGGGCGCGCAGCAGCGCCTACGACCCCGAAGGCGTCGTGCAGCTCGCCATCCGCGCCATCAAAGACGAGGTGCCCGACCTCGTCGTGGTCACCGACGTGTGCCTGTGCGAGTACACCGACCACGGCCACTGCGGCGTGGTGCAGGACGGTGAGATCGTGAACGACCTCGACCCTCGAGCTGCTCGCCAAGATGGCCGTCGCCACGTCGAGGCCGGCGCGGACATCGTGGCGCCCTCCGACATGATGGACGGCCGCGTGGCGGCCATCCGCGCACGCGCTCGACGACGAGGGCTTCACCGACGCGCGCGATCATGTCGTACTCGGCCAAGTACGCCTCGGCCTTCTACGGCCCGTTCCGCGAGGCCGCCGAGTCGCGCCGAAGTTCGGCGACCGCCGCAGCTACCAGATGGACCCGCCAACGGCGAAGAGGCCGTGCGCGAGGCGCTGCTCGACATCGACGAGGGCGCCGACATCGTCATGGTCAAGCCGGCGCTGCCGTATCTCGACGTCGTCACGCCGGTCAAGCAGGAGACCAAGTTCCCGCTCGCCGCCTACAACGTGAGCGGCGAGTACGCCATGATCAAGGCCGCGGCCGCCAACGGCTGGCTCGACGAGCGCGCGCTGCGTGCTCGAGGCGCTGACTGTCGATCAAGCGGGCCGGCGCCGACCTCATCATCACCTATCACGCCAAGGACGCGGTGCGCTGGCTGCAAGAGGAGTTCTAGGCCGGCACGCGCCATGAGCTCTCCCGGGCAGCACAGCTCCACCCCGCCTCATGGCACGGCCGGCGCCGCAGGGCACGGCGACGCCCCGCAGTACGGCATCTCGGTCGGCGGCGCCGGCGACGCCGGTCACCCGGCGGCCGACGCCGCGGCTCGCGAGGGGCGGCGCCGCGGGGCGCTCGAAGCGAGTGCCCCCCGGGTCGTGGCCTGGGAGGTCACGCGCAGTTGCAACCTCGCCTGCGCCCACTGCCGCGCCGCGGCCGTCAACGGCCCTTACGAAGGCGAGCTCTCCACCGCCGAGTGCCTCGAGCTGGTCACGCAGATCGCCGCCGCCGGCCGGCCGATCCTCATCCTCACCGGCGGCGAGCCGCTGCTGCGGCCCGACATCTTCGAGATCGCCGAGGCCGCCCGCGAGGCCGGCCTGCGAGCGGTGATGGCGCCCAACGGCACGCTCGTCACGCCCGCCGCCGCGGCCCGTATGAAAGCCGCCGGCATCGGCCGCATCAGCATCTCGATCGACTTTCCCGACGCCGCCCGGCACGACCGTTTTCGGGGCTGCGCCGGGGCCTTCGACGCCGCCCTGCAGGGCATGCGCGCCGCGCAGGACGCCGGCATCGAGATCCAGATCAACTCGACCATCACGCGCCTGAACGTGGCCTACCTGCCGCGCCTGTTGGCCCTGGCCGAAGAGCTCGGCGCGGTGAGCTTCCACCCGTTCATGCTGGTGCCCACCGGCCGCGGCAAAGACCTGGCCGCCGACGAGCTCGACCCCGACGACTACGAGCGCACGCTCAACTGGATCTACGACGCGCAGCGCACCTCGCCGCTGTTCTTCAAGCCGACCGACGTGCCGCACTACTGGCGGGTCATGCGCCAGCGGGCCAAGGCCGACGGCAGCGCGCTCACCGTGCACCCGCACGCCCACGGCGGCCTCAATACGCTCAGCCGCGGCTGCCTGGCCGGCGTGGGCTTCTGCTTTGTCTCGCACGTCGGCGTGGTGCAGCCCTGCGGCTACTTCGACAAGGCCGCCGGCAACGTGCGCGAGCAGAGCTTCGGCGAGATCTGGCGCACCTCGCCGCTGTTCACCGACCTGCGCGACCTCGACGCGCTCAAAGGCAAGTGCGGCGCCTGCGAGTACAAGCGGGTCTGCGGCGGCTGCCGGGCGCGCGCCTTCGAACGCACCGGCGACTACCTGGCCGAAGAGCCCTACTGCGCCTACGTGCCGCGCGGCTGGTCGCCCGGCGCCTGAGCTTCGCGCCGCCGGCACACCGCTCCGCCCGGCCGCGATGCGCCGGGCGCCGCCCCCGACCGACGCCCCGCACGGGCGGTCCGCTCGCCGCTCTCGCCTCAGAAGTGCCGTTCGAGCTGGAGTGACTCGTCGACTAGGCCGTGTTTGCGGTAGAGCGCCGCCGCCCGCTCGTTGGCGAGCTCGGTCGAGACGGTGGCCTCGCGGCAGCCCGCCGCCGCGAAGCGCCGCAGGACCTCGCCGACGAGCGCGTCGCCGACACCCTTGCCGCGCGCCGGCGCGGTGACGATGAGCTCGTCGATGCAGCCCCAGCGGCCGCCGTGGAACAAGCCGGGGCGCACGACCAGGTGAGCGCGCCCACCAGCAGGTCGTCGAGCGCCGCCACCAGGATGCCGCTGTCGGCGCGCCGCTGGTAGGCGCGCACCTGCTGCGCCGTGACGTCGCTCTCGACCTCCTCGAGGCGGGCGAGCTCGTGGATGAGCTCGGCGACTACGGCCGCTTCGTCGGGGCGGGCGTCGCGCACGGTCACGGCGCCGGGGCGCGCTGGTCGGGCCATGTCGTCTCCCTTTTGTCGGAAGCAGCGCCCGCCGCACGGCCGCGGACGCCGTTTGCGGCGCATCCTATCGCTTCGGCCGCCGTTTGCGGACGCGTCTCGCCGCTCGCCGCGGGTCAAAACGCGCCGATCCGGCCGCTCGCCGTGGGCCAAAACGCACCGATCCCGTCGCCACGAGCAAAGACACAGTAATATGTACTCTCAATCACAAGGGCCGCTCGCACGGCCGATCGCAGGGGGCAGGGGAGTGGAAACAGACACGTCGCGGCGCCTGTTCGACGAGGCGCGCCGCTACATTCCCGGCGGGGTCAACTCGCCGGTACGCGCCATGAAGGGCGTGGGCATGCCGCACCCTCTGTTCGTGAGCCGCGGCCGCGGCGCCCACGTGTGGGACGCCGACGGCAACGAGTTCGTCGACCTGGTCTCATCGTGGGGACCGATGATCCTCGGCTGGGGACACCCCGAGGTCCTCGCCGCCCTGCACGCCCAGCTCGACCTGGGCACCAGTTTCGGGGCGCCCACCGATCTCGAGGTCGAGCTTGCCCGCCTCATCTGCGAGGCCGTCCCGTCGATCGAGCTCGTGCGCATGGTCAACTCGGGCACCGAGGCCACGATGAGCGCGCTGCGCGTGGCCCGCGGCTTCACGGGGCGCGACAAGGTCGTCAAGTTCATCGGTTGCTATCACGGACACGCCGACCCGTTCCTGGCGGCCGCCGGTAGCGGCGTGCTCACCCTGGCGCTGCCCGACAGCCCCGGCGTCACGGCGGCGACCACCGCCGACACCATCCTGGTCGAGTACAACGACGCGGACGCCCTGGCCCAGGTCTTTGCCGCCCGCGGCGCCGAGATCGCCTGTGTGATCGTCGAGCCGGTCGCCGGCAACATGGGCGTCGTGCCACCGCAGCCCGGATTTTTAGAGACGGCGCGACGGCTGTGCACCGAGTCGGGCGCGCTGCTGCTCTTCGACGAGGTGATCACCGGTTTTCGCGTCGCCTGGGGCGGCGCCCAGCAGCGCTACGGCGTGACCCCCGATCTGACGACGCTGGGCAAGATCATCGGCGGCGGCCTGCCCGTGGGGGCGTTCGGCGGACGCCGCGACGTCATGGAGACGGTCGCGCCGCTGGGCTCCACCTACCAGGCGGGCACGCTGTCGGGCAATCCGCTGGCCATGGCCGCCGGCATCGCCACCTTGCGCGTGCTCTCGCGGCCCGGCGCCTACGAGCGCCTCGAGGAGCGCGCGCAGCAGGTCTGCCAGGGTCTCGTGCAGGCGGCCCTCGAGGGCGGCGTGGCGACCACGCTCAATCGAGTCGGCGCCATGATGACGCTGTTCTTCTGCGAGGGGCCCGTCACGAGCTTCGCCGACGCGCGCCGCGCCGACACCGGCCTGTACGCGCGCTACTTCCGCCACATGCTCGAGCGCGGCGCCTACCTGGCGCCGTCGCAGTTCGAATCGGCCATGGTGTCGCTGGCGCTGACCGACGCCGACGTGGGGCTCGCCGCCGGGGCCGCCGCCTCGTTCTTCGCCGGACTGCACAGCGATCGCACGGCCGGCGCATGACGCCGCCCGTCGACAAAAGCGCGGTGCCGGCGGTCACCGTGCCGCGCCTCACCGTCTACCTGCGTAAGCTGCGCGAGCTGCAGGCGCGGGGCGTGGAGCGCGTCTCGTCAAAGCAGCTCGCCGGCATGATCGACTTGAACGCCGCCCAGATCCGCAAGGACTTCTCCTACTTCGGCGAGTTCGGCACGCGCGGCGTGGGCTACGAGGTCGACCGCCTGGTCACCGAGATCAAGCGCTGCCTGGGGCTGGAGCGCTCGTGGAACGTGATCATCGTGGGGGCCGGCTCGCTGGGCACAGCTCTGGCCCGCTACCGCGGCTTCGCCGAGCAGGGCTTCAAGCTCATCGCCATGTTCGACGCCTCGCAGAAGAAAGTCGGCGTGAGCTTCGGCGATGGGCGCACCATCCGCGACGTCGCCGACCTCGAAGCGTTCTGTCACGAAGAGCGCGTCGACATCGCCATCATCTCGGTGCCGGCGCACGCCGCCCAGTCGACCATCGACCGCCTCGTTGGGCTCGAACCGGGACGCCGGGTGAGCGCCATCCTGAACTTCGCGCCGGTCAAGGTCTTCGCCCCGCGCGACGTCGTGGTGCGGCAGGTCGATTTTTCGAGCGAGCTCATGTTCCTGTCGTTCTACCTCGACCGCGAGAGCTGACCGGCATGGACGACGGCACCATCCGCGACGCGCTGAGCGCGGTCGCGACGCGCTTCGCGCCGGTCGCGCCGCCGGCCTTCGAGCTGGTCTACGCGCCGCTGTTCACCGCGCTCGCCCCCGAAGCGAGCCAGAGCACCTACCCGCTGGCCCTCGAGTTCGTCTACGAGGGTTACCTCTCGCACTACCGCGACCCGCGTCTGCTCGCGGCCGACACGGCGCTGTCGACCAGGCTGCTGGCCGGCGACCACTTCGACGCCAGCGGCCTGCGCCTGGTGGCGCGCGGCGGCGACCTCGACGCCGTGAAGCTGCTCACCAGGCTCATGGCGAGCTGCTCCTGGCTGCGCGCCGAGCACCGGCCCTTCGCCTACGATGACGACCTCTGGGCGCTGTGCGTGGCGGGCATCGCCGCGACTGCGTCGGGCGGTCACGCCCTGGCGGCGCTGCGCGCCTTCGACGAGGTCGGCCGCCTGTTCGAGCGCGACCGCGTCGAGCGCCTGCCCGACGTCGTGCGGCGCGCGGCCGGCACGCTCTGGCTGCGCCACCCGGCGCCCCTGCGCCGCGCCCTTGGGCTCGAGGTCACCCCTGAGGAGCCTGAGCCCGACGCCGCAGCCCCCGGCCCGGCGGCGTCCGGGGCCGTGGTGCCCGGCCAGCCGGCGCCCGTCCAGCCGACGGCAGTCGAGCCGGCGCCGGTCGAGACCGAGGCCGCACGTTGAGCCTGCGCGAGTTCATCGAGGTGTTGCGCCGCGAGGGCGAGCTCGACGTGGTGAAGGCGCCGGTCGACCCCTGGCTCGAGATGGCCGAGATCGCCGACCGGGCCAGCAAGGCCGGCGGCCCGGCGCTGCTCTTCGAGCTGCCCGTCGCCGCTCCCGACCCGAGCGGCGCGCGACCGGCCAACGCCCACCGCCTCACAGGCGCGCCGCTGCCCGTGCTCATGAACCAGTTCGGCTCGTACCGGCGCCTCGAGCTCGCCCTGGGCGCGCCCCTCGACGAGCTCGCCGGGCGTATCGCCGAGCTCGTCGAGCTGCAGGTGCCCAAGGGCCTGGTCGGCAAGGTCAAGGCGCTCGGTCAGCTTCGCGAGCTCGCTTCGTTCGCACCAAAGATCGTCTCCAAGGCGGCGTTTCGCGAGGTGGTCATCGACCCGCCCGACCTGGGCCTGCTGCCGGTGCTCACCACCTGGCCGGGCGACGGCGGGCCCTTCATCACCCTGCCGGTCTGCGTGACCAAGGACCGCGAGCGGACGGCGCAACGCCGGCATGTACCGCCTGCAGGTCTACGACGCCCGCACGACCGGCATGCACTGGCACGTGCACCACGACGGCGCCGCCAACTTCCGCGAGGGCCGACGGACGCCTCGACGGTCGCCGTCGCGCTGGGCGCCGACCCGGCGCTCACCTACGCCGCCACGGCGCCGCTGCCGGCGGGCATCGACGAGCTCATGTTCGCCGGCTTCCTGCGGGGCAAGCCGGTCGAGCTGGTGCGCGTGCGCCACGGTCGACCTCGAGGTGCCGGCCGACGCCGAGATCGTGCTCGAGGGCTACGTCGACCCGGCCGAGACGCGGCGCGAAGGGCCCGTTCGGCGACCACACCGGCTACTACTCGCTGGCCGACGAGTACCCCGTCTTCCACCTGACCGCGATGACGCAGCGCCGCGACGCCGTCTACCCGGCGACGATCGTCGGCCGGCCGCCCATGGAGGACTGCTTACCTGGGCAAGGCCACCGAGCGGCTCTTCCTGCCGCTGCTGCGCATGACGCTGCCCGAGATCGTCGACATGCGACCTGCCCATCGAGGGCGTCTTTCACAACCTGCGCCATCGTCTCGATCCGCAAGGCCTACCCCGGCCACGCCCGCAAGGTGATGAACGCCATCTGGGGCATGGGGCAGATGATGTTCACCAAGATCGATCGTGGTCGTCGACGAGCACGTCGACGTGCACGACCCCCGCGAAGTCGCCTGGCGCGTCGTTCAGCAACGTCGACCCGCGCCGCGACATCGATGATCGTCGACGGCCCGCTCGACGCGCTCGACCACTCGAGCCCCACGGCCGGCTACGGCGGCAAGATGGGCATCGACGCCACCAAGGCCTGGCCCGACGAAGGCCACCCGCGCCCCTGGCCCGACGAGCTCGCCATGGACCCGGCCGTCAAGGCACGGGTCGACGCGCGCTGGTCTGAGCTCGGTCTGAGCTTCAGGTAGAGGGTGAGATAACGCGCATGGCGTCTGCACCACACCCCTTGGGCGCCGCCGTGCGCCCGGCCCTGTTCGCGCGGCTCATCAAGGTCGAGCACAGCGTCTTCGCCCTGCCCTTCGCCTACGCCGGCGCGGTGCTCGCCGAGCAACGCATACCCTCGTGGCAGACCCTCGTCTGGATCACCGTCGCCATGGTGGCGGCGCGCAGCGCCGCCATGGCTCTGAACCGCCTGATCGACGCCCGCATCGACGCCCGCAACCCCCGTACCGCGCAGCGCGAGCTGCCCGCCGGCAGCCTCTCGCGCGCCGAGGTCGTGGCCTTCACGGCGGCCTCGCTCGGCGTGCTCGTGCTGGCCACGTTCTTTCTGTCGCCGCCCTGCCGTTACCTGTGGCCGATCGTCGTCGCGGCCTTCATCGTCTACCCCTACACCAAGCGCTTCACCTGGTTCTGCCACTATGCCCTGGGGCTGACCGACGGCCTGGCGCCGGCAGCGGCCTGGGTCGCGGTGTCCGGCCGCATCGCCCTGTCGCCGGTGCTGCTGTTCCTGGCCGTGGGCCTGTGGGTCGGCGGCTTCGACGTGATCTACGCCATCTTCGACCTCGACTTCGACCGTGCCGAAGGCATCCACTCGATCCCGGTGACGCTTGGCAAGCGCCGCGCGCTGGGGGTCGCCGCGCTCTCGCACATAGCCGCGATGGCTCTGCTGATCGCGGTCGGGCCCCTGCTGGGCCTGGGCTGGAGCTACCTGGTCGGCTGCCTCGTGGTCGCCATGCTGCTCGCCTGGCCGCACCTCGACATCGCGCGGCGCGGCCTGGCCCGCGTGGGCATGGGGTTCATGACCGCCAACGGCGTGGTCGGGCTGGTCTACGGGGTCGCGGCGATCGCGGCGGTCCTCATCAGTCACTAGCGCGGCGGCCCCACGGCAGCCGACGAACCGGCAGGCCTCGACGCCCGGCGTTCAATGCCCCGACATGCGGAAAGGGACGGGGCCGTCGGAGGCGCGGTAGGATAGGAGAGGGATTGCCACCGCTTCCCCGACGCCTGCGCGCGCGGGACTGTCATCGGCCACCAAGGAGCTCTCATGACGCAGCCGCCCGCCAGTCTGTTCGTCGGGGTCACCGGCGCCAGCGGCGCGCCCTATGCCGTGCGGCTCGTCCAGGTGCTGGCCGCGGCCGGTTGCGAGCTCACGTTGTGCCTGTCCGAGGTCGGCGTAGCCGTCGTGGCCCACGAGCTCGAGCTCGGCGTGCGCGACCGCGCCGGCGTCACGGCCGCCTTTCTGGCCGCGGCGGGCGCCGAGGCGCGCGTGTTCGCGCCCGACGATCTCGAGGCGCCGGTGGCCAGCGGCAGCAACTTTCCCGACGCGGCGGTCATCTGCCCGTGTTCCATGTCGACGGTCGCCCACATAGCGCTCGGCACTACCGACAACCTCATCCACCGCGTCGGCGACGTCGCCCTCAAAGAGGGCCGGCCGCTCGTGCTCGTGCCACGCGAGACGCCGCTGTCCGAGATCCACCTCACACGCCTGCTCGAAGCGCGGCGCGCCGGCGCCGTCATCGTGGCGCCCATGCCCGGCTTCTACTCGCTGCCGCGCACCCTCGACGACCTGGTCGACTTCGTCGCCGACCGCGTGCTACAGGCGCTGGGCTTCGCGCAGCGCCTGTCGCGACCGTGGGAAGGCCCGCGCACATGACCGACGCCCGGCCCGCTCGCGACCCCGCGCGCATCGAAGCGATGTTCGACCGCATCGTGCCGCACTACGACCTCATGAACCGGCTGATGACCGTCGGGCTCGACCGCCGCTGGCGCGCCGCCGCCGCCGCGGCCGCCACGCCCCTGCCGGGCAGACCCATCCTCGATGCCTGCTGCGGCACCGGCGACCTTGCCCTCGCCCTGGCGCGTCGCTACCCGGGCACACCGGTCACCGGTCTCGACTTCTCGCAGGCCATGCTCGACCGCGCCCGTCCCAAAGCGGCCCGGGCGGCCGCCGCGGTCGAGTTCGTGCACGGCGACCTGCTCGCGCTGCCCTTCGCCGACTCAAGCTTCGGCGCGGTCACCGTAGGCTGGGGCGTGCGCAACGTGGCCGACCTCGCGCTGGCGTTTGCCGAGATGGTGCGCGTCGCCGCGCCGGGAGCGCCCGTCGTGTGCCTCGAAGCGACCACGCCGGCCGGCGCCGCCGGGCGGCGCTTTCACGGCGTGTGGTTCGAGCGCGTCGTGCCGGCCATGGGCGCCCTGGTCACCGGCGACGCCGAGGCCTACGCGTACCTGCCCGCCTCGGTGCGTTCGTTCCCCGACGCCGACGGCCTGGCGGCCATCATGGGCGCGGCGGGGCTGCAGCACGTGCGCTACCGCCTGTTCGGCTTCGGCGCCATGGCGCTGCACGTCGGCGAGGCGCCGGCGTTGAGCTCCGCCCACCCCGACGTGAACGCCGCCGACCGGGCGCCGTCGTGAAGCCTGCCGACGTGCTGTCGTGGCGCTCCGCCGCCCAGCGCCACCGCGTGGCCACCGGCCTGGCGGCCGTCGAGGAACGCCTCTCGGGGGTCGTCTCGTCGATCCCCGGCCGCCTCGGCGAGGCCGGCAGCTCCACGCTCGCCGCCGGTGGCAAGCGGCTGCGCCCGCTGCTCGTGCTGCTGGCGGCGCGCAACACCGGCCCGCTCGATGGCGCGGTCACCCGCGCCGCGGCCGCCGTCGAACTGCTCCACATGGCGACCCTCGTGCACGACGATGTACTCGACGGCGCCGAGCTGCGCCGCGGCCTGCCGACCGTGGCCCGCACCTACGGCGACCAGATGGCGATCTCGACGGGCAACTACCTGCTGGCGCAGGCCTTCTCCGAGCTCGCCGGCAGCGGCGACGCCGCCGCCGTGGCCGAGCTCTCCGAGGTCGCCTGGGGGCTGTCCGAGGGCGAGCGCCTGCAGGCGGGCGACGCCTTTCGCACCACCGTCTCCGTCGACGACTACCTGCATCGCTGCCGCCTGAAGACCGCCGATCTGTTCTCGGCGGCCTGCCGGCTGGGCGCCCGCATGAGCGGCCTCGCCGACGAGACCGTCGCGGCCCTGGGCGCCTTTGGCGACTCGCTCGGCCTTTCGTTCCAGATGCTCGACGACATCCTCGACCTGACCGGCGACGAGGCCGTCACCGGCAAGCGCCGCGGGGCCGACCTGCGCGACGGCACCGTCACCCTGCCGATCGTCCTGGCCATCGCCACGCGTCCCGACATAGGCCCGCGCCTGCTGACCTGCCGCGACAACGAGACCTGCCTCGAAGGGGTGGTCGACGACGTGCGCGCAAGCGGTTCCATAGAGCGCGCCCGCGCCATGGCCCTCGACTTCATGAACGAGGCGCGGCGGCGGCTGGCCGCGTGTCCGAGCGGCTTCGAGCGCGAGCTGCTCGACGAGCTCGCCGGCTCGATGGTCGACCGCTACAGTTGACCTGGCGCCACCTGAACGCCGCTGCCGCCTCCACCACGTGAACACCGCTACCGTATGACCGATCGCGAACTGTCGACCGCCACGCCGGCGGCCGGTACGCTGGGAGTGCCTGTGAACACGAGAGCAAACGAGCCGACATGAGCTTAGACGAGCAACAGATCGACCTTCTGAGCCGGCGCGCCGGCCTGTCGCACGTGTGGGACAAAGTGCTCGATGGCCGACGGCTGTCGGGTGCCGACGCCCGCGACGTGCTGGTGAGCTCCGACCTCATCGCCATCGGCGCGCTGGCCGACTACGTGCGCCGTCGCGCGGTCGGCGACGACGTCTACTTCATCGCCAACCGCCACATCAACCACACCAACGTCTGCCGCAACCGCTGCCTGTTCTGCGCCTTCAGCCACGACGACGGCGACGCCGACGCCTTCACGCTGTCGGTCGACCAGGTGCTCGACAAGGCGCGCGAGACCCTGACCGGCGGCATCACCGAGATCCACATCGTGGGCGGAGAGCACCCCGACCTGCCCTTCGACTACTACCTCGAGATGATGCGCGGCCTCAAGGAGCTCGCCCCCGACGTACACATCCAGGCCTTCACGGCCAGCGAGATCGCCCACCTTGCGCGCCTCAGCGGCCTCGGTGTGCAGGAGACGCTCACCCAACTCAAAGACGCCGGCCTGGGCTCGCTGCCCGGCGGCGGCGCCGAGGTCTTCAGCGGCCGCGTGCGCGACCTGATCTGCGAGCGCAAGATCTCAGGCGAGGAGTGGCTCGACGTCATGCGCACCGCCCACGCCGTGGGCATGCGCCTCCAACGCCACCATGCTCTACGGCCACGTCGAGACGCCCGACGAGCTCGCCGACCACCTGCTGCGCCTGCGCGAGCTGCAAGACGAGTCGGGCGGCTTCAACGCCTTCATCCCGCTCTCGTTCCAGCCCGCCAACACCGGCCTCTCCGAGCTGCCCGGGCCGACCGGCTTCGACGACCTCAAGGTGCTCGCCGCCGGGCGCCTCGTGCTCGACAACTTCCGCCACGTGAAGGCCTTCTGGATCAACGTCGGCCTGAAGCTCGCCCAAGTCTCGCTGTCGTTCGGCGTGAACGATTTGGACGGCACCGTGGTCGAAGAGAAGATCAGCCACGCCGCCGGCGTCGAGACCGGTCAGGAGCTCACCCGCGACGAGCTCGTGCGCGTGATCCGTGGCGCCGGGCGCGTGCCGGTCGAGCGCGACACGCTCTACAACGTGGTGCGCCGTTACGACGACGGGGCGCCCGAGTGAGAGTCGCACGCGTCGGGCGCATCGAGTTCGTCAACTGCTTCCCGCTCTATTGCCACTTCGTCGAGGAGCTCTCCCGGCTGGGCTACGAGGCCGAGATCGTCGAGGGCTCGCCGTCCGAGCTCAACCGGCTGCTCGTCGCCGGCGAGATCGACGTCGCGCTGCCCTCGTCGATCGAGTTCGCCCGACACGCCGACAAGCTCGCCCTGCTGCCCGGCATCTCGATCAGCTCGCTGGGCGCCGTCGACTCGATCCAGCTCTTCACCCAGCTGCCGCGCGCGCAGGTCGAAAGCATCGCCCTGACCGAAAAGAGCGCCACCTCGGTGTGCCTGCTCAAGGTGCTCTGCGACGAGTGGGGCATGGCGCCCTCCTACGGCGCCCGCCAGGGCCCGCTCGCCCAGGCACTCGCCAACTTCGGCGGCCTGCTGCTGATCGGCGACGAGGCGCTCCACATCCTGCGCGCCGGCGTCTACCCGTACAGTTACGACCTCGGTGAGGAGTGGCGTCTGGTCACCGGCCTGCCCATGGTCTACGCGGTCTGCGCGGTGCGCCGCGAGTTCCTCGATGAGCGCGGCGACGAAGCGCGCGCCATCGAGGCGGCGCTGGTCGCCTCGCGCGACCGCTGCGCCGCCCATCACCTCGAGACCGCCGCGGCCGCGGCGCAGCTCTGCGACTTCAGCGCCGCCTTCCTCGACCACTACTTCGACCAGCTCAAATACGGCTTTCCCGACGACTACCGCCGCGGCCTCGCCGAGTTCTACCGCCGGGCACAGGCCATCGGCGAGCTCGACCGCCTGCCCGACCTCGGCGGCGCCGCGCCGGCGGCGAGCGCGGCGGCAGCGCGAGCGCGCCAGGGGCAGACGGCATGACGTGCTGCGGCCTGACCATCAGACATGCGCAGCCGCGCGACTGGCAGCCCGTGACGGACGCCATGCCGCGGTGGTGGGGCGGGCGCGACCTGCGCGCCATGCTGCCGCGCGTCTTCTTCGAGCACTTCCGCGACACGTCGTTCGTGGCCGAGTACGAGGAGCGGCCCGTCGCCTTTCTGGTCGGATTCCTCTGCCCGTCGCACGACGACGAGGCCTACGTGCACTTCGTCGGCGTCGATCCGCCTGGCGGCGCGCGGGGCTGGCACGAGACCTGTACGGGCGCTTCTGCCGACGCGGCCCGGGCCGCCGGACGCAGCCGTGTGCGCGCCGTCACCTCAGTCGTCAATCGTGACTCCCTCGCTTTTCACCAGCGTCTCGGCTTCGTGCTGCTGCCCGGCGAGTTCGAAGTCGACGGCCTGCCGACCTGCGGCGAGCCCAGCGTGCCCGGGGGCGCCATGGTGCGCTTCGAGCTGCGTCTCGACGAGCCGGAGACCCCGTCGGCGTCACTCGCTGGACCGCGCCGGTCTCCATCGGGTCGGACTCGATGCGCTGTTCGACCCCAGCGACCGACGAGCGCGGCTACGTGGCGACCGACAGG
This sequence comes from uncultured Actinomycetes bacterium, assembly GCA_963753695.1. Lineage (GTDB taxonomy): Bacteria > Actinomycetota > Thermoleophilia > UBA2241 > UBA2241 > Bog-752. The sequence continues at coordinate 24,424 of CAVWDG010000007.1, forward strand.
CTCACCGACGCGGCCGCGCTCGCGCTGCTCGAGGGCGGCGACCTGCTCGAGCTCGGGGCGGCGGCCGACGAAGTCCGGCGCCGCCTCCACCCGCGAACGACGTCACCTACATCGTCGACCGCAACATCAACTACACGGACGACTGCATCTCGGGGTGCCGTTCTGCGCGTTCTACCAGCGAGCCGGGCAGCGGCCGAGGGATACGTGCTCGGCTTCGACGAGATCTTCCGCAAGATCGAGGAGACGATGGCCGTCGGCGGCACGGCCATCTGATGCAGGGCGGCCATCTCCCGACCTCGCATCTGCTGGTACGAACCTGTTCCGCGCGATCAAGGCGCGCTACCCGATCCACATCCACGCGCTGTCGCCGCCCGAAGTGATTCACATCGGCGGCTGTCGCAGCGGCTCGGTGCCGGAGACGCTCGCCGGCTGACGCGGCGGGCCTCGACTCGATCCGGGCGGCGGCGCCGAGATCCTCGTCGATCGCGTGCGCAAGCATGATCGCCCCGCACAAGAGCGACCACGGCCGACATGGCTCGACGTGATGCGCGACGCGCACCGCCGGGCCTGCGACCACGGCGACCATGATGTTCGGGACGGTCGAGAACCGCCGAAGAGCGCCTCGAGCACCTGCGCCGCCTCCGCGAGCTGCAGGACGAGACCGGCGGCTTCACCGCGTTCATCGCCTGGAGCTTCCAGCCGGCACACGGCGCTCGAGCGCGGCCGGACGGGCGCCCGGCATCGACTACCTGCGCACGCTGGCCGTCGCCGGCATCGTCCTCGACAACGTCGCACAACCTGCAGGCGTCGTGGGTGACCCAGGGCGGGAATGGGGCAGTTCGCCCTGGCGTTCGGCGCCAACGACATGGGCAGATGATGATCGAAGAGAACGTCGTGCGCGCCGCCGGCGTGAGCCACGCGGTACGGTCGAAGAGCTCGTGCGCCTGATCGCCGCCGCCGGCTTCACGCCGGTCCAGCGCGACACGCTCTACGGCGAGGTGCGGCGCTACCGAGACCGAGCCGGCCCAGGCCCGCCCCCGACTGTGCTTCGCTCGGCGTGGGTGGCCGCCGGCCGCGCCGGCCTGCGCCTGCTCTCGGCGTCCGGCCTGCGCACGCCCGGTCTGCCCCCGCCGCAGGCCAACCGTTTTACCACCACGCCAAGGGGATCCCCTCCGTTAGTCGCCTCGGCCTATTGGGGACCGGGGGGCCTTAGTACCGCGGCGGATGGCCTTCCGCCCTCCGCCTGGCTTTCGGAAGGAGGGACTGAAGGCGCAGTGATACCAGTTCCCGAACCCAAGCGCAGCGAGACGCTGCAGGCGGCCGACGACGCCAAGGGCCTGAAGACGAACGCCGTAGGCATGCTGTCGAGCATCGTCATCGGCATCGCCTCGACGGCGCCGGCCTACAGCCTCGCGGTCACGCTGGGCCTGACCGCGGTCGCGGGCATGGGCCTCAAGTCGCCGGCCATCATGATCGTCTCGTTCGTCCCGATGATCCTGATCGCCAGCTCCTACTACTACCTCAACAAGGCCGATCCCGACTGCGGAACCACGTTCAGCTGGGTGACGAGGGCCATGGGGCCGAGGACGGGCTGGGTGACGGGCTGGGTGATGGTCGCCGCCGACATCATCGTGATGGCGAGCCCGGCCCAGATCACCGGGACCTACTTCTTCCGCTCTTTGGGCTGCACGGACTCGCCAATTCACTGTTCTGGGTGACGACGTCGGCGTGATCTTCTTGGTCGTCATGTGCGCCATCACCGCGATCGGTATCGAGATTCGGCCCGGCTGCAGTGGTTCCTGCTCGGCTTCGAGTACCTGATGCTACTGATCTTCTCGGTCGTGGCGCTCGTCAAGGTGTACAGCTCGCACCCGCCGGGATCCATCCGTCGCTCTCCTGGTTCGTGCCCAACATGAACCTCGGGGCCTTGTCGGGCGGCGTGCTGCTCGCGCTGTTCATCTACTGGGGCTGGGACACCGCGGTGTCGGTCAACGAAGAGACCGAGAACAAGTCCGTCGTCCCCGGGGTGGCGGCCATCCTCAGTACCCTCGGGCTGGTGTTCATCTACGTCATCGCGACCACGGCGGCGCAGGCGTTCCGGGGCCCTGCTACCTGTCCAAGAACTCGGGCGACATCCTGAGCCCGCTGGGCTCGCCGTGCTCGGCTCGGCGGCCGACAAGTTGCTCATCGCCGTCGTGCTCACCTCCGCGACGGCCTCCACCATGACCACCATCCTGCCAGGGCCCGCACGACCCTCTCCATGGCGTCCCACGGCGCGATTCCTCCAGGATCTTCGCCAAGGTGCACCCACGCTTTCAGACCCCGGTGTGGGGCACCATCATCTACGGGATCGTGTCCCTGGTCTGGTACGTCGGGCTCACGCTGCTGAGCCAGAACGTGCTGGCCGACTCCATCGCGGCGCTCGGCCTCACGATCGCCTTCTACTACGGCATCAACGGCTTCGCCGTGCCGCTGTTCTATCGCCACCACATCCTCGGGAACTTGAAGAAGTTCTTCATGCTGTGCGTGTTCCGCTCATCGGCGGCCTGATCCTGCTCTGGGTGTTCCTCGCCTCGCTTGACTGGCTCTGGTATCCGGCCAACTCGGCCTCAGGCGCCTCGTGGTTCGGCATAGGGCCGCCCTTCGTCCTTGGCGCCGTCTTCCTCGGCGGCGGCGTGGTGGCGATGTCTCGCCTCGTGGTCTCCAGGCGCTCCAAGACGTTCTTCGCCCGCAAGGTGGAGACGGTGGACGCGATGGTGCCTGGTACGACGAGTCGCGGCCGGAGGAGATCGCCTCACAGCCTGTGGCGACGTCCACCGAGCTGCGGCCGCCCCGGGAGAACGGCCTGAGGACGGCGTCGCGGCACGGCGTCGAGGCAGCCTAAGGGCGGCTCCGGCTGTGGGAGGGCTGTCCGACCGCAAGCAGCACGAACAGGGCGCGGCGGTCGGCAGACGAGACAAACGAGGAGGGGGTGGCCGGCAGGCCACCCCCTCCTCGTTTGGGCTGCGGACGTTGCGCGCCGCCGGCGCCGTCCGCCCCGAGCCGCCCGCGCCTGGCCGGCGAGTCGCGAGCGGTCTGGCTACAAGTCGCCCAGGCGCCCCAATGGCCAGTACGTGAACAAAGGCGCGCCCGATGATGGTGTGGCGCGGGCACGGTGCCCCAGTAGCGGCTGTCCGGCCAGTCGGTGCGGTTGTCGCCCATCACGAAGTAGTTGCCCGCGGGTACGCGGGAAGGGCTGCGCGAGCGACCACGGTGCATCGGGGTCGGTGCTGGCATACGGGTCGGCGGGGTCGGTGGGCTCGGTGATGCCGTGGACCTTGTCAACGAACGAATCGTTGGCGCGCACGCCGTTGATGAAGAGGTGGCCGCCGTGCACCGACAGCAGGTCGCCGGGCAGGCCCACCACGCGCTTGATGAGCACGTCGTGCGGGGGCCCGGGCCGGTGGAACACGATGATGTTGCCGCGGTGGACCGAGCGATAGCGGTACACGATGCGGTCGACCAGCACGCGCTGCCCGGGCACCAGCGTGTTGGCCATCGAGGTCGATGAATGAGGTAGGGCTTGACCACGAACGACTGCACTACGATGGCCAAGGCAATCGCGATGATGGCCGTCAGGCCGTAGTCGATCATCGCGCCGGCGAGGGCCGCTTTCTGGACGGAGTCTTCTTGAACATCCCACCCGCCGAGCTGCTTGATGACCGGGTTCGATCTAGGTTACCTCGACATCGGCCATCCTTCAATTGGCTTGAAATCCGCGACCGCCGACCGAGCGTGACTTGGCCGGCGGCCGTGTGTTCGCCGGCCGTCGTGCGCCTAGCGTGCGGGTGAGCGCTCGTCGTCGAACGTGCCGGCCGGGCGCCGATGCGAGGCGATCAGCCTCTGCGAGGCTGAGCGCCTCGCCCTGCGACGCGATCTGCGCCCACTTGCGGCCCAGCACGGGCGCGGCGGCCGCGAGGCCGCCCAGCGCCAGAAAGCCGCCCACGCCGATCGCGTAGCCGCTGATCCAGGTGAGCAGACAGCAGCGGAGCCGTGAGCGTGCCCACCCAGGCGGCGAGCTGCATCGAGGCTCTGCTCCATGCCCTGCACGGTGCCCAGCCAGCGCCGCGGGCTGCATTGCACCAGAAAGGCCTGTTTGGCCGGCATCGAGATGGCCACGGCGACGCCCTCGAGCACGTTGAACAGCAGAAAGACCGTGAGGTCGCGGTGAAGCCGAACGATCCACGAGCATGCCGAGAAGGCGTAGCCCACGAACATCAGCCGAAAGCGATTCGCCCTTCTCGGCCAGCATGCCGCCGGCAAACGAGAACAGCATGGGCACCGAGAACGCCATCCAGGTGAGGGTCCACGTAGGCCATCGACGCGCCCAGGTGGCGCAGCCACAGGCTCCACAGCACCTCCCAGCCGCCCATGGCGAAATGGCTCGTGGCGGCGACCACCAGAAAGGCGATGACCGAGGGGGTGGCCAGCGAGCGGTAGCTGGGCCGGGCCACGCGCTCCTCTGCGCTGCGCGGTGACGTGGGCGGGCTCCTTCAAGAAGACGGCGAGCACGGTGCCCATGGCCAGCGTCATGGCGCTGCCCACCAGGAAGATCGTGTAAAAGCCGTGCCTGCCGCCCCCGCCCAGCGTGTTGAGCAGGATCATGCTGCGCCGGCCCGGCGACCAGGCCGCCGAACTGCGCGCTCGTGAGCAGGCCGTAGGCGCGCCCGCGGGTCTCGTCGTTGCTGATGTCGGCGATGAAGGCGCTGCCCGCCGGTCCCACCGAGGCTGCTCCGATTCCTCCTCGCACAGGCGGAAGAGCAGGAACCACCAGGCGTTCGTGGTGGTCACGAACAGCAGGGTGGCGAGTGCGTAGAGGAACATGCCGCTGACCACCACCGGTTTGCGGCCCACGCGGTCGCTCAGGCGGCCGAGCGGCGACGAGCACAGGAACGTGCCGGCGTAGTACATGGAGGCGATGACGCCCGATCATCCACACCGGCGCGTGAGCCTGCTCCTGCAGAAAGACCGGCAGGTAGGGCAGGATGGCGCCGAAGCCCGACCACACCACGAACGAGGCAAAGCAGACCAGCGCGAGCTGAGTCCAGTCCGTCGGACGCAGCGCCGGCGTTGTCGGCTGGCGGGGTCATGGTGTCCTTCCCTCGCGCGCGAGCCCTTGCGCCGTCGCGCGCCCCTCGGTCCTGCCTAGGCTACCACGAGGGTCGGGGCGGCCTCGCGGCAGCGCGAGCGGGGCGAAGCGGGTCGGCAAGCACAGCGGGGTCGGCGAGCGCAGCGTGGTCGGCGGGGTCGGGGTTGCACGGCGCAGCCGCGGGGAGGCAGGTCGCGGATGTGGCGAGCGCGTCGCTCTAGATGTCGCGCACTATCGGTACGAACAAGCCGACGACGGCCGGCACGAACATCCAATCAGACCGCACAGCCCGAAGAGAGGTCCCAGTCCCACCGTGGTCGCAAGCGCGCCGGCCGCCAGCACGCCCAGGGCAAATAGACCCCCTGCGTGAGGGTGAACCTGGCGCCCCGAACGCGTCCGCGCAGCGCCTTGGGAACCACGCTCTGCACATAGGTGTCGATCGAGGCATGAGCACCGCCGCGTTGGCGGCGCCGAGCACGACGAAGTCGGCGAGGACGAGCGGCAGGGAGTGGACGGCCCACGGCACCGTGTAGCAGCCGCCCATGACCATCAGCCCGACCGTCATGGCCAGACCCTTGCGCACGCGCTTTGCCATAGCGGCCATCACGACGGACCCGCCGAAGGTAGCCGACGGCGATGGTCGCCTCGATGAAGCCGAACGTGCGCGCGCCATGGAACCGGTCGACGGCGAGGAAGAAGGTGAGGGGATAGAAAGGCTCCGACGCCCGCCACTGCCGCAATGGTGACGAGGGTGTTGGCCCGCAGCCCGGCGTGGTGGAGCAGGTACGAGGAGCCCTCGCGGACCTCTTCCCAGAACTCGAGGCCGTGCCGGGGGCGCGTCGTCGGTGTCGCCGCTGCCGGCCGCCCTTCTGGGAGCCTTTTAGCGTCATCGCCAGCAAGGTCACGGCGGACACGCCGAACGTGGCGGCGTCGACCGTGAAGGTGGTCTTCATCGCGAAGTAGAGGTAGACTACGACTCCGGCCGCGGCAAAGCCCACGATCTCGGTGAGGTGCGAGCTTGCCTCGAGAATGGAGTTAGCGCGCAGCAGGCTGTCGTCGGGCACGATCTCGGGGAGGAGCGCCATCATGCCGGGGTCGAAGAAGACGGTCGCGAACGACGCGGAGAAACGCGAGCGCGAACACGCCGGTCGTGGAGTGCAGGGCGACAAGATCGGCACCGCCAGGACGAGGCCGCCGCGCACAATGTCGGCCGCCACCATCACACCGCGCCTGTCGAGGCGGTCGAGCACGCCGCCGGCCAGCGCCCCGAACAGCACGTAGGGGAGGGTGAACAGCGCGAGGACCACGCCTGTCGAGAGCGCCGAATGGGTCGTGTTGTACACGAGGTAAGGAAACGCGATCATGGCGAGTCTGTCGCCCATCTGCGAGATGAACTGACCGCCAAGCAGCAGCAGGAAGTTGGCGTTGCCCGCGAGTTGACGGGCCGGAGTGGTCTCGCCGATGGTCGACTCCCCGGGGTCCTCCCGTTCACTCACGAGACATTGTGGCGCGAAAGCGTTGTCAGTCTAGGCAAAGCAAGACCATTCGATCCGGCAGGTTGACGTACGAGGGCTTGCGCAGGCTACGAGCGTGTGTATACCATCCGGACCACGGCCATCGTCAACCTTAAGTTATAGGGCACGGTTGACCTAGAACTTACGGGGGTCCTGATGACTCGCATGCAAACCAGACTTCACTAGTCAGACATCGGCCTATTTGTTCCAAACGGGGAGACCTTCATGACTCGCATGCAGACCAGACTTCACTAGCCGATAGATAGAAGGTTTCGATGAAGAAGATCGAAAACGTCCTGGCGTCGATTGTGCTTGTACTCGTCGCGCCGGGCGGCAATAGCGAGGATTACTCACTAGTTCATCTCTCCATCACTGCACTAAAGCGCCGCCGGCAACATGCCGATAGATACATGCTGTACTGGATGCGGTGCGTGGTGCAAGTGAAAAGCAGCGAGCGTAAATTCGAGTTTCTGGCCGCGGCAGCTGGCCTCTCTGCCGTGTCGCTCTGCGTGTACGCCGCCGTGCTCCTCGGCGGGTCCCCACATTCGCCACACGCCCTGGACGCAGTGATTCTGGCGTTCATCGCCATCATCGCCGAGGAAATGGCCGTTGAGATCCGCGAGCGGGTCACGGTAACGGCGGGAAACCTCCCGATCCTCTTGGCTATCATGTTCTTGGGGCAGCTTCCCGCCTTGGCCGTCGCGGTCGTTGTGGGTCTATGGGGAGCCTGGAGAGAGTCATCGCGAGCGGTTGCCACGTACAACTGCGCAAATCTTGTGATCTCCACCTTCGTGGCCGAAGAGGTCTTTAGCCTCCTCCAGCGACACTTCTCGATTCCTCTGAACTCCGTGACTCCGGCGCTACTCCTGTCGGGCGCGGTCGCTGCAATTCTTTACGAGGCCACAAACAATGTGATGACGAGCCTTGGAGTTTGGGTCAAGTACGGAACTTCGCCGGGGGCCTACTGGCGGGGCGATGTTGCCTCTCAACTGTTCCAATCCTTGGCGGTAGTTGTTGGCTTGGGCCTTGCAGTTGCCGCCCTGTATGCGAGAGCGGGCATAACGGCCATAGTCCTCCTCTTCATCCCGCTTTTCGCGAGTCAGTACATGTTCAAGCTGCTGGTGCGTGAACGATCTCATGTCGAGAAGCAGAAAGAGTTCACCGACAAGTATCTCGAGATGAACCTGGGACTTGCCGTGGCAATGGTGGTGCTGCTCGACGGCAAGGACGAGTACACGGCCGACCATTCGGCGGCGGTGGCGATGTACCGCGACATGGCGCTGGCTGCCGGTATGGACGAGAGCGAAGCCGAGGAGATCCACCTCGCCGGCCTGCTTCACGATCTGGGCAAAGTTGGCACGCCGGACGCCATTCTGCGCAAGGACTCTACTCTCGACGACGACGAGTGGGCGTACATTCGCCAGCACCCCGAGAAGGGTGCCGAAGTCCTCTCACACATGGCCACCTATAAGAACGTGGCCGACATCGTGCGCTATCACCACGAGCGGCTGGACGGGACCGGTTATCCGCTCGGCCTGAAGGGCGAATCGATTCCCGAGGCCAGCAAGATGCTGGCGGTGGCCGACACCTATCACGCCATGACCTCGGATCGCCCCTACCGTAGAGCCCTGAGTTCGTTCGAGGCGCTCAAGGAGCTGCGGGCGATGGCCGGCGTCAGGTCTGGACGCGCGATGGGTCGAGGTCCTGGCAGGCATCCTTCGAGACAAGGACCTTGCCTACAGAGACGGCAGCGCGACTGACTTCATGGACGAGTATGAGCGTGGACGCCTGAACCTGCGCCTACGCGGCGAAGCCCTGGCCGACCTCAGCGGGCTCGAGAGGGCGCGCGAAGACCCAGCGGCAGGCTGAACAGCGCTCTGGCCGTGAGAGCGGCCAGAGCCGCCTTGGTGATGTCCCCCGGAACCTACCTCCCCCACGCCACCCCAGACGATCGGCTCGAGGCTCGTCGCGTGGGAGCTGCCAGGCCAGCCATGAGGCACCGATCGCGGAAGTACTGGAACAAGACCGACAAGCGCGATGCCGAACAGCGCCCAGGAACCCGTCCGCCTGCCAGTGCTCGCAGAGCGTGCCGACGACATACGCGGCGACCACGAACCCGAAGAGGTAGCCTCCGGCCGGGCCCACCAAAGCACCCGCACCCCACGCTCCCTGAACAAGTGTACAACGGGCGCCAGAAGGCCTACTACGACAGAGGCGACCACGCTCAGTACGGCGAGCAAGCCTGGCGCCCAGCGCGAGCCCTGCAACGGAGCACGAAGAACACCGGCAGGCGGGAGAGGGACCGGGCCAAAGAGGGGCAGGCTGACGAGTGCTCCGAGCGAGATCATGCGGCGAACAGGGCCGCGAGGGCGAGGTCAACGACAGAGGGGGCAAGGTGAATCGTCAACCCATCCAGTCCACCAAGAGTCTAACAACGCAGAGTGCGGGGCCAGCCCTGCGTCAAGGCGTCGCCCCGCGCTTGCTCGCTACTCGGTGCAACGAGGACGTCGCCGGAGTGGAACCGCCGAATGTGGCGATCGGGCAGTTCCACCAGGAGGGCGCCGCCAACTGCTCGATGCCCCTACAGCTTCGCCCACCACGGGTTCCTCGCGGGTGTTCCTGGACAAAACCACTGCGGTGGAGCAGGTAGTCGCGCTCGCGAAACTCGCGCAACGTGCGCTCGAAGCCGTTGGTGAGGCAGTCGAAGTAGCTCCGCTCTAGCGTGAGCATGCTACTCGGCGAGCAGGATGCTGCGGTCGACGGTCTTGGTCCGTCGCCAGATTTAGCCAGGTCGCGGTCTTCCTGAGCGGCACCGGCAGTTCGGAGAACTCGACGTTGACGTTGATGCCGATGGCCGCGATCACCAGTTCACCTTCTCCTGCTCGCCTGCCACCTGAGCATCGTAACCGCCTGTCTTCTTGTTGTCGACGAGCGGACCGTTGGGCCACTTGGAGATGCACCTTGACCTTCACCTGCGCCTCGATCGCCTCGGCGACGGCATCGCCGTTGGTGAGGGTCAGCAGGTGGGCCTCGGTCATGGCCAGTTCGGGCCGCAGGATCACTGAGAAGAGCAGCCCTTTGCCCGGCGGCGACGTCCAGGCGCGGCCCAGGCGACCCCTGCCCTTGATGTTGACTCTCTGCCGCCGACGACCGTGCCCTCCGGCGCCCCGTCGTTCGCCAGTCGCCGCGCTTCGGCGTTGGTCGAGCTCGATCTCGTCGTAGGTACTTCTTGAGCGAGTTGCCGAGGGCCGAGCCCTGGGTGAGTTTGGCGACCACCGGCATGACC
>CAVWDG010000008.1:0-105851 GCA_963753695.1 uncultured Actinomycetes bacterium
GCCGCCGCGGCGCGGATCGCCGCGTCGTCGGTGTAGAGGCGCGACTTGACGAGCTCGAGATACCAGTCGCAGAACTCGTCCCAGACGAAGTGGTAGAGCTCGTCGACCGCCACCGAGAAGTTGCAGGCGGCGAGCGCTTCGCCCACGGCCGCCGTGGCGCGCGCCAGCCGGCTCGTGATCCAGCGGTCGACGAGGTCGTCGTCGGAGCGCGCCGCAGGCGCGCCGTCGGCCGCCAGCAGCACGAGGCGGCCGGCGTTCCACAGCTTGTTGGCGAAGTTGCGGCCCATGGCGATCTTCTCTTCGGAGAAGCGCACATCCTGGCTGCTCGACATGAGCAGCAGGCCGAACCGCGTGGCGTCGGCGCCGTACTTGTCGATCATCTCGAGAGGGTCGATGCCGTTGCCCTTGGACTTGCTCATGCGGCGGCCGTCGGTGGCCTGGATCACTGAGTGGATGTAGACCTCGCGGAAGGGCACGTCGCCCACGAACTCGAGGCCCATCATCACCATGCGCGCGACCCACAGGAAGATGATCTCGCGGGCCGTGCTCAGCAGGTTCGTCGGATAGAAGTACTCGAGGTCGGCGTTGCGGTCGGGCCAGCCCCAGGTGGCGAAGGGCCAGAGCGCCGAGCTGAACCAGGTATCGAGCACGTCGGTCTCGCGACGCAGCGTCGTGCCGCCGCACTTGGGGCACGCCTGCGGCTCTTCTTCGGCGACAATGGTCTCGGAGCAGCCCTCGGCCTCGCAGTACCAGACCGGCAGCTGATGGCCCCACCACAACTGGCGCGAGATGCACCACGGCCGCAGGTTGTCCATCCAGTCGATGTAGACCCGGCCCCAGCGCTCGGGCACGAAACGCACGCGGCCGTCGCGCACGGCGTCGGTAGCCGGCGCCTTGAGCTCGTCCATGCGCATGAACCACTGCAGCGAGATGAGCGGCTCTATGTGGGTGCCGCAGCGATCGCAGGTGGCCACGCTGTGCGTGTAGTCGTCGACCTTCTCGAGGACGCCGGCCGCCCGCAGGTCGGCGACCACGCGCTCGCGGGCCTCGTCTAAGTCGAGGCCCGCGTAGGGCCCGCCTTCGGCGGTGATGCGGCCGTCGGGACCGATGGCCTGGATGGTGGCGAGGCCGTGGTCGTGGCCGATGTCGAAGTCGGTAAGGTCGTGGGCCGGCGTGATCTTGAGCGCGCCGGTGCCGAACTCGGGGTCGACGCGCTCGTCGGCGACGATCGGCAGCTCGCGGCCCAGCAGCGGCAGGACCGCGGTGCGCCCGACGAGGGCGCGGTAGCGCTCGTCGGCCGGGTTCACCGCGACGGCCGTGTCGCCCAGCATGGTCTCGGGCCGGGTCGTGGCGATCGTGATGGCGCCGTCGCCCTGCAGCGCGTAGCGGATGTGGTAGAGGTGACCGGCCTCTTCAGCGTAGGCGACCTCGAGGTCGCTGATCGCCGTGCCGCAGCGGGGGCACCAGTTGACGATGTAGTGGTCCTTGTAGATGTAGCCCTTGGCGTACAGCGCGACGAACACCTTGACCACGGCGCGCACGTAGCGCTCGTCGAGCGTGAAGCGCTCGCGCTCGTAGTCGCAGGCGCAGCCCAGTCGCTTGAGCTGGCCCACGATGGTGTCGCCGTACTGTTCGCGCCACGCCCAGACCATCTTCACGAACTCGTCGCGGCCCACGTCTTCTTTGCTGCGGCCCTCGGCGCGCAACCGCTTTTCGACCACGTTCTGGGTGGCGATGCCGGCGTGGTCTGTGCCCAGCATCCAGCAGGCGTTGTCGCCGAGCATGCGGTGGTAGCGCGTCAGGGCGTCCTGCACCGAGTCGTTCAGGGCGTGACCCATGTGCAGCATGCCCGTGATGTTGGGCGGCGGAATGACGATCGAGTAGGGCGGCCGCGACGGGTCGGGCTCGGCGTGGAACAGGTGCTGGTCGAGCCAGTGCGCCATCCAGTGGCTCTCGACCGGTCCCGGGTCGAACCTGGTCGTGGCCTGCAAGTCTCTGGTCTGCTCGGTCATGGGGTCTCGCCTAGAATCGCTGGTTTCGTGCAGGGCGTCGGGCGCTCGCACCGGCCGGACGCGCCGAGACAGTATACCCGCAGGCCCTGCGCCATGACGGCGCGCCGCTTGCGGCGGGGCGGCGCGCCGCGGCCAAAAAAAGGGCGGGGCGGCTGACGCCGCCCCGCCCTGTGCGGGTACTTGCCGTGGGCCGCCCTTGAGCGGCCGCGCTTACGCCGACTCTTCGCCGAGTTGCAGGGCGGAGTTGTCGGCTTCGGTCACCAAGGTCGGGTCGAGGCCCTTCTCGATCGTCTCCTTGGTGATCACGCACTTGCGCACGTCGTGACGGCTGGGCAGCTCGAACATGACGTTGAGCAGCGCCGTTTCGATGATGGTGCGCAGCCCGCGGGCGCCGGTCTGGCGCTCCTGGGCCTTCTCGGCGATCGCCTGCAGGGCGTCGTCGGCGAACACCAGCTCGATGTCGTCTAAGCTGAAGAACTTCTGGTACTGACGCACGAGCGCGTTCTTGGGCTCGGTGAGGATGCGCACCAGCGACTCTTTGTCGAGGTAGTGCACCGCCGAGACGATCGGCAGACGGCCGACGAACTCGGGGATCAGGCCGTAGTTGAGCAGGTCTTCGGGGAGCACCTTGGTGAAGATGTTGCCCACGTCGCGCTGCTCGGCGGTGACGATGTCGGCCATGAAGCCCATGCCCTGGCGTCCGACGCGATGCTCGATGATCTTCTCGAGGCCGGCGAAAGCGCCGCCGCAGATGAACAGCACGTTGGTCGTGTCGATGGTGAGGAACTCCTGGTGGGGATGCTTGCGGCCGCCCTGCGGCGGCACGCTGGCCACCGTGCCCTCGAGGATCTTGAGCAGGGCCTGCTGCACGCCCTCACCCGACACGTCGCGGGTGATCGAGGGGTTGTCGGCCTTGCGGGCGATCTTGTCGATCTCGTCGATGTAGATGATGCCGGTCTCGGCGCTTCTTGACGTCGAAGTCGGCGGCCTGGATGAGCTTGAGGAGGATGTTCTCGACGTCCTCGCCGACGTAGCCGGCTTCGGTGAGCGCCGTCGCGTCGGCGATCGCGAAGGGCACGTTCAAGATGCGGGCGAGGGTCTGAGCCAGGAGCGTCTTGCCGCAGCCGGTCGGCCCGAGCAGCAGGATGTTGCGACTTCTGCAGCTCGACTTCGCCGTCGGTCGCGCTCATCGCCTGGATGCGCTTGTAGTGGTTGTAGACCGCCACCGAGAGGATGCGCTTGGCCTCGTCCTGGCCGACCACGTAGTCGTTCAGGGTGGCGTCGATGTCGCGCGGTTTGGGCAGCGTGTCGAGGTCGAGCGTGGCCGGCACGGCCAGCTCCTCGTCGATGATCTCGTTACAGAGATCGATGCACTCGTCACAGATGTACACGCCCGGACCGGCGATGAGCTTTTTGACCTGACGCTGCGACTTGCCGCAGAAGCTGCAGAGCAGCTGGTCGTTGCTGTCGATAGGTCCTGCCACGTCAGGGAACCTCCTGATCGTCATGCGAGATGACGTCGTCGATAATGCCGTACTCCTTGGCCTCTTGAGCGGTCATGAAGTAGTCGCGATCAGTGTCTTTTGAGACTTTCTCGACGGTCTGGCCGGTGTGCAGGGCGAGGATCTCGTCGAGCGTCTGGCGCACGCTGGATGACCTCGCGCGCATGGATCTCGATGTCGGCCGCCTGGCCTTCGAAGCCGCCGATCAGCTGGTGGATGAGGATCTTCGCGTTGGGCAGGGCGAAGCGCTTGCCCTTGGCGCCGCCCGCGAGGATGAGCGCGCCCATGCTCATGCCGATGCCGACACAGATGGTCGACACGTCGGGCTTGATGAACTGCATGGTGTCGTAGATAGCCAGGCCCGAGTACACCGAGCCGCCGGGGCTGTTGATGTAGATGCTGATGTCTTTGTCGGGGTCGTCGGACTCGAGATGGATGAGCTGCGCCACCACGAGGTTGGCGATGTCGTCGTTGATGGGCGTGCCGAGGAAGATGATGCGCTCGTTTAGGAGCCGCGAGTAGATGTCGAAGGCGCGCTCGCCGCGACTCGTCTGCTCGATGACCATCGGGACCAGTGGACTCACTTCTCGATCCTCTCCTTTCGGTGCCCGGCCTGCTCTACTCTACCGGGGCATCGCTGCTGCTCTTTTTCGGACGCCGTTTGGGCGCCGAGGCCTTGGCGGCCGTCTTGCCGCTCTTGCCGGTCTTGCCGGCATCGCTTTCGGCCTGTTCGGCCGCTTCGTCGCTTGTCGCGTCTGCGTCGCCGGGCTCGCTCGCGGCGGGCGCGGGGCTCACCGCTGTCGCGTGCTCGACCAGAAAGTCGATCGTCTTGGCGATGACCAATTCGTCGCGCAACATGTTTTGCCTGCCGGAGGCGTAGACGTCGAGCACGAGCTGGTTGGGGTCGCGCTGCAGGGCCTCGGCGTCTTCCATTATGCGCGCTCGCAGCTCATCGTCGGAGACTTCGATCTTTTCGGCGTCGCGCACGGCGGCGAGGATGAGGCCGCGGGTGACCTCGGCTTCGGCCCGCGGACGCAGGTCGGCTTCGGTCTCGGCCTCGGTCTTGCCGAGCGCTTCGAGGTACTGCGCCATCTCGAGACCGCGCTCGCCGACGGCCGACTCGAGCTCGTGGTAGAGCGCGTGAGCCTGCCGGTCGATCATGCCCGAGGGCACGTTGACGGTGGCGTTGGCGACGGCCGCTTCGATGACGCGGTTGCGATAGTCGCGCTCGACGGCCTCTGCGCGCGCCGCCTGCAGGCGGGTGCGCATGTCGTCGCGCAGCGCGGCGAGGGTGTCGAACTCGCTCGCCTGCGAGGCGAACTCGTCGTCGAGCGGCGGCACGACCTTCTCTTTGATCTCTTTCATGGTCACCGCGAAGGTGACGGTCTTGCCCTGCAGGTCTTCGGCCTGGTAGTCGGCGGGGAACTCGATGTCGAAGGTCGAGGTGTCGCCGGCCGCCATGCCTTCGAGGTGCTCTTCGAAACCGGGAATGAGGTTGCCCTGGCCGATCTCGAGCATGTAGTCGTCGGCGCGCGCGCCTTCGAGCGGTTCGTCGTCGAGCGTGCCGGCGAAGTCGATCTGCGCGAAGTCGCCCTTGGCGGCGGGCCGGCCTTCGACCGGCTTCAGGCTGGCGAAGCGCTCCTGGAGCATGGCGAGCTGGGCGTCGACCTGGGTGTCGGTGACTTCGGGGTCGTCTTTAGCGACTTCGAGGCCGGTGTACTGACCGAGCACGGGCTCGGGGCGCACCTGCACCTTGGCGGTGAAGGTGAACGGTTCTTTGCCGGTGAAGTCGCCGAGGTCGATCTCGGGGGTCGACACCGTGTCGAGCTCGGCTTCGTCGACGGCGCTCTCGTACCACTCGGGCAGGAAGTCGTTGAGGGTCTCGCTCAGGATGTAGTCCTCGCCGAGACGGCTCAGCACGATCTGCCGCGGCACCTTGCCCTTGCGAAAGCCGGGGATGGTCGTCTCTCGCGAAAGGCGGGTGATGGTGCGCTCGACCTTGGACTCGACGTCGTCGCGCGCCACCTCGACCGCGAGCTCGACCTCGTTCTCTGCAACCGGCTTGACCTCTGTCTTCACTTTAGAGTCTCCGTCTGTCTTCGGTTATTGCCCCCGCTCCATGAGCCGCGAACCCCGTTCGGGGCTCCCGGGCGCATGGGGCTGAAGCGACTGGTGCGGGTGAGAGGACTTGAACCTCCACGGGCAAGCCCACCAGATCCTAAGTCTAGCGCGTCTACCAGTTCCGCCACACCCGCAGGCGTTGTCGGCGAGGAGGTGCTGGGTGAGGGACGGGATTCGAACCCGCGGCCGCCAGGGCCACAACCTGGAGCTCTACCAGCTGAGCTACCCCCACCACGTGTTGTCCGCTGACGTTGTGGCGCCCGCTCCCCATGGAAGCGGCGTGTAAGAATAGCACGTCGGCGGGACGAACGTCATAGCGGGCGCGAGGCTCCCCGGGAGCCCCGCAAGCAGGGCGCTACCGTCTGCCCCGCGCCCCGCCAGCCGGCGGCCCCTCGGGTCGCTCGTCCGACGACCCGAGTCCGCCACAACAGGAGGCGACGATGGCCCAATGGAGCGACGAAGAACTGGCCAAGATGGCTGAGAGCCGCGCGCAAGCCGAGGCGCTGGCGAACGCGTGGAAGGTCGGCGACATGACCGACACCCCGTACGGTCCGGCGAAGCTGGTCGAAGAGGAGTTCGGCGGCTTCCTGGTCGCGCCGCTCGACGGCGGCGCGCCCTTCCGCATGGAGAACGACATGCTGCGCAGGCCGGCGAACCCCCATGAGTGAGCCCCAGCGCCCGATCGACACCGCGTCCTTCGACCCGGGCGTAGCGGCCTCCGACGACTTCTACCGCCACGTGAACGGCGGCTGGCTCGACGCCAACCCGGTCCCGCCCGAGTACGGCGCCTGGGGCGCGCCGCAGATCGTCAACGCGCGCAACCAGGACGTCCTGCATCAGCTGCTCGAGGACGCGGCGGCGCGGGCCGACCCTCGTGGCTCGGCGGGCCAGATGGTGGGCGACTACTTCGCCGCCGCCATGGACGAGGCCGCGATCGCCGCCGCCGGGCTGAAGCCGCTCGCGCCGGTCCTGGCGCGCATCGACGACGCCGCCT
This sequence comes from uncultured Actinomycetes bacterium, assembly GCA_963753695.1. Lineage (GTDB taxonomy): Bacteria > Actinomycetota > Thermoleophilia > UBA2241 > UBA2241 > Bog-752. The sequence continues at coordinate 6,630 of CAVWDG010000008.1, forward strand.
CCGTGGCCGACGCACGCGGCATCGTGCGCGACCTGCAGCGCTGCGGGGCGGGTCCGCTCCACTCACTGGGCATCGCGCCCGACTTCGAGGACTCCGACGCCTATCTGGTCTATGTGGGCCAGGGCGGCCTCGGACTGCCCGAGCGCGACTACTACACGCGCGACGACGAGCAGTCGGCGGCGCTGCGCACGCGGTACGTCGCCCACGTCGCCAACCAGCTCGGCAACCTCGGGTACGCAGCGGAGCGCGCGCAGCGTGCCGCCGAGGACATCCTCGCCTTCGAGACGCGCCTGGCCGAGCCCTCGTACACGGCCGAGCAGGAGCGCGACGTGCAGCTCACGTTGAACCGCTACGACGTCGCCGCGCTTGACGAGCTCATGCCGGCCTTCGGCTTGAGCTCGTACGTCGGCGAGCTCGGCGTCACGTCGGCCACGGTCAGCGTCGACAACCCGGGCTTCTTTCGAGCGCTCGACGTCACCCTCGCCGACACCCCTCTGGAGACGCTGAAGGACTACCTGCGCTGGCAGGTGGTCAGGGCGTTCGCGGCGGCCCTCGCGCCCGCCTTCGAAGACGAGGCGTTCGACTTTTACGCGCGCACGCTCGGTGGCCAGAAAGACAAGCAGCCGCGCTGGAAGCGCGTGTTGAACGCCGCCTCCGCCGACATCGGCGAGCTGGTGGCGCAGCTCTATGTCGAGGCCGCCTTCTCGGCGCAGGCCAAGCGGCGCTGTGAGGAGATGGTCGACCATCTCCTGTCGGCGATGGGCCGGGCGATCCGCGGCGTCGAGTGGATGACCGAGAGTACCCGTGCCGAAGCCCTGCGCAAGCTCGCCGGATTCCACTACAAGATCGGCTTTCCGGACGAGTGGCGCGACTACTCCGGTCTCGTCGTCGAGCGCGGCTCGTACGTCGAGAACCGCATGCGCTGCGAGGCGTTCGAGTACGCCCGGCAGATCGGCCGGCTCTCCGAGCCCGTCGACAGGGGCGAATGGGCCATGCCGGCGCACACGGTCAACGCCTACTACCACCCGCTGCTCAACGAGATCGTCTTCCCCGCCGGCATCCTGCAGCCGCCCTTCTTCTACGCCGACGCCGACGACGCCGTGAACTACGGCGCCATCGGGGCGGTGATCGGGCACGAGATCACGCACGGGTTCGACGACCAGGGCAGCCACTTCGACGCCGACGGCCAGCTGCGTGAGTGGTGGACCGAAGCCGACCGCACCGAGTTCATGCGGCGCGCCCAGGTGCTGGTGGAGCAGTTCGACACATACGCCGTCGCGCGCGACCTGCACGTCAACGGCCACCTCACGCTCGGCGAGAACATCGCTGACTTCGGCGGCCTGAAGATCGCCTTGGAAGCGCTGCGCGAGGCGCTCGACGGCGAGCCGAGCGCCGACATCGACGGGTTCGGCCCCGAACAGCGCTTCTTCCTCTCGTGGGCGACGGTGTGGCGCACGAGCTACACCGACGAATACCTGCGGCTGATCGTCACGACCGACCCTCACTCGCCCTGTCGAGAGCGCGTGAACGGCCCGCTCGCCAACCTGCCGGCGTTCGCCGCCGCGTTCGCGCTCGCCGATGCCTCGCCCATGGTACGTAGCGCAGACGAGCGGGCGCGCATCTGGTAAGCACGGGGCGATCGGACGGCGTCGGCCCTGCCGCCCAGCGCGTGCCGCCCGGGCGGCGGCCAGTCAATCCCCCGGCGGCTTGGTGGCCCTCGGTCGCAGGGGGAGCCACCAACGCCACCCGCTGGGAAGACCCAGGAGCCTTCCGGTGAGGCGTGAGACGATGATGATCGCGGCCAGCGCGACGAAGTACTTCGCGGCGTTCTCACCTTGCCCGAGCCGCCCCAGTGGCAACGCCCAGATGCACACAGCGACTACGAACCCGGCCAGCCATGCGACGACCCGCTTCCAGGGAGGTCCATTGGGCGATTTGCCCTCGGCGACTGCCGTCCACTGCTCCCGGGCTACCGCATCGCGTTCCGCAGTGAGGCCGGCCCACCCCGAGACCGCCAGGTACCCTTCGCGCTGACGGCCCACATCCTCCAGGGCCTTGGCGGCGCCAGGGTCGTCGATGTCGCGCAAGACCTTCTCGGCAAGGGACCGACTCTTCACGTCGTGAAGGAGGTCGATCAGAGCCTTGAGGCCGGGCTCGCCACACTTGGCGAGCGACGCCGCAGCCGCCTCGTTAAGCGCACCCGAGTAGGTGTCGTCGAAATAAGCGACGAGAGCCCTGACCGCCTCGTCGCTGCCGATATCGCCGAGTGCGTCGGCCGCCGCGATCCTGTCGCGCTCCTTCTTGCCGTGCAGGAGCGCGTCGGCAAGAGTCGAGCACGCGCCCGGCGTGCTGGCCTTGAGCTCAGTTCTGACCGTCCCGTCCAAGGCCCACACTCCTTGAAGTCGTCGTACCATCGGTCTTCGCCGCAGGCCACCACGCGGAAGCAGCGTCGCGCCGGGATTTGGCGCGCCCGGCAGGATTCGAACCTGCGACCCTCGGATTAGAAGAACGGGACCCCCCTGCCTGAGGTTGTCCGTCAGGCACGAATGATACTGCCGCACACCGGCCTGTGTTACCCCCCGTATCACCGCGGAGTATCACCACGGATGGCCCGACGGCTCAGGCGTCGAGGATCTCTATCTCGCTTAGCGCATCCTCGAAGATCCGGTGCGTGCTGGCCGGCCCCTTCCCGTCATCCAGCGTGACTTCGACCCACCCCGCTAGATCCAGAGCGCTCACAAATCCCTCGCGCCCGCGATAGCGCACGCGCGTGCCGACCTGCGGCAACTTCATATGCCCTCCCCGTCGTGCATTCTCTTCGCGGAGCCTACCACCGCGTGATGGAGTGACACCATCGGGCACTCGCGGTCTGGCCCAGACCTGTCAAGGGGCAATTTGCAGGCACTTTTCCAAACGGCGCTTCCAAGCGCTCAAGTCCATCTAGCCACCGTCATGGCCCGTTTAGATATCAAACCGCGTTATTGAGCGCTTACGCGCCCGAATCCAGCCTCAGAACGGCCGTTCTAGAGTTGGGCCAGGCGATACGCATCCACACGCCCCACAGGGGGAGCGGTGCACAGAGGAGGAACAAGTGACCACCACCATTGAACAGCTCAGAAAGAAGACAACCGTCTCGGTTCGCGAGGCAGCGAGCGCACTCGGGATCGGCCTATCGCTCGCGTATTCCCAGGCCGCGACCGGTAACATCGGCCCGGTCCGAGTAATCCACGTCGGCCGGCGCGCCGTGGTGCCGACCTTGGATCTCCGGCGCGCGCTCGGCGACGACGAAGCCTGACCACGACTCATGGCGAGTCGCACCCCGTACACGTATTGTGTGAACGAGGTCTGGGACCCGTTGGCGCGGATCTCTCGGCCGCCGAGTTCAAGATCGCCTACCTAGTCTGGCGGTTGCAATACGGAGACAGGCCGGCGAAGTGTTCGAACAGCGAGCTCGCGCAGCGCGCGGGCACGCGCCCGGCGACCGTCTCCAAGGTGCTCCGGTCGCTGGTCGCAAGAGGGATTGTCCAGCGAATCTCGCTGGGGGCCGGGCATCGCAAGAGCGAGTACACGATCGACGTCGCTCGCATCCCTAGCCATACGCCTAGCGAACCGATGAGCCATACGCCTAGCGAACCTCTCGCCGTACGCAAGGCGTATGGCGAGACAAACGCTAAGCGTACGGCTACAGCCTCGTCTAATTACTCTGAACCAAGAGAAGTAAGCAGCCACCGAGCCCGGCCGACGCCAAAGGCGCCGGGCTCCGGCGGCCAGAAGGCAGGCGATCTGTCGTCGTTCGCCGAGGCGCTGCGCAAGCAGGTCGAGGACGACTGGTACATCGCCCGCGGTGAGACTCCGCCCAGCGAGCTCGGCTCGTCCGCTCCGACGACGCTGCCGGCGCCCGTCGCCACCTGTGAGACGTGCGGCGCTACCCTGGCGCCGCAACAGGGGTCGGGCCGGCCCCGCAAGTTCTGCCCCGGCTGGAAGTGCAAGAACGCGGCGAGCCGCCGCCGAGTAGGCGAGCGGCGCGCAGCGCCAGTCGGCGCCACCGAAGGGAGCCATCCTTGAACGCATCAGAAGATCGCCAGCGCGCCAGCGACCTCGCGGTCGAGATCTCCGAAGTCGCCGATCGCTTCATCGCCGGCGTCGCTTCGCTCAAGCCGATCGCTGCGGACCTGGCGCGCCTCGACGCCGAGCTGCGCGCGGTCGAGGGGCGCATCGGGCGCCGGCGGCGCGGCCCATCGCCCGCGCAGCTCGCCGCCGACGTCCTGTGCGGCCACCTGGCCGCCCTGCGGCCTAACGTCCCGTTCGTCACGACGGCGGCCGCCGAGGCCGCCGCGACCCTGCTCCGCCAGAGACCGTACGAACAGCCGACCTTGGAGGTCATGCGATGAGCGACCAAGATCGCCAGCGCTTCCCCGATGAGCTCTCCGAGATGAGGGCGATCGACCTGGCCGCGGAGTGCGCGCGCGACCTGCCCGCCGCTGCCGGCGCCTTCCTGGCCGCCCTGCGCTGCCTCGAGCTCAAGGCGCTGCTCCTCCAATCGGCCGAGCTCAAGGTCGATCTCTCGCAGCGCGTCACCAGGGGCCGCGCCGGCTACGGGGCGCGCACGCAGACTCTCATGGCCGGCGCCCTGGTCGAGCGGCTCGAGGGGCTCCTGGGCGTTCACCTGCGCCTCTCCCCCACCTTGGTCGCGGTTTCGCAGGGCAGCGAGGCGGAGCTCGAGCGGCTGGCGCGTGACGCCACCGTTACATTGTAGGCAGGTCGATGGCGGATCGCCTGAGACGTTCAAGGCCGCCGGTCCGGCAGCCCGCCCGTTATTGGCGACCCTGAAAGGTTCCCCCATGGACCCGACCAAGCCCCGCAGCATTTCAGAGAACATCACGCGGTTGCAGCGCATCGTCGGCAACGGCGGCGAGGGCGAGCTCCGCCTCTCCCCAGGACAGGTGACCGAAGACCGCATCGCGGCCGAGCGCCGCGCCTTCCAGGGCAGCCTCGACGCCTGGCACGTCCGCCCGCCCGGCATCGACGGCACGCCGGTCCTCGGCGGGCCTGGCGAGACGGCCGACGGCGGCGCCTCCGACGACTTTCGCGCCTTCATGAAGACCGGGGAGACGCGTGCCGCCCTGGTCGCCGGCACCGGCGCCAACGGCGGATTCATCGTGCCCGAAGCGTTGCACGCGCCGGTCGCCGAGAAGTACCGCAAGATCTCAGCGATCATCGGCCTGGCGACCAAGTTCGACCTCGAGGGCGGCAACACGTCGATGTACCTGCCCTACAAGAGCGCGCACGGCGTCGTCGCATCCACGACCGAGACCGGCGCCCGCACCGAGCAGACCGAGCCGACCTTCTCCGGCGGCGCCGGTTCGGCGCTCACCTGCTACGACTACTACACCGACCAACGCACCACGCAGACCTGGCTCGACGCCGTGCCCAACGGCGAGCAGATGATGCTCGAGTGGGTGCTCGGCGACTTCTACGAGCAGCTCGGCGTCGACGTCGCGGTCGGCAACGGCACGACCAAGGCGAGCGGCCTGTTCGCGGCGACTGCCTTCTACGGCACGATGCTCTCGGGCTCGGCTGGCGCCGTCACCAACACGAGTATCCTCGCGCTCTACACGGCGGTGCAGCCCAAGTACCGCGTGAACGGCGCCTGGATCATGAACTCGGCGACCTTCGGCGTCTGCCTCGCCTTTGCCTACCCCAACACGCAGACGCCGCTCGTCCAGTGGGTCGACGGACACCCCTTCATGCTCGGCAAGCCGATCCTCGAGGATTCCAACGCGCCGGCGATCGGTGCCGCCAACTACCCAATCGCCTTCGGCGACGTCTCGCAGGGATACGCGATCGGCGTCCACAAGCAGACGACCGTCCTGCGCGACCCGTTCACCGACAAGCCGCGCGTGATCTTCTACGGCCTCGCCCGCATGGGTGGCGTGCCGTGGGATCCGAACGCGATCGTCCTGCTCAAGAGCAACAACTCGTAAGACTTGCCCGCCCGCCGCGGGCCGCCCTGGCGGCCCGCGGCGGCCCGAGATCCGGGCGGGCGAGAAGATGACCGGCGCCGGCCTGAAGAACCCTGGCGCTGGCCGCGAGGCGGAGCGGCCCACTCACGCCTCGCAAGTGCGGGTCGCCGGACGCACACACGCAGTCTCGGTCGCGTGCCGGCCTTGTGCCGGAGCCGGCGGCCCGCGCCGTATCGGCCGCCCCTTCCGAGCTGTAAGCTTATTGAGTGGGCCGGGAAAGCGACGGGTCTCGACCCCGGCGGAGATCCGTCACCTGATCGCTGCTCTCCGGCCGCCGATCCTGCATCGCTCTGAGAACGGAGACGAAGTGGAAACCGTGCTCGTCGTAATCACAGCGATCTACGTCGTACTCACAGGTGCGCTTGTCTGGATCGACCGCGCCACACTTGCGAACCAGTCCAATCCCGTCGTGTGCCCTCGAATACCCTCGGCGAACGTCTCCTGCGACGACGACGGCGTGCCGCATCTTGAGACCAAGATCGAGGCAATTGTTCTGGGCACGTCGCCTGCAATCAACGTCCTTGTACGTGGCGACCTTGTTCTGTTCGAAACGGGGGAAACCGCCAGGCGAGAAGCGCACTTCTCCTGGGCGACCATTCCGGCACTCACCGCGGGGGAAACGCGGAGGGAACTCGTCCGGTGGCCTGTTTCGGAGCTCGGTATCCCCGGACGCGACCATCGTGAGATCTCCATCGTCATCGATGTCGCGATCGAATACTCGAACGCTGCGGGAAAGAGCTACACGAGTCTCTTCTTCGCCACGGCCGGCAAGACGATACAAACGCCGCTCGACGAACGGCATAGTTGGGGTCTGGCGCTCGATACCGGACTCCTCGTTGCGCAAACCCAAACTCGCACGAGGGTCAATCGCATGAAGCAGCGGCTGCGCCATCCGTTCAAGAAGCCGGTAGTAGATCGAGCGTAACAGAGGCGCGGCGCCGGCAACTCGGCGGACATCCCTCGGTGGTCGGCGGCTCGCCCGCTTCTAGAAGTCGTCCTCGATCCACGTCTTGCCTTGCAGCATGACGCACAGCGTCCCGCTGGAGATCCCGTATTCGCGCGCGAGCGCGGTTTGCGTGATTCCGCCGGCAGCGTGGCGGTGGCGAATCTCTCGTACTTGCTCCCACGTCAGCTTCGCCGACGACGATCCCTCGCCACGCGCCTTTGCGCTCATCTTCCGCTTGGTCTCGTCGCTGTGAAGCATCCCGCGACGGCTGGCATTGCCGATTTTCGCCGCCGCCTGCTTGGCTCTCGTCTCGACCGAGTGACGATGACCGAGAAAGTGCTGATTGCCGGTCAGGGCTTGCGAGATCTTGGCGCGCGCCGTGGGCGTCAACGGAGGCAAGCGCTTGCCTTTGTGGGCGGCCGATAGCTTCGCTCTGGTCTCGAGTGAGTGCGTCTTTCCCGTAAGGGATGTGCTGAGCTTGGCGAGAGTGGCGGGACTCCGATGACGTGCCGCGTAGCTGATCTTCGCCCGCGTCTCGGCACTCGGATTCAGGATGCCTTCGCCTCCCTCGGTGGAGTTCGTCAGTCGGCACCCCATCCGGCGGCAGAGCACAATCCAGTAGCGTTCTCGAGCCGCTACCTCTTCGGAGGTCGTGGTCTCGAGAATGATGATGCCGGGGAGGAATCCGGCGGCGAGAAGCGTGCGAAGCCAACGGAGACGGTGGTACCGCGGCGGTCGTGTTCGCGCCTCGCTAAGGTGGAGGCAGAGCCGCCGAGCAAGCGTGCGAGTTGTAAAGCCGACATACCGAATGGCGAGCAGATCATCTGCTTCCCGCGGATCGGTCAACGCATAGATGAAGGCCGGCACGCTCTCATTTGTCATGCCCCGAGGCTACCACCCCCGAGTCGGCGCACACCAGGGCTTTCGCATGGGTAGGGGGGCAATAAGTGGAAAGCCGCGTGGCCCACCCTGCCTGCCATGGGTCTCCGCGAAATCCCGAAATTGGAGTTTCTGGGCACGCGGGGCGGCGGCGACGCGTGACGTATAGCGCATACTCGGGCCATGATCACTTCGACCTGTACCGTCTGTGGCGCCCCTCAAGCCGGGCGGGCGTCGCCCGACGATCTACTGCTCACCGGCCTGCCGGCAACGCGCCTACCGCGCCCGCAAGGCCGAGGTGTACGAGGGCATCGGGCCGCCCCGTTCGACGGCGCACCCTGACGAGCAAGTCGCCGCCGCGGTGCTCGAGGCGATCTGCGTGGCGGGCGAGTTCCGCCGGCTCGGTCGCGACGCATCGCCTTACCTCGCGTGGCGTTGCGAAAAGGTCGGCCGCGAACTGCACGACGCGATCGCCGAACACTTCCCCGCGGCTCTCAGCGCGGCGGGCGCCGACCTCGAGCGCGCCCGAGACTGCCTGCGCGCCCTGCTGTGAAGCGGGGCGCTCAGAGTCTCACCGCATTTTGTGAGATGAAAGCCTGAGATGAATCGCTGCCAGCCATGGACAACACGCGAGCTCGCTCGCCTACGCGAGTGCTCCGAGCTCGGCCTGGCCGAAGTCGCCGAGATCCTCGGGCGCTCCGAGGCATCGGTGCGTTTGGTCGCCGCGCGCGAGCGGATCTCGTTACGTCGTCCCGGCCACCGACGCGGCGCCGTGCTTGGTCAACCTCGAGGAGTGAGACTGTCGCCCGACGAGCGCGCCGCGATCGCCGCCTATCCCGAGATCTACGCCGAGCGGCTGCGCCTGGCGCGCGACGCGCCGCTTTGCCCGTCTTGCGGCCGACGCCCGGCCGACGTCGAAAGCTCGGGGATGTGTGGCGACTGCCACCTCGATCACCTGCGCCGGCTTGTACACGAACACGGGCACGAGCTCGAGGCCGCGCGCGAGATACTCGAGGATCTCTACGAGGTGCACGGCGGCGAGCTCGAGGTCGCGCGGATCCTGGCGGCAGTTCGGCAGCGCCGGCACCGCGGGCGTCCGCGGCCCGATTGGCGCGCCGACTGACCCAAGAGACGCCAAAGGCCCCGCGCCCGGTGGGCGGCAGGGCCTTCGCGTCTTGGCGGATGATGACCTGACCCTATCTCATGGCGCGAGCGCCGCGCAAGCGGCCGGCGGCTTGTACTCCATTTGTACTCGCAATTCGCGCCGAGCGCCCCGAAACGCGCCGATCGCTCGGACAATCTCAGCCGCTCTGCTTACTCGTCTTCGGCGCGAGCAGTCCATCCATGCGCTCGGCGAGTCGATCCTGCTCTGCCACCTGCGCGTGTACGTACTGGCGCATCGTGAAAGCGGCCGACGAATGTCCAAGCATGAGGCCAACGGCGGCGGGGTTGGCGCCGGCCGCCATGTTGAGCGTCGCGAACGTGTGACGAAGGTCGTGAAAGCGAGTGCCTGAGAAGCCGGCAGCGGTCGCGAACTTCTTGAAGCGGGTCGAGAAAGTGCCGACCTCGATCGGACCGCCGACCTCGGCCTGTTGGCACACGAGCGGCGACGAGAAGCCAAGCTCAGGATGCGCCAGGCGGCGCGCCTTCTGGTCAATGGAGAGCTTGCGCAACTCTTCGGCCGCAAACGCCGGCAACGGCACCACGCGGCGCCCTGAGCGGCTCTTCGTCTCCTTCTCGGCTCGCTCGCCACCCTCGACCTGGTAGGTCGACCGGCGGACGCTGACCGTGCCGCCCTCGGCGTGCTTCTGCTCCTTCTCACCGACCACACGCAGGGAGACGTCGGCCCAACGCAAAGCGAGGATCTCGCCGCGGCGCATCCCGGTCGACAGCGCGAGAAGTACCGGCGCGAACAGCTCAGTCCCGCGCGCGGCCGAGATCATCGCGATCGCGCCGTCGGCGTCGAGCACGGCCGGGTCGAAGTACGGTGCTCGCGGCGCCTCTACAGCGTCGCACGGGTTGAACGGGATCTCGCCGAGCCGCACCGCATCAGCTAGGGCCTTGTGCAAGACGGCTAGGTGCTGCCGCACCGATCGCGGCGCCAAGGCGCGCCGGCAATCCTCAGCCTTTGTCGACTTCTTCCCCACCAGCCACACGTTGCGCGCCTTGTTGATGTCGCTCGAGGTGAGTCGGTCGAGGCGCCGGGTCCCGAGGTCCGGCTTGAGGTAACGATCGACGATGCCTCGATAGCGCCGGAGCGTAGTCGGCCCGAGGCGATGCGCGGCTTCTTCCTCGATCCACACGTCGAGCCACTTCGCGACGGTCTTGTGCGAGCTCGCCTTCAGCTTGCCGGCGCGTCGATCGACGCGCATCTGCGCTTCGGCGTCGAGCGCTTCGAGTTCGGTCTTGCACGACACGACGCGGCGCTGGCGACCCGGCAACCACATGACCGCGCACCAGCGAACCGTGCCCGTCCGCTTGTCGACTCGCCTCTCGACCGACACCGCGACCCCCTCGGAAGTATCACCACCGAACTGAACGTATCACCACGGAGTATCACCACAGGGGGTGTGGCGAGTCAAGCCGAGGCCGCCCGGGAGAGGATTCGTGCCTAGAAATTGGCGCGCCCGGCAGGATTCGAACCTGCGACCCTCGGATTAGAAGTCCGACGCTCTATCCAGCTGAGCTACGGGCGCACGCGCGGCAGCGGGAACGACCAGGAAAGGTGGAGCGGGAGACGGGTCTCGAACCCGCGACATTCAGCTTGGAAGGCTGACGCTCTAGCCAACTGAGCTACTCCCGCTCGATTCATGCTCCGGTCCGAGCGGCTTTAGGCAGGCGCGACTTAGTTGCGCGCCTGGTCCCGCTCGCACGCGGTGACGAGCTGGTCGGGACGGGCGGATTCGAACCGCCGGCCCCCTGCTCCCAAAGCAGGTGCGCTACCAGGCTGCGCCACGTCCCGCGCTTGCGGCGGAGTATATCACCGACCCGAGCAGGCTCTCGGCACGGCCCAACGCAGGAGCGCGGCCGCGCCGCGCCGAACTGTGTCCCACTCATGGACGCCACCGTCACCAGCTACAAGAGCGGCCAGCGGGTCGCCGAGCCCCTGGCGCTCTCGCAGGCGCTCGCGGTCTCGCGGCTGCCCGACACGTTCGTGTGGATCGACCTGCCGCACCCCCACGAGGACGTGCTGGAGTCGCTGCAGGCCGACTTTGGCTTGCACCCGCTGGCCGTCGAAGACGCGGTGCACGCCCGCCAGCGCCCCAAGATCGAGCAGTACGAGGGCTTCTTTGCCCTGGTGGCCTACGCCGCCGCGGTGGCCGATGAGCGCATAGAGTTGCGAGAGATCACGGCCTACATAGCGCGCGACTTTGCCATTACCGTTCGCCACGAAGAGGCCGACGATCTAGTCGACCTGCGCAACCGGCTCGACCACGCCTCGAAGGAGCTCACCCACTACGCTGGCGGCTTCTTTGGCTACGCGCTGCTCGACCACGTCGTCGACGGCTACTTCGTGGCCGTCGACGAGCTCCAGGACCGGGTCGAGGCGCTCGAGGAGAGGCTCGTCTACGGACCCCAGGCCTCGACGGGCACTGGGCTCGAGGAGGCCTTCGAGGCGCGCCGCGACGTCATTTTGTTTCGGCGCGCGGTGGCTCCGCTGCGCGAGGTGCTGAACGTCCTCATGCGCCGTGACGAAGCGGTGCTGGCCGCCGAGCTCGACGACTACGTCCGCGACCTCTACGACCACGTGGTGCGCATTGCCGAAGACCTGGACACGGCCCACGACCTGATCTCGGCGGCGCTCGAGGCCCACCTGTCGGTGGTCTCGAACTCGATGAACGAAGTGGTGCTGAAGGTGAGCGCCTGGGCAGCGATCATTGCCCTGCCCACCGTGATTGCCAGCATTTACGGCATGAACTTCGTGCGCATGCCGGAGCTGCACTGGCACTTCGGCTACCCCTATGCCCTGGCCTTGATGCTGGCCAGCGCCATCGCACTCTACGCGTCGTTCAAGCGACGGCACTGGCTCTGAGAGCGCCGGCGGCGCGCGACTAAGCGCCGCGCCGAACGCCTCTTACTGCGCGACGATCGGCAACGTGAGCACCTGCCCCGGGCGGATGTCGGCGGAGGCGAGGTGGTTGCGCCGCTCGAGGCGGAAGACGAGCTGCCTGGGGTCGTGACCGCCCGGATACGCCCTGTTGGCGACGCTCCAGAGCGTGTCGCCGGCGCGCACCACGTAAGTGTGCTCGGTGAACGCGGCGGGGTTGCTGGAGGCATTGGCGATGCGCGTGCCCACCCAGACCGAGGCCACGACCACGAGGACGAGCAGCGCCAGTCGGCTGAGGCCGCGCAGACGGCGGCGGCGCGCGGCCGCGCGCCGCCGCCGTTCGGGGGGGTACCGTCTGCGCGCCTGGGCCGCCGGCTCCCGGGCGGGAGCGACGGCGCCGTTCGAGGGGCCGAGGGCCCGACCTATGCGGCTCGGTGCGTCGGTCACGACCATCGGCCCCCCAGGTGTGAAGCTTGTTCAGTAGCCAGTTCGGCGCCGCAGTCGCGGCAGGTGACCACGAGGCACTCGCCGTCGGCGGCTGCGCCGCCGGGGGCGTTCACCCAGAGGTCGCGCGAGCCGCACCACACACACGAGCCGCCCGCCTGGTTGCGGACCAGCACGACGAGTTCGTCGACGGTGTCGGCGAGCGTGCGGACGGGTGTGGCGACGGCGACTAAGCTCATAACCTGCGCAGCACCCCCACAACGCGGCCGACGAGATCGACATCGGTCAGGATGATGGGTTCGTAAAGGTCGTTGGCGGGCTGCAGCCTGATGCGGCCTTCTTCGCGGAAGAAGCGCTTGGTGGTGGCTTCGTCGCCGACCAGCGCCACCACGATGTCGCCGTTGTCGGCGGTCGCCTGACGATGGACCACGATGAGGTCGTCGTTGTGGATGCCCGCGTCGATCATGGAGTCGCCTTCGACGCGCAGCAGGAAGTCGTCGTCGCTGCGGCGCAGGAGGGCGGGGACTTCGATGTAGTCTTCGACGTTCTGCTCGGCGAGGATGGGCACACCGGCGGCGACCTGGCCGACCAGCGGCAAGGGCCGCAGGGGCCGCGGCCCGTCGACGAGCTCGAGCGCCCGCGGCTTGCTGGGGTCGCGGCGGATGAAGCCGAGCCGTTCGAGGTTGCCAAGGTGCACGTGCACCGTGGAGGGCGACGACAGCTCGAGCTCGCCGCCGATCTCGCGCACCGTGGGCGGGTAGCCGTTGGTGTGCGTGAACTCGCGGATGAAGCGAAGCACCTGTTCTTGTCGTGCGGTGAGACCAGTCACGCCCTCTCCCTTGTCGCGAACGTGTGTTCGTACGGACTCTAGGTCTGAACACACGTTCGTGTCAAGTGGCATGCTACAGAGGGGGTCGGACGGAAAAACTCACGCGCCGCAGCGGCGCCGGTCGCAGGCGGTTTGTAGGCCGCCGACCGACCTCGTCGTCGTCGCTCAGGCAGGCGTGACTACGTCGCGCGCCTAGTGCCGCCGACCGACCTCGTCGTCGTCGCTCAGGCAGGCGTGACTACGTCGCGCGCCTAGTCCCGCGATCGACTTCGTCGTCGCGGCTCAGGCAGGCGTGACTACGTCGCGCCCCTAGTCTCCCGGCGAGAGCAGGTTGTCGAGGATGCGGGCGTCGAGGACCTGGGCGCGGGTGAGCTGCGGTGCGGCCAGCACCTCGCGGGCGAGGGCGGTCACCGCGTCTTCCGGCAGCAGTCCCACGACCTCGCTCTCGCGCACCGTGGCCCCCGCCGCCGCGGCGCGGCTGCGCACCGCCTCGAAGGCGGTAAGCACCGAGGTGCGGCGGTAGTCGGTGAGGTTCATCGAGACCTGCACGCCGTCGTCGAGGGCGAGGCCCATCGCCTTCACGCAGGGCAGGCCGCCGTCGCGCTCACGGATCTCGGTGGCGATACGGCGCGCGAGCTCAAGGTCGGCCGAGTTCAGGTTGACGTTGTAGGCGATCAGCGCGGGACGCGCGCCGATGGCCACGGCGCCCGCTTTTGGGTGCACCGCGGCGGGGCCTTCGTCGGGCGCCCGCGTCGGATCGGTGGCGATGGCGTCGCGCAGGCCTTCGAACTCGCCGCGGCGCACGTCGGCCAGGTTGCGCCGCTCGGGGCGGCGCGCGGCGTCTTCATAGAAGTAGACAGGGATGGCGAGCTCGGCCCCTACGCGGGCGCCGAGCCGGTGGGCCGCCTCGACGCAGGCCGCCATGTCGTCGGCGCGCACCGGCACGAACGGCACCACATCGGTGGCGCCGAAGCGCGGGTGGGCGCCCTCGTGGCGGGTGAGGTCGATAAGACGGGCGGCGGCGGCGATGGCGCGGAACGCGCCCTCCTGCGCCGCCGCCGCCTCGCCCACGAAGGTGATCACGCAACGGTTGTGGTGGGCGTCGCTCTGCGTGTCGAGCAGCGTGACGCCGGGCGTGGCGGCGATGACGCCGGCGATCTCGGCGACGACCTCGGGCCGGCGGCCCTCGGAGAAGTTGGGGACACACTCGACGAGCGTCACGACGGCTCCTTGTCGGAGTAACAGGGCACGCCGCGGCGGGCCACGGTCTGACCGGCGGCCACGACCACGGCTGCCAGGTTCACGCCGAAGTGATAGGGCAGCTCGTGGCGGCTGTCGGCGTCGAGCACGAGCAGGTCGCACGACTTGCCCACCTCGAGGCTGCCGACATCGCCGCGCAGGCCGATCGCGGCGGCGCCGCCCAGCGTGGCGGCGCGCAGCGCCTGGGCCGGCGTCAGGCGCATCTCCTGACAGGCGAGGGCGATGATCTGCTGCATGTTCTCGCAGTAGCACGTGCCGGGGTTGAAGTCGGTGGCGAGGGCCACCTCGAGCCCACCGGCGAGCATCTCGCGCGCGGGCGCGTACGCCTGGTGGAGAGTGAAGCTAGTGCCGGGCAGCACGACGGCCACGACGCCGGCGGCGCGCAGCGCGGCGATCTCTTCGAAGGTGGCGTGCACGAGGTGGTCGGCCGAGACGCAGCCGAGCTCGGCGGCCAGCAGGCCGCCGCCCGAGCGGGCGAGCTCGTCGGCGTGGATCTTGAGGCCGTACCCCAGGCTCTTCCCCGCCTTCAGCACGCGCCGCGACTGGGGCACCGTGAAGGCGCCCTCGTCGCAGAAGACGTCGACGAAGTCGGCGCGGTCGCGCAGCGCCGGCAGCATCTCGTCGCACACGAGGTCGATGAACTCGTCGTCGCGCCCACCGAGCTCGGCCGGCGTGAAGTGCGCCCCGAGCAGGGTGAGGCGGCGGCGAGTCGGATGACCCGCCGCCGCCGCCGCCAGCATCTTCGCTTCGTGCTCGGTGGAGAGGCCGTAGCCGCTCTTGACCTCGAGGCTGGTCGTGCCGTGGGCGAGGAACGAGTCGAGGCGCCTGCGGGTGGTCGCGGTGAGCTCATCGAGGCTCGCCGCGCGGGTCGCCGCGACGGTCGCGTTGATGCCGCCGCCCGAGGCCAGGATGGTGGCGTAGCTCACGCCGCCCAGGCGCGCCGCGTACTCGTTGGCGCGCGAGCCGGCGAACACGGCGTGGGTGTGGGCGTCGACAAAGCCGGGCAGCACGCAGGCGCCGGCCGCGTCGAGCTCGGCGGCGCCGTCGAGCAGCTCGACGGCCGCGCCGAGCTGTGCGTCGCGGCCCACCCAGACGATGCGCCCGTCGCGCGCCGCGAGGGCGCCGTCGCGCAGCACGCCGAGACCGTCGTCGTCGGCCACAGGGTCCGCGCCGGCCGCCGTCACTGCGGCCGGAGAGAGCGTCACGAGCTCGCCGACGCGGCGCACGACGAAGTCGGCTGTCACCTGTCCGTCGCTGGACCGCCCAGCGCCCCGCCCCGGGCCGAAGCCCGAGGCCGCCGGACCCTCGCTCACGATCCCGCCATGGGCACGTCGACGCCGAGCTCGGCGGCGGCGGCGATGGCCTCGGGGTAGCCGGCGTCGACGTGGCGCATGACGCCCGTGCCGGGGTCGGTGGTGAGCACGCGATGCACGCGCTCGGCCATCATGTCGGAACCGTCGGCCACCACGACCATGCCGGCGTGCATGGACTTGCCGATGCCCACGCCGCCGCCGTGGTGGAAGCTCACCCACGAGGCGCCGGCCGCCGTGTTCAGCAGGGCGTTCAGGATGGGCCAGTCGGCGATCGCATCGGAGCCGTCGCGCATGGCCTCGGTCTCGCGGTAGGGCGAGGCCACAGACCCGGAGTCGAGGTGGTCGCGGCCGATTACGATGGGCGCCTTGACCTCGCCGTCGGCCACAAGCTGGTTGAAGACCTCGCCCATCTTGGCGCGCTCGCCGTACTCGAGCCAGCAGATGCGGCAGGGCAGGCCCTGGAAGTGGACCTTCTCGGCGGCCATGCGGATCCAGCGGGTGACCATCTCGTTGTCGGGGAAGGTCTCGAGCACGGCCCGGTCGGTGCGCGCGATGTCGGCGGGGTCGCCCGACAGCGCCGCCCAGCGGAACGGCCCGTTGCCGCGGCAGAACAGCGGCCTGATGTAGAGCGGCACGAAGCCCTGGAAGGCGAAGGCGTCGGCGTAGCCGGCGGCCTTGGCCTCGCCGCGGATGTTGTTGCCGTAGTCGAAGACGTTGGCGCCGGCCTTCTGCAGGGCGAGCATGGCCTCGACATGCGGTGACCATCGCCGCGACCGCACGCCGGGTGTACTCGGCGGGATCGGCGCGGCGCAGCTCCAGCGCCTCGGGCAGGGTCATGCCGTTGGGCACGTAGCCGTTCAGGGTGTCGTGGGCCGAAGTCTGGTCGGTGACCAGGTCGGGCACGACGCCGCGCCGCACGAGCTCGGGATAGACGTCGGCGGCGTTGCCCAGCAGGCCGATCGAGAGCGGCTTGCGCGCGCCCGTGGCGGCCGCGGCCCAGCGCAGGGCCTCGTCGAGCGACTCGGTCGAACACGTCGACGTAGCCGGTCTCGAGGCGGCGCTTGATGCGCACGGGGTCGACCTCGACGCACAGCGCCACGCCGCCCGTTCATGGTGACGGCCAGCGGCTGCGCGCCGCCCATGCCGCCCAGGCCGGCGGTGAGCACGAGCCGGCCGGCGAGGTCCGCGCCGAAGTGCTTCTCGCCGGCGGCCGGCGAAGGTCTCGTAGGTGCCCTGCAGGATGCCCTGCGTGCCGATGTAGATCCACGAGCCGGCCGTCATCTGGCCGTACATGGTGAGACCCAGCGCGTCCAAGCGGCGGAACTCGTCCCAGTTGTCCCAGTCGCCCACGAGGTTGGCGTTGGCGATGAGCACGCGCGGCGCCCACTCGTGGGTCTGGAACACGCCGACCGGCTTGCCCGACTGCACCAGCAGCGTCTCGTCGTTCTCGAGGCGCTTGAGGGTGGCGACGATGGCGTCGAAGGCCTGCCAGTTGCGCGCCGCCTTGCCCGCCCCACCGTAGACGACCAGGTCCTGGGGACGCTCGGCGACCTCCGGGTCGAGGTTGTTCATCAGCATGCGCATCGCGCGCCTCTTGCTGCCAGCTCTTGCAGCTCAACTGTGTGCCTCGCGGCGCACGCACGACGCGGTCAGATCCGACGGCGCTCATGGCGACCTCCAATCGTTCGGAAACGGCTCGTGACCAGGGGCGCGCGCGGCCGGCGCGCGCCCTCGTTCAATCCTGTGCGTAAGGATATACCTGCGACCGGGAACGGGGCGCGCCGCCCGCTCCCGCGAGCGGGCCGGCCTGCAGGCGCACGCGACCCGCGAGGCGCTTTCGCGAGACTCGAGCGCGAGGCAGCACACCGAAGCGCCTTCGCGAGACTCGTGCGCGAGGCGGCGCGCCGCAGCGTGTTCGCGAGACTCGTGCGCGAGAAGCGAGAGGTTCTAGCGACCGCTGGCCGACGGCATGACTTTGACGCGGTGCGACGCGGGCACCGGCCCGATCGGCAGCACGACCCGGCCGTAGACCTCGTTCCAGATCTGGGCGATGGCTCCGTACATGGCCGACAGGCCCACGAAGACGCCCTCCCAGCCGGCGACCTTGCCGAGCGTGGCGTTGCCCGTCCAGGCTGACAGCGCCAGCAGCACGTAGAGGATCGTGAGGCTGCCGAAGACCACCTGCAGCGACACCGTGATGCGCAGCGTCGCGACGAACATGAGACCGGTGAACACGCCCCAGGCGAGCAGATACCAGCCGACGGCGGTCGTGGTCGGCGCGTCGACGCCCATCCACTTCGGGAACACGATGAGGCCCACAAAGGACAGCCAGAACAGGCCATACGAGGCGAACGCCGTGGCCCCGAAGACGTTGTTCTTCTTGTACTCCTGCAGGGCCACGACGACCTGCGCGAGACCGCCGTAAAAGACGGCCATGGCAAGGATCATGGTGTTCATGCCGAACAGGCCGGCGTTGTGCAGGTTGAGCAGCACCGTGGTGACGCCGAACGCCATCAGCCCCAGCGGCGCCGGATTGGCGACCTTGTCTTTCACCGTGGCGAGCACTTCGCGCTGTGGGTCGGACATCGGGTTCCCCCCCTCTTCGCGCCGCGGCGACGAGCGCCCACGGACTTCGCATGGCCCTCTCTGGACCTGATCGCCTGGGTGCAGCCAAGTGGGGCGCGCCCGGCGGCCCGCATGTGAGCTTTGCGAAGTGATATCACACGCGGCACAGCCGGTGCGACCGCTGCCGTTGACTCCAGTCCGGGGAGGCGCGCGGGGCCGCAGCCGCACACGCGCGAGGCTGCGCCCGTATGCCGACGCCACCCCACGGCCGCCTACAGCATCCCCGTTTGCGGCGGTTTGCGGCTAAAGTCGAGTGGCCGCGCTGCCGATACCCACCTACACTGGGACCAGTCGCACTCGGCGAACGCCTGTCGTTCCGACCGAACAGCGGGGTCGATCTGGTGGGGATCTACCCGAGAAAGGATGTCGACATGAGCAAGTTGAACAGCAAGTACCCCAGGCTCGCGATGATCGCACTGATCGTGTGCATCGCGGTGGCCAGCGGCGCAGCCAAGAAGTGGAGCTAGCAGCCCGGCCGCACGCAGACACACCATCGGGCCAAGGAGAGGGAACATGAGATCGTTGCTCTACAACCGCGTCGTCATCGCACTCGCCCTGGTCGTCGCGTTGGCCGTTGCCAGCGGCGCCTGGTGGAAGTGGGACTGAAGCCCGGCGCCCGGCCCGACCGAACGTCAGACTCAGCCTAAGCTGCACTGAAGAACAGTGACCGACCAGCCCACTCCCGGGGTTCCCGCAGCCGCACCGCGCGTGTCGCCAGCTGTGGCAACATACATCTGCATCGTGGCGGTCTCGGCCGCGGTGCTCATCGTGTTGACCGCCGGCACCTTCCCGCCCGACCACTGGATCGACCTCATCATCTTTCTGACCGCGGCGGTCACCAGCGAACGCTGGGCGGTGGCGTCGAGCCTCGAAGGCAGCATGTCGCTGTCGCTCACGGTGGGCTTTGCCGCCGCCATCCTCTACGGCCCGGCCTTCGCCGGCATCGTCGCCATCGGCGGCGTGGTCATCAGCGACCTCATCATCTCGCGCCGCCACTGGACGCGCGTCGTCTTCAACGCCGGCCAGCTCACCCTGTCGGCCGGCTTCGCGGCGCTCGTCTACCGGCTGCTCGCCGTGCCGGGGCCCGTCGACCTGAGCGGCGACGCCCTCGCCATCCTGGTCGCGGCCGTCGTGTTCCTGGTGGTCAACGACACCCTGGTCACGGTCGTCATCAGCCTCTCGGGCCGCTCGTTCTTTCACGAATGGACGGCCTCGTTTCGCGAGATGGGCGTGCTCTACGTCTCGATGGCGCCGCTCGGCGCGCTGCTGGCCTTCGCCTATCAGGACAGCCGCTGGAACATCCTCTACTTCCCGTTCCTCATCCTCGTCATCTACAACGGCTTCAAGCTCTACGCGAACCTGCAGACCGAGACCGACAACGCCCTGGTGCTGCTGGCCGACACCGTCGACAAGCGCGACGAGTACACCTACCAGCATTCGCGCCGCGTGGCCGAATACGCCGGCGAGATCGCCCGGGCGCTCGACCTGCCGCGCAAAGAGATCGACCTGGTGATCTCGGCGGCCCGCGTGCACGACCTCGGCAAGATCGCGACCGACAACCGCATCCTCTACAAGCAGGCGTCGCTGACCGACGAAGAACGCAAGGCGATCATCGCCCACCCCGCCGACGGCAGCGAGCTCGCCGGTCAGTTCAGCATGTATCGCAAGGGACGCGACTACATCCGCCATCATCACGAGCGCTGGGACGGCCGCGGCTACCCCGACGGCCTGGCCGGCACGCACATCCCGCTCGGCGCGCGCATCATCACCGTGGCCGATGCCTACGACGCCATGACCTCCGACAGGCCCTACCGCGCGGCGCTGTCGTCTGAGATCGCCCTCACCGAGCTGCGCCGCGGCGCCGGCCGGCAGTTCGACCCCGACCTGGTCGACACGTTCATCGGCGTCTACCGCGGAGACTCGCAGCGGCACTTGGTCGTCGTGCCCACAGCCACAGCGGAGACGTCGTGCTAGTGCTCGTCGCCGCCGTCGTCGGCGGGCTCGTCGGCGGCCTGTTGCTGGGCGGCAACCTGGCCAACCTCGAGCGCCTCTCGCTGCGCCTGCCCTGGCTCGTCGTGGCCGCCCTCGGGCTGCAGATCGTGGCCTTCTCGCCGCTCGTCAGTCCGCTGCCGCACGGCTCGCCGGTCGTCATGCACATCGCCTCGTACGGCTTTTTGCTCGTGTTCGTCGCGGTCAACCTGCCGCGCCCGCCGGTCGTGGTGTTCGGACTCGGCGTGCTGCTGAACGCCATCACCATCGTCGCCAATCGCGGCTACATGCCGGCCCGGGCCGCCGCCATGCGCACCGCCGGCCTGCCGGTGTCGGTGCACCCCCACAACAACTCGGTGCTCGACGGCGCACACACGCACCTCTGGTTCCTGGGCGACGTCGTGGGCGTGCCGCACTGGCTGCCCCTGGCCAACGTCTTCAGCCTCGGCGACGTGCTCATCGCCATCGGCCTCGCCTGGCTGGTCGCCGTGACCATGAAAGATCCCGAGCCGCTCCCCGCCGCGCCGCCCGTCACGGAGTAGTCCCCTCTGTCTATAATGGCCCGGATGGCACAGACCGCAGAGTTCAGCGAGGCGCCTACCCCGCCCCACGACCACCCCGACCGGATCGACGACGGCGCCGCCCCACGGCGCTTCGAACGGGCGCCCAGCGTGATCATCACGCTCGTGCTTCTCATCCTCATCGCCTCGGCCACCGTGCGCCTGTACGAGCTGCAGCGGCCCAACACGCTCGTCTTCGACGAGACCTACTACGCCCGCGACGCCCACACCATCCTGCACGGCTATCTCGGCCCCACCACGTCCTACCCGTGGGAGCCGGGCAAAGAGATCTCGTGGCCCCACCCCGAGTACGGCAAGTACGCCATCGCCGTCGGCGAGGCAGGGTTCGGCAACACCTCGTTCGGCTGGCGCATCATGGCGGCGATCGCTGGCGTGGCGCTGCTCGCCCTGGTCTACCCGCTCGGCCGCCGGCTGGGCCTGGCGCCCGTCTGGGCGCTGCTCGGCCTGGTGCTGGCGGCCTCCGACTTTCTGGGCATCGTGCAGTCGCGGATCGCCACCCTCGACATCTTCATCGCCCTCTGGTCGGTGCTGTGCATCTACCTCGCCCTGCGCTACGTGCAGAGCGGCCACCGCCTGCGCTGGCTCATGCTGTGCGGCGTGGCCGGCGGCCTCGCCCTGGGCACCAAGTGGTCGGGGGGCTTCGCCTGCGTGGCGGCCCTTGCCATCATCCTCCTCTACCGGCGGCGGTCGTGGCGGCGCCCGCTGGCCACGATGGCGCTGCTCGGCCTGCGCGACGCCGTCATCCCCGCGCTGGCGCTCGTCGTCCTGCCCGTCGCCCTCTATTTCGCGAGCTACGCCGACTACTTCACCAAGGGCCGTCACACCCTCTCGCAGTGGTGGGCGCTGCAGCACGAGATGTGGTGGTTCAACGAGAACCTGCACGCCACCCACACCTACGCCTCGAAGGCCTACACCTGGATCTTCGACTACCGGCCGGTGTGGTACTACTACGAGCAGGTGCACGGCGCCGTGCACGGCATCATCTCGATCGGCAACCCGCTGCTCTGGTGGGCCTCGGTACCGGCGCTCGTCGCCCTCGTGGTGCTGGCCGTCCTGCGACGCGACCGCGAGCTGGCGTTGCTGCCGCTGATCGTCGCGCTGCTCTACCTGCCGTGGTTCTCAGCCTCGCGCACCTCGTTCATGTACTACATGACGCCGGTGGCGCCGTTCATGGCCCTGGCGGTCGCCATGGTGCTGCGCGAGCTCTCGCGCGCCCGCGTGCCGCGCTGGCAGTGGGCGGCGGGCTTCTACGCCGCCGCCGCCCTGGTCACCGCCCTGCTGTGGTACCCGATCGGGCAGGCGGCCGCCTGGCTGTTCTGGCGCGACCCGTCCCTGGTCTCGCCGGTGTTCGCCCGCGCCGTGCTGGTGGTGGCGCTCGCCGTCGTGCTGTTCGCCGTGGTGCTGCTCATCGTGTGGCCGCGCGCCCGCGGCCTGTGGCCCTACCTCACCTGGACGTACGCCGGAGCGGTCACCGGCGTCTGCCTAGCCTTTCTGCCGATCCTCATCGACCTGAGCATCTCGACCACGCACTTCTACCACCTCATGTGGTTCCGCAACTGGATCTGATGGCGGCCGCGGCCCCGGCCCGTCGCGCCACCACGCCGAGGGCGATCCTCGCGCTCGTGCTGATCGTCGTGGCGCTGTCGGCGGCGGCGCGCCTGGTCTCGCTCGACGCCTTCCCCACGCTCGTCTTCGACGAGCACTATTACGTGCACGACGCGC
The DNA here is from genome assembly GCA_963753695.1 of uncultured Actinomycetes bacterium. Classification (GTDB taxonomy): domain Bacteria; phylum Actinomycetota; class Thermoleophilia; order UBA2241; family UBA2241; genus Bog-752. The sequence continues at coordinate 29,289 of CAVWDG010000008.1, forward strand.
GTTCCGTAGTGCACGGCGACATCGGGCCGCAGCGGCCGTCGCCGTGGAAGCCCGGCGACAGCCTCTCACTGGCCCACCCCCCGCTCGGCACCCTCTCGATCGCCGCCGGCATCTCCCTGCTGGGCGACGATCCCTGGGGCTGGCGGGTGCCGTCGGCGCTCGCCGGCACCCTGCTGATCGCGCTCGTCTACCCGCTGGCCCGCCGCCTGCGCCTGTCTCCGCCCTGGGCGCTCGCCGCCCTCGTGCTGGCCGCCTCGGACACCATGCTCATCGCCGAGTCGCGCATCGGCGTGCTCGACCCCTTCGTCGCGCTCTGGTCGGCCGTCTGCATCTACTGCGCCCTGCGCTACGTGCAGTCCGGCAGGGCGACGCGCTGGCTCGCGCTCTGTGGGCTCGCCGGAGGCCTGGCGCTCGCCAGCAAGTGGTCGGGCGTCCTCGCCCTGCTGGGCGCCGCGGCGATCGTGGCGCTGGACTGGGTGCGCGCGCGGCGCGCCGACCGCGCGGAGCGCCCGAGGGGCGGCGCCGCCCTCGCGCGCGCCGCCGCCTGGCTTGTCGCGGCGCCCCTGCTGGTCTACCTGGCAAGCTACGCCGACTACTTCGCCAGCGGCCACACCGTGGGCCAGTGGCTTCACCTGCAGGGCTACATGGCGACCTTCGGCTGGAACGTGTCGGGCACGTCGAACCTGGCCTCACGGCCGCTCACCTGGCTGTTCGACGCCACGCCCATCTGGTACCGCTGGGAGCTTTCGCCGCGGGGTGTGCTCGGGCTGATCGCGATCGGCAACCCGCTGCTGTTCTGGGGCTCGATCGCCGCCTTTGTCTGGCTCGCCTGGCTCGCCGTGCGGCGCCGCGACCCGAGGCTGGCGACGGCGCCCGCCCTGGTCGCCGTGCTCTACCTGCCCTGGCTGGCCACGAGCCGCCAGTCGTACATCTACTACCTCACGCCGGTCATCCCGTTCCTGGCCATCCTCGTGGCCGCGGCGCTTGCCCGCCTGGCGGGGCCGCGGCCGCTAGGCCGCCGCTGGGCGGCGCTCTGTGTGGTCGTGGGCGTCGCCACCGCGGGCGCGGCGGCAGGCGGCACGCTCGCGGTGCGTCTCGCGGCGCTGGCGGCGTTTGCGGCGTTTGCGGGCGTGGTCGCGGCCCGCGCCCGCCGGGCGCGGCGGACCGCAGAGGGCGCCGGCCCAGGCGCGAGCGACGCCCCCGGCGCGGCCGCGGCGACAAGCGCGGGCGCCGATCCCGGCGGAGCCGCAAGCGCCGCCCCGGGCATCGGCGCGATCGTCGCCTGGACCTACGTCGGCGCCGTCGTCGGGCTGGGCCTGGCCTGGCTGCCTTTCGTCGTGTCGCAGACGTCGTCGTACGCCTACTACGCCCGTCTCGCCTGGTTCACGTCGTGGCGTTAGGGGCGTAGCCCCGGGATCGCGGCGCCGGAGCGTACGCGCCCCGGGGAGCAGCCCGGAAGCGCAGGCGGAGGCTCCGCTACCCGATCAGCGCCGCCATGACGGCCTTCTGGGCGTGCAGGCGGTTCTCGGCCTGGTCGAAGACTACCGACTGCGAGCTGTAGAGCGCCGCCTCGGTCGATTCTTCGCCCCAGTGCGCCGGCAGGCAGTGCATGACGTGCACCTGGGGGCCTGCCAGCGCCAGCAGCTCGTCGTTGACCTGATAGTCGCGAAGGGCGGCGAGGCGCACGTCGTGCTCCGACTCCTGGCCCATGCTCGTGAAGGTGTCGGTGTAGATCACGTCGGCGCCCTTGACGGCCGCGCGCAGGTCGCTCGTGAGCTCGATGGTGGCGCCGGTCTCGCTGGCGTCGGCGCGGGCGCGGGCGACGATGTCCTCGTCGGGGCGAAAGTCGTCGGGCGTGCAGATGACCACGTGCATGCCGGTCTTGGCGCCGACCTCGGCCAGCGAGTGGGCCACGTTGTTGCCGTCGCCCGAGTAGACCAGCTTGCGGCCTTCGAGCCCGCCGCAGTGCTCCTTGACGGTGAGCGCGTCGGCCATCGCCTGGCAGGGATGATGGTCGTCGGTCAGGCCGTTGATGATGGGCACCGTGGCGCTGGCCGCCAGGTCGACCACGTCGGCCTGGGCGTAGGTGCGGATCATGATGGCGTCGAGGTAGCGCGACAACACGTTGCCGGTGTCCTTCATGGTCTCGCCGATGCGCAGCTGGATGTCGTTGGCGTTCAGGTAGAGCGGCTGGGCGCCGAGCTGGGCGATGCCCACCTCGAACGAGATGCGCGTGCGCGTCGAGGTCTTGGTGAAGATCATGCCGACGGCCTTGCCGGTCAGCACGGCGTGCGCCACGCCCGCCTTCTGGGCGGCCTTGAGTTCGACCGCCAGGTCGAGCAGCGCGCCGATCTCGTCGGGCGCGTAGTCGTGCACGGTGAGGAAGTCACGGCCGGTGAGGCCCAGCCTGGTGATGCGGTCCTGCAACGCGGTCATGCGGCCTCCTTCGCTTTCAAAGTCCGAGGGCTGTTCGTGAGACGGGGGGGCGGGCCGCCATTGGCGGCCCGCCCCCCGTCGACTGCACGAGATGGTAGCAGATGGCCTTGGTCTCTGCCTCAGATGAACTTGCGCTCGCGCAGGACGTCTTCGAGGGTCGGATGACCGATCTCCTGCAGGTCGTAGCCCACCTGCACTGCCGGCAGCTTGATGTTGACGATGCGGCGCAGGTCCATCGGCGTGCCGATCACGACTACGTCGGCGCCCGAGGCGTTGATGGTCGTCTCGAGGTCCTTGAGCTGCTGGTCTGAATAGCCCATGGCGGGCAGCAGGGTGCCGATGTTGGGGTACTTCTCGAAGGTCGCCTTGATCTCGCCCGTGGCGAACGGCCGCGGGTCGATGAACTCGGCCGCGCCGAGCTGGCGGGCGGCCACCATGCCGGCGCCGTACTTCATCTCGCCGTGGGTGAGCGTGGGGCCGTCTTCGACCACCAGGACGCGCTTGCCGCGGATCAGCTCGGGTTTGTCGACCGTGACCGGCGAGGCGCGCCATGATGATCTGCACGTTGGGGTTGACCGAGCGCACGGCGTCGAGCTCGGCTTCGATGCCGGCCCTGTCGGCGGAGTCGATCTTGTTCATGACGACGACGTCGGCCAGGCGCAGGTTGACCTCGCCGGGGTAGTAGACGAGGCCGTCGCCCGGGCGATGCGGGTCGGCGACGGTGATGTAGAGGTCGGCCTTGTAGAAGCTGTAGTCGTTGTTGCCGCCGTCCCAGAGGATGATGTCGGCCTCTTTTTCGGCCTCGCGCACGATCGCTTCGTAGTCGACGCCGGCGTAGATCACGTTGCCGGCCACGACGTGCGGCTCGTACTCTTCCATCTCTTCGATCGTGCACTCGTTCTTGCCAGGTCTTCGACCGTGGCGAAGCGCTGCACGCGCTGCTTGACGAGATCGCCGTACGGCATGGGATGGCGGATCGAGACGACCTTCTTGCCGGCCTCGCGCAGCATGGTCTGGATCTTGCGGGTGGTCTGGCTCTTGCCGGCGCCGGTGCGTACGGCGCACACGGCGATGACCGGCTTGGTCGACTTGACCATGGTGTGGTCGGGGCCCATCAGGCGGAAGTCGCAGCCCAGGGCGTTGACCAGCGCCGAACGGTGCATGAGGTACTCGTAGGGCACGTCGGAGTAGGCAAAGACGACCTGCTCGGGACGGTACTTCTTGACGAGGTCGGTGAGCTCGGATTCGTCGTGGATCGGGATGCCGTTCGGGTAGAGCTAGCCTGCGAGCTCGGCCGGGTACTTGCGGTCGTTGATGTAGGGGATCTGCGTGGCGGTGAAGGCCACCACCTCGTAGCTCTCGTTGTCGCGGAAGTAGGTGTTGAAGTTGTGGAAGTCGCGGCCCGCGGCTCCCATGATCAGGACTTTGGTTCTGTCTGCCATGCTCACTCCTCTTTCACGTGATCGGGGTACTCCGCGCCACGATCTTGGGCGTCAGGCCGGCGGAGTGGACAAACGTGGTGTCGACGTACGGCGACGTGCTGAGCTGCAGCGTGGCGCCGTAGCCGGGTACGAAGCTGAAGCTCTCACCCAGGCGCGGCGGCGGCTCGACCGCCTCGACGTCGAGGATGAGGTGGTCGCTCGAGGCGCCCAGCACTTGGACGCGCGGGTCGCGGGGCACGAGCCCCTCGGCGGGCGCGTCCTGGCGGCCCAGGGCGCAGATGGCGCGGCGCCGCTCGCCGCGATCGACGAACGTGGGGCGGTTGCCGAAGGCGTCCTGGGCGGTCTCGCCGACGGGCATGCTGGGCTTGACCTTGCACTCGATGACCGGCGCATCTACGACGAAGGCGTCGGTGTGCAGGCCCAGGGTGGGCTCGCGGGTGAGGGTGTCGACGCCCAGCAGGATGGTCTCGCCGATGCGCAGGCTGTTGACGGCCGCCGGCATGTCGCCCGCCACCGCCAGGGCGATGCTGCCCGAGTTGCCACCCGACACGAAGGCCAGGCGGCGCCCCAGGCGCCGTTCGGTCTGCGCGGCGAGCGCGGCCAGCTCGCCGAGGTTGACGGGCGTCGGGCGGACGGCGCCGTAGCAGGTGAGGTTCACGCCGACGCCGGCGAGCTCGACATGCTCGAGGCGCTCGACCGAGTCGACGAAGGCGGGCAGGTCGGCCGGCAGCATGCCCTCGCGCAGATCGCCCAGATCGACCATGGCGATCACGCCGTGACGCCGGCCGGCGTGGGCCGCCGCGCGCTCGAGGGCGAGCACGGTCTCGAGCTCGCTCTCGAGGGAGACGTCGGTCAGGCGCACGGTGTCGGCGGCGAGCGCCGGCGGCGGCGAGCGCAGCAGCCAGATGGGCGCCTCGATGCCGGCGTCGCGCAGCCGCGCCGCGTTTTCGAGGCGCGACTCGCCGAGCGCCCGCGCCCCGCCGTCGAGCAGGGCGCGTCCGACTTCGGGGCTGCCGCAGGTGACCTTGGTCACGCCGACCACGTACAGGTCACCGAGCGCGGCCGCGACCCGGCGGGCGTTGTCGGCGATCTTGTCGAGGTCGATGGTGAGCGTCGCGCGAGCGGTCATGGGCCTCCTGCATATTCTTGATACACAAGCTTATGACGGACGGCGCCGAAAGCGCAAGCCGGGCGCCGTCTCTCGTGCTGCCCGGCAGCTGACGGCCTTCACCCGACGCTCGCCACCCCCCCCCCTCCCGGGTCAGCTCTGGCAGGAGGGGCACCAGTAGGTCGTACGATTGTCGTCGCCCTGACCCCGCAAGCGGATGCGGCTGCCCGCCCCGCAGCGCGGGCAGGCACGGCCGGCGCGGTCGTAGATCGTGCGAAAGCGGTCCTGCCGGCCGTCGGCGGCCGATCGTTGCATGAGCGGACGCAGGGCGCGCACGACGGCCAGCGCCTCGTCGTCGCTCACGGCGGCCAGCGGCCGCCACGGGTCGACGCTGGCCGCCCAGCAGCCCTCGGACTTCCAGAAGTTGCCGATGCCGGCGACCGTGTGCTGGTCGAGCAGGGCGTCGCCGAAGGGCCGCGTGGGGTCGTCCTCGCGCAGACGGCGTAGAAAGCGGACCTCGTCGAAGGGCGCCGCCGCCACGATGTCGGGCCCCAGGCCGCGCAGGCGCGGATCGGAGCGCAGCCGGGCCTCGGTGAGCAGCTCGAGCACGGGACCGTCGAACTGCACGACGTCGTCGTCGCCGCAGCCGATCACGAGCCAGGCGGCGTGCGGTGAGCGCGGCCAACGGTCACCGCGGGGCAGCACCCGCCAGGCGCCGGTCATGCGCAGATGGGAGTGGATCGCAAGGCCGCCGCCGAAATGCAGCAGCAGGTGCTTGCCGCGCGCCTCGACGGCCTCGACGGGGCGGCCGGCAAGCCGCTCGGGCCAGCGGTCGCGGGCAAAGCGCGGATGCGGCGTGACGACGCGGTCGGGCACGCGGCCGGCAAGCGCGCCGCCCACCCGCAGGGCGGCGTAGTGGATGGTGTCGCCCTCAGGCATCGCCGCGGTTCAGCGTGAGGCGGCGGGGGCCCGCCCGAAACCCCAGGTCGAGCAGCGCGACCTTGCGCGGCGAGGCGATGGCGGGCTCGCCGTCGATCTTCTCGATGGCCAGGCGTGGGACCCGGCCCTCACGCACCGCCGCCGCCAGCGCGGCCAGCGCATGCGCGACCCGAGGGGGTCGCGATCGTCGTGGACCCGTAGCGTATGGCCCCCAGCCTCGACCGAGACGACCGGCAGGCCGCCGACGAGCACGACGTAGGCGCCGGGCCGCCGCGACGGGCCGTGGGCGCCGGCCTCCCCCGCCTCGGCCAGTGCAGCGCCGCGCCGTAGAGCTGCGCGGGGTCGGCGGTGGCCAGCACGACGGCGCGCGCCTCGTCGGACTCGGGCACGCGCAGGCGTTCGACCGCCCCGGGCAGCGCGAACTGGGCGCCGCCGAGCCCCTCGATGAAGTACCCCCGCCGTGCGGCGCCGAGGGTCTCGAGCGCGTACAGCCCGAGTAGAGCGCCGCAAACCCACCGGGCACGCCCTCGGCGAGGACCTGCTCGCGAGTGAGGATGCCGTAGCGTTCAAGCAGCAGCTCAGCCAGGGCGCGGCGGCGGACGGCCGGCGTCAGCGAGCCGAACAGCGACGCCGTCAGCGACCAGCGGCCCTGGAGCGGCGCACGGCGCGGAGGGCGGTGAAAGCGGCCGAGCCACGCCGGCCGCCGCCGAGAAGCGCCGCTCGAGCGCGACGGCGAGGCCGGCGCGCCGGTCGGCCGCTGGCCAGCGCCGCGAGGGCCGGCCGCGGTGACCGGCGCGAGCGCAGCGGCGCGAACGCGTCGTTTGTCACCTCGCCGGCCCACACGAGGTCCCAGATGACCTCCTGAAGCTCGGCCGCCGGCCAGCCCACCTCGACGAGCAGGTCGGTGAAGAAGCACGCGCCGCGTTCCAGACGCTCGCGCACGCGCATCGTGCGCGGGCGTCTGCTCAACGCTCGCCCCGAGACGGCGGTGCGCCGAGCAGCGGAGCGTCCTCGCGGAAGTACAGGGCCACCCGCCGCCGGAGCGGCCCAGCGCGCCGGCGCCGACCCAGACGAGCTCGCCCGCCGCGCACAGCTCGTCGATCCACGCCGGCGAGTAGGCGCCGACCCGGCGCGGGAGCACGTCGCGCTCCCAGACGTCCGCCGGCAGCGCCAGACCCTGCAGCGGCACGAGCACGTCGCGGAGGCGGTCGACTCCGGCACCTGAGGACGGGCGGCGATCGACGCCCTGCCAGGCCGGGCAGGAAGCGCGCCAGGGCACGCTGGCTCGACCGGCTCGACCTCACGCCGCAGGCGCCGCCAGCGACGCCCGGCGCAAGCGGCGCAGCACCTCGACGTCGCACCATTCGCGCTGCGTGCCGCCGCGGGCGCAGCTCGCCACGCACGAGGTCGCCGTCGCGCTCGAGTTGGCCCGAGGGCCGGCTGAGCAGTCGACGCCGAAGCGAGTCGCGTAGCTCCGACGCCACGAACGGCCCGTGCTGCGCGGCGAACCGCCGCACGATCCGCACTAGCGCGTCAGGTACGTCGGCAAGGAACGCGTCGGGGAGCCCGCCGGGCGGGACCACGCCGAGCGCGTCGCGGTAAAGGCCGGCATCCGTCGGCGGCGATCCAGCGCTCCTCGCCGCCGACCCGGACCCGGACCGCTCGTCGCTCGCCCTCCAGCGCAACGAGCATCGAGCGCGCGTCGACGCCGGCCACGACCCGCTGCGCGACCTCGTCGAGTCGACAGGTCGCCGAGCAGCCGCAGCATGTCGTGCAGCGCGTCGCGACCGGCCGCCCGCCGTGCAGCTTCGCTGAGCCACTGCAGGTCGTCCTCGACGGACGCGAGCGCGGCTGGGTCGATCAGCTCGCGCAGCTCCTCCTGCCCGAGCAGCTCGCGCAGCAGGTCGCGATCGAGCGCCAGCGCCGCCGCGCGCCGCTCGGCGTTGGGCGTGTCGCCCTCGTACATGTAGGTGGCGACGTAGTCGAACAGCAGGGAGGAGGCGAACGGCGAGGCGGTCGCCGTCTCGACCTCGACCAGGGAGAGCTCGCGCCGTGTGAGCGACGCGCAGCAGGCTCGACGAGCCCCGGCACGTCGAACACGTCGCGCAGGCACTCGCGGTAGGTCTCGAGGATGATCGGGAAGCTGCCGGTAGCGGCTGCGCCACCTCGAGCAGCGACTGCGACTTGAGGCGCTGCTGCCACAGCGGCGTGCGCTCGCCCGGGCCGGCGCGCGGGATGAGCAGCGCGCGGGCGGCGTTCTCGCGGAAACGTGCGCCGAACAGGGCGGAGGCGCCGAGCTCGGCGACCACCAGCTCCTCGACCTCGTCCGGCTCGAGCAGCACCAGCTCGGCGCCGGGCGGCTCGTCGGCGTCGGGCAGGTGGACGATGATGCCGTCGTCGCGACCAGATCGCGTCCGGCGTCGAGGCCGAAGCGCGTCGCGGATCCGCGCGCTCGAGCGCCAGCGCCCAGGCGGCGTGGACGCGGCCGCCGAACGGGCGAGAGCACGCAGAGCCGCCAGTCGCCGATCTCGTCGCGGAAGCGCTCGACCACGATCGGCGCGGTCCGACGGGCACCACGCGAGTCGCCTCCTGCTGCTCGCGCAGGAAGGCGAGCAGGTTGCGCGCCGCGCGCTCGTCGAGGTCGTAGTCGCGCTGCGAGCGCCTCGGCGTCCTGGTCGACGGCCCAGCGCGCGAAGGCGCCGATCGCCGCGCCCAGCTCGCGGGGCGGCCCACGCCGTCGCCCTTCCAGAACGGCACCGCCCCGGGCACGCCCGGGGCCGGGCGTGACGATCACGCGGTCGCGCGTGATCTCCTCGATGCGCCACGTCGGTGGCGCCCAGCAGGAAGCGTCTGCCCGGCGCGCGCCTCGTAGACCATCTCCTCGTCGAGCTCGCCGACCCGGCGCCCGTCGGGCAGGTTCACCGCTGAAGAGGCCGCGGTCGGGGATCGTCCCGCCGTTGGTCACCGCCAGGGCGCGCGCGCCGCCCGGGCGCGGACGTGCCCGGCGAGCCGATCCCAGACGATGCGCGGCGCGCAGCTCGGCGAACTCCTGCGACGGGTAGCGCCCGTCGAGCATGTCGAGCACGTTCTCGAGCTGCGCGGCGCTCAGGTCGGCGAACGGTCAGGTGCGCCGGCACGAGCGCGAACAGGCGTCGACCGCCACGCCCTCGTCGCCGGCCGCGGCGGCGATGGCCACGATCTGCTGGGCGAGCACGTCGAGCGGGTTGCGGGGCACGACCGTGTGTCTCGATCAGCCCCTCGCGCATGCGCCGCGCCGACCACGGCGCACTCGAGCAGGTCGGCGCGGAACTTGGGGAAGATCCGCCCGCGCGAGACCTCGCCCACCGCGTGGCCGGCGCGGCCGATGCGCTGCAGCCCGCGGGCCACCGACTTGGGCGACTCGACCTGGACGACGAGGTCGATGGCCCCCATGTCGATGCCGAGCTCGAGCGACGAGGTCGCCACCAGGCAGGGCAGCTCGCCGGCCTTGAGCTGCGTCCTCGATGATCAGGCGCTGCTCGCGCGCCAGCGAGCCGTGATGGGCGCGGGCGATCTCGCGCCGGCGCGGGCGCCTCGGCGCGCCGCTAGCGCCGTGCGCGGCGCCGTCCTTCGCGCCCTCGACGGCTCTGCGCGCTGCGCGTCGCGCGCGGCGAGGTCGTTCAGGCGCAGAGCGATGCGCTCGGCGGCGGCGGTTGTTGACGAAGACGAGCGTGGAGCGGTGCTCGCGGATCGAGCTCGAGCAGCTCGGGGTAGATCGCCGGCCAGATCGAGCGCCGCGTCGGCCTCGCCGCCCGGCGACGCTGTCGAGCTCGATCGGCAGCGTCGGGCTCGACCATCGACTCGACCGGCACGTGGATCCGCAGGTCGAGCGGCTTGCGCACCCCGGCGTCGACGATCGGCACAGTCGCGCGCCGGACCCACCAGGAACCGCGCCACCTCGTCGAGCGGCCGCTGCGTGGCCGAGAGGCCGATGCGCTGCACGTCGCGGCCGGCCTGCTGCGACCAGGCGCTCGAGCGACAGCGCGAGGTGGGCGCCCCGCTTGGTCGGCGCCACGGCGTGGATCTCGTCGACGATGACACCACTCGACGTCGGCGAACAGCGCCTGCGCCCGGCCGGTGAGCATGAGGTAGAGCGACTCGGGCGTGGTGATGAGGATGTCGGGCGGGTCGCGCAGCAGGTCGCGGCGCTCGCTGCTGCGGCGTGTCGCCGGTGCGCACCGCGACCGCGCACGTCGGCGCCCGATGCCCGCGCAGCGGCGCCCGCAGGTTGCGCTCGACGTCGTAGCCGAGCGCCTTGAGCGGCGAGATGTAGACCAGGCGCGGCCCGTGTTGGCCGCGCCCCGTGCCGGCCGGCGGGGCGAAGCGTCGGCGCGCCACGAACTGGTCGAGCGCCCACAGGAAGGCGGCCAGCGTCTTGCCCGAGCCGGTCGGGGCCGAGATCAAAGCGTGGCTCTCCGCTGGCGATGGCCGGCCAGGCCTGCACCTGGGCGGGCGTGGGCGCGGCGAAGGCGCGCTCGAACCACGCCCGCACCTGTGGGGTGAACGGCTCGAGAGAAGGATGTGAGGAGGCGCCGATCATGTACGACTGTGGATGCCCCGCCGGGGCCCGACCGTCACCCTGCGCCGACGGCGTCAGCGCCGCGCAAGCCTCAGCGCCCCGGCCACGAGCAGGGCGGCGCCGACGATGCTGACGATGAGGACCAGCACCACGCTGCCGGGCACGAGCCAGCGCACGAACTCGACGGCGAACACGACGATCGCCGCAAGGCCGCACGCGGCCACGAGGCGGGCAGGCAGGCGGCCCTGAGTCAGCAGAGCGCGAACGGCCAGAAGGGCGCAGGCGCCGCACAGCACGGTGACCGTCACGTCGCCCAGGTAGAGCGTGAGGTCGAAGGCAGAGATGCCCCTGAGCGCCGATGGCGCGAGACCGGTCCAGTACGAAAGTTCGAACGCCGGACCCCAGACCATCGTCGGCGACAGCTGCACGGTCCAGTCGAGCAGGGTCGACAACACCACGGTGAGGCCGCCGGCGATGATGAACCAGAGACACTCGGCGGAGCGCGAGTACGCCGCCGGGGGTGCGGCTACAGCGGCGGGTCGCGCAGGGACCGGCGGCCAGGCCGGCGCGGCCACGGCCAGGTCGGGCGCGACCGGCACGCCGCGAGCGCCGCACGTCGGACAGCCCTGGTCTTCGGCGATCGTGACGCCGCAGACCCCACAGATCGGCACTTCTCCCCCCTCGTCGCCCGCGTCTCTCACTCTATCATCGGGGCAGCCACCGTCGGGGGCGCTCTCCCACGCGCCGGTGGGGCCTGTCAGACCGCCAGACTCGACCTGATGAGCGCCACCACCGCGGCACCCTCGAAGTGCGCGAGCAGCGCGCCGCAGTCGGCGAAGATGTAGTCGCGTCGAGCACGCAGGCGCGCCTCGGCGGGCGGCAGCAGGCGCTCGCCGCCGCTGCCGCGCGTCGGCCTGCAGCATGGCTTCGCCGCCGGGCAGGCGCGTGAGCGCGCCGCCGGTGCCGATCACGCAGGCGGCAGGCCGTGAGGTCGCGGCCGCGGGCCACGGTCTGGCGGCCGGTGGGCGTGTAGAGATGGGAGAGCCGCCCGGCGTGGCGCTGCACGGCGGTGACGGCGGCGAAGTGCGGCCAGCGCGCGCGCGGCCGCGATCTCGGGCGGGCATCTGCGGCAGCGGCGGAGGCAGCTCGGCGGCGCGCTCGGCGACGGGCATCATGGCGGCCACGTGCGGCCGCGCTCACGAAGGTGCCCAGGTCGCCTTCGACGGTGCGCCTGCTGTGGGCTGCGGCTCGGTCTGCATGGCGCCGATACTCGGGGCTGCCGTCGGTGACCGAGTGCACGTCGGTGGTGGCGCCGCCGACGTCGACCACGACCAGGTCGCCGAGCGTCGTCGGCGAGCCGCTCGGCGGCCAGCAGCACGGCGCCCGGCGTGGGCAGGATGCGGCCGTTCACGACCTCGCCGATGCGCTCCATGCCCGGAGCGTGGATGATGTGCTCCTCGAAGGCGTCGTGGATGACGGCCCGCGCCGGCACGATGTCGAGCTCGTCGATGCCCGGGTAGACGTTGTGCGGTGACGCGCACGCTGAAACCGGCGTGCTCGAGCAGCTCGCGGGCGTCGTCGCGACCACCGAGTTGCCGCCGTACACGACGATGGGGCGCAGCTCGAGCTCGGTCAGAGGCGGCGCGCGTTGAAGAGGATGGTCTCGCAGTCGCCGCCCTCTACCCCGCCGGCCAGCAGGACGAGGTTGGGACGCGCGGCGGCGATCTGGCGCAGGTCGTGGTCGCGCAGGCGGCCGGCCGTCTGGTAGTTGACGACGGCGCCGGCCCCCAGGGCGGCCTCGCGCGCGGCCATGGCGGTCATGCGCGCCGTGAGGCCGTGGACGGTCATGCGCAGGCCGCCGGCGGCCGAGCTGGTGGCCAGCGTGAGGCGCGGCGCGAGCGGCCCGGCGGCCGCTCTTCGAGGGCCGCCCTGGCCGCGCCGACGCCGATGGTGACGTCGCCGCCGGCCACCGAGGTCGCGGCGCCACGCCCTGGCCGAGCAGCCGTAGGAACGCGTCGCCGGATAGCCGGAGAGCCCGTCGAAGGCCGAGACCACGGTGGTCGTCGAGCCGATCTCGGCGACCAGGGCGTCGACGGGGCGGGCGGCGCCTTTGGCGCCGCCCGCCCCCCGGCCTGTGGTGCCCGCGACGGTCACGCGACCGTCGGTCTGCCTGAGCGCGTATCGGTGCGCGTGCAGGCGGGCATCGCTGTGCGTGTGCGGATGCGCGTGCGTCATCGTGTGCCAGTCTACTTGCCCCGCTCGCGCAGGGCCTTGACCATGAACGAGGCTACGTCGATGCCCTTCGTGCCGCGTCCGAAGCCGGCGTCCATGCCCCAGCTGCGGGCCAGCTCGGAGGTCACCTGGGTGCCGCCGGCGACGAGCAGCAGCTTGTCGCGCACGCCCTTCTCGACGGCCAGGTCGGCGAGCTTCTCCATGTTTTGGCGGTGCATGTCGCCGTGGGTGATGATCGTCGAGATCAGCACCGCGTCGGCGGCGTGCTCGATGGCGGCGTCGAGCACCTTCTCGACCGGCACAGAGGTGCCCAGGTACTCGCAGGCGACGCCGAAGCTCTCGAGGCCGCCGTGCTTGATGTCGATGATCTCGCGCATGCCCACCGAGTGCTCGTCTTCGCCGACGGTGGCGGCCGACGATCTTGAGGCCGTGCTCCTTGACGAAGGCGCGGACCTCGTCGGCCGACAATATGTCGGGCGGCGGCGGGATGACGAGGGTGGCCGGGTCGATGGTCACCTCGAGACGGCCCTTGACCTCGACCAGCGTGCCCTCGGCGGGGTGCATGACCTGCTTGTGGATGACCTCGGGGTCGTGCAGGTTCATGGCCTTGGCGAGCTCGAGGGCGGCGAACTCGGCCACCCTCTCGGAAGCCGGCAGGAAGAGCGTGACCACGACGATGCCGTCGCCGGCCCACTCGACCTCGGGCTTGATGAGGCCCTTCTCGCGGAGCTCGGCGGTCTGCGCTCGAGGCGCACGTTGACGTTGTCTTCGGGGTCGAGCTCGTCGGTGAAGGGCACCTTCTCGACGTCGCACAGCGTGCAGCCGCCGATCAGGTCGCAGGGCTTGGCGAGCCCTTCGGGCAGGTGGTTCTCGCCGAAGTGGTGGCAGACCGGCGCCAGGTAGTCGTCGGCCCGCTCGACGATGGTGCCCGCGGCGACGCCGCCGTCGGCGAAGCGCACGATGCCGTCGTCGTTGGTCTCGGGGTACTCGCCGGAGTCGACGAAGTAGCCCTGCTCGACCGCGGCGAAGTAGCCGCCGTCGCGCTCCATGGCCTCGAGGAACAGCACGGCGCGCTCTTTCAACTCGCGCACGCCGCTCTGGAACTCGGGGTTGTCGAGGTCGAGCTTCACGAACTCGCGCAGGCCGTCCATGCCCACCAGCGACTGGCGGGCGGTGTTCACGGCGTGCACGTTGTTGTAGTGCCAGGGCACGTTGCGGCCCTCGTCGGGGGTGATCGTGCTCTGGATGTCGGCGCTCGTCAGGCGGCTGATCATGAGGTTCATGACGTGGCTGACGGTGGCCTCGCGGCTGCACGACTCCATGTAGCGCGTGTTCTGCTGAGCGCGCATCTTGTACTCGCCCGAAGAGGTCGCGCAGGGCGACCGCGTAGGGCAGGTCCATGCGCATGCAGGGCGCCGGCGGCGCGTCGGGCGGCACGGTGCGACAGGCAGATGTCGGCCTTGGGCATGCCGGCCGCCTCGGAGTAGGCGCAGTTGATGGCGTGCTGCACGAGCAGCTCCGGCATGACCTTCCACGCCTCACGGGCCGTGGCGTTGGCGTTGTGGGCGCCGTCGATCTGGGCCATGCGCACGCTGGCCATGACGTGCTTGGCCACCGCTGCGTCGACGAAGCTGCGGTACATGTTGATGTTGCGGTAGAGCACGTTGTACTGCGGGTCCTGATGGGCGCCGTTGACGCCCTCTTCGGCGAACATGACGGCCATCTCGGGGCCGGCCACGCCGCTCACGTAGGAGTGGAAGTTGATGGGCCGGCCGACCTCGTCTTCGATCAGGTCGATGGCGCGCCGCGTGGCGCGCACCTGCTTGCGGGTGACGGCGATGCCGCCGATGCCCTCGGGAGTGCCCTCGAGCAGGCCGTCCATGTGGCTCTGCCCGGCGGTGCGGATGACCATCATGTGGTCGGCGCCGTGCCAGGCCGCCATGCGCATGCGGCGGATGTCGTCTTCGAAGCGCCCGCTGGCGATCTCGGTGGTGACCACGCAGTCGGGCTGCGGATCGATGTCGCCGAAGTAGTGGGCCGCCGGCAGAGGCACGCTGTTGGTGAGGCCCTTCGAGGTCTCCTTGTACAGGAAGGGCCCGAGCTGCTGGTCGGCCACCGGCTCGCGCCAGTGCCAGCCCTTGCGCCGCGGGCGGTAGTCGGCGATGCCCTCGAGCAGCGCCTTCACGTCGAGCTTCTCGTTGGGCTTGAGGGGCGCGTCAGACATGGGGCGCCCCCCACTTGCCTCGACCGTGTCCCAGGCCTCGCCGGCGGCGAGAAGCCGGGCGGCCTCGACCACCGACACGTTCTGGGCGGTCGCGCACTGCAGCACGATCTGGCCTGCGCCGTGACCGAGCAGGGCGCGCTTCTCGCACTCCGCGACGACGGCCATGCAGGTGCGCGAGTCGATGCCCATGCGCATGAGCACGCTGCGCTCGATAGAGGGCGAGGTGTGCGTGCGGGCGAGCTCGACGAGCGGCGCGACCGCGCCCTCGGCGAGCTCCCAGAAGCGCGCCTCGAGCTGTTCGTCGGTGAGTCCCGCGAGGTGTGCGCGGTCCTGCTGGTAGGTGTCTTCGCGCATGGCGCTCAGGCCTCCTTGGCTGCTAAGTCGGCGAGCATCGCTTCGACGTCGGCCGCGCTCGAGTTGGTGTCGGCGGCCAGGAAGGCGATGTCGTCGGCGGTCGGCGTGTAGCCTTCGGGCGCCGCCTGCACCGCGTTGCGCACGTAGCTGGCGCGCATGTGGGCGACGTCGAAGTCGTTGGCCTGGATCTGCTCGAGGCGTTCGGGGACGACGATCACGGCGCCCGGCTTGTTGTCGCGCGGGTCGCCCGAGCGCACCTCGACGCCCATCTGCTTGGCGAAGTTGAGCTGCGCCCAGTGGTGCTTGCCGGCGCCGGTGTACTCGGTCTCCTGCACCACGACGGTGGCCTCGCGAGGCAGCTCGCGGGCCAGGCGAGACGGCGGCGGTCATGGCCGTGTTGCCGGCCGGGCCGCGCTCGAGGCCTTCGAGCTTGACCAGAGCCTCGGTCATGTAGAAGACCTCGCCCTGGGTGACCGTGAGGTAGCGGTCGATGTAGCGCAGCGGCCGGGCCGCGTTGCGCGGCACGTCGGCGCGGTCGGGCCAGGTGGCGAAGGGCACACCGAAGCCGGTGTGGCCGGTGGTGAAGCTCTTGCGGTTGAAGTCGATGTCGGAGGCCATGTGCAGGCCGCGACAGGTCGACCGAGGCGGCTACGATCTGGGTGTCGGCGGCGCCGGCGCGGCGAGGCCGCGGGCGGTGCCGGTGGTGTTGCCGCCGCCGGCGTGGGTGATGACGCAGGCGGTCGGGTGGGCGCCGGTCAGCGGCGCGCATCTCTTCGGCGACCTCGAGGCCCAGCGTCTCGATGCCCAGACGCCGAACGAGCTGTAGAGCGAGGCGGCGAAGTAGCCGGTCTGGTCGAGCAGTTCGAGGAAGTGGGCGAAGAGCTCGGGGCCGATGGTGAGCTGCACGACCTCGGCGCCGTAGGCCTCGCAGATGCGGGCCTTCTCGACGATCTCGGGCTGGCCGATCTTGCGGCTGTCGTAGGTCTCCTGGACGATGATGCAGCTCAGGCCGTCGCGGGCGGCCTGGCTGGCCACGGCGGCGCCGTAGTTGCCCGAGGTCGCGGCGATGACGCCCTCGTAGCCCTTCTCGTTGGCGACGTGGATGCTCACCAGGCGCGGCGGTCCTTGAAGGCGCCGGCCAGGTTGGCGGCCTCGTCCTTGACGAAGATGCGGGCGCCCCTGCCCGGCGGGCTGACGCGAGCGCACCAGGTCGGTCAGGTTGTGCAGCTCGAGCAGCGGCGTGTGGCCCACGCCGGCCTTGGTCTGGATGCCGACGATGTCGTCGAGGCTGTAGCCGTGGTCGCCCATCATGCGCTCGTAATCGAAGGCGATCGGCGACAGCTCGAACTCGCAGTAGTCCATGCCCAGGGCGCGGCGCATGATCTCGCCGCGGCGGGCCATGATGGCGTCGAACTTGCTGGCCATCAGGCACCCCCGCTTTCGGGCGGCGCGGTAGGCGGCCAGCTGGGCGCGCAGGTCTTTGCCGATGTGCGCGCAGCTCGGGGATCGGGGTTGCCGAAGGTGTGGAAGTACCCGGGGTTGATCGGCCGACAGCGCGCCGGTCGACCTTGCGACCCGTCATGGTCTCGACGGTGACGGGCCCGCCGAGGGCCGCTTCGCCCTCGGCGAAGCCCTTGACCCACATCTCGAGGGGCTTCTCGGCGGTCTCCGGCGGCAGGTTCGTTGACTCGGTCGGCGGGCTCGAGCAGCACGCACTCGACCTCGACCCAGTCGCCCGCGTGGGCCTGCTGTGCCTCAGTCATGCGGTCCTTCTTTCGCTCCCGGAAGCAGGAGTCGTCTACTTGGTGGGGCTCCAGGTAGCGCGGCAGCGGCAGATCGACGACGGTCAGCATGCCGGCCGGGGCGGCCTTCATGAGCGGGATGTAGTTGCCGGTGCTCGCGTAGGTGCCCTTGCCGCCCGGGATCTCGGGGGTGTTGGCCATGTTCACCATGGGGTCGCCGATGATCTTGATGTAGTCGCCGGTGCCCTGGTCGGCCAGCTCGGGGTGGATCTGCTGGGGGTGGATCAGGTGGATCTTGAGCTCGCCGTTGACGTAGCCCTTGCCGACCTGCTTGCAGCCGGCGACCCAGCCCGCCGGCACCTTGACGTGCGGCGTGGAGCGCTCGACCTTGGTGACGATGGGCTCGCGGGTCTCGACGATCTCGTCGATCTTCCAGCCGAGGGCCTTGGCGATGAGCTCGATCGACTCGGGGAAGCCGATGTGGCCGACGATGCTGCCGTCGGCGACGCCCTTCTCGAACTGTTCGACGGTGGTGCCTACGCCCTGGCCGGTCATGACGGTCGGACCGAACGGCGAGAGGTCGTTGACGCGCGAAGCCTCGATGGCATCGACGCGCAGGCAGATCGAGCTCCACATGACGATCAGGGCGTCGAGCATGAAGCCGGGGTTGATGCCGGTGCCCAGGATGGAGACGTTGTTCTCTTTGGCGACGCGGTCGAACAGGTCGGCGCGCGCGGGGTCGCTGGCCCACGGGTAGGCGAGCTTCTCGGCGATGCAGATGACATCGGCGCCCGACTTGGCGGCCGGCACGATCTGCGGCTCGACCTCGTTCAAGTTGGACTGCGTGTTGATGCACACGACGTCGGGCTTGCCAGCGAGCACCTTCTCGAAGTCGGTGGTCATCTTCACGTCGCAGGGGCGACCGAGCAGCTCGCCGACGGTCTTGCCCTCTTTGGCGGGATTGGTGACGATGCAGCCGATTAGCTCGATGTCGTTGGGCCGGTCGAGGATGAACTTCAGGAGCCCCTGCCCCATCTCGCCGGTACCCCATTCGACTACCTTGATCATGGTCCCTCCCAGGGATGACGTGCCTGAATAGAATTGATGCAAGTATACGTGCGCGGACGCCACGTTGACAGGCTGCCGACGGCAAAGGTGCGCGACTGATGCTGGCGCTGCAGTGGTGGTGCCGCCGTTTGGCGGCGTCCGCGTCTATCGGTCTTGCGAGGGCGGCGCGGCGTAGCCGCGCCACAAGGCGATCAGGCGGGAGGAGGCTGGTCGACCTGGACGGGCGTCAATTCTGTGAAGTCTGGTTTCGTCGCCGCCTCCGAGGTCTTCCGGGGGTGAATGGTCGTGAGGGCGACTCTACGGTGGCGCGGGGTGGCGCGTCAACCGCGGCGCAAGGCTCGCCGCGTCTGACAGATCAGGTCGTCGGCGCCTCCGCCCCGACGGCCGCGGCCGCCCCCGACATCCCGGCGACCTCAGCGTCCTCGGCGGCTTGTGCGAGGCCGCGGATGGTGCCCGAAAAGACCACCTTGTGGATGGGGTACAGGCCGTACCAGTAGAGCAGCCCGCCGAGGCCGTGCGGCGCGAAGTAGGCGGTCTGTGCGAGTCTGGTGACCCCGCCCTCGCGCGGCTCGCACTCGAACTGCAGCCAGGCGCCGCCCGCCACGCGCATCTCGGCGCGCAGCCGCAGCAGGCGGTCGGGCACGAGCGCCTCGACGCGCCAGAAGTCGAGCACGTCGCCGACGCGCAGCTTGTCGGGGTCGCGCCGCCCGCGGCGCAGGCCTACGCCGCCCACCAGGCGGTCGAGACTACCGCGCAGCCGCCACGACCAGTTCCAGAACGGATACCCGCGGCGGCCGCCGATGCCGCAGACGGCGGCGAACACGCGCTCGGGCGACGCCCGCACGTCGAGGTCGCGACGCTCGAGAAGAAAGCCGGCCGCGGTGGTGAGCACCACCGGCCCCTCGTCGCCCTGGCTACTGGCCAGCGAGTCGCTCCAGACGGTCTCGACGCGGCCTTCGTCGAAGTTGCGCAGGGCGCGCCGCACGGCCGTGTCGTAGTCGACGGGGTGGATGTGGGGGAACAGGCGGACGGCTGTGTCGTCGCGCACCACGACCTCGCTGCGCAGGCCTTCGATCAGGGGCCGCGCGATGTCGCTGGGGATGGGCGTGACGAAGTGCACCCAGTAGGAGCTCAGGACCGGCGTGAGCACCGGCACCGCCACGAGGCGGCGCCGCAGGCCGCGCACCGCGGCGTAGCCGGTCATCATGCCGCCGTAGGTGAGCACGTCGGCGCCGCCGATCTCGATCACACCGGCGCCGGGCGGCAGCTCGAGCGCACCCACGAGGTAGGCGAGCGCGTCGTCGACCGCGATGGGCTGCACGCGCGTGTAGACCCAGCGCGGACAGACCATGACCGGCAGCCGCTCGGTGAGGTAGCGGATCATCTCGAAGCCCAGGCTGCCGGCGCCGACCACGACCGCCGCGCGAAACTCGGTGACCGGCACGCCCGAAGCGGCGAGCGCGCTGCCCACTTCGTGACGTGAGCGCAGGTGCTCGGAGAGGCCGCCACGAGGGTCGCCGAGGCCGCCCAGATAGACGATGCGGGCCACGCCGGCGTCGGCGGCGGCGCGGCCGAAGGCGCGCGCGGCCTGCAGGTCGCGCTCGCGAAAGCCGGGCCCGGCGGCCATGGCGTGGACCAGGTAGTAGGCGGTCGTCACGCCCTGCAAGGCGGCGGGCAGCGTGGCCGGCGCGAAGAGGTCGCCCTCGACGATCTCGACCTGGGCGGCCCACGCCCGGTCGCGCAGGCGGGCGGCGTCGCGCACCAGGCAGCGCACTGGGTGGCCGGCCGCCACCAGCAGCGGCGCCAGGCGCCCGCCGATGTAGCCGGTGGCGCCGGTCAGCAGGATGGACTCTTGTGCGCTCATCGGGCCCTCCGTGGTCGTTTTCCGTCGAGCGCCGGACCCGGTGCGGCGCCGGGCGAGGCCGGGGCCCTTGTCCCCGGCCTCGCCCGCTCGTCGGCTTAGTGCCTGTGCCCCAGCCCGAAGCGGCTGAGCGCGTTCAGGAAGGCCTCGCCGTTGGGGCTGCCCACGCCGGTCACGTCGTCGTAACCGGGGAGCGTGTGCAGCGTGCCGGTCTGGTTGAACGTGCGCAGAGAGTAGATGATGCCGTCGGTCGCGTTCTCGCCGTTGGCGAAGTCGCTGCGCACCGCCGCCATGATGCTCGGCGGGTCGACGACGTCGCGGTAGGCACCTTTGCGCAGCGCCGCGTAGAGCGCCGGGTTGGCGAAGCCGTGCGCGTGGCGCGCCCGCTGGTCGGCGAGCGCCATGACGCCGGCGAACAGCGGACACGACACGCTGGTGCCGCCGATGCGGTAGGTGTCGTAGGAGACGCTGCCGTCTGACCAGGTCTGCGTCTCGCCGACGAGCATGCCGGTCGTGGGGTCGCCGTCCATGGCGACGTCGGGCACGGCGCGCCCCGGAATGGCCGAGAAGTAGTGGCTGATGGCCTTGGGCACGATGCCGAACTGATACCAGGGCTCGACGAAGAGCTTGCTGGTGCCGCCGCCGCTGCCGTAAAGGTAGGCGCCGGGTGGCGTGGGCGTCCAGACGTTGTCGGTGAGGACGCTCTTGGTGGTGCCCCAGCCCGTCTCGAAGACGTAGTCGTTGCGGGCGTTCACGCCCAGCGAGGTGCCGCCGACGTCGGTGATCCAGGGGCTCGAAGCCGGCCAGTCGACGGTGCGGTCACCGAGGTTGGCGACCTCGTCGCCGTCGTCGCCCGACGAGAAGTAGAGGCCGATGCCCTCGCACGCGGCCTGCATGAAGATCGCGCTCTCGGCCCTGATGAGGTCGGCCGGGACGCCCTCGCCGGCGTCGCCGTAGGAGTTACTGACGATGCGCGCGGCGCGACGGTCGACGACCCAGTTCAGGGCCGCGTCCATGTCGGTGTCGGAGCTCGACAGGGCGCCCACGTAAACGATGCGGGCGCCGGGCGCCATGCTGTGCACGGCTTCGACGTCGAGAGTCTCTTCGCCGTACCAGTCCTGCTCGTCGCCCTGAGCGGGCTCGGCGACCAGGCCGGGTGCCCAGACCTGCGTGAACTGTCCCCTCGTGAAGGCCGGGATGCCGTTGTCTACGGAGTAGCGATTGACGTCGTAGACGATGGTGGGTGCGGCATAGGCGTCGATGACCGCCACGGTCACCCCGCTGCCGTCGTTGCCGTGCTTGATGGCCTTGGCCACGCCGTAGGCGCCGCGGAACTGGGCCGGCGTGTAGCCCCGCACAGCGTAAGGCTGAGCGCTGCCGTAGGCTTGGGGCAGCGTCGTAGCGATCGTCTGGCCCCAGAACAGCGACCACGGCTGGCCGTTACGAAAACCGGCCGGTGGCGGCGCGATCGATCTTGCTGGCCAGCGGATGAGTGAGCTCACCGCCCTGGTCGAGGCCGACCACGGCGGTGACGACGCCGGCAAGCGACGCCGGGATGTTCACAGCCGTTGCGGGCGCGCGCAGCGTGAGGCCCTGGACGCTGTACTCGTTCAGCTGCACGCGAAAGGCGGTCTCGGCCTGAGCGACCGTGCCGGTAGCGGCGACGTAGAGACGGTTCGCCGGGATGCCGGCGATGGTGAAGCCCTGGCCCTTGAGCCAGCGCACGACGGCGGCCACGTCGGCCTTGGTCGGCGCAAACCGCGCGCGGAACTGCGCCGGGCTCAGGTAACGCCCGTATCGGGCGCTCGAGGGATCGGAGACCGCTCTGGCGAGCGCGGTGACGCTGGCGGCGTGACGCCAGCCCAGGTAGACGTGAAAGCCCACCGCGCCGGACCCGTCGGCGGGCGCCTTGAGTGCCGCCGCTTTGGCCCAGGGCGGCACGCTGCCGTTCACCCTGGCGTTCCCCGCGGGAGCGGCTCCCGCGCTCGTGACCAGCAACACGGCAAGAGCCGCGCCGAGCACGAGCGACATCGCGATCGGTCGCACGGACCTGTGCATGGTGCCCCCCCCTTAGTGGTCATAGTCAAGCCCCGCCAAGCTACATCGGGGGCGCGTGGGCAGCAAGGTGGCCGCCGTTTGGCGGGGCTCACATCGGCCGGGCCGGCGCTACCCTGCGTCGGCCCCGACCTCGACCCGGTTGCGGCCGGCACGCTTTGCCCGGTACAGGGCCTCGTCGGCCAGTTGGACGGTACGGCTCGGGTTCCAGCGACCCGTCGGGCGGGTGACCGCGCCTATCGAGAGGGTGCAGACGACGCGGGCCGGCAGACCGGCGGCGGCCGCGACGCCCGCCGCACCCGCGAGGATCCGCTCGCCGACGCCGAGAGCACGCTCCGCGTCGGAGTCGGTCAGGATCACCGCGAACTCGTCACCGGCGTAGCGAGCCACGGCGTCGCCTTCGCGCACGGTGGCTTCGATCATGCGCGCCACCTCGCTGAGGACAGCGTCGCCGTGCAGGTGGCCGAACGTGTCGTTGACAGCCTTCAGGTGGTCAAGGTCGATCATCAGGATCGACACAGGCTCGTCACCGCGGTCGGCCCGGGAGATCTCCGCGGCAAGGCGGCGGAAGAACTCGCGCTGGTTGAGCAGCCCGGTAAGGCCGTCGCGTATGGCTGCCTGTCGCAGCGTCTCTTGAGCGTCTTCGACCTGCGTCGCCATGTTGTTGAAGGCCTGGCCGAGATCGTTGATCTCGTCGCGTTTGCGCGAGGAGACCGTCACACGGCGGCGCAAGTCGCCGGTGGCGAGGGCGCGGGCCGCGCCGGTCAGCGAGCTGAGCGGCTTGACGAGCTGGTGCGAGAGGACGCTGCCGATGAGCACGGCGAGCGCCATCGCTCCAAGTGCCGCGAGCAGCGTGCCGCGCAGCAGGCCGCGCTGGGTGGCGACGATCGGCGTGCGCGCCTCGGCGGCGACCATGCTCGCCCGGCCTGCCACCAAGGGCAGCGCCAGGCGATCGCCGCTGTAGCCCTGAGCCGCGTGTACGGTGCCGCGCCCCGCCCGGGCGGCGTCGATGTTCGCCACGAGGGGCAGGATCGCGCGATCGGTGACGGCGACGACCCGGTCGCCCAGAAGGAAGGCGATGCGTGAGGCCGAAGCCCGCTCGAGCGACGCCACGAACCTGGCGTTCACCTGGTCGGCGACGACGACCGTACCGACGAGCTGCTCCGCGGGCTGATCGACGAAGATCGGAGCTGCAGCCACGAGCCAGAGCTTCCCGTTCCAGGTCGCCCACGCCGATCCTGCCGAACCAAGCGCAGCGGAGCGCATGATCGGAGCCGCACTGGCGGCGACCGGAAGTCTGGACGTACCCGCAAGGACAGAGCCGCGTGCGTCGAGCACGACTATGAGGTCGACGCGGTGAGCCGCGATGAGCCGGCCGACCACCTCTTTACGAAGCCACGGCAGGTCGCGGCTCACGACGTGCGGGGCGACCAAAGGCGACCCAGCGTCGACTGCCAGCAGTTCGAGCGCCGCGCGATGGTCGTCGAGGACGTCGCCGGCCACGGTCAGATGGCTGGCGACGCGCGACGCCTCGAGCTGGTCGATACTGCGTGAGGCGACGACGTACGAGATGCCAAACTGCGCGCCCAGCGCCAGCACGGCGGCGAGCAGCACGCCCCCCAGTATCTTGGCGCGCAGGCGCGGATGTCTGAGCCGCTGCGATAGAGGAGCAGAGTCGCTTCGCCTCAGCTGGTCGGAAGTAGGCATTGCGCTGTCTCTTTCGAGCACTCGGGCTCGTGGCCCTGCCCCGCCGCTACGCTCCCCGTTCCTCTCCCTGCCCCGCCGTCTCGCGCAGGCGCGACTCGACGAGGTCGCGCAGAGCCTGGTCGACGGGCAGGTCGACCACCGTCGCCGCGCCGGCGGCATCGGGCAGCGCGGCCAGCAGCACGCGCACGGCGACCACCGGTCCGCCGCCGGCGGCCTCGAAGGCCAGGGCGTAGGCGCCCGCCTGTCCGCCGTACTGGGCGCGCACGGCGTCGGGGCGCGGCCGGGCGTCGGTCTTGTAGTCGACCACGACCCAGCCGCCGAGCTCGTCGTCGCGGTAGATGAGGTCGATGGCGCCCTCGATCAGCCACTCGCCGTGGCACGCGCACACCGGCAGCTCGCGGTGGTGGGCGCTGCGGGCGGCGGCGCGCAGCGGCGCCGCCCGCCAGCAGGCGCGCGCCAGGCTCGCGATGCGGCCGGCCTCGTCGGGCAGGCCCGTCTGGGCGGCCGCTTGCGCGGCGAGCCCGTCGAGCCCGCCGTCGTCGTCGAGCGCCACGCTCTCGAGGACGAAGTGCACGGCGGTGCCCAGGGCCAGCGCGTGGGCGCGTGCCGGACCGGGCCCCGGCGCGCTCGCGCCTGCCGCAGCGTCGGCGGGCGGCGCGAGGTCGGCGGGCGGCGCGAGGTCGGCGGGCGACGCGAGGTCGGCAGGCGACGCGAGGTCGGCAGGCGGCGGCGTCGAGGCGGCTGGCGGCGGGGCGGACCTCGCCGCGAGGCTGACGCCGTCGCTCCAGTCAGGCGCTTCGAGACGCTCCAGGGAGCTCGGCGCGAAGATCGGCGCGGCGCGCGAGGCCCGCGCGAGGAGCGCGGCGCGCTCCTCGCGCCACGCCTCGCGCAGGGGCAACGGGTCGGCGTCGGGCGGCAGGGCGGGTACGGGCTGCGCCGCCGCCTCGTGTGGCAGCCACCTCTCGACGCGCAGGAAGGCGTCGTCGGTGGGAGCTCGGGTCGCGACGGGCAAGCCGTCGCGCGCGTCGTCGGAGGGGCCGTCGGGCGGGCCGTCGTGGTCGCTTGGGCTCGCGATCGCGGCTTCGATGACGCCCTCGGGCAGCGTCGCCTGCCAGAGCGACTGCAGCGATCCGGCGCCCGGGTCGGCGGTGACGATCGGCAGCACGAGCAGGTCGGCGGCCCTGGTGAGCGCCACGTAGAGCAGCCGCACGCGTTCGTGTTCGAGGGCCTGCTTTTCGAGGGCGAAGCGCTGTTCGTAAGCGGCCGTCTGCAGGCGCACCGTGGCGCCCGGCCTGCCAGGGTCGGGCGAGGGGCAGGTGAGCGCGCAGTCGAGCCGCCGGGCGCCGCGATCGACCAGCGGGTCGCGGCTCGCCGAGCGCGCGGCGCGCATGGCGCCGGCCAGCACGACGACGGGAAACTCGAGGCCCTTGGCTTTGTGGACGGTCATGAGGCGCACGAAGGCGCCGGGCTCGCCGACCGGCGACTCGGCGGTGTCGGCGGCCGACACGTCGTGCGCCGTCTTGGCCACGAAGGCGTGGAACGTGGCCTCGGCGCTCTGCGCGAACTCGTCGGCGAGCGTCACGAGCTCGGCGATGTTGCCGATGGCCTGGTCGGGATCGTCGGCCCAGAGCGCGAGGCTCTCGAGCAGGCCGGTGCGGCGCACCAGGTCGTCGAGCGTCTCGGCGGGCGGCCGCAGGTTGCGCAGTTCGTGGAGCGCGCGCAGGTCGGCAAGCGCCGCGGCGATCTCAGGGAAGCCCGCCGGCGGAGCGGCGCCGAGGTAGTCGAAGGCCCCACCGGCGGCGTGGAACTCGTAGAGGTCGTCGTCGGAGAAGGCGAAGAGCTGCCCGTGCAGGGCGGAGTAGACGGCCACGGGGTCGGCGGCCGTATCGAGCGCCTGGAGCACGGCCAGCGTGTCGAGCACCTCGCGGCGGTTGAAGAACGTGCGGCCGCCGTCGACCCGGTAGGGCAGCCCCGCCTCGCGCAGCGCCTGCTCGTAAAAGCCGACGAAGGTGAACGTGGGCAGCAGGATGGCGACGTCGCCTGGCTGCGCGGCGCGCCAGCCGTCGCGCGGGCGCTTGCCGGCGGGCACGCGCCAACCCAGACGCTCGCGGTCGGTGAGCAGGGCGGCGATGAGCTCGGCTTCTCGCCGGCAGAGGTCGGCCAGGGACGGCGGGCGCACCTGGTCGCCGGCGGGCGCACCGGCGACGGGCGCCGCGACCACGACCACGTTGCGGCCCGGTTCGCCGTCGGCCCGCGCGGGCGTGAGCGCTGCATAGGCCGGCTGTAGGCCCGGCAGTTCGTCGGAGCCGATGAGCTCGCCGAACGCGCCGTTGACCCAGCCGACGACCGAGGCCACGGTGCGGAAGTTCTGGGTCAGTGTGAGGACTTCGCCGCCCTGGCGCCTGAGCAGCTCGCCGACCTCGTGGTACATGGCGATGTCGGCCCGCCGAAAGCGGTAGATCGACTGTTTGGGGTCGCCCACCAGGAAGAGCTTGCCGGGCTGCAGCTCGACCTCGTCCCAGCTCTTCGCGGTGGGCTCGCGCTCGGCGAGCAGGAAGGCGATCTCGGCCTGCAGTGGGTCGGTGTCCTGGAACTCGTCGAGCAGCAGGTAGCGGTAGCGGCGCTGAAAGTGGCGGCGGGTCGCGACGACCCTGGCCTTGTCGGGCTCGCGCACGCCGGACAGCAGGTCGCGGGCGCGCCCGAGCAGGTCGTCGAAGTCGAGCGAGCCGGCGTCGCCCTGCGCCTGCGAGGCGTAGCGGGCGAAGTCGGCGGCCACCGCCAGGGCGAGACCGACGACGTACCCGCCGTACGCGTCGGCCGCCGCGCGGACGTCGTCGCGCAGGGCGTCGCGGGCCGTCAGCATGGCGTCTTTCCCGCCCGGCCAGTTGGCCGCCTTACCGGCGTTCCTGGCGGAAAACGAGCCGGCGCGTCCGGCGAGGGCGGTGAGCGCGCGGCCCAGCTCGTGCAGGTCGTCGCCGACGGGCAACGCCGCGACCGCGCCGGCCAGGCCGAGGCTGCCGCACTTGAGCCGGTCGGCGTCGTCGGCGCACTCGCTCGCGGCGTCGGCGACCGCCGCCGCCGCGACCTTGAGCGCGGCGATCGCGACGCCGAGATCGGGTGCGGCGGGCGGCGCCGCGCTGTCGACGGCGTAGCGCTCGGCGAAGCGCACCCTGGAGAGGCGGGCGACCTGCTCGATGCTGACGCCGGCCCGCAGGATCTCGGCCAGCAGCGCAGCGATGCCGACGCCCGGCTTATCGGGGTCGGCGTCGTCGCCGCTGACATCGGGATCGGAGCCGCCGCCGCTCTCGGGGTCGCGCTCGGCGTCGGCCCCAGTCGCGGGCTGCCCGGCGCCGCGCGCGGCGCCCGCCTGGTCGTCGTCGAGCAGCGCCGACAGCCAGTCGCGCCACAGGCGCTCGCGCAACAGTTCGGAACCGACCTGATCGAGTTGCGTGAAGGCCGGATCGACGCCCGCTTCGACGGGTCGCTCGCGCAGCAGGCGGGCGGTGAAGGCGTGGATGGTCGAGATGGGGGCGTCGTCGAGAGCGTCGAGCGCGGCAGCCAGGCGGTCGCGCTCAGGCGGCGTGAGCGTCGCGCTCGTCGGGTCGTCGCCGGCGAGCCGCGCCTCGAGGGCGCCGCGGATGCGCTGGCGCAGCTCGCCGGCGGCCTTCTCGGTGAAGGTGATGGCGACCACCGACGAGATGGGCGGCGCGTCGGGGGCCGACAGGCAGGCCAGGTACCGGGCGACCAGCACGCTGGTCTTGCCGGTGCCGGCGCCGGCTTCGACCAGGAAGGTCGTGCCCAGGTCGGTCGCGGCGCGCCGCCGCACGTCGTCGTCGACCGGCGTGAAGGCGGCGTCGGCGGCGATCGGCAACGGCGTCACGCCTAGGCTGTCTCGGGTCTGGGTCATGGCTCGCCCCCCGGGTCGGCGGCGACCGGCTCTTTGAAGTCGAGCAGGTCGCGCAGGCGGGGGTCTGTGCGTTTACGGCGGAAGGCGATGGCGTCGGCGCCGCAGCTCGCCGCGGCGTCGCAGTAGTCGCAGGCCCGCTGCGGCCAGCGGGGGAACACGCCGGCTTCGATGCCGCCCACGGCGACCGCCAGCGTAGCGGCCAGGGTGGCGCGCACCTCGTCGGCGGCGGCATCGAGCGGGACGCTGCGAAAACCGGAGCTGCGGCGCACCATGCGGTACTCGGCGACAAGGCTGTCGGGGACCTGCTCGCCGGCGGCGAGCAGCGCCAGCACGTAGACCGGAAGCTGTACGTCGTGACCGTCGCGGACCCGCTCGGCTTCGGTCGCGCCCCGGCCCGTCTTGTAGTCGACGAGGCGCACACGGCGTTCGTCGGGGCTCGCGTCGATGCGGTCGATGCGCCCCCGAAAGCGCACCACGCGATCGCCGACCAGCAGCTCGGGCGCCGCGGTGGGCGCCACGGCGCCGCCGACGGCGGAGAGTCCGCCGAACGACCACTCGAACCGCGCCGGCGGCGGACCTTCGGCCCAGCAGGGATCGGCGGCCACCACATGCCGCAGGTCGACGAGCAGCTCGTCGGACAGCACGCGCCAGGCCAGCGGAAAACCGGTGAGACCGAGCGCCTCGGCGCGCGCAAACGCGGCGCCTGCGACCTGGTCGAGCTCGGCCAGCACGCGCTCGGCGCTGACGTCGCCACTCTGCACGGCGGCCGCGTAGGCCCCCTGCAGGATCTCGTGCGCCAGGCTGCCAAGGTCGACCGGCTCGATAGACAGGGTCTCGTCGGGATCGTCGGGCACCTGCAGGCCGAGCACGTAGCGCAGGTAGAAGGCGAAGGGGCACGACAGGTACGACTGTAGCGCGCTCGGTGAGAGGGGCTCGGCGAACACGGCGGCCGCCGCCCGCGCGGCGTTGACGCCCGACAGCATGCCGTCGTAGGGACCGAGCGCGGCGCGGCGGCGGCCGTCGGCCGCCGCCGCGCCGCGCTCGGTCCTCCCCGCCCCCAACACCTCGGCGGCGTACGCGGCAAGCCACGCCGGCCGCTTCGTGCGCGGCGCGCTCGCGAACGCCAGTCGCCTGAGGTCGAAGTCGCGCAGGTCGACGGGCTCGCCCAGCCCGGCGCCCACCCGGCGCACCACGCCGCCGAGCTCACCGGGGGCGTCGAGCTGTTCGAAGCGCACCGGGCCGCCGGCGAGCTCGCGGGCGAGGCCGAGCAGCGCCCGCGACGGCAGGCGCGGGCGTCCGGTCGAGGAATCGAGGCGCGGGTAGAGCAGCTCGAGCCGCTCGGTGGCGGCCCCAAGGGCCAGGGCGAAGAGGGCGTCGTGCTCGGCGGGCAGTTCGGCGCTGTCGGGCAGCCGCACGCTGCAGGCGGCCGCCACGGCCTGGCGCTCGCCGTCGAGCAGCACCGGGTCGGGCGTCGGGCGCGGCGGGAACCCGCCTTCCGCCAAGTCGCAGAACACGAGCAGGCGAAACGACAAGCCGCGCAGCTGCTGGGGCGAGAGCACCGCTACACCGTCGCGACCCACGCGCGCCGTCGTGGGCGTCTCGAGCAGCGACAGGACGCGCCGCGCGACGGCGGCAAAGGCGCCGCGCGGCCCACCGTCGTCGACCAGACCGACGTCGGCGAGCTCGGCCAGCGCCGCCAGCACCGGGTCGCCGGCCGGCACGCCGCAGAGCTCGCGGGCGACCTCAGTCAAGAAATGTGTCGCCTGGCGCCAGCTGCGGGCGCCCATCAGGCGGCGCCGCAAGCCGCGCAGGCGGCCGGCGAACTCGCGAAGTGAGGCGGCGGCGGCCACTTCGTCGGGCTCGTCGGAAAGCGCGGCCGAGGGTGCGGCCGCGGGTGCGCCGCTGGAGGCTGCGATCGCGGCTGCGGCACCGGAAGGCGCGATCGCGGCTGCGGCGCCGGAAGGCGCGGGTGCGCCGCCGTCGGCGGCCGGGGCGCTTTGCGCGGCGGCCGCCTCGCGCAGGCGGCGTTCGCCGAGCGAGTACTCGAGGCGCCCCAGGCGATCGAACCATTCGTCGTCGGCCACGATGCGGGCGCGCCGCGAGAGGTCGTCCCAGAGAGCGAGGCCGGCCGCGTCGACCGCCAGCGAGAGCCGAGGCGCGGTGGCGGCGAGATCGATCACGGCGTCGCGCCGCAAGGGACGCCCGGCGGCCGGCAGGACGCAATCGAGCAGCAACCGGCAGGTGCGCGCCGCGACGTCGTCGGCGGCGGTGCGCGCCGCCACCGCTATGGACTGGGCGCGCGCGGCCCCGGCGAGCCGGTCGCGGCTCGCCCGGTCGGCCGCCACGACGGCCATCTCGTAGAAGGCGATGCCGCGAGCGGCGGCGTCGAGCAGCGTGGCGACGACGGCGCGGCGTTGAGCTACGTCGTCGGCTACCGACACGATGCGCAGCTCACAGCCGGCAGGCACCATGCCGCTCGGGGGCACGGCCACGGCCGTCGCGGCTGTGACCGACACGGCGTCGGCAGGCTCAGGCGGCGCGGCGCCCGTGCCGGTCGACATGACGTCGAGCGAGAGCTGCGCGCCGACGGGCGCGGCAGGGTCGCCGCGCGCGGCGAGCTCGTCGGACGCCGCCGGCCCATCGGGCGGCGCAGACTCGCCGCGCACCGCCAGCCCATCGGGTGGCGCGAGCTCGCCGCGCGCCGCCGGCTCGTCGGGTTCGAGCCCGAGGGATTCGAGAAACGCGCGTGCGGGGGCGGCGTAGGGCCTGACCCCGTCGGTCCAGGGCAGAAACGCGGCAAAGGTACGGCCGGCGGCGAGGGCCTTGACGAGCCCCGCCTGCATGGCCGGCAGGTCGTAGAGGCCGAACAGGGCGACGGCCACGCCCGCGCCGACGGGTGGCGCGCCGCGCGCCGCGGCCTGAGCGGCGAGCTCGTAGAGGCCGGAGTCGTCGACCAGGCGCCGGCGCCGCAGGGCGGCGACGTAGTCGCCGTAGAGCGCCTTGAGGTCGGTGCCCTTGCGCGACTGGAGCGTCGCCAGCGCGTCGACCGGCACGCCGGCGTGGCGCAGGTCGTCGATCGTGCGCAACAGGGCGCGCGACAGGCCGGGCGTGCGCGCGACCGGCGCAAAGTACCAGGCCTCCGTGGCACGACGCGCGATCAGCGCCGCCACCAGGCGTTCGCGCAGCAACGGCGAGAGCAGGCGCAGGCCGTCGCGCTCGAGAGACTCGGCGGCGAGCGTGGGCGCGAGGGCGTGGATGGAGACGAAGCGCACGGCGGCGTGGGCGCCGAGCTGGCGCGCGACGACGCGCGACAGGTGACCGCACGCGAGATTGGAGCCGGTCGCCACGACGACCTCGCGGAGGGAGTCGTCGTGCTTGACCGCGGCGATCCAGGCGGCCAGGGCCGCCTCGAGCCGCGTACGGTCGCCGAGGACGAGGGTCCGGTTGCGGGTGTCTGCGGCCTGTGTCATGGGTGTGCGCCTACGCTAGCAGGCGGCGGGGACGGAGCCGCGGGCCGGCGAGGGTGCGACCGACGCCCGGCGCCGAAGCGTGCGGCGGCGCTCGATCTTCGGCGACACCCCGAAGGCAGTCCGTCGATCGACTTCGTCATCGCCGCTCAGGCAGGCGTGACTTCGTCGCGCGCCTAGTCCGTCGATCGACTTCGTCATCGCCGCTCAGGCAGGCGTGACTTCGTCGCGCGCCTAGTGGACCATGGGCCGGATCACCAGGAACATGATGACGGACGGCGCGATTGCGACGACCGACCAGCACAGGAGTGCCAGCGAGCCCCGCTTGAGCAGGCCCTCCACGAGGGTGACGACGCCGATCAGCGCTGCCACGCTGGTGAGGGCCAGGCCAAGGTAGACACCGAGCTTCGTCGGCAGATGGTTCATGGCCACCGCATGGTGCACGTTCTGCGCCGCGGCCACTGACACGAGCGCACCGAGAAGCAGCACGACGAGGCCGGCGATGCCGACGAGCACGCCGATGGCGCGCAGCCGCCCCACGGGCACGTAGTCGCTGATCTGAGTGGCCCACGGGTAGCGGGTCAGTTCGTCGGGGGTCAGTGGGCGTGCCACGTCGCCTCCTTGGGGGTCGTTGTCCTACCGCCAAGGATACGTCGCGCGTGCGGACGGCACAAATCTCACACCGCGGGCCGGCAACGAGAAAGCCCCGCCGTCAGCTGAGCGGCGGGGCTTTCATCGGCAAGTCGATAAGCCGGATTCTGTCGTTGAGTGGCCATCCATCTGGGCCCCGCGTCACCGCGAGGCTCGTTGCGACCAACCCGGAAGCTTCGGACGAGCAGCCCTCGAACGCTTCCCTATTTGGTCTTGCACCGGGCGGGGCTTGCCTAGCCGGCCTGTCACCAGGACCGCTGGTGAGCTCTTACCTCACCGTTTCACCCTTGCCCGCACCCCCGAAGGGGCCGTTGGCGGTCTGCTTTCTGTTGCGCTGTCCGTCGGCTTGCGCCGCCTGGACGTTATCCAGCGCCCTGCTCTGCGGTGTCCGGACTTTCCTCGACCGGTCGCCTCGCGCGCCTACGAAAAGCGAGCGCGCCGCGGACCGACCGCGGCCACCTGACTTGCACATCACAGGATACCACCGCCGCCTCGGACTCAACGACGACGATCGCGACGTCGGCCGCTGGGCCGGCCGCCACGCCGCCTCAGGGTCGAGCGCCTCGGCGCTCCCTTTAGGACCGAACGGCGCTGCTCAGCTCGCTCGCGGCGGCCTCGTCGAGTAGCCAGGTCACCGAGCCGTGCACGGGGGCGACCGCTTGCGCGGGAACGGCGTCGGGGACCCGCAGGCCCTCGATCACCTCGGCGACCATGCCCGCCTTGGCGGCGCCGGTGACGACGAACAGCACGCGGCGCGCGGCGTTGATCACGGGGTAGGTCACGGTCAGCCTCATCCCCGTGCCCTCACCCTCGTTGACGACGACCAGCCGGTCTTCGACGCCGAGCCCCGGCGAGTGCGGAAACAGCGACGCGGTGTGGCCGTCGGGGCCCAGGCCGAGCAGCACGAAGTCGAGGACCGGCAGGTCGGCCTTCGACGAGGCGGCGAGGGCGGGCGGCTGCGAGAGCAGCCTCTCGTAGGCCTTCGCCGCCTCGTCGGGGTCGTCTTCGCCGCGCATGCGGTGCACGTTGTCGTCGGGGATCGGCACGTGGCGGATGAAGGCCTGGTAGGCCATGCCGTAGTTGCTGGCCGGGTCGTCGGGCGGCACGCAACGCTCGTCGCCCCAGTAGAGCTGCACGCGCCGCCAGGGGATCTTTTGCGCGAACTGCTGGCGGGCGAGCATGGCGAACAGTGGGCGCGGCGCGTCGCCGCCGCTGAGCGCCGCGGTGAACGCCGGGCGCGCCGCGGCCGCCTCTTGGGCGGCCAGGGCGAACAGGTCGGCGCCGCGCCGCGCGACCGCGTCTGTGTCGGGCAGCACTTCGATCGACGAGAGGGCCATCAGGACCGCCTTTCGGGTGTGGACGCGGCGCTCACGGGCGCCGCCAGACGTGGCCATCGTTGGCCACCAGGGTGTCGGCGGCCTCGGGGCCCCAGGTCCCCGCCTCGTAGATCATGACGCTCTGGTCGGGCGCGTTGTGCCAGGCATCGAGGATGGGGTCGACGACGCGCCAGGCCTCTTCGACCTGGTCGTCGCGGTTGAATAGCGTCTGGTCGCCCACCATGCAGTCGAGCAGCAGCGTCTCGTAGGCGCTGAAGGGCAGCTCCTCGAGCCCGGAGCCGTAGCTGAAGTCCATGGCCACCGGCTGCAGGCGGATCTCGGGGCCGGGCACCTTGGCCTCGATGTGCAAGGCGAGGCCCTCTTCGGGCTGGATGCGCATGATGAGGACGTTGGGCGGCACGCGCCCGCCGGGAATGTCGGACTCACGGAACAGAAGGTAGGGCGGGCGCTTGAACTGGATGGCGATCTCGGTGACGTGGTGGGGCAGCCGCTTGCCGGTGCGCAGGTAGAACGGCACGCCCTGCCCAGCGCCAGTTGTCGATCAGGACAGCTTGACCGCGGCGAAGGTCTCGGTCGTGGAGTCGGGCGCCACGCGTTCTTCCTGGCGGTAGCCGGGCACGCCTTGGCGCCCTCGACGTTGCCCTGCACGTACTGGCCGCGCACGGCGAACTCGTCGACGCGCTCGCGGCGAATGGGCCGGATGGCGCGCAGCACCTTGACCTTCTCGTCGCGCACGGCGTCGGCGTCGAAGGCCGCCGGCGGTTCCATCGCCGCCAGCGTGAGCAGCTGCAGCAGGTGGTTCTGGATCATGTCGCGCAGCGCGCCGGCCTCTTCGTAGTAGGCGCCGCGGTGCTCGACGCCGAGGCGTCTCGGCCACGGTGATCTGCACGTGGTCGATGTAGCGGCGGTTCCAGATCGGCTCGAAGATGCCGTTGGCGAAGCGGAACACCAGGATGTTCTGCACCGTCTCTTTGCCGAGGTAGTGGTCGATGCGGTAGACCTGGCGCTCGTCGAACACGGAGCGCACGACGGCGTTCAGCGAGCGGGCGCTCTTCAGAGTCGCTGCCGAACGGCTTCTCGATCACGCAGCGCACCCAGCCGGGCTTGCCGCCGTCGTTTGCGCGCGCCCCGGGCACACCGCCGTCGTTGAGCCCCGCCGCGCCGAGGCGTTCGATGATCACCGGGAACAGGCTGGGGGGCGTCGCCAGGTAGAAGATGCGGTTGCCGGTGTGGTTGGTCTCGTCGAGTGTGGTGAGCGCGTCGGCCAGGCGCTGGTAGCCGTCGGGGTCGTGGAACTCGCCCTGCACGTAGTGCACGTCGTTCAGCACGTCGTTGCAGGTGCGCGTCTCGGCGGTGCCGGCGCCGAAGAAGCTGTCGATGGCCTCGCTCGACAGGTGGCGGAACTCGTCGTCGGTCATGGGCTTGCGGCCGTAGCCGACGATCGTGAAGCCGCGCGGCAGGACGTCGTGGCAAGCGAGGTCGTAGAGGGCCGGCAGGAGCTTGCGGCTGGCCAGGTCGCCGGTCACCCCGAAGAGCACCACGGTGCAGGGCTCGGGCCGGTGGCCTATGTCGAGGGGCGATTCGACCGGCGCCGAGCTGGGCGCCTCGCGCAGGCTCGCGCCCTTCTCGTCGTAGTTCAAGTCGCTCACGGCCGGCCGTCCGCGAGCGCGCGCAGGGGCGCCGTCACCGGGACTTCACCGCGTGGCCGCCGAACTCGTTGCGCAGGGCGGCGAGCACCTTGCGCCGAGAACGAGTCGGACTGGCGCGAGCGAAAGCGGGCGAACAGCGAGAGTGCGATCACCGGCATGGGCACGCCGCGGTCGATCGCCTGCTGCACGGTCCAGCGACCCTCGCCGGTGTCGTCGACGTAGCCCGTGATCTGTTCGAGCCCGGGGTCTTTGGCGAAGGCGTCGACGGCCAGCTCGAGCAGCCACGAGCGCACCACGCTGCCCTGGTTCCAGAGGTCGGCGATGGCGCCGAGGTCGAGGTCGTAGCCGCTCGCCTTGAGCAGCTCGAAGCCCTCGCCGTAGGCCTGCATCATGCCGTACTCGATGCCGTTGTGGACCATCTTCACGAAGTGACCGGCGCCGTAGCCGCCCATGTAGCCGTAGCCGTGGCCGGGGGGCGCCAGCGTGGCCAGGGCCGGCTCGATCTGGTCGAAGGCGCTGCGGTCGCCGCCCACCATGAGGCAGTAGCCCACGTCGAGGCCCCAGACGCCGCCGCTCGTGCCGGCGTCCAGGTAGCGCAGGCCGAGCTTCTCGAGGCGCGCGCCGCGCTCGACGTCGTGCTGGTAGGGCGAGTTACCGCCGTCGATCACGATGTCGCTCTCGGCGAGCAAGGGGACGAGCGTGTCGACGGCCTCGTCGGTGGGCGCCCCGTAGGGCAGCATGAACCAGATGGCGCGCGGTTCGCTCAGTTTGCCGGGCACGTCTTCGAGCTGCTCGACCGCTTCGGCGCCTTCGCTTTCGAGCTCCTGTGCCTTCGCGAACGTGCGGTTCCACACGACGACCCGATGGCCGCCGCGGAGCAGCCGCCTGGCCATATTGCCGCCCATGCGGCCAAGACCGACCATCGCCAGTTCCATGTGCTTGTCTCCTTCTTAGTTCGAGCGTTCGGGCCATGAGCGGCGGGGGACGATGGGTCGGCCGTCGCCTTTCTCCTCGTTCGATCAGCTACGCAGCAACTCGGCGATGACGCCCCCGAACGTCGTGAGGCCGGGCAACGGGTCGCGCCCCAGGTCGATCGACAGCACGCGCAGTCCGCGCGAGGTGAGGGCTTCGAGGTCGCCTCGCGCCTGGGCCTGCTTGAGCTGCCCGAACGTGTAGGGCTGCCCGGGGATCGCCAGGTCCTGCTGCTGCGAGCAGGTGAGCTGCAGGAACACGCCGCTGGGCTTGCCGCCCTTGTGGAGCTGTCCGGTCGAGTGCAGGAAGCGCGGCCCGTAGCCCAGAGTGGTGGCCACGCGCAACCGGTCGCGCAGCAGCACGCGGACCCCCTGCAGGATGCGCTGGTGGGGTTCGGCCGGCGGCAGGTATGCCTGCAGCGCGACGTAGTCGCCGGGGCGCACCGTGCTCAGCAGCTCGCGCAACGCGGCCGACAGGCCCTGATCGTCGACCGGCACCATGGTGCGGCGGCCGTCGGGCGCGTCACCGACGTCGGGCAGCCGCCCCGCGTCGGCGAGCTCGCCGAGCAGGCGCCGCGTGTTGTCTTTGCTCTCCTGCACGTTGGGCTGGTCGAAGGGGTCGATGCCCAGCACGGCGCCGGCGGCGGCGACGGCGATCTCCCAGACGCACGAACTCGGCGCCGACGTCCCACACGTCGGGCAGCGTCAGGGTCATGGTGGGCTGACCGGCATCGGCGAGCGTCTGCAGGGCGCCCACGGTGCGGTCGTCGGCCTCGCCTTCGACGTTCAGGTAGACGAAGACGCGATCGTCGCCGTAGACGCTCGGCGGGCCCGAGCGGCTCGCCGTCGATGGGCAGCGAGGCCGGTACCCTCTTTGCCGGTGCTCTCGGCGATAAGCTGCTCGACCCAGGCGCCAAAGCGAGCGCGATCGACGGCGACAGCAGAACGTGACCTTGTCGCGGCCGGCGCGGGCGAACCGCCGAGGGTCGACGCCCACCGGAAGGCGGGATGGTCGCGAGCCGGCACGCCGTCGCGGCAGACCGCCGCCATGTGCGAGCCCGCTCGAGCAGGCGGTCGCACGTCGATGCCCATGAGGGCGGCCGGCACAAGGCCAAAGTAGGAGAGCGCCGAGTAGCGGCCGCCGATGTCGGGCGGATCAGCAAAGACGGCGCGAAAGTCCTGGGCCAGGGCCTCGTGGTGCAGCGTGGTGCCGGGGTCGGTGATGGCGATGAAGTGGCGCCCCGCCTGGCCGTCGCCCAGGCGCTCGCGGACGCGGTCGTAGAAGTAGGCGTGAAACAGGCCGTCTCGGTGGTGCCCCCCGACTTGCTCGACACGATGAACAGGGTGCGCTCAAGGTCGAGGGCCGCTTCGGTGGCGCGCACCGCGGCGGGGTCGGTCGAGTCGCAGATGCGCAGGTGGAGCGCGCCGTCGGCGGGCGCGAAGGTGCGGCTCAGCACCTCGGGCGCCAGGCTGGAGCCGCCCATGCCCAGCAGCACGGCGTCGGTGTAGCCCTCACGACGCGACCTGAGCGGCGAAGCCGCCCAGGTCGGAAGTCTTGCCCAGCATGTCGTCGGCCACGCTCAGCCAGCCGAGCGCGTTGCCGATGATCTCGCGGTGCCGCGGGTCGTCTTTCCAGAGCGTCGCGTCGTGGGCGAACAGGCGCTCGCTGAAACGCTGTTCGTCGAACGCCTGGAGCCGCTGGTTGATCGCCTCGAGCACGGGGTCGCTAGGCACTCAATCTCCCCTCTTTGCCGGTCAGCAGGTGACGGCGCTTACGATCGACGCTCGCGAGGAGCGCCTTGAACGACTCGCGAAAGAGCGCCACGCCCTCGGTCTGCAGCGCCTCGGTGGTCTCCTTCATGTCGATCCCCAGGGCCGCCGCCTGCTCGAGCCGGTCGCGCGCCTCTTCGAAGCCCTGGTCGACGGTGCGGCGCACGACCCCGTGGTCGAGAAACGCTTCGAGCGTCTCCTCGGGCATCGTGTTGACCGTCTGCGGTCCGATCAGGTTGTCGACGTAGAGCAGGTCGTCGTACTCCGGGTTCTTGGCGCCGGTGCTGGCCCACAGCAGACGCTGGGCCTGGGCGCCGCGCTCGGCCAGCCTGTGCCAGCGCTCCGTTGAGGATATCTCGAGAAAACGCCGGTAGGCGAGCTTGGCGTTGGCCACGGCGAGCGTGCCCTTGAGGCCCGCGAGACGGGCGCCGACGATGCGGTCGGCCTGGTCGGCGATCTTCTCGTCGATCTGCTGGTCGGCCTTCACGTCGACGCGCGACACGAAGAAGCTCGCCACCGAGCGCACCTCGTCGATCGGCTCGCCGCGGGCGACGCGGTCTTCGAGCCCGCCGAGATAGGCGTCGATCACGCTCTCGTAGACCTCGAGCGCGAACAGCAGTGTGACGTTGATGTTGAGGCCGTCGGCCGTCGTCTGTCGGATGGCCGCCAGGCCCTGCCGCGTGCCCGGGATCTTCACCATGAGGTTGGGCCGGTCGACCGCGCCGTGCAGCCGGTGCGCCTCGTTCACCGTCTTGCGCGTGTCGTAGGCGAGCGCCGGCGGCACCTCGATCGAGACGTAGCCGTCGACGTGACCGGTGTGCTCGTAGACAGGGCGCATGAGGTCGCAAGCCGTCTGCACGTCGGCCACGATGAGCGCGTCGGCGATCTCGGCAGTGGGCCGGCCGCGCGCCACGGCCTCTCCGATCTGCTCGTCGTAGCTGCCGCCCTGGCCGATCGCCTTGTCGAAGATCGTGGGGTTGGTGGTCATGCCGCCGACGCCTTGCGTGACGAGTTCGTCGAGACGGCCCGACCGCAGAAGATCGCGGCTGATGAAGTCGAGCCACACGCTCTGCCCGAGATCGAGGAGCGCCGCGAGTTTGCTGTTGTCATGTGCCATGTCAACTCCCCTGGCCGTTCAGCCCTTACTATCCCCCTTTCAGGGCGGCCTCTACACGCACGCCGGCGGGCGCCGTCGAGCCTGCGACGGCGCCGTGCGGCGGTCGCCGGAACTTCCGCCGCGCGCGTCACACGGCCGGCTCCGGGCGCGCCGCACGGCGCCGTCGAGCAGGCCTTGGCGGTGCGTCAGCCGGCGAGCAGTGCCTTGGCGCACAGGTAGACGTTGTCGGCGGTGAAGCCGAAGGTCTCGAACAGGTCTTCGGCCGGCGCCGAGGCGCCGAACCGGTCGAGCCCGATCGACTGCCCGTGGTCGCCGACCACGTCGCGCCAGCCAAAGGTGACGGCCGCCTCGATCGACAGCCGCGCCCCGACCTGGGGCGGCAGGACTGAGTCGCGGTACGCCGGCTCCTGGGCGAAGAACAAGCCGCGGCAGGGCATGCTCACCACCCGCGAACGCACGCCTTCGGCGATGAGCCGTTCGTGGGCCTCGAGGGCGAGGTGCACCTCGCTGCCCGTGGCGATCAGGATGATCTCGGGCTCGGCCGCGCCGCCCGCTCCGGCGCCGGCCGCGTCGGCCAGCACGTAGGCGCCACGCGCCAGGCCGGTGGCGGGCGCGTACCGGGTGCGGTCGATGACCGGCAGTTTCTGCCGTGTGAGCACGAGCGCCACCGGTCCGCTGTTCGTAGTGACGGCCAGCTTCCAGGCCTCGACGGTTTCGGTGGCGTCGGCGGGGCGCACGACCGTGAAGTTGGGGGTCGCGCGCAGGATGGCGAGGTGCTCGACCGGCTGGTGGGTGGGGCCGTCTTCGCCCAGGCCGATACTGTCGTGGGTGAACACGTACTTCACCGGCGCGCCCATGAGGGCGCCCAGGCGCAGCGCCGGGCGCTGATAGTCGCTGAACACGAAGAAGGTCGCGGCGTAGGGGATGACCCCGCCGTGCAGCGCCATGCCGTTCGAGGCCGACGCCATGGCGTGCTCGCGCACGCCGAACCAGACATTGCGCCCCGCGCGCGACGTCGGCCCGAACACCTCGGCGCCCTTGATGAGCGTGTTGTTCGACGAGGCGAGGTCGGCTGAGCCACCGATCAGGGTGGGCAGGAACGGCGCCAGAGCGTTGATCACGGCGCCCGACACGACCCTCGTGGCCACGGCGGCGTCGCCGGGACCGTACGCGGGCAGGGCGGCTTCCCAACCGGGAGCCGGCTCGCGGCGCCAGGCGCGGTCCCAGTGCTCGGCGGCGTCGGGCGCGGCCGCGCGCCACGCCGCGAAGCGCTCGTCCCAGGCGCGCCGCTCGGCGCCGCCGCGCGCGCCGGCTTCGCGATAGAAGGCGAGCACGTCGTCGGGCACGTAGAAGTCGGGTTCGAGCGGCCAGCCAAGGTTTTCCTTGGTGGCCTTCACCTCATCGACGCCGAGCGCCGCGCCGTGCGCCTTCGAGGTGTCCTGCAGGTGCGGCGAGCCGTAGCCGATGTGCGAGCGCACGGCGATGATCGAGGGCCGTCCGGTCTCGGCCTTGGCGGCCGCGATGGCGGCGTCGACGGCCGCGACGTCGTTGGCGTCGGGCACGGCCTGCGTGTGCCAGCCGTAGGCCGCGAAACGCGCCATGCGGTCTTCGGTGAAGGCCATCTCAGTGGGGCCGTCGAGCGAGATCAGGTTGTCGTCGTAGAGCACGATGAGCTTGCCCAGAGAGAGGTGGCCGGCGAGCGAGGCCGCCTCGGAGGCGACGCCCTCCATGAGGTCGCCGTCGCTGGCGATCGCGTAGGTGTAATGGTCGACCACCGCCGTGCCCGCGGCGTTGAAGGTGGCGGCCAGGAACGCCTCGGCCACGGCCATGCCGACCGCGTTGCCGAAGCCCTGGCCGAGCGGGCCGGTGGTCGTCTCGATCCCCGGGGCGTCGCGGTACTCGGGGTGTCCCGGCGTGCGGCTGCCGAGCTGGCGGAAGCGCTTGAGGTCACCGATGGTCAGGCCGTACCCGGTGAGGTAGAGCATGCTGTAGAGGAGCATGCTGCCGTGGCCCGCCGAAAGGATGAAACGGTCGCGGTCGGGCCACTCGGGGTGAGCCGCGTCGTACTTGAGGTGGCGGGTCCACAGCACGTGCGCCACGGGCGCCATGCCCATGGGCATGCCGGGGTGGCCGGAGTTGGCCTTCTGCACCGCGTCGACCGCCAGAAAGCGGATGGTGTCGATACAGGTCTGCTCGAAGGTCTTGGTCTTGTCTCGAGACTGAAGGCTCATCGTGCCCCCTTGTCGCGCGTCGTGGTCGCGTCTCGTGGCCTACCAAGGCCCGCCTGTTCTTCCGCTGGCGCACGCGATCGCCGCTGCTTGGTTTACCGTCCTTTCAGTGTCCGGGCGGCCCGATGTCGAAACTGCTGCACCGGCGCGGCGCGGGGCCGGCGTCGCGTGAGGGGACGCTGCGCGGGAGGGGCGATGAGTGAGTCATGGGCCGCACGGGGCGGCGAGGGCGGCGGGCGGCGAGGGCGGCGGGCTACTGGCGGGAGAAGGCGTAGGCGTAGGTGGTGGGCCACCACGAGGGGCCGTAGCCCAGGTGGACGGCGAGGGCCGTGGCCTTGATCTGGGCGGCGCCGTCGAAGATGCTGGCCCCATGCCACGGGTTCCACGAGCCCTTCCAGGTGGCCGGCGAGTACTGGAAGAGTCCCATGTCGACCCCGTTCGAGGCCGTCGCCACGCCGCCCGATTCGGCGAGCATGAGGCGGTAGAGGCCCTCGGCCCAGATGCCGTTGGAAGCGGCCGCCGACTTGATCAGCGTCCACCATGGACCGCTGCCGTCGCCGGCGGTCGACGGCGGCGTGCCCGCCGTCTTGGCCGCGGAAGCGACCGGCGTGACCGCCTTGGTCTTGGTGACGAGCACGGCGACCGTGGCGTTCAACCCGTGCAGCAGCGCGCGCCGCTGACCGAGCTGGCCGTCGAGCTGGCTGCGCTGCGTGGCGAGCTGGGCGGCGGTCTGCTGAGCGGCCGCCAGCGCCGTTTGCAGCGCGGCGTTCTCGGCCACCACCCGGCGGTGGTGCTGTTCGATGGCCTGCACAAGGCCGGCGTCACTGCTGGTGAGGTGCTGCACGTAGTCGAGCTTGGTGAGCAGCTCGTCGAAGGTGCCGGTCTGGAGCACGGCGTTCAGCACCTCGGCGCCGCCGTTCTTGTAGGCGAGCACGAGGTGGTCGGCGAGCTGCTGCTGCGAGATGCGCAACTGGTATAGATCGAGGCGCAGCGCGACGCGGTTGGCCTGCGCCTGGCCCTGCAGCGTCTGCAGGTGCGTCGCGGCGGCGGCGTAGGCGCCTACCGTCTGGTCGAGTCGGCGGTCGAGCGCGGCGACTTGCGCAGCGGCCTCGCGCGCCTGCGCTTTCTTGGCGCTGAGGGCGCTCGCCTGGGCCACCGACGGTACGCCGAGAAGGAGAAGGGTCGCCAGGAGCGAAAGGACGAACACGACTCTGAAACGTGTGCTCATGACCACCGCTTGCCCCCCGGTCCGCGGACCGACGATAGGAACGCGGGCTTGCTATGCCGCGTCGTTCGGTGAGCCGGCACCCTATCACAGCCCCGCACGACCTGACAAACGCGCGGGTGGGGTATGTGTGGTCTGAACGGGCTCACGATCGCCCGCCAGCTCCCCACTTCAGGCCTGCGCGGCGCGGCGCCGGCCACCGATGTGGCGGTAGCCGGCGCCGCGCCGCACTGTTCCAGACAGCGACGGGCTAGCCCTTGAGGTAGGTGTCGATCGAGCGCGCCGCCGCCTTGCCGTCGCCCATGGCCAGGATGACGGTGGCGCCGCCGCGCACGATGTCGCCGCCGGCGAAGACGCCCGCCATCGACGTGGCGTGCGTGTCGTCGGTCACGATGTTGCCCCACTTGTTGAGCGTGATGGCGGGCGTGGCGTTGGTGAGCAGCGGGTTGGAGAGCGTGCCCAAGGCGACCACGGCCACGTCGCACTCGACCTCGAACTCGCTGCCGGCCACCGGCACCGGCCTTCTGCGACCGGAGTCGTCGGGCTCGCCGAGCTCCATGCGCTGCATGCGCACGGCGCGCACCCAGCCTTGGGCGTCGGAGAGGATCTCGAGCGGCGCCATGAGGAACTGGAAGTCGATGCCCTCCTGCTCGGCGTGGGCGATCTCCTCGATGCGGGCCGGCATCTCGGCGCGCGTGCGGCGATAGGCGCAGATGGCCTGGTCGGCGCCAAGGCGGCGCGCGGTGCGCACCGCGTCCATGGCCACGTTGCCGCCGCCGAAGACCAAGACGCGCTTGCCGCGCGCGATCGGCGTGACGCCGTCGTAGTTCATGTAGGCGCCCATCAGGTTCACACGCGTAAGGTACTCGTTGGCCGAGTAGACGCCTTTCAGGTTCTCGCCAGGGATGTTCAGGAACATGGGCAGGCCGGCGCCGTTGGCCACGAAGACGGCGTCGAAGTCGGCCATGAGCTCCTGCACGGTCAGCGTGCGGCCGATGATCACGTCGCACTCGACCTCGACGCCCAGGCGGCGCAGGTTCTCGACCTCGTTGTCGACGATGGCTTTGGGCAGACGGAACTCGGGGATGCCGTAGCGCAGCACGCCGCCGGTGTCGTGAAGGGCCTCGAAGATATGCACGGCGTGACCCATGCGAGCGAGCTCGCCGGCCACCGTGAGGCCGCCGGGACCGGCGCCCACAACGGCCACCTTGTGGCCGCTCGGGGTGATCTGCGGCGCCGCGAACTCGAGGTTGCCGGCGGCCCAGTCGGCGACGAAGCGCTCGAGCCAGCCGATCGCGACCGGCTCGCCCTTCTTGCCGCGCACGCAGACGCCTTCGCACTGCACCTCTTGCGGGCAGACGCGGCCGGTGGTCGCCGGCAGCGCGTTGTCGGTGAGCAGCACCTGGGCGGCGCCGGCGAAGTCGCGCGCCGCGACGCGCTCGAGAAAGTCGGGGATGCGCACCTCGACCGGGCAGCCGCTCATGCAGGGCTTGTTCTTGCACTGGATGCAGCGCTGCGCTTCGAGCACGGCGAGCTCGGCGGTGAGGCCCAGGTTGACCTCGGTGAAGTTGTGACTGCGCTGCTCGGCGTCTTGCTCGGGCATGGCGACGCGCTCGATGGCCATGCGCTGCTTGGCGGTGAGCGCGGGGGCCGGGGCGTCGGCGCTTGCGGCGACGGCGAACGCGGCGGCGGCGGCCGGCGTGAGGACGGGCGCGGCGGGAGCCGCGGTCGCGGCAGGCGCAACAGGCGCGCGGGCGACGGCCAG
This sequence comes from uncultured Actinomycetes bacterium, assembly GCA_963753695.1. Classification (GTDB taxonomy): domain Bacteria; phylum Actinomycetota; class Thermoleophilia; order UBA2241; family UBA2241; genus Bog-752. The sequence continues at coordinate 73,102 of CAVWDG010000008.1, forward strand.
GGCGGGGTTCGTCACGACGTTGCCGTCGGCGTCGACCAGGCGGCAGCCGTGCTCGTCGAGCTCGTGGTAGGCGGCCTGACGGCCGGCGAGCTCGGCGAAGTCGACCAGGTGGCCGTCGAACTCAGGGCCGTCGACGCAGGCGAACTTGATCTCGCCGCCCACCGTCACGCGACAGCCGCCGCACATGCCGGTACCGTCGACCATGAGCGGGTTGAGCGAGACGATGGTCTTGACGCCGTAGTCGCGGGTGAGGTCGGCGACGGCCTTCATCATGGGGACCGGACCGATGGCGTACACGGCCTGCGGACGGCTGCCGTTGCCGGCTTCGAGCAGACGCTTGAGCGGCGCGGTGACGAAGCCGGTCTCGCCCAGCGAGCCGTCTTCGGTGGTGCACAGCAGCTCGTTCGAGAAGGCGCCGAGCTCGTCGCGCAGTACGACGAACTTCTCGCTGCGCCCACCGATGATGGTGGTCAGGTCGTTACCTGCCTTGGCCAGAGCCTTGGCCAGAGGGAACAGCACGGCGGTGCCCACGCCGCCGCCCACGCAGACGACCTTGCCGAAGTTGTCGATGTGGGTCGGCTGGCCGAGTGGTCCGGCGACATCGCGCAGGGCGCCGCCCACCGGAGTGGCGACGATCTCCTGCGTGGAGCGCCCCACGGCCTGGATGATCAGGGTGATGGTGCCGGCCGCGGGATCGTCGTCGGCGATCGTCAGGGGGATGCGCTCGGCGCCCTTGCCGACGCGCACGATGACGAACTGGCCGGGCTTGCGGGCACGCGCCACGCGCGGCGCGAGGATGTCCATGCGATGGAGCTTGGGGGCGATCTCCTCGTTGCTGACGACTTCGAACATGTTGACCTCGTGCTGGGAGTTTGGGCGTTTCACAGGCCGCCTGCGTACGCCTGCATCATGTACGAGTGTGCCAAGTCTCTCGCGAGACTGCAACCGCCGCCCCACCTGCCGCAGGCTACTCGCAGGGCGCCGAGTTGGCCTATTTGGCAGCCGCTTGCGGGGCCTCAGCGCCAGAGCGCCGCGACCAGGGCGGCCAGGCCCGCGGCGGCGAGCAGGGTGAGCGCGCCGGCCTGCCAGACGACCGCCGCCGCCCGGCCGATGGTCGCCGCGGTCGGCGCGGTCTCGTCGACGCCGACCGCATACTCGCCGGTCTTGGCGAGCCGCACGCCCAGAGCGGCCGCCATCGGGGCGATCGTCCAGAGTTTGTTGGGACTCGACGACAGGCGATGCTGCCGGCGCAGCGCGCCGAAGGCGGCGGCGGCGCGGCCGTGCAGGCCGGCGAGGGCCACGAGCAGCAGGCCGGTGAGGCGCGCCGGCGCCCAGTTGACGAGGTCGTCGAGCCGCGCCGCCGGCTTGCCGAGATACTCGTAACGGCCGTGGTAGCCGATCATGGCGTCCATCGTGTTGATGGCCCGGTAGACGAACGCTCCGGGCAGCCCGAACAGGGCGAACCAGAGCAGCGGCGCGACGACGCTGTCGGACAGGTTCTCGGCGAGCGACTCGATGGCCGCCGAGGCGACCTCGGGCGGGCTCAGCTCGCGCCCGCGGCTGACCAGCGCCCGCAGCCCCTCACGGGCGGCCGCGTCATCGTCGCCCAGGTTGCGCTGCACGTAGCGCCCGGCGCCCACCAGGCCGCGCAGTGAGAAGCTCACCTTCAGGGCGGCCGCGGCGATGGGCAGGGCGAGCCACCAGGGCAGGCGCGCCACCGCCAGACACAGCGCGAGCCCCACCGCGGCGGCCACGCCGCAGGCGACCAGCACGATGCCGACGCCGTAGGCGAGCTCGGCCCGCGGCCGCTCGTGGGGCGCGTGACGGTCGAGCAGCGCGATCAGGCGGCCCAGCCAGGCGACCGGGTGGACGGCGTTGGGCGGCTCGCCGCAGCTCACGTCGAGCAGGCCGGCCAGCAGCACGGTCAGCGCGACCGCACCGGGGCTTACCGTCACCTGGGCGCCGCGGGGAATCTCAAGAGAGGAAGGCACCTTCGCTCGGGGTTGCCGGCGTGGCGCCGGGGAGCTGCCGTCGCCTTCGCGGACGGCGTGGGCGACGCTAGCGCAGGCCCGTTGTGGTCGTCAACCGGGGGGTGCGCCGCGACGCGCGGCGGCCCGTACGGTACGATTGCCGGCGCCCTGCCCCACCGACCCTCAGGTGCACGCCGCTATGACCGACACGCCCGTCCTCGACACCACGATCGCCGGCATCGGCGTCACCATCGACGAGACCGTCGTGCGGGTGACGAGCGCCCGGCCGCTGGCGCTGCTCAGCTCGGCGCTGGTTGCCGGCGGCTTCGCCGCGGCTCGCGAGATCGTCAACATGCACGTGGACGTCTCCCCCGACTCGTCGCCCGTAGCCGACCTGGGCGCCTTCGCCGCCGGCCTGGGCATCGACGAACCCTTCGTCGGCCTCATGACCGCGGCCAAGACCCAGTACGCCCGCCTCGCCGCCGAATCGCGCGACGGCACGATCGTGGCGGCGGTCGTCTCGATGGGCCTGAGCAACCGCGCGTGCGCCGGGGTCAGCCCGCCCTCGGCGTACGCGACGGGCACCATCAACACGATCGTGCTGATCGACGCGCACCTCACGCCAGCGGCGCTGGTCAACGCGGTCATCACGGCCACCGAGGCCAAGACCCTGGCGCTCGGCGCATGGCAGGTGCTCTCTCCCGAGGGCGCGCCCGCGAGCGGCACCTCGACCGACGCCGTCGTGGTGGCATGCACGGGCCGCGGCGAAGCTCAGAGCTACGCCGGGCCGGCGACCGTCGTGGGCTGGCTCATCGCGCGTACCGTGCGGCGCGCCATCGAGCAGATCTGCCACGAGAAGCTCGCCCGCGACGGCGGGCTCCGCAACGACTGGTAGGACCGAGGCAGCCTGCCGGGCCCGGGCAGAGCCCGGCCTCAGGCCACGCAGCGGGTGAGACCGTCGGCGCGCCTGAGCTCGAGGCCGTCGAGCAGGCTCTCAAAGCGCAGCGCCCTGTTCACGCAGATCGTCCAGACGTGCAGGAGGGGCAACCGCAGGTACTCCCAGCTGCCCCGTGGCCGGCAGTAGATGAACCCGGTCACGGTCACCACGTCGCGCTTCGCCCTGACGCTGCGCACTTCGGCCCGCATGACCTCCCAGGTCGAGGGCAGCACGAACAGGTCGGTGCTTGCGAGCTCGTTCGTGTTCAGCAGACGCGACGAGTGGCCGTTGACGCTGAGCGCCCAGTCGCCCCCGTCGGCGGCGCCCTCAGTGCTGAAGAGGCGCGTCGCGGCGGTCGGGAATCCGGGGCCGAGGTCGCGGTAGACGTCGCGCACCTGCTCGAGCAGCTGCTCGTTCACGACGGTGGTGTCCTTGCGCCGGCCCATTGTGCTCCTGACTATTCCCCGCCGACGGCCTCGCCGACCGCGTCACGGCGAACACGGCCCGCTACTCTTTTACGTCGCGCAGGTGTTCGGTGTCGCGGAAGCTGCGCAGCTTGTTGAGCGTCTTGCCTTCGATCTGCCGCACGCGCTCGCGCGACAGGCCGAACTCGCGGCCCACCTCTTCGAGGGTGCGCGGGTGGCCGTCGCCGATCCCGAAGCGCAGCTCGATCACCTTGCGCTCGCGCTCTGTGAGAGAGTCGAGCAGCCGTTCGATCTGCGAGTGACGTTCGACCTCGCTGGCCGCGGCCAGCGGCTCGATCGCCGCCTGGTCTTCGATCAGATCGACCCAGGAGCGAATCCTCGCCCTCGCCGCTCGGCGTCTCCAGGCTCACCGGCACCCGGCTCGTGCGGATGATCTCGCGCACCTTCTCGGCCGGCACGCCCATCTCGGCGGCGATCTCTTCGGGGGTGGGCTCGCGGCCGCTGCGCTGCTCGAGGCGGCGCTGCACCCCGACCAGCTTGTTCTGCGCCTCGACGACGTGGACCGGCAAGCGGATCGTGCGCCCCTTGTCGGAGAGCGCCCGGGTGATCGACTGGCGGATCCACCAGTGCGCGAGGGTCGAGAACTTGAAGCCGCGGCGGTAGTCGAACTTCTCGACCGCCCGGATGAGGCCGAGGTTGCCCTCCTGGATCAGGTCGAGCAACGGCAGTCCGCGGCCGTCGTACCGCTTGGCGATGCTCACCACGAGCCGCAGGTTGGCCTCGATCATGGCGCGCTTGGCGAGCATGTCGCGCGCCTCGATGCGCTTGGCCAGGGCGACCTCTTGCGGGGCCGTCAGCAGCGCGACGCGGCCGATCTGAGAAAGGTAGGAGCGCACGGGGTCGATCGAGCGGTCGGGGGTGCTCAAGTCGAGATCGGCGGCAGCCGCCACCGTGTCGCCCGGGTCACCGGTGGAGCTGGCCGTCCTCGGCGCTTCGATGACGTCGATGCCGAGGTCGGCGAGCATGACGAGCAGGTCCTCGGCCTCACTGCGGCTGAGCTGCGCGTCGCGCACCACGGCGGCGACCTGCGAGCTCTCGAGGTAATCCTGCTCACGCCCCTGCGCGACGAGGCTGACGATCTCGTCGTGCATGGTCTCGGGAAGATCGCTCGTCCTGGGTGTGTCTGGGTCACTCACGGACACGACAGTACCCGCATACGCCGCCCGTCACCCACGAAAGGCTGCTGCGACGACGACGACGCGGAGCTCCGAAAGAAGGCCGGGTGAGCTCAGGCGCGCACCGACAGCCAGTCACGCAGTCCCGTGGCGTTCGAGAAGACGGCCAGCGCGCCGGCCGCGCCCAGGGCGCCCGCATCGGCGCCGCGGTCCCACGCCGCGCCCAGCGGCACGGCTCCGACGGCGCGCGCGGCCGTCATGTCAGAAGCGAAGTCGCCCACGTAGGCGACACGCGACGCCGCCACGCCCCACTCGCTGATGAGGCCGGCGAGCTGCTCCGCCTTGCGCGGGCCGTCGGGCGAGCCCGTCGCCACGCGCCCGAAGTGCCCGACCAGGCCGAGCTTGCGCAGGGTGAGATCGACGCACCGCCGTCCGGCGCCGGTCACGATGGCCGTGGCGAGGCCGCGTTGTTCGATGCAGGCAAGTAGCTCGGGAACGCCGTCGTAGGGCGCCGCCTGCTCGTCGTAGTGGGCTTCGAAGTACTCGTGGAAGTCGGCAAGGCACTCACGCCAGCCCTCGTCGACGATGCTCCTGACGACGCCTTCCTGGCCTGCCCCGCACAGCTCGCAGACCTCCCGGGCGCTGAAGCGCCGGCCGGTGGCCGCCAGCAGGGCGTGCTGAAAGGCGGCGATGTTCAGCGACAGGGTGTTGGCCAGCGTGCCGTCAAGGTCGAAGGCGATCGCCTGCAGTGTCGGTGCGATGTGTCGCCTCTCTCCTGCGCCGGACCGGATCAAGAAGAACGGCGGTCGCGCCGGCCTGCAAAGGCCGGCGCGACCGCCGCGTGCGTGGTACGTTACGCGACCGGCGCGGCCTTGCTGGCGATCAGGGCGCTGGCCTTTGCGTAGACGTTGTCGGCGGTGAAGCCGAACTGCTCGAAGATGGTCGGCGCCGGAGCCGACGTGCCGAAACGATCGATGCCGATGATCTCGCCATCGGTGCCGACCCAGCGGTCCCAACCGAAGCTGGTCGCCGCCTCGACGGCCAAACGACAGCGGCAGGCCGCCGGCAGCACGCTTTCGCGATAGGCCGCGTCCTGACGCTCGAACAGACGGAACGACGCCATGTTGACGACGCGCGAGCGCACGCCTTCGGCGACCAGGCGCTCGTGGGCGGCGAGGACGAGCTGCACTTCGCTACCGCTCGCCATGAGGATGACGTCGGGCGCGCCGTCGCCGGCTGCGTCGGCGAGCACGTAGGCGCCCTGGGCGACACCGGCGGCAGCACCGTAGACGCTGCGGTCGATGGTCGGCAGGTTCTGCCTGGTGAGCATGAGGCCGACGGGGGCGTCGGTCTGCTTGAGGGCGATCTTCCAGGCCTCGACGGTCTCGTTGGCGTCGGCCGGGCGCAGGTCGATGAAGTTCGGCGTGGCGCGCAGCATGGCGAGGTGCTCGATGGGCTGATGGGTCGGGCCGTCTTCGCCCACGCCCACGCTGTCGTGCGTGAGGACGTAGGTGACCGGCAGGCCCATGAGGGCCGACAGGCGCATGGCGGGACGCATGTAGTCGACAAACACGAAGAAGGTCGCCACGTACGGACGCGTGGCACCGTGGGCGGCCATGCCGTTGGCGATGGCGGCCATGGCGAGCTCGCGCACGCCGAAGTGGAAGTTGCGGCCCGCGGGGGTCGCCGCCTGCACGTCGGCCTCGCCCTTGATCAGGGTGTTGTTCGAGGGCGCGAGGTCGGCCGAACCGCCGATGAAGTTGGGCACGTGGGGGGCCACCGCGTTGATGACCTTGCCGGACGCCACACGGGTGGCGACGGCGGGCTCGTCGGACGCGAACACCGGCAGATCGGCGTCCCAACCGGCGGGCAGCCGGTTAGCCCAGGCGTCGTTCCAAGCGGTGGCGCGGGTCGGGTCGGCCGCGCTCCAGGCGGCGTGACGCTCGCTCCAGGCGGCGTGCGCGGCGGCGCCGCGCTGCGCGGCTGCGGCGTAGAACGCCTTGACGTCGTCGGCCACGAAGAAGGTCGGGTTGAGCGGCCACATACAGGCTTCTTTGGTGAGCTTGACTTCGTCGGCGCCCAGCGGCGCGCCGTGGGCGGCGGCCTTGTCCTGCTTGTTGGGCGAGCCGCAGCCGATGTGCGTGCGCACGGCGATCAGCGACGGATGCTCGGTGTCGGCCTTGGCGGCGATGATGGCGGCGTCGATGGCTTCGACGTCGTCGCCGTCGGCGACGCGCTGCACGTGCCAGCCGTAGGCGGCGTAGCGCGCGCAGACGTCTTCGGTGAAGGCCAGGTCGGTGGGGCCGTCGATCGTGATGTGGTTGTCGTCGTAGAGCACGATGAGCTTGCCGAGCTTCTGATGGCCGGCGAGCGAGGCGGCCTCGCTGGTGATGCCCTCCATCATGCGCCGTCGCCGGCGAGCGCGTAGGTGTAGTGGTCGACCACGTCGCCGTCGCCGTTGAAGCTGGCGGCCAGGAAGCGCTCGGCGATCGCCATGCCGACGGCGTTGGCGAAGCCCTGGCCGAGGGGACCGGTGGTCGTCTCGACGCCCGGCGTGTGACCGTACTCGGGGTGACCCGGGGTCTTGCTGCCCCACTGGCGGAAGGAGCGCAGGTCGTCGAGGCTCAGGTCGTAGCCGGTCAGGTGCAGCAGCGAGTAGAGCAGCATGCTGGCGTGGCCGGCCGACAGCACGAAGCGGTCGCGGTCGGGCCAGCTCGGGTCGGCCGAGTCGAACCGCAGGTGTCGGGTGAACAGCGTGTGGGCCATCGGGCGCGGCGCCCATCGGCATGCCGGGGTGTCCGGAGTTGGCCTTCTCTACACCGTCGACGGCGAGAAAGCGGATGGTGTCGATGCACCGCTCCTCGAGGGTCAATGCGCTCGCCACAGGGCTCATCGGCGTCCTTTCGTTCTTGCAGTGGTCGGCACGACAACAAAAAGAAGGGGCGAACGTCGACTGGCGGCGTGCGTCCCTGGTGGTCCGGTCACAAAAGCTTTGAGAAGCGCGTCACCGCGCGGACCGGCGGCCATGCGCCGGCGTTGCAGACGCCCGATGTCTGCCCTCCCCCGCGTGCGGGGGAGGGCAGACGCTGCCGACGGGCGGGACAGTTGCGTCCTGATGCCTCACTACTTGGCGAAGTAGCTCCTGATGAACTTCATGAAACGCTCGCACTCTTCGACCGTGCCGGGCGTGACGCGGAAGTAGCCGTCTTTGCCGTTGATCGGCTTGATGGTCTTGAGGAAGAGCTTGTCGGAGTCGTAAGCCGGCCTGGACGATCTCGCCGGTGGTCTTGCCGGTGACGGAGGCGTCGATCAGCATGTAGTTGCCGTGGGCGGGAACGGGTTCAGACCTAGAGCCTTGAGCTCTGCGTGAACTTGTCCATCCAGTCGTTGTTGTACTTGACCTTGCCGGCGATCTCCTCGGGGTTGTCGAGGATGGCCTCGGCGGCGGCCATGGCCATGAGGCTCATGTTCCAGGGCAGGTACATCTTGGTGAAGGCCTGCACGACCTCGGGGACGCCGACCATGTAGCCGAAGCGGATGCCGGCCAGGCCGAAGGCCTTGGAGAAGGTGTGCGACAGGAAGACGTGCGGATACGTCTTGATGAGGTCGACCTTCGAGGCGACCTGCGGATGGTAGTCGAGGTAGGCCTCGTCGACGCACAGCGGAATGCCGAGCTCGCAGAACTTGATGAGGTCGGCGTCGTCGATGAAGATGCCCGTCGGGTTGTTCGGGTTGATGATGAGGATGAGCTTGGTCTTGTCGTTGACCGCCGCCAGCATGGCATCGACGTCGTACTGCAGGCCGTCCTTCTGCAGGTCGATCTGCACGTTCTTGGCGCCGCACAGGCCGGCACGCGAGAGGAACATCTCGAACGTCGGGTTCGACAGCAGGAACTCGTCGCCGGGCTGCAAGAAGATGCGCATCATGGCGTCGATGGTCTCGGACGAGCCGTTGGCGAGCGCGATGTTCTCGGGGCCGACGCCGTGGAGGGCGCCGAGCTTGGTGCGCAGGCGCAGCATGCTGTCGGGGTAGCGGTTACCCTTCTTGACGATCTCGGTGATCGGCGATGACCACCTTGTCCGACGGCGGCACCGGGTTCTCGTTCAGCATCATGCGGCCGTAGTCGGGGTGCGCCCAGGCCTTGTCGAGGATGCTGGTGTTGTACTCGGGCGCGGTCTCGAGCCACGGTACGAACAGATCAGTCACGTTCGCCGTTTTCTCCGTCATGCTCATTCGTCCTTTCGTCAACAGGGGATCGTCAGGAAGCGGGCGTAGGTGCGCAGCTGCCTTCGAGGCAGTTGCCCGCGAAGTCGACCATCTCTTGCGTAGCCTTTGAGAAGGCGGCGTGGGTCTTCACCAGGGCCGGATGCGTGTTGTACTCCTCGCGGGTGTAGCCGTCCTCGTCGTAAGCGCGAGCGAAGTAGGGGATGCGCAGGAGCTTGTCCATGACATCCTTGGGCGGATCGACTTCGATCTGGTTGGGCTTGAACTTGATGCTCTCGGCGTCCGGGAAGTTGATGACACTCGTCGATGAACGACGGCGGGCAGGTGACGACCACGTTGGCGCCGGCCTTCTCCTCGAGGTGCCAGATGCGCAGCTTGCCGTCGACGGTGGGGCCGACACGCAGCGAGCAGGAGAGCATCTTGCTCGGGTAGCCGCGCTCTTTGATCGATGCGGTAGGCCTTCTTGAAGATCGCCAGCTCGGCCAGGCGCACGTCGCCCTCGGTGAGCTCGATGCCGACTGCTTTGCCGGCTTCGCGCAGGCCGCCGAGGTCGCCGTAACGGGCCTCCATGTGGGTGATGACCGAGCGCCAGTTGGAGAGGTCGACGCCGTTGGCCTTGGCCTTCTCGAGGCCGCGCTGCACCGACTTGGCGCAGTCCATGAGCTGCGAGAGCACGAAGGTGAGCGTGTTGTTGGTGGCGATGCCGCGCGAGGTGAGCTCCTCGATACAGTACGTAGCCCTCGGCCGTGCCCGGGACCTTGACCATCACGTTCGGGTTGACGGCGTGGATCTCGAGAGCCTGGGCCAGCATGGCCTCGCCGTCGAAGGCGCTACGCGGGTCGACCTGGCCGGAGAGGAAGCCCTCTTTATGGCCCGATGCCTCGAAGAGCGGCAGGAACATGTCGGAGCCCCGCTTGACGACCTCTTTGTAGAGCAGCCAGAAGAGCGTCTCGGTGTCGAGATCCTCGTTCTCCGCGAGGATACTCGTCGGCGACCTTCTGCCAGTACGGCGGGTCGTCTTTGAATGCCGCCAGCGACAGCGGCGGGTTGGTGGTGACGCCGCGGAAGAGCTGGCTCATCGGGTCGTCAAGGTTGTACATGCGCGTGAACTGCGCCTTGAGCGTTCTCCTGATCGCCGGGCTCGGCCTTGGCGAGCATCTTCTCTTGCCAGTTCGCGAAGATGACCGGCGAAGAATCCCACCAGATCTCCATGCCGGGACTGACCGCGACCAGATCCTCCAGAAGATTCCGTTCCTTCATGTCTCTCCCTAGATGACGATTGTGGGCCCATGGTGGATTGTGTGCGCACCCTGAGCTTCGCTCGGACGCGAACAAGCCTACGGGACCAAGGGTGTCGCTGCAACCGCGCTGAACGCCTTTTTTCGGACGAATGCAGGCGTGATGTTGGACGTGGCGGCGACTTGTCGCGAGCGCTCGCCGCGTCGCGCTCTGTGCAGAAGTGTGCGCCTGTGGGAGCAACTGCTCCCCCGCCGCTCGCTTCGTTCAAGGGTTCGGCCCTGGCCGGTCGGCGGTGTCGGACGTCAAGGTCCCCGTGCGGAGCGGCGCGCCATGCGCCGCCCGCCCTGCGCCCGACAGTTAGTGTACCCCGTTCGCCTGCGTTGCCAAGCGAGACGACGGCGAGCTAGAGCAAAGCGCCAAAGGCGAGCTAGAGCAAGGGGCCGAAGGTGGGCTCGTAGGCCGCCTTGGGCATCTCGAAGCGCGCGGTGCGCAACGGGTCGACCATCTGCGAGACACGCACCTCACCGACGGCGCTCATGAGCATGACGGCGTCGGCCAGCCCCATGCCCAGGCGCGCGTGCAGCAGGTCGGCCATGGCCGTGGTGGCCATCGTCGCCGCCTCATCGAGCGTGGAGGCCGAGGCGATGGTCGCCACCAGCTCCGCGTTTTCGAGCAGTGGGTCGGTGAGCTTCAGGTCGCGACGCACGCCGAGCTGCAGCGTGACGGCGCCGGCCACCTCGACGCCGGTGACCGCGACCTCGCCGTCGCCCATGGCGGCGTGCAGGTCACCGGCGGAGAGCAGGGCGCCGGGCACCTGCACCGGCAGGTAGATGGTGGCGCCCTCGCCGATCAGGCGGGTGTCCATGTTGCCGCCGTGCGGACCCGGCGTGCCGCAGGGCACGTCGGCGCCGGCCGGCGCCACGCCGATGACGCCGATCATGGGCCTGGTCGGGAAGCTCGGCCCTCCCGGCCACTGCGCGCGACCGTCGGCGATTGCGAGAAACCGCCAGTCGAGCTCGTCGATACGATCGCCCAGCACTCCCCAGCCGCCGCCCGTGCACATGACGCCGTGGTCGGAGATCTCGAGGCGCTCGATGCGCACGGCGAGCACGTCGCCGGGCTCGGCGCCCTCGACGTAGACCGGGCCGGTCGCCGGGTTGACTGTGGCCCAGTCGATGCCGCGCCCCACGTCGGCGGGCCCGGCCACCTGGTCCGAAAAGCAGTCCGCCGTCTCCAGGCGGATGGTGTCGCCCGCGGCCGCGCGCGCCACCGGCGCGGCGGCGTGCGACATGGCGTAGACGCTCCGGTCCTTGGTGACCGTCGCGGGAGCCATCAGGCGTCACTCCCAGGCGTCGCGCCGGCGGCAGTCGTGGCGTCGTCTTCGTAGTGGATCTGGGCGACGGCGGCCACGGCGCGCGGGTTGCGCGAGCGCAGCACGAACAGCACGACGATGCCGAGCACCACCCAGGCGGCCATGCCGTAGGCCGCATACGAGTACGGCGACGACAGGGCGACGATGAACGACAGGCCGGGCACGCCGGTGATGCCGGCGGCGCTCATGAAGCCGGGCAGCAGGAAGAGGAAGCCGATGATCGGCACCACGATGTGGTACACGATGTGCTGCTCCTCCTTACGATGCCTGGCGAAGAGCCCGATGCAGGCCAGGTTGGCGATCATATAGACCGGCACGACGAGCACGACCAGGCCCGTGCCGATGATGCCGAAGGCGGTCTGCGGCGTGTACCTGAATCCGAGACCCAGGCCCAGGGCGCAGCTCAGGACGAGCTCGATCAGAATGCCCACGCGCGGCGACTTGAACCTGGGGTGCAGGTCGGCGCAGGCGCGCGGGAACGCCCCGACGCGGCCGAAGGCATACGCGGTGCGGGTGAACACGTTGGTGCCCGAGTTGGCGTTGGCCAGCGTGGAGTTGATGATGGCGATCAGCACGAGCAGCCAGAACACGCCCGAGACGCTGCGCGCGAGGCCGTCCCAGGGCACGCCGTTGGCCGAGCTCGCAAAGCCGCTGAAGATGCGCGGCCCGAACGAGACGTCGGCGGCGTAGGTCGTGAAGATGTAGAGGGCGCCGATCGCCACGGTGGCCAGCACCACGGCCAGCGGCACGTTGCGCCGCGGGTTCTTGGTCTCTTCGGCCAGCGGCGCCGCGGCTTCGAAGCCCGAGAAGGCAAGCAGCGCGCCGACCGCCCCCGCGGTCACCCCCGAAAAGCCGACGAACCCCTTCGCGTTGGCGTACTTGGTGCCGAAGACCGCCAGCGTGTTGTGGTCGCCGGCCTTGACGACCAGCACGATCGCCAGGGAGAGGAACACGAGGATCTCGATGAACCCCAGCCAGACGCCGGTGCTGGTCGAGGTGTGGACACCGCGGTAGACCAGGCCGCAGACCAGGAACGTGCCGAGCAGCATGAAGACCCACCAGGCGCCGAGCGGAAAGCCGGCGCTCTCGGAGTGCCATTCACCGGCCACGGTGTAGCCGAGCTGCAGCATGACGAGGGGCACGATCAGGACCTCGACGGCGGCGTAGGCCCAGCCCACCAGAAAGCCGATCGAGGGGCTCAGGCCGACCGCGCTGTAGGTCGCCACCGAACCGGCCGCCGGGATGTGCTTGGCGAGCTGCCCTATGCTGGCCGCGGTGAAGAGGATGCCTACGAAGGCGATGAGGACCGAGAGCGGCAAGGCGCCGCCCGCGAAGGCCGCTCCCAGTGGGATCGAAGCGGCGATGGCCGCCCCGGGGGCCATCGACGTGATCGACTGGAAGAGCGCCGCCATCAGTCCGACCTGGTTGCGGGCCAGCTGCGGTGATGCGGTGATCTCGCTCATCTCGTGCCTTGCCTTCCGTCGGTTCTCGAAAGCCGACCGCCGAAGCGCGGCGCCGCCGGCGCCGCCGTGCGGGGCGGCGCGGACGACGGTCACCTTACCAGCCGGAATTGCGACCCAACAAGGGATTCCCCGCCTCCCCGAAACTAGGCGCATCGAGGCGTTCCGGGGCGCGGGCGGCGCTGGCAAGTTGAGGGCGCGGGTCGCGACCGTCTAGACTAGGCGGCGACGTCGGCGCGACTCCGTCGCGCAGCGACCACCTGGCGCGGCGCGTTTCGCGTGGCGTCCGGTGGGAGCGTCCTTTGCACTCCGGCCGAGGAGATCGGTGACCGAACCACGAAAGAACCGCTGGCTGGTGGCCGGCCGCGCGTTGTTCAGCATCCTCTCCGTACGCCGCAGAGAGGTCGCCCTTCTGGTCGTGCTCTCGTTCTTCCTGGCGATCACGCAGTCGCTGGCCGTCGGCATGCTGTCGCCCGTGCTGCAGTTCATCGAGTTCGGCAACAGCAACAAAGGCAGCAACATCTTCTCGACGCTGCTCGACAAGGCGCTCGCCATACTCGGGCTGCCGGTGACGCTGCTCAACATCCTCATCATCGCCTTCGTGCCCATCATCCTGCGTGAGATCGTCTACCTCGCCTACGTGTCCTACATGTCGGCCGTCCAGCAGCGGGCGCAGGTGCGCCTGCGCACGGCGGGGTTCGCCGCCGTCATCCACGGCGACCTGGCCTTCGCCGTGGGCGAGGGCACGAGCAACCTGCTGAGCACGCTCACCGCCCAGGTGCAGCGCGGCGGCAGCGCCATCACCCAGTTCATGCAGCAGATCTCGGTCAGCCTGCTGATCGTCATGTACGTGGCCGTGATGCTCGCGCTGCAGGTCAAGCTCACGCTCATCACGATCGTGGCGCTCGTGCTGATCTCGTTGCTGGTCAACAACAACATCAAGCGCTCGCGCGCCCTCGGCCGTAACACCGCCGACCTGAACAACGAGACCTACTCGGTGATCTCCGAGCGCATCAGCGCCCTGCGGCTCATCAAGATGCTCGGCCAGGAAGACCGGGAGACCGCCATCGTCGCCGAGGTCGCGACGCGGTTCGGCGACGCGCAACGGCGCATCTCGGTGCTGGGCGGCTTCGTCGAGATCACGGTCGATCCGCTGCAGACGCTCATGCTCTTCGCCGTGATCTTCGTGGGCGTGCAGTGGCTCCACGCCAGCCTCGCCACGATCGGCGTCTTCCTGTTCATCCTGCTGCAGCTCAACAACAACTCGAAGGCCTTCAACAACGGGCGCCAGTCGCTGGTGGCCAACATCGACAGCCTGCACCTGGTGCGTGACACCTTCGACCGGGCCAATGCCTCGCGGCGCATCGTCGGCGGCGACGCCCCGTTCGCCGGCCTGCACGAGGGCATCACGTTCGACGACGTGAGCTTCGCGTACGGCGACGAGAGCGGAGAGCTCGTCCTGCGGGGCGTCGACCTCACCATCCCCTGCCGCTCGCAGACGGCCATCGTCGGCAAGTCGGGCTCGGGCAAGTCGACGCTCGTCGACCTGATCCCGCGCCTGCGCGACGCCAACGAAGGCAGCATCCTGTTCGACGGCCGCCCCGTGCAGGACTTCGAGCTGCGCAGCCTGCGCCGTTCCATCGGCTTCATGACCCAGGACGCCCTGCTGTTCAACGACACCATCTACAGCAACCTGGTGTACGGGCTCGAACGCGACCCCACGCCCGCCGAGGTCGACGAGGCCCTCGAATCGAGCTTCTGCGCCACCTTCGTCGGCAAACTGCCCAACGGCCTCGATACCAACGTCGGCGACCGCGGCGTGCGCCTCTCGGGCGGCGAGCGTCAGCGGCTGGCGCTCGCCCGCGTCTTCTTGCAGGACCCCGAGATCCTCATACTCGACGAGCCCACCAGCGCGCTCGACTCCGAGTCGGAGCAGTACATCCAGCAGGCCCTCGACAGCGTGCGTCACCGCAAGACCCTGATCGTGATCGCGCACCGCCTGTCGACGGTGCAGCACTCCGACCAGATCGTCGTGCTCGACCACGGTGTGATCGAGGAGCGCGGCACGCACGACGAGCTGCTCGAAGCCGAGGGCGCCTACCGCAAGCTGTTCGACTTTCAGATCTACAGTTAGGACTGCGGCGTGGGCGACGCTCAGGTGAGTCTCGATCCCCGGGTGAGCGTGGTGATGGCGGCTCACAACGCCGCCGAGTTCATCGGCGAGTCGATCGCCAGCGTGCTCGCCCAGACCCTCACCGACTTCGAGCTCGTGGTCGTCGACGACGGCTCGACCGACGATACCGCCGACATCGTGCGCTCGATCCCCGACCCCCGCGTGCGCCTCGTCAGCGTGCCTCACAAGGCGGGAGCGGCGGCCGCGCGCAACCTCGGCATGCGCTCCGCCAGGGCCGACCTTGTCGCCATCCTCGACGCCGACGATCTCGCCTACCCGGAGCGCCTCGCACGCCAGGTCGCCTACCTGGACGACCACCCGGAGTGCTGCGTGCTGGGGACCTCCTTCGACCGCATCGACGCCTCGGGAACGCTCCTCGCGACCGTCGCCTCCCCGTGCGATACCGCGGTGATCCGCTATCGCCTGCTCACCAGCAACGTGATCGCCCACTCCTCGGTCATGCTGCGCCGCAACGACGCCCTGGCGGCCGGCGGCTACCCGGAGCAGTTTCGCAACTCACAGGACTACGCGCTGTGGGCCGCCATGGCGCCGCTCAGCGAGGTGGCTCAGCTCCCCGAGGCGCTGGTCGCCTATCGCCAGAACCCCGGTGGGCTGTCGGCCACCCGCACAAGCCACGATCGCCGCGCCACCATCGAGACGGCGCAGACGGCGCTGTCGGCCGCGATCGACCAGCGGGTCTCGTGGGACGCCGCGGCCTGCCTGTGCGGCATGCCGCCCGACACAGGCCGCCTGCGCGAGCCCTGTCTCGAGGCGGCCCGCGCCCTCGCCGTCGCGCTGCAGACCATGTGCGACGACCGCGCGACCTCCGACCAGGTCGCCGAGACGCTGGTGTCCGACTGGCGCAGGCAGGTGGCGCGCCTCTGCGCGATCGCACCGACCGCCCTTCCCGGCCTGGTCGCCCTCTCCCCCACCGTGACCGCGACGCGCGGCAGCGCCCACGACACGCGCGCCGCGAACCTCGCCTGGGTGGCTGCCTGCGGCCGGACCGCCGCCAGGAGCGTGGCTCGTCGCCTGGCGATCGCCGTCGGCCTGCGCGCCGTGGTACGGCGCGCCAGGCGCTCCGCCGCGCGCGGGACCTAGCCGGACACCCGGCAGGCGCCAGGCGCGGCAGCGGCGGGCGGGGCACACCGTTGCGCGCCCCACCCGCCGTTGCCGCAAAAGGTCCGGGCCCGGCCGCCTTGGCGGCCGGGCCCGGTGTGTCTCAGGTACCCGATGAGTCCTGTATCCGGCGCCTGCCGGCTCCGGTGTCTCGAGTTGCCGGCTACTTCACCGTGACGTGCATGGTCTTGGCCGTCGACAGGTTGCCGGCGAGGTCGCGCAGCTGCAGCTTCACGGTGTAGGCGCCCTTGGTCAGGTTCAGGCGCAGCTTCGACGACTGCCACTTGGTGACCCGCTTGGCGGAGATCGTGAAGGTGGTCGTGACGACCTTCTTGTGGACCTTGCGCGTGAAGGTGAGGACCAGCTTGCAGGCTCCGCCCGTATCGACTGAGCGGTAGCGCAGCGCCAGGTAACGGCCCTTGCGCACCGTGACCTTCGTCGCGCCGCGCAGGGTGAGGACGGGGCGCCTCGTGTCGATCGTCACCTTGACCTGCCCGGTGGGCCCTTCGTTGCCGGCGACGTCCATCGAGTGGTAGGTGATGGTGTGCACGCCGTCGGCCTTGTGGTCGGCCGTCGCTTTGACGACCGCCGTGGCGCCCGCCGTCCAGGCGCCGGTGTCGACCTTGAACACGGTCGTCGAATAGCCCGACACCGCGTCGGTGCCGCTGAAGCGCACGGTGGTAGTGGCGCGCTGCGGCGTGGTCGGACCGGCGACGATGGTCGCGGGACCGACGGTGTCGATGTTCACGTAGCCGGTGCTCAGGCTCCAGGCGTCGCCGACGTTGTCGCTCGAGCGGTAATCGACGCGGTGCGAGCCGTCACCGGTGACGCTGAAGGGCCCCGTGTAGGCGAGCCACTGGCCGCCGTTCACGCGGTACTGGGTAGTGATCGTGCCGCCGCCGCCGCTCGTGGAGAGGCTGACGTTGGCCGTACCGGTCGTCAGCCAGCCGGAGTGACCGTCGGCGGCAAGCCCGCTCGCCAGGGTCACCAGAGCCTGGTCGGGCGCGATGTTGACGTAGCCGACCTCGGTGGGCTCGACGTTGCCGAGGGCGTCGATCGAGTAGTAGGTGATCGTGTGCGAACCCACGCCCGTGACCGTGAAGGGCCC
This sequence comes from uncultured Actinomycetes bacterium, assembly GCA_963753695.1. Taxonomy (GTDB): domain Bacteria; phylum Actinomycetota; class Thermoleophilia; order UBA2241; family UBA2241; genus Bog-752. The sequence goes on from CAVWDG010000008.1 coordinate 90,304, forward strand.
GGTGTAGGGGAGCGCGGTGGGCGTGGCGTCGCCGACGGTGTCGGTGTACCAGGTCGCCGCGTCGCCGCCCTTCACGCCTGAACCCGAGTCGGCGGCCGTCAGGGTGACCTGCTGGGAGTGGTTGGTGAAGTCGCCGTTGTTCACGTCGACCAGACCGCTCGCGGTCGTGACCGGCGGCGTCGTGTCGATGTTGACGAAGCCGGAGTGAGCGGTCTCCAGGTTGCCCGCGGCGTCGACCGCGTAGTACCACACCTGGTTCGAGCCCTCGGTCTTCACGGTGAAGGGACCGGTGTAGGCGGAGTACGTGCTGCCGTCGAGCGAGTAGAAGATGCCGGCCTGGCCGCCGGTCACACCCGAAACGGCGTCTGACGCCGTCAGGGTGACGCTCTGAGCGTCTTTCTGCCAGCCCGTCGCGCCGTCGACCTGCAGGCCCGCAGCACTGCTCGTCGGAGCCACGGAATCGACGTTGACGTAGCCGACCTGCGGCGCTTCCTGGTTGCCGACCGCGTCGGTCGAGAAGAACGTGACCTTGTGCGAGCCTTCGTCGGCGATGGTGATGGGACCGCTGTAGGTCTGAGGCGTCTGGCCGTCGATCTGAAAGGTGGTCGTGTCTACGCCGGACTGGTCGTCGGTCGCGCTCAGGGTGACGCTCGCGGGGCTGGGCTGCCAGTCGACGGCGGGCCCGGCGGCCAGGTCGGCCGAGGTGGTGACCGGCGCGACCGTGTCGATCTGCGGGGTCAGCGTGTGATGAGGAGCTTCTTCGTTGCCGGCCTTGTCGGTCGACCAGTAGGTGATCTGGGAGGCGTCGGTGGCGGTGATGGGACCGCTGTAGGCGGTCGCGGAGCCGTCGCCGATCTGGTACCAGATGGTGTCGATGCCCGAGGTGGCGATGCCGGCCGTGGTGTCGTCGGCTGAGAGCGTCACCTGGACCGAGCCGTTGGTCCAGCCCTTGGGATCGGTGGCGGCGGTGGTGACCGGCGCCTGGCTGTCGATGGCGAGCGTCTTGGTGACGGTGTCGCCCTGGTTGCCGGCGGCGTCGACGGCGTAATAGCTGATCGTGTGCTCGCCGTCGGCGGTCACCTTGAACGAGCCGCCCGCGGGAGGCAGGCTCTGGTCTGCGCCGTCCACGGTGCAGACGAGCTGGGCCACGCCCGAGCCGCCGGTGTCGGCAGTGGTCACGGTCACGGTCTGGGCGCCGGTCTGCCAGCCGGCCGCGATGTCGTCGCTGGCGGTGGGCGCCTGGGTGTCGATGCGTGGCGTGAGGGTGTTGTGGCTCTCTTCGTTGCCGGCCTTGTCGGTCGACCAGTAGCTCACCTGGGTGGCGTCGCTCACGGTGAAGGCGGTGTCGTAGGCCTTGGTCGCGCCGTCGCCGATATGGTACCAGGTGGTGTCGAGGCCCGAGCCGCCCTTGTCTGAGGCAGCCAGCGTGACCTTCACCGCACCGTTGGTCCAGCCGCTCGGGTCGGTGGTGGCGGTCGTGACCGGCGCCTGGCTGTCGATCTGCGGCGTGAGGGTGTTGTGGGCCTCTTCGTTGCCGGCCTTGTCGGTCGACCAGTAGGTGATCTGGGAGGCGTCGGTGGCGGTGATGGGACCGCTGTAGGCGGTCGCGGAACCGTCGCCGATCTGGTACCAGATGGTGTCGAGGCCCGAGCCGCCCTTGTCTGAGGCAGCCAGCGTGACCTTCACCGCACCGTTGGTCCAGCCCTTGGGATCGGTGGCGGCGGTGGTGACCGGCGCCTGGGTGTCGATCTGCGGCGTGAGGGTGTTGTGGGCCTCTTCGTTGCCGGCCTTGTCGGTCGACCAGTAGGTGATCTGGGAGGCGTCGGTGGCGGTGATGGGACCGCTGTAGGCGGTCGCGGAGCCGTCGCCGATCTGGTACCAGATGGTGTCGATGCCCGAGGTGGCGATGCCGGCCGTGGTGTCGTCGGCTGAGAGCGTCACCTGGACCGAGCCGTTGGTCCAGCCCTTGGGATCGGTGGCGGCGGTGGTGACCGGCGCCTGGCTGTCGATGGCGAGCGTCTTGGTGACGGTGTCGCCCTGGTTGCCGGCGGCGTCGACGGCGTAATAGCTGATCGTGTGCTCGCCGTCGGCGGTCACCTTGAACGAGCCGCCCGCGGGAGGCAGGCTCTGGTCTGCGCCGTCCACGGTGCAGACGAGCTGGGCCACGCCCGAGCCGCCGGTGTCGGCAGTGGTCATGGTCACGGTCTGGGCGCCGGTCTGCCAGCCGGCCGCGATGTCGTCGCTGGCGGTGGGCGCCTGGGTGTCGATGCGTGGCGTGAGGGTGTTGTGGCTCTCTTCGTTGCCGGCCTTGTCGGTCGACCAGTAGCTCACCTGGGTGGCGTCGCTCACGGTGAAGGCGGTGTCGTAGGCCTTGGTCGCGCCGTCGCCGATCTGGTACCAGGTGGTGTCGAGGCCCGAGCCGCCCTTGTCTGAGGCAGCCAGCGTGACCTTCACCGCACCGTTGGTCCAGCCGCTCGGGTCGGTGGTGGCGGTCGTGACCGGCGCCTGGCTGTCGATCTGCGGCGTGAGGGTGTGATGGCTCTCTTCGTTGCCGGCCTTGTCGGTCGACCAGAAAGTGACCGTGCTCGAATCGCTGACGGCGAAGGGCGCGGTGTAGGTCTTCTGGGCGCCGCTGCCGACCTGATAGTAGGTGGTCGCGACACCCGAGCCGCCGGCGTCGGTGGCGGTCAGGGTCACCTGGACCGGACCGTTGGTCCAGCCGCTCGGGTCGGTGGTGGCGGTCGTGACCGGCGCGACCGTGTCGATCTGCGGGGTCAGCGTATGGTGGCCCTCCACGTTGCCGGCGGCATCGGTCGACCAGTAGATGATCGCGGTCGCGTCGCTGACGGCGAAGGGTGCGGTGTAGGTCTTCTGGGCGCCGCTTCCGACCTGATAGTAGGTGGTCGCGACACCCGAGCCGCCGGCGTCGGTGGCGGTCAGGGTCACCTGGACCGGACCGTTGGTCCAGCCGCTGGGAGCGGTGGCTGCGGTGGTGACCGGCGCGACGGTGTCGATCTGCGGGGTCAGCGTATGGTGGCCCTCCACGTTGCCGGCAGCATCGGTCGACCAGTAGATGATCGCGGTCGCGTCGCTGACGGCGAAGGGTGCGGTGTAGGTCTTCTGGGCGCCGCTGCCGACCTGATAGTAGGTGGTCGTGACACCCGAGCCGCCGGCGTCGGTGGCGGTCAGGGTCACCTGGACCGGACCGTTGGTCCAGCCGCTGGGAGCGGTGGCTGCGGTGGTGACCGGCGCCTTGCTATCGATGTTGATGTAGCCGGTATGGGCGTCTTCGACGTTGCCGGCGAGGTCGGTCGACCAATAGGTGATCACGTGGCCTGCGTCGCCGCTGACCGGCACGGGCGCACCCGTATACTGCATGCTCGTGCCACCGTCGATCGTGTAGTTCGTGGTGGCCAGGCCGGAGTTGCCGGCGTCGCTCGCCGCGAGGGTGAAGCTCGTGGCCGCGGTATGCCAGCCCGACGTGGCCGTGCCGGCCAGGCCGGTCGCGATGGTGACGGGCTTGATGAGGTCGACGTTGACGAAGCCGCTGTGGGCCGTCTCGGTGTTGCCCGCGTTGTCGACCGACCAGTAGCTGATCGTGTGGCTGCCGCTGGTGGCGACGCCGAAGGGGGCCGAATAGGTCTGGCGCGCGCCGCCGTCGACGGTGTAGTAGGTGGCGGCGACCTTGGACAGCGCATCGGTGGCCGCGATGGTCACGAGCGGGGCGTTCGTCCAATTGCTGCCGGCGCTGGCGACCAGTCCCGTGGCGGTGGTGACAGGCGGCGTGGCGTCGATGTTCACGGTGTAGGTGGCGGTCGTGCCGCCCACGCCGAGGGTATCGACGGCGCGCACGTGCATGTACCAGACGCCTTCGGCCTGACCTGAGTACCTGGCGGCGGTCTTGGCAGAGAAGTAGGCGCTGCCCAGGAGCACGCTGACCGTGCCGTCGCTGTAGTTGGTGACGGCGATGTCGCCGAAGCCGTCGTTGTTGAAGTCGCCGAGCGCGACCCAGAACGGGCCGTTACCGACCGTAAGGTCGGTCTTGGCCTGCAAGGTGCCGTCGCCGTTGCCGTAGAGCACGCTGACGCTGTTCGCGGCATGGTTCACCGTCACCAGGTCGACCGCGCCGTCGTGGTTCATGTCGGCCGCCTCGAGCGAGTACGGGCCGGAACCGGTCGCGTAGTCGACGTGGGCGGCGAACGTGCCGTTGCCCTTGTTTAGCAGCACGCTCGCGGTGCTGACGTAGTTGGCCGTGGCGATGTCGGGATGGCCGTCACCGTTCAGGTCGGGGAGCACGACGGTCTCGGGGGTCGAGCCGCAGGCGTAGCTGACGGCCGCCTGGAAGGTGCCGTTGCCGTTGCCCATCAGCACGCTCACGCTGCTCGTGTCGATGTTCGCCGTGACCACGTCCTGCTTGCCGTCGCCGTTCAGGTCGCCGACGGCGATCGACGTGGGGTGCGAGTCGGTGCCGAACGTCGTGGGCGCGCCGAAGGTGCCGTTGCCCTGGTTGAGCAGGATGCTCAAGTTGCTGGTGCCGGCGTTGGCGGTGACCACGTCGAGCTTGCCGTCGCCGTTGAAGTCGCCGAGGCGCATGCTCTCGGGCGACGTGCCCGCGCCGGTCGTATAGTCGACGTGCGCCTGGAAGGTGCCGTCGCCGTTGCCCAGCAGCACGCTGATCGTGCTCGCCGCCTCGTCGCAGACGACCAGGTCGAGCTTGCCGTCGCCGTTGACGTCGCCGATGGCGAGCGACCACGGGTCGGCGCCGGTGGCGTAGTTGGCGGCGGCCTTGAGCGTGCCGTCGCCGTTGCCGATCAGCACGCTCACGGTGTTGGAGGCCGAGTTCTCGACGACCAGGTCGGGCTTGCCGTCGCCGTTCAGGTCGGCGACGCGGTCTTCGGCCGGGGTCGAGCCGACCGTGTAGTTGACCTTGGGCAGGTACGAAAGAGACGCGGTGCCGGTCGACGCGACGGGCACGGTGTTCGCGTTCTGGTCGAGCACGAAGGAGTAGCCGGCGATGGTGCCGCCGCTCTCGGTCGCGGCCGTCCAGGTGAACGCAGGGTTCGCCGAGGGATACCAGTTCGTCTGCACGGGGTGGGTCGTCGAGCTGATCGCCACCGTACTTGGAGTGCCCGCGAGCGCGACGCTCGCGCAGACGGCAAACACAGCCACCACCACTGCCGCGACGATCGGGATAGTCATGCGTCTCGTCAGTTTCTGGGCCTGCGTCATCTCTACCTCCGGGTAGTGCAAGGGTGGCAGGCGCCTGCCACCTCTAGAGTCGATCTGTGTACCTATCGGCGGCGGGCTCTCGCGAGCGCATGGGACATCCGTTTACTCATGGAACGTACGTTTAGATACCTGGAAGTACTAAGTAATAGATAAGGATCGTCCGTGGCCCGCTTCGCCGCCCGGTCACCCTCAAAACCGCGCTTGCCGCGGGACAGCGGCGCCCCAAGCGCCGCACTTCGGTTGGTTTCGGGCTCGCCGCCGCCGCTCCTGCCCCGTCTGAATCGGGCATTGTGCCTATCGCCGCCGGGAGCCCCGCCGCCCGAACCCCCTTTTCGTAGGAGGAGTGACCTTATCGGTGCGGCGCCGGGGGAGACCTTGAGTCCACAGAAACAGAACCAGCGGATGACTCGCCTGGTCTGCACGATGGGATCACTCGTATGCGCCCTCCTTCTTTTCTCCGCGAGTCTGCCGGCCTTCGCCGGCGCGCGCATCGCAGCGAGCTGCCCCCTCACTCGCTCGACGATGACCCGCGCCGGCGCGGCGGACCTTGCGAACCCCTTCGCCCCGGTCACCGCCGACGCCCCGCTCCTTCGTGTCGAGCGCGCGGGCGCGCGACTGCGCTCGCAGGACACCGGCCGGCAGACCAGCGTGTCTTCGCTGAACTGGGCCGGCTACGACGTCACCACCGGCGGCCCGACCACCGTCACCGCCACCTGGGTCACCCCGGCCATCGCCGCGCCGAGCACGACCCTCTCGTATGCCAGCTTCTGGGTGGGACTCGACGGCGACGGCAGCGCGACGGCCGAACAGACCGGCATCGCCGCCGCGGTGCGCGACGGCCGCGTCGCCTACTACGCCTGGTATGAGATGTATCCGGCCGCCGAGGTCCCCATCGCCGGCCTTACCGTGAGCGCGGGCGACCTGGTGACCGCGACCGTGACGACCGACGGCGACGGCCGGTTCACGCTTGCGGTCGCCGACCACACCACCCAGCATTCCTTCACCATCACGAAAGACGGACCGGCGACACCCCCCGCGTCGGCCGAGGTCGTGGCCGAGGCGCCGACCGACGCCTCGGTGGGCGGTCTGCTGCCGCTCGCCGGCTTCGGCACGGTGGACTTCACGGGCTGCGCTATCGACGGCCGCCCAGTCGGCGGCTTCGCCCGCAACCAGATCGCCATGGCCGCCCACGACGGCGCCACGCTGGCCGCCGCCTCGCTGCTCTCGAGCGACGGCACGAGCTTCGCGGTGAGCCAGACCACGGGCGACGTCACGGCCCCCACGACCACCGCCACCGGCGCCGACGACCTCTGGCACAACAAGCCGGTCACCGTCACCTTGACGGCCACCGACGGCCCGGGCGGCAGCGGCGTGACCCGCACCGAGTACAAGATCGACGGAGGCCCCTGGACGGCCGCGACCAGCCTGACGGTGGCGGCCCCGGCCGACCACTCGAACGACGGCTCGCACGCCGTGCTGTACCGCTCGGTCGACGGCGCGGGCAACGTGGAGACCCTCCGGGTCTGCACGGTCGACATCGACACCTGCCCGCCCACGCCCCTCGCCGTCCGCGCCGCGACGGTCGCCCGCGGGCATACCGCGACCCTCGCCTACTCGGTGAGCGAGTCGCACGCCATCCCGGCGACCGCCGACGTGACCATCAAGGTCAAGACGCCCGCGGGCCGCCTGGTGGCCACGCTCATGCGTCACGCCGCCGCCCTCAACACGCCGCTCGTAGCGCGCTTCTCCTGCCGCCTGGCCGCGGGACGCTACCGCTTCTCCGTCTACGCCATCGACGCCGCCGGCAACGTGCAGTCGAGCGTCGCCTCGAACAGCCTCACCGTCAGGTAACCTCTCCGCCGCGCGACCGCCGCTCCACGCGGCGTGACCTGCCACCGGCCGGCGCCAGACTCGAATCTCTGCAGGACCGGCCCAAACCTGCCGATTGAAGACTCGGGCGACAGCCGCGCCGATCCGACGCAGGGGGTACTTCTCTTGGCACTCGCGAACATCGTCCTCGAGCAGATGGCCACGGGCGCGATCGCCGTCGACGATGCCGGCATCGTCTCGCTCTACAACCACGCCGCCCAGGAGATCCTCGGCGTACCCGCCGCGGGCGTGCTGGGCCGCACCTGCACGAGCCTCGCCGACGGCGCCGAGCCCCTGGGCGCCATCGCCCGCGCTCTGGCCGCCGGTCTCGCCGGCGGACACAGCAAGGCGCGCGTCCAGCTCGAGGTCGAGACCGCCGGCGGCCGGCGCATGCTCGGCTACGGCCTTCACGTGCTGGGCGACCCGGCCATCGTCGCCATGATCTTCACCGACCTCACCGCGACCCTCGACCGCGAGCGTCGCGCCCACGCCGAGCGCCAGGTCTCCGACGCCGGGCGGCTGGCCAGCGCCATGGCTCACGAGCTCAAGTCGCCGCTGGCCACTATCGGACTGTACGTCGGCCTGCTGCGCCGCCAGCTCCCGGCCGACGGCCCCTCGCTCACCAACCTCGACGTCATCGCCGCCGAGCTCGCCGATTGCCAGTCACGCCTGTCGACCATCCTGCACTCGATGGCCGGCGCGGCTCGCGACGGGGCCGGACTGCGGCTCAGCTCCCTGGCCGCCGCGATCGAGGCCATCGCAGGCGAGCAGCGCCTGCGCGCGCCCGACACCGAGCTGCTGGTCCGCGCCTCGGGAGACGCCCGCGTCGCCGTCGGCCACGCCGAGCTTTCGTCGATCGTCGGCAACCTCGTGAGCAACGCGATCGAGGCCGACGGCAACGGCGGCCCCGTCGAGGTCACGCTCTCCATCGCCGACGGCAGCGCCCTCGTCTCCGTGGCCGACCGCGGTCCCGGCCTGCCCGACGGCGACGTCTTCGCCCCCTTCTTCTCGACCAAAGCGCAGGGCACCGGCCTGGGTCTGTGGCTCGTGCGCCGCCTCGCTCTGGGAGCGGGCGGCGACCTGTCGGCGGCCGGCCGCGAGGGCGGCGGCGCCGTCTTCACCGTGCGCCTGCCGATCGCCGACCGCGCCCGCCTCGCGACTCGCCAGGTGCTCGTCGTCGACGACGACGAGCACCTGGCGAGCGCCGTGGTCGGCGCGCTGCGAGACCTGGACTGCGCGGTCGAGAGCGCCAGCAGCGCCGAAGACGGCCTGGCGCTCGCCGCCGCCCGGCGCTTCGACTGCGCCGTCTTCGACTACCACCTGCCCGGCCTCGACGGCGTCGAGGCGGTCGGCCGCCTGCGCGGAGTGTCGGCCCTCGTGGTCAGCAGCGACGAGACTGCAGCGGCGGCGCTTGCCGCCGGCGGCAAGGAAAACGCCTGGTTCATGGCGAAGCCGTTCGCCATGGACGATCTTCTCGATGCGCTGGCCCTGGTCGCGGAGCGACGCTCATGACGATCCGCGTCGTCATCGCCGACGATCACGCCCTGTGGCGCGCAGGTCTGGCGCAGCTTCTCGAGGCCGAAGGGCTCGAGGTCGCCGCCCAGGCGGCCACGGGCGACGAGGCCCTCGACGCGGTGCGCGACAACCCCGGCTCCGTGCTGCTGCTCGACATCTCCATGCCCGGACGACTCGACGGGCTGGCCACCACGGCTCGCCTCAAGGAACGCGGCGACGACGTCAAGGTCATCATCGTGAGCGGCCGCGACGACCGCGACGCGCTGTTCAGCTCGATCACCGCGGGAGCGCGCGGCTACATCGCCAAAGACGCCGACCCGGCGCAGCTGATCGGCGCCATCCACCTTGTCGCCGGCGGCGGCAGCGCCTTCGGCGGCTCGGTCACCGAGGGCCTCGCGGGGGGCGTCACCGGCCTCGACTACGCGCCCGGCGAGTACGAGCGGCGGCGTCTCGACCTGTCCGAGCGCGAGCTGCAGGTGCTGCGGCTCCTGGCCACGCCCATGACCGCCGCCCAGATCGCGTCGCATCTCTTCCTGTCGACCAAGACCGTGCAGAACCACGTCTCGTCGATCTACCGCAAGCTCGGCGTGCGCAGCCGCTCCGAAGCCGTGATGAAGGGCATCGAACTGCACTTCATCTCGGGCGGCTCCTCCTAGGCGGGCGGCGCCCGGCCGCGAGTCGCTTAACAAGGCGGCCTTCCCTGCCGATGACTCCAGAGTCGGCCACGGCAGAGGAGCCTTCACGGACCCGGTACCCAGTCACGCCACGACCAGCCACGCGACGGCCCGCCTGCGCGCCGCCTGCGGCGCACTGTGCGCCGGCGCCCTGCTCACCGTCTGCCTGTCGCTGACGGCTGGACCGGCCGCCGCCGCGACGCCGCGCGACCCCTCGTTCAGCCCCGCCGCGCAACACGCGGCCGCGGTCTCGTGGGCCGCCCTGGGCGGCGCCTCCTTCAGCGCCGACGACCTCATCACCGACGTCAACTTCGGGGCGGTCGACTCGCTCGACCAGGCGGCCGTGCAGAAGTTCCTGGCCGCCCAGACGGGCGTGCTCGACACCTACCAGGCGGCCGACCACCTCGGCGTCAAACGCAGCGCCGCGGCCATCGTGGTGCAGGCGGCCCACGCCTGGGGGGTCAGCCCCAAGGTGATCCTCGCCACCCTGCAAAAGGAGCAAGGCTTGCTGAGCGCGACCAAGCCGAGCGCGAGCGCCCTCGCCTGGGCGATGGGCTGCGGCTGTCCCGACTCGGGCTCGCGCGCCACCGTCTACGAGGGTTTCGGCAACCAGATCTGGTACGGCGCCGAATCGCTGCGCAACGACGGCCAGGCCTGGCACGCCGGCATCGCCAAGGCCTGCGGCGACGGCACCGTCAAGCCGGCCGACAAGGCGAGCTACGCGCTCTACACCTACACCCCGTGGATCGGCCTGGCCGGCGGTGGCAACAAGCTGTTCTGGACGCTCTACCATCAGTATTTCGGCGACCCGCTGGCGGTCGACGCGACGGCGCCGGTCACGACGACCACGGGCGCCGACGCGGCGTGGCACCCGAAGGCCGTGAGCCTCACCTTCAAGGCCGTCGACAACGCCGGCGGCACGGGCGTCGCCGCCACGCAGTGCAAGCTCGGCGCCGGCGCCTGGACCAAAGCCGCCAAGCTCGCCTTCCCCGCCCCCGCCGACCACAGCGGCGACGGCGTCCACGTGGTCTCCTACCGCTCGGTCGACGACGCCGGCAACCTCGAGAAGGCCCGCACCTGCACCGTCAAGATCGATACCACGCCGGCGACCACCACGGTGGCCGGCGCCGACGCCTCCTGGCACGACAAGGCCCAGACGCTGACCTTCGCCGCGCTCGACACCGGCGGCAGCGGCGTGGCCGGCACGCAGTACACGTTCGACGCCGGCGCCTGGGTCACGGCCCCCACGCTCACCGTGCCGGCCTCCGCCGACCACAGCGGCGACGGCGCGCACCCGGTCACCTTCCGCGCCCTCGACAAGGCCGGCAACGTAGCGCCATCGCAGAGCTGCACCGTGCGCATCGACACGCGCCGCCCCCAGCCGGTCGCGGCGGCAGCCACGGTGACGACCGGCCACACCGCCAAGCTGCTCTACCGCATACGCGACGCGCGCCCCGGCTCGCCGACCGCAAACGCCACCATCCGCGTGTTGAACAGCGCCGGTCACCTCGTGCGCAAGCTCACCGCGAGCGCCGTGCCGGTGAACACGCGGCTCACGGCCACGTTCGTCTGCCACCTGGCGGCCGGGCACTACCGCGTCGTGGTCTACGCGGTCGACGCCGCCGGCAACGCGCAGGCGACCACAGGCTCGAACACGCTCACCGTAACCTAGGCGCGCGACGTCACGAGTGCCCGAGGAGCCCGCCCCCGGGTCGCCCGGCGCGCGGTCTCTGGTAGGCTTGTCGCTCTCCTCGGCCGCCGCGCCGCCACACCGACTCCCCCGTAGCCTGTGCCACTGATCCCCACCGTCATCGGCTGGACCGCCTGCCTGGCGCTCGGCCTGTATCTGCAACGACGGCTACACGACCCCGGCCGGCTGTCGCACGTCCTGTTCGCCGTGATGTTCTGGGTGACCGAGCCGGTGCTCGTCTTCTTTGCCTACACCACGGTGCACTTCGACACCCGGCTGCTCGTCATCGGTGCCGTCGTCGTGACGAGCTCGTGGCTCGTGCTCGGGCTGGGCATCGGCTGCGGCGGGCTCACCAGTCGCGAGGGCCGCGAGCGCGGCGCCGTCGCCCTGGGCAGCGCCCTGGGCAACACCGGCTACGTCGGCTACCCGCTGGCGATCGCAGTGTTCGGGCCGACCGGCCTGGCGCTCGCCGTCCTGTACTCCGAGTTCCAGTTCCTGATACCGGCGCTCGCCGTGTCACGCGCCGTGGCGCGCCACTACGCGGGTCCCGCTTCGCTTGCCCAGTCCGAACCGGGGGTGTGGTCGATGATGCGCGGCTGGGTGCTCAACCCGCTGGTCGCCTCGGGGGCGGTGGCGCTCGCCCTGCACTTCAGCGGCGTCGACCTGCGTCACGTGGTCGCCCCACTCGGTCCGCCGGCCGGCCTTGCGACCGGCATGTTCGGCTTTTTCCAGCTCGGCCTGGCGACGCCGCTCGAGCCCCTGGCGCACCGCCTCGCCGACCTGCCCGCGGCGGCCGCCACCCTGGCGCTGCGCTGCGCCGTGGCGCCGCTGCTGCTGCTCGCCTTGGCGCACCTGGCCGGTGTGCACATGCCGGGGGTCTGCCTGCTGCTGGCGGCCACGCCGGTGGCCTTCAACTCCATCATCCTGGCGCGCGTGTTCGACCTCGACGCCGCCATGCTGCGCCTCGTGGTGGCCATCTCCACACCGCTGGTGATCGTCGGCGTGCTCGTCGGACACGCCCTGCTCTAGGGCGCGGCCGCAGCGCCGTCGACCCGGCTACCCAGCGCCGCCGCGGCGCGGTAAAGTACGGAGCGCAATGCTCATGCTGCGCCGCATCACCGTCGACCAACTCCACGACCGTCGCTGGGAGCTTCTTGCGCTCACGAGCGTGGGCGCCTTCATGGCGCCGCTCGACGGCAGCATCGTGGCCGTGGCGCTCGCCAAGATAGGGCCGGCGCTGCACCTGAGCTTCAGCGCCAGCATCTGGGTGCAGGCCTCGTACCTGCTCTCCATGGCGGTGCTCCTCATTCCCCTCGGTCGCCTCGCCGACCACCACGGCCGCGTGCACTTCTACCTGGCCGGCATCGCCGTCTTCACTGCCGGCTCGCTGCTGGCCGGCCTGAGCATGAACGGCGCCTGGCTCATCACCAGTCGCGTCATCCAGGGCGGCGGCGCGGCCCTGCTGTCGGCCACGTCGGCGGCCATCGTGACCTCGGTGTTCCCACCCGAGGACCGGGGCCGCGCCCTGGGCATCAACGTCATGGCCGTCTACGTCGGCTTGAGCGTGGGGCCGGTGCTCGGCGGCCAGATCGTCGACCACCTTGGCTGGAAATGGATCTTCTTCGTCAACCTGCCGATCGGCCTCGCGGTGTTCATCTGGGGCTGGCTGCTGATGCCGCGCCACGAGCGCGCCGAGACCGCGGCGCCGCGCCACGACCTGCTCGGGTCGGGGCTGCAGGCGGTGGCCCTCACCTGCCTGCTCGTGCCCCTCACGTTCGCCTCGGAGTGGGGCTGGGCGTCGCCGCGCACCATCGGCCTGCTCGTCGTGTCGGCGCTCGCCTTCGTCGGCTTCGTGACCACCGAACGCCGCGTGCGCGACCCGCTGCTCGATATGGACCTGCTGCTGCACAACCGCCTGTTCGCGGCGGCCAACGCGGCGGCGCTGCTCAACTACATGGCGCTCTACGCGATCGCCATCCTGACGGCGATCTTCCTCGAGGTGGTCCAGCACAGGTCGGCCGGCCTGACCGGCTGGATCATGCTCGCCCAGCCTGGCGTCCAAGCGGTCCTCAGCCCGTTCGCCGGGCGCTTGAGCGACCGCGTGGGCTCACGCGTGCTGAGCACCTCGGGCATGGTGCTCACCGCGGCCGGCATGGTCCTGCTGGCGTTCCTGCCCGAGAGCGCCAGCATCGTCCACGTGATGGGCGCTCTGGCGATCGTGGGCCTGGGTCTGGCCGCTTTCAGCGCGCCCAACACGAGCGCGATCATGGGCAGCGTGGCGCGACCCCAGCTCAGCCTGGCGAGCGCCTTTCTGGGCACCATGCGCGTGACCGGCATGGCGCTGAGCGTGGCGCTGCTGGGCGGCATCGCCGCCAGCCAGCTCGGCCGCGCCGGCAGCCGCATCCTCTACACCGGCGGTCACGGCCTGGCGGCCGCCCACGCCGCCGCCGACTACGCGACCGGCTACAAGTACGCCATGCTCACCGGCGCCGGCCTGGCGCTCGTGGGCGCACTGGCGTCGCTCACGCGCGGCCCCGCCGCGCAGCCGACCGCCGCGCCCTCCTCGCCGGGCAGGCCGGCGACCCAGACCGGCGCGCGGTAGGCCGCAGCCCGTCGGCCGCCGTTCACGAGCCGAGCGCTCTCCCCCACTCCGTGTCCGCCGACGCACTGGCTTGCCTTGCTCGCGGGAATGAACGCTGCGGTGGGTCTGTTCCGGCCGCCCACGGGCAGCATCACTCGAGGGCCGAGCGCGCGCCGGGCGGCGCGCCGGAGCCGAAGGCAGCGACGGCAAGGCGGAGCGACATGACCGAGATCTTCCCGCCCCCCGACCACGTGCGCGTGACGCCCGCCGCCCGGGCGCACGGAGCGCCGACCGCGGCGCCGACGCCGCGCCGGACGCGGCACTGGCGTCTGATCGGCACGCTGGCTGGGGTCGCCGTGCTGGCGGCCGTGCTGCTCGCCGCGCTGGGCGTGGGCCGGCTCTCGGGCACGCGCGCCTCAGGACTGACGCCGAGCGCGCCGCCCAGCTCCACGAGCTTTCCGGTGGCCGCCCCGCCCCCGACGTCGACTGCGCCGTTGGGCGCGGCGGCGGTAGCCGCCAAGGTCGATCCCGGTCTGGTCGACATCAACGTGATCGACGGCGCCCAGGGCGCGGAGGGAGCCGCCACCGGCATGGTGCTCACCTCCTCGGGCGTGGTCTTGACCAACAACCACGTCATCCGAGGGGCGACGCACATCAGCGTCAGGGACATCGGCAACGGCAAGATTTACGCGGCCAGCGTGCTCGGCTACGATCGCACGCACGACGTCGCCCTGATCCAGTTACGTGCCGCCGCCGGCCTGCGCACCGTCGCCCTGGGCGACTCGAGCGCGGTGAAGCGTGGCGCCGCCGTGACGGCGCTCGGCAACGCCGGCGGCCTCGGCGGCCCGCCGCAGGTCGCCCGCGGCGTGATCACCGCGCTCAGCCAGACGATCACCGCGAGCGACGCCGGCGGCGGCAACGCCCAGCGGCTGCACGGCCTGATCGAGACCAACGCCGCCATCCGCCCCGGCGACTCCGGCGGCCCACTGGTCAACGCCTTCGGGCAGGTGGTCGGCATGAACGCTGCGGCCTCGACCGCCTTCTCGCGGCGAGCGTCGGTCCAGGGCTACGCGATCCCGGTCGCTGCGGCGCTGTCGATCGCGCGTCAGATCGCGCAGGGCACGACCTCGGCCGCCGTGCACATCGGGGCGACCGGGTTCCTCGGGGTCGAAGTCGTGCCGCCCGCGCAGGCAAGCGCCGGCGGTCTGGGCGTCTCGCACGCCGGGGCGACCGTGGCCGGCGTGCTGACCGGCTATCCGGCGGCCCGCGCGGGACTGGCGGCCGGCGACGTGATCACCGCGGTCGACGGCCGCACCGTCGCCTCGGCGGCCGCGCTCACCGGCCTGCTGTCGGCCCACCATCCCGGCGACACCGTGCGCCTGCACTGGCTCGACTCGGCCGGTCACGGCCACGACGTCACCGTGACCCTGGCCAACGGACCGGCCGCCTGACGACACGAGCGCTCGCCCGCGCGCGGCGCCGCCGGCCCGGCGCGCTCGCGCAGGTCCCGTACGGCCTCATGCGTTCTTCATCTTCGCCGGCTATCTAGGCAGCAGTCAGTGTGAACGGTCAAAGCCGCGCAGGCGAGAGCGCCCCGGCTTATGGGAGGGACGAAGGATGAGGACCATGAGGAAGTCGGCAATGATCCCGGCGGTGACAATCGTCGCCACCGCCGTCAGCCTCGGCGCGGTGCTGGGCTATCGCCCCACCGGCAGCAGCGCCGCCACCCTGCCCGCCGGACTGAAGGTGGGCGCGACCGCCGGCGTCGGGACCGGCACGAGCGCGGTGGGCACCGATCAGTCGCTGGGTGGCGGCCTGGGCGACATCCAGGTCCGCGTCAGCGCCCAGAACGGCAAGATCACGAGCGTCGGGCTGGCCCGCCTGAACGTGCACGGGCCGCAGTCGTCGCAACTCACCGGCAGCGTCGTGCCGCAGCTGATCGCCCAGACCATGGCCAGCAACGGCGGACCGATCCACGCGATCTCCGGGG
>CAVWDG010000009.1:0-169491 GCA_963753695.1 uncultured Actinomycetes bacterium
TCAAGGGCGAAAAGCTCACCGTCGACCAGCTCCTGCAGGCGCTCCTCATCCAGAGCGCCAACGACGCCGCCGCCAACCTGGCCGACGCCGTAGCCGGCACCCAGGCGAAGTTCGTGGCCCTCATGAACGCCAAGGCGGTCGCGCTCGGCCTGACCAACACGCACTACGCCAACCCGCACGGGCTCGCCGCGCCGGGCCACTACACGAGCGCGCTCGACCTCACCCGCCTGGCCCGCATCGCCATGAGCGACCCGCGCTTCGCCGGCTACGTCGACCACGCCACCGCGACCATCCCTTGGGCACACCACAGCTACCGGCGCCTGCTGGTCAGCCACAACGAGCTGCTCGAGGACTACCCCTGGGCCTACGGCATCAAGACCGGCTGGACCGACGCCGCCGGCTACTGCATCGCGGCCGCCGGCAAGTGGCACGGCCACCGCATCCTGGTCACCCTGCTGGGCGAGCCCGACGACGCCCACCGGCTCACCGACGTCGTCAAGCTGTTCCACTGGTCGGCCAGCCAGTACGCGGTGCGCACCGTGTGGCCCACGGGCACCCGGCTGGCCCAGGCCTGGGTCCCTGGCACGACGGCAAGCTCGATCTGGTGACCGCGGCGCCCATCACCGCCTCACTGCGCATCGGGGCGCGGGTCTCCAGCCACGTGGCCGCCCCCAGCCAGGTCGCGCTGCCGGTGAATCAGGGCGAGGCCCTGGGGCAGGCGCAAGCCTACGTCGACGGGCACAAGATCGGCGCTGTGCGCCTGGTGGCCGCCTCCTCGTTCGCGCGCGTGGGGCTGCTCGGCAAGATCACCCACCAGATCCACCACGCCTGGCACTGGCTCTCTTCGCGCCTCTAAGACGCGGGCGTGTCGCGCGCCCGGCCGGGTACACTGGGTGACATGAGGATCTCGCGAAAGCTGCGCCTGCTGGCGGCGCTCGTCTTCTTTTTCTTCGTGCTCTATCCGAACCCGATGACGCTGGTGCGCAGCATCGAGCACATCAGCCACCCCACCATCGACCCGGCCGCCGTCGCGCCGATCGCCCGCACGCTGCCCAACGACCCGCGGCTGATCGAGCAGGCCGTGCTCACGCGCATCATGCCCTACGCTTACGACTGGCAGACGGCGGGGGTGCCCTGGTACTTTCCGACCACCCGCGAGGCGCTCGCCCAGAAGCGCGGCGACTGCGAGAGCCGGGCAGTCGTGCTGGCCAGCATCCTCGCCTACAAGCACATCCCCTACACGTTGCGCATGTCGTTCGACCACATCTGGGTCGACTATCCGGGCCACGTCGCGACCGCGATCGAGAACCCCAGCATGCAGATCGCCGTGCGCGAGCACGGCCACTTCGTCTTTCACTGGCCCAAGGACTTTCACCTGGGTCCCGAGGTCAACGCGCAGATCGCCAACTACTGGACGCCGATGCCGCTGGGCCGTCAGGTGCTGCTGATCGCCGGCCTGCTGGCCATCGTCTTTGCCAACGTCATCGTGCGCTGGGCGCGGCGGCTGGCTGGGGTGACATATCATGGGGCCTCGGCCAAGCGGCCGGCGACCACGGAGGGGATCCGAACGATGACTGACAATATCGCGCGATCGACCTGCGCAGCGACACCGTCACGCGGCCGTCGCCCGAGATGCGGCGGCGCCATGGCCGAGGCCGCGGTCGGCGACGATGTGCTGGGCGACGACCCGACCGTCATCGCCCTGCAGGACTACGGGGCCGCCGGGCTGTTCGGCAAAGAGGCCGGCCTGTACATTCCGTCGGGCACCATGAGCAATCAGGTGGCGCTGCACGCGCAGACCACGCCCGGCGACGAGATCTTCCTGCACGCCAAGGCCCACATCGTCGAAAACGAACAGGGCGGCGCGGCCGTGCTCTTCGGCTTTCAAGACGCACCTTCGATTCGAACGACGGCACGCTCGACCTCGAGCTGCTCGAGCACTACTTCCACATCGACGACGACGTGCACCACCCGCGCACCACGCTGGTCGCCGTCGAGAACACGCACAACTACTGCGGCGGCGGCATCTACCCGCTCGACCAAGTCGCCGCGCTGCGAGTTCTGCGACCGCCACGAGATGACCTGCACCTGGACGGCGCCCGCGTGTGCAACGCGGCGGTCGCGTCGGGCGTGGCGTTGCGCGACATCGTGGCGCCCTACGACTCGGTGAGCGTCTGCCTGTCGAAGGGCCTCGGCGCGCCGGTCGGCTCGGTGCTGCTCGGCAGCGCCGCCATGATCGCCCGCGCGCAGCGCGCCCGCAAGCTCTTCGGCGGCGGCATGCGCCAGGCGGGCATCATCGCCGCCGGCGGCCTCTACGCCCTGCAGCACAACGTCGAGCGCCTGGCCGACGACCACCGCCGCGCCCGCGGCCTCGGCGAGCGCCTGGCGCGCGTGCCCGGCCTTACCATCGACCGCGGCAAGCTGCAGACCAACATGGTCTTCGCCGACACCCACGGCGTGGGCCTGCCGGCCGCGCGGGTCGTCGAGCTGCTCGACGCCCAGGGCGTGCTGGCGTTGGACGAGGCGCCCTGGTCGGTGCGCTTCGTCACGCACCTCGACGTCGACGACGAGGCGGTCGAGCGCGCCGGCGAGATCGTGGCGAGCGTCATCGAGAAGGTCGTCGCCTAAGCTCGCAGCGCGCACCGAAGCCCCGCGGCCGCGAGGGTTCAGCTCGCCTTGCGGCGCACCCACCACACGGTCGCGCCGGCCAGCGCCAGGCTGAGCGCCACCAGGCCCGACGCCTCAATGGCCTGGAACGCCCAGAAGCGGCTCGCCGGCTGGAAGGTCTCCCACAGTACGTAATGATGTGCCGCCAGCCACGACTGCGGGTCGCCCGTCGGCAGGCTGCGCACCAGGGCGTTGTAGGCGGCGCCGCTCAGGCGATGGCCCCGGGGGTCGACCCACCACTGGCTCAGGGTCCACTCGGTCGAGAACTTCGACGTCATGTTGACCTGCGCAGTCAACGGCGCTTCGAAATGCGGGCGCAGGAAGAGCGCCGTGGGAAGGACGACGGCAAACCACAGCACCATCGCCACGGCGATCGCCGGGACGGTGCGGCGCAACACGGCTCCGGCGAAGGCGCCCAGCGCGAAGCCGAGGAGCACGCGGGCCGCAAAGACGACGCCTTCGACCTCGGGCAGCGGGCCGATGAGCTGGCGGAAGGGCTGATACCACCATGAAAAGAGCGCGCTGAAGGCCAGCGCCATGGCCGTCAGGGCAAGGCCGAGGATGGCGAGCTTGGCGATCGTCAGGCGCGTACGCCCGGCCGACTGGGTCCAGGCAAAGCGGAAGGTACCGGTCTCGAGCTCGCGGGCGATGAGCGGCCCGCCGAGAAAGGTGCCGACGAAGAGCGGCAGGAACATGAGAAAGCGCGGCACGTACATGCCATAGCGCAGGTACTCGTTCTCGAAGGTCTCGGCCAGCGAGACCGCGCGAGCGGTGGTGGGCGGGTGGCTGAAGCTCAAGCCGAAGCTACTGTAGACGTGGTGCATGCCCCCGCCTTGGGCCACGAGTGCCGCGGCGAGCACGCCGAACAGCACAGCGACAGAGAGCAGGGCCAGGCGATGCTGCCGCCAGGTCACCCGAGCGAGGGCGGCAAGGCCGACGCGCGATCGCACGGGGGCGCCGGTGTCTCCGGTCGCGCCTGAGCGGCCCTCGATGGTCGCGAGACTCACAGCGCCACCTCCTTCCGGGGGTCGTCGTCGAGCGCGAGCGGTCCCGGCAGGGCGCGAGCGGCGGGCTCGCGCAGGTAGGCCAGGACGAGCTCTTCGAGACCGACGGACTGTTCGACCCAGCCGTGCGGCGGCGAGGCAGGCGCCCGGCGACGCGCACCAGCACCTGGGCCTGACGCTCGGCGAGACGCTCGCGCACCACGGGGTAGCGGACTTCGACCGCCTGCGTCGCGGCAGCCGGGCCGATCAGCAGCCGGTGGCCGGCGACGAGGTCGTCGACCTCGCCGGCCACCTGTACGCGGCCGGCCGTCAGCACGACCAGGTAGTCACAGACGCGCTCGAGTTCGGACACCACGTGCGACGAGAAGACGACCGACAGGCCGTCCTCGGCCACCGCGGCCATCAGCGCCGCCATGAACTCGTGGCGGGCGAGCGGGTCGAGCCGGGCCACCGGTTCGTCGAGCACGACCAGGTCGGGACGCTTGGCGAGTGCGGCGACCAGGGCGACCTGGGCGTGCTGGCCGCCCGACAGCTTGCCGACCTTGCGATCGAGGGGAATGTCGAGCTCAGTCATGCGCCGTCGCGCCCAGGCGTCGTCCCAGCGCCGGTTGAGGTCGTGGGCCAGGCGCAGCGTGTCGCCCACCGTGAGGCCGGCGTAGAGCGCTGCGTCCTGCGCCACGAAACCGACGCGCTCCAGGGCGGCGGGCGACCCGGCGGACAGGCCGTCGAGCACGGCGACGCGTCCCGCGGTGGGGGAGACCAGGCCGACCGCCAGGTGCAGCAGGGTCGTCTTGCCGGCGCCGTTGGGGCCGACCAGGGCGACGACGTGGCCGGCGGGGATCGCCAGGCTGCAGTCGCGCAGCGCCCAAGTGCGCCCGTACCGCTTGCCGACGCCTGTCGTGACGACGGCGTTCACGACACCGCGAGGCGCTCGTCGGCGTCGCGTACTTCGGTCAGCGCGCTCGCGAACAGCGCGACGACGTCGTCGTCGTCGAGGCCCGCCTGACGGGCCTCGACGATCCAGGCCAGCACGACACGACGCAGCGCGGCGAAGCCGTCGGGCGGCAGGCTGCCGAGCGTGCCCTCGATGAACGTGCCGAGGCCGGGCCGGCCCGACGCCAGGCCGCGATGCTCGAGCTCGCGATAGGCCTTGAGCACGGTGTTGGGGTTGATGGCGAGGCCCGCGACCACGTCTTTGACGCGCGGCAGCTGGTCGCCGGCTTTCAGGTGGCCCAGGCGCAGCGCCTGCTCGACCTGCTGCACGAGCTGCAGGTAGGTCGGCACGCCCGACGCGGGGTCCAGGCGGAACTCGATCGCTGACACAGCCGCCTCCTCGTTGTTTACTGCTTTATCTACCATGATAGGTAAAAGGATAAAGAACGAAACCTCGGCTGTCCAGCGGGTGAAGAAGACGGGGGCGGGTGAGGCCGGCATGCCGGCCTCACCCGCCCCCGTCGGCGGAGCGCGTTCGGTGGAGGTGTTACTTGACGGCGGCCTTCGCCTTGGGCTTGGAGGCGGCCGCCTTCTTGCCGTTGCTCGCGGGCTGCGAGCCGGGGCGCACGGCGCCGTTTCTGTAGATCTGGATGATGTCGTCGCGAGTGAGGCGGCGCGGGTTGTTGACCAGCAGGCGGGCCTGGGTCATGGCGCCGTCGGCGAGCTCCTCGATGGCCGACTCGGGAATGCCGACGTCGGACAGGTACTGCGGCACCTGGATGTCGATGGCGAGCTGCTTCATGGCCTGCACGGCGGCCGACGCGGCTTCGCGCGTGGAGAGGCCGCTGATGTTCTCGCCCATGGCCACGGCGATCTCGGCGAAGTAGTCGAGGCAGGCCAGCATGTTGAACTCCATGACCCACGGCAGCATGAGCGTGTTGGCCACGCCGTGAGGCACGTGGAAGCTGCCGCCGATCGGGTACGACAGGGCGTGCACGGCGGTCACGCCGGCGTTGCCGAACGAGATGCCGCCCATCATCGAGCCGATCGCCATGCCGGCGCGCGCCTCGACGTTGCTGCCGTCGAAGACGGCCGTGCGGATGCTCTTGGAGATCAGCCCGATGCCCTCGCGGGCGAGCGGGTCGGTGTGCATGGTGGCGTTCACCGAGGTGTAGGCCTCGACGCAGTGGATGAAGGCGTCCATGCCCGAGGCGGCCGTGACGTGCGGCGGGCAGCTCAGGGTGAGCATGGGGTCGACGAGGGCGATGTTCGGAATGAGGAAGCCCGACACGATGCCCTGCTTGACGTTCAGCTTCTCGTTGGCGAAGACGGCGACGGCCGTGACTTCGGAGCCGGTGCCGGCCGTGGTGGGGATGGCCACCATGGGCAGGCCCTTGGCGGGCACCTGGTCGACGCCGACCATGGTCTCGACCGAGTCGTCCTTGCCGACCAGGATGGCGGTCATCTTGGCTACGTCGATGGCCGAGCCGCCGCCGAAGCCGATGATGCAGTCGTAGCCGCCCTGCTCGCAGAACCTGACGCCCTCTTCGAGGCTGCTGAGCGGCGGTTCGGGCACGCACTTGCTGTAGACGCCGACCTCGATGCCGGCGTCGATGAGGGGCCGCTCGACGGTCTCGACCATGCCGCTCTCGGCAACGCCGGGGTCGGTCATGATGAGGGCCTTGCGGGCGCGCAGCTTCGAGACCTCGGCGCCGACCTGCGAGACCGAATCGACGCCGGTGATCAGCGTCTTCGGTGAGCGGTGCACCCGGATCTTCATGTCCATGACGTCTCTCCTTCGGTATGTGAACCTGGGCCACACGCCACGCCGGTGCTGGGGCGGGGCGTCGATAGAGCGGTGCCGCCCGGGGCGGCCGTCGTCAGGCCTCTTCGAGCGCGGAGTGGCGACGGTGCAGCCAGACCTCGCCCTTGAGGACCTTGAGCTCGTCGATGATCTGGTCGCGGAACCGGGGGTCGGCGATGTCGAGCAGCGCGAAGGCGCGCTCGCGCAGGCTGCGGCCCTTGAGCTTGGCGATGCCGAACTCGGTGATCACGTAGTCGACGTCGGCGCGCATGGTGGTGATGGCCGCGCCGTCTCGAGATCTGCGCGGCGATGCGCGAGACCTCGCCGCGCTTGGCGGTCGCCGGCAGGGCGATGATCGACTTGCCGCCCTTGCTGCGGGCCGCGCCGCGCACGAAGTCGACCTGTCCGCCGATGCCCGAGAACTGCACGGGCCCCATGGAGTCGGCCACGACCTGGCCCATGAGATCGACCTGGATGGCCGAGTTGATGGCCACCACGTTGTCGTTCTCGCCGATGATGAAGGGGTCGTTGACGTAGTTCACCGGGAACATGTTGACGGCCGGGTTGTCGTCGACGAAGTCGTACAGCCGGCGCGTGCCCATGAGGAAGCTCGCCACCATCTTGTCGCGGTGCAGGCGCTTGCGGGCGTTGGTGATGACGCCCTCGTCGTAGAGGTCGACCACGCCCTCGCTGAACATCTCGGTGTGAATGCCGAGGTCGTTCTTTTCGTGCAGGAACAGCAGAACGGCGTCGGGGATGCCGCCGATGCCGAGCTGCAGGCAGGAGCCGTCGCCCACCAGGCTCGCGATGTGCTTGCCGATGGCCTCTTCGACCGGGCCGATCCTGGGCGGCTGCAGCTCGACGATGGGCGCCGTGCTCTCGACCACGATGTCGAGGTCGCTCACGTGGATGAACGAGTCGCCGTGGGTGCGCGGCATGTTGGGGTTGACCAGGGCGATGACGGTCTTGGCGACCGTGCAGGCCGGCTTGGTGTAGTCGACCGAGATGCCGAACGAGCAGAAGCCGTGGCGGTCGGGCGGCGAGACCTGGCAGAGCACCACGTCGGGCGGCAGGTAGCCGTCGGTGAACAGCGCCGGGATGTCGCTGAAGAAGACCGGCGTATAGTCGCCGCGCCCCATGGTCACCGCGTCGCGCGTGGTGCCGCCCACGAACAGCGAGTTGTGGTAGAAGCTCTCGGAGTACTCTGGTTTCGCGTACTCGCCCTTGCCCATCGCCACCATGTGGACGATCTCGACGTCGCGCAGCTCGGGCGCGCGCGCCACGAGGGCGTCGACCAGCTCCTGCGGCTCGCCGCAGGCGTGGGCAAAGACCACTCGATCGCCCGAGCGCACGACCCCGAGCGCCTCGCTCGCGGTCTTCACCTTCTTGGCGTAGTCGGCCTTCCAGTCCATGTCGGTCACTCCTTGGGAGTCGAGAGCTTGCGCCTGACGGCGGCCACGATGTCGGCGGGCTCGATGAGCCCGCCGTCTAGGTTGCGGCCGGCGACGATCACGACGTCGGGCCGCCCGGAGACGAGCAGCTGTGCGGTCGCGCACGAGCGCGAGCAGCCCGAGATGTCGATCTCGACGTCGAGATCGGCGAGTTCGGGGTCGGCGCGCAGCTCGTCGGCCAGCGCGACCCGGTCGATCACCGGGTTGCAGCCTCCGCAAAACACGATCCGCACGGCCGCTACCTAGAGGCGTGAGCGGCGGCCGCTCACACCACCGTGGGCGTGCGCAGCTTGGCCTTCTGGGCGTCGACCGGCTTGCCGACGCCGGCCAGCTCGCGGGCGAGCTGCTTTTTGTGCTCGAGGTTGCCCTGGCGGGCGATCATGATGCGCTGCGCCTGGGGCGAGCCGGCGCCGTGCATGGATTCGGTGCGGTAGCCCACGGCGGCGGTGCCCAGGGTGAGGTTCTCGATCAGGCGCAGGACGCGCATGCGGTCGACCGTCGGCGAGCCGCACTGGCGCGCGCAGCAGCTTCTCGACCCACGGGCCGGCTTTTCGGAGAAGAGGTCCTTCTCGGAAGGCATGGTGACCATGAGGCCGCCGGCGATGTCTTCGGCCAGGCGCGCGATCTCGTAGGGGAAGCGCGTGACGTTCTGCTTGCAGACATTGGCCAGCAGCATGTCGATCTGGTAGTTGCCCGACGGCAGTCTTGGTGCCTTCGGCCGAGCAGGCGATGCCGCACGAGTACAGGGTCTCGTTCAGATGCGTCATCTCGATCAGCTTGTCTTTGATATGGGAGGCCTTGGCCGCGCCGTTGTAGTCGGCGGCCAGCGCGGCCGCGCCGATCAGCACGTCGCCCACGCCGACCTTGCAGCCGCCGTAGCTCTGGCGGTGGTAGCCCGCGAAGCGCTCGACCAGGGCGCCGGCAGAACTCGTGCTCGCCGCACATGAAGACGTGTTCCCACGGGACGAAGACGTTGTCGAAGACCATCAGGGCTTCCTGGCCGCCGAACTGCGGGTTGCCCACGTCGAGCTCGTTCTGCCTTCGAGCTTGCGGGTGTCGCAGGACTGGCGGCCGTAGATGTAGAAGATGCCGTCGCGTCGGCCGGCGTGGCGAAGGAGACGGCGTAGTCTTCGTCGTCCTCGCGCATGGCGATCGTCGGCATGACGATGATCTCAGTGCGAGTTGAAGGCGCCGGTCTGGTGGGCCTTGGCGCCGCGCACGACGATGCCGTCGTCGCGTCTTTCGACGATGTGCAGGTACAGGTCGGGGTCGGCCTGCTTGTGGGGCGCCAGGCCCCGGTCGCCCTTGGGGTCGGTCATGGCGCCGTCGACCGTCAGGTCGTTCTCCTGCATCGTGCAGCAGGAATTTCGCGAAGCGCTCGTGGTAGTCGGTGCCCAGTGGCCTGGTCCATCTCGAAGGTCACGCTGTCCAGAGCGCGTTGATGGCGTCCATGCCGACGCAGCGCTGGAAGCAGGCGCCGGTCTTCTGGCCCAGCAGGCGCTGCATCTTGACCTTCTTGATCAGATCGTCGGTGCTCTGGTGCAGATGGCAGAAGCGGTTGACCTTTTTGCCGGTAAGGTGGGCTGTGGCGGTCATGAGGTCGGCGTACTCGGGCTTGGCGGCCAGCTCATACGTCATGGCGACGCAGTTCAGCGAGGGCCTGATCATGGGGTGATTGACGTAGTCGTCGACCTTCTCGCCGAACATATAGATCTCGAGGTGCAGGTCGGCGATGCTCTGGATGTAGTCGTCTTTGCTGCGTAGGGCCATGATGACTGCTCCTTCCTGGCGCAAGCTCTGGTGCGCGGGTCTGGTGGAACGGCGACCCGCGGCCGCCGGCGCTGTGCGCCGGGCACGGGCAGATGGCGAAGTGTGTGCGACCATCGTAGCTTCTCGTCCACTATAGGCGAGCGCGGGCGCCGCGACTGGGCGCCTTGGGCGAAAAAGCGGCGCGCATGGCAGGCACGGATTGGCCATGCTGAACAAAGGGCAGGCCCCTGCGAGCCCCCACCTTTTGTACGAACCGGTCCCGCAAGGCGCCCGCCGTCTTGTCCGCGCGGGCCAGCCCCTCCCGGCCAAGTTTGTAAGCTTTGGCACATACGCGGGCCTTTTGACTACCAGCGCCCGTCGTATACTCGCGACGTCATGCACCCTACTGCGGGCCACGAGCCGAGCTCGTTGGGAGGTTGGTACAGCCGCACTACCTCGTCACCGGGGCGTTGCCCCATCTCCGGCACCACCGTGTCAAGCCGCGCACCCGTTTCGATCAAGCGTATCCACCCCTAATTTCCGTATGGAGGGCACTGAATGAGCGTGATAACGGCACCGAAGACCGATTACGTCAAGAACCTCATGGCCGACGTCGTGGCCAAGAACCAGGGCGAGGTCGAGTTCCATCAGGCCGTACAAGAAGTGGCCGAGTCGCTCGAGCCCGTTTGGCGCGTCACCCCAAGTACCGTGAGTTCAAGATCCTCGAGCGCATGGCTCGAGCCCGAGCGCAGTGATCATGTTCCGCGTGCCCTGGGTCGGACGACAACGGCGAGGTCCAGATCAACCGCGGCTACCGCGTCGCAGATGAACAGCGCCATCGGGCCCTACAAGGGCGGCCTGCGCTTCCACCCCTCCGTCTACCTCGGCATGCTCAAGTTCCTGGCCTTCGAGCAGGTCTTCAAGAACGCCCTCACCACGCTGCCCATGGGCGGCGGCAAGGGCGGCTCGGACTTCGACCCCAAGGGCAAGACCGACGACGAAGTCATGCGCTTCTGCCAGGCCTTCATGACCGAGCTCTACCGCCACATCGGCCCGGACACCGACGTGCCGGCCGGCGACATCGGCGTCGGCGGCCGGGAGATCGGCTTCCTGTTCGGCCAGTACAAGAAGCTGCGCAACGAGTTCACCGGCGTGCTCACCGGCAAGGGCATCAACTGGGGCGGCTCGCTGCATTCGTCCCGAGGCCACCGGCTACGGCGCGGTCTACTTCGCCGAGGAGATGCTCAGCACGCGCGACGACTCGCTCGACGGCAAGACCTGCCTGGTGTCCGGCTCGGGCAACGTCGCCCAGTACACCGTCGAGAAGGTCGATCGACCTCGGCGGCAAGGTGGTCACGCTGTCCGACTCCGACGGCTTCATCCACGACCCCGACGGCATCGACGGCGAGAAGCTGGCCTTCGTCATGGAACTCAAGAACGTCAAGCGCGGCCGCATCGAGCGAATACGCCGAGCAAGTTCAAGGGCGCCAAGTTCATCGCCTCGACGACGGCCGAAAGCCCGCTCTGGGACATCAAGGCCGACGCGCCTTCCCGAGCGCGACCCAGAACGAGATCAACGGCAAGAGACGCCGCCAGACCTGGTCGAGAACGGCGTGCATCGTGCGTCTCCGAAGGCGCCAACATGCCCACGGTCCCCGAGGCCGTCGAGCTGTTCCTCGACGCCAGGGATCCTCTTCGGACCCGGCAAGGCCGCCAACGCCGGCGGCGTGGCCACCTCGGGCCTGGAGATGACCCAGAACAGCCTGCGCCTCGAGCTGGACCCGCGAGGAAGTGGACACCCGCCTGCACGACATCATGAAGGCCATCCACAAGCAGTGCGTCGACGCCGCCGCCGAGTACGGACGCCCCGGCAACTACGTGAACGGCGCCAACATCGCCGGCTTCGTCAAAGTCGCCGACAGCGATGCTCGACCAGGGCCTCGTCTAAGCCAGACCAGGCTCGCGGATCGTGGCGACGGCCTCCGGACCGTCTCCCACGTAAAGCACACGCGTACGGCGGCGGGGCGGGCTCCCATCATGGGAGCCCGCCCCGCCGCTTTGTCGTGCCGGGGCCGAGCGCTCGTGCCGCCCGCGCGTCGGGCGCTTGCGCGAGGCGCCCCGCCGCTTGCGCGAAAGCCCGGCCCAATGTGGCCGTTTCGGTCACGTGGCGGGCCCTTGCGGGTCCCTTTCGGCCAAGCTTGGGCCACGCGGTTTAGTGCGATTTCGGCTCGGGGATGAACCGGAACGCAGCCGCGTCCTATGGCTGTAGTGCGCGGCTGGCCCGGCGCCGACAAGAGGAGACTCCCGATGAAGAAGATCGAGTGCATCATCCAGCCCTACAACCTCGACGTGGTCGCCGAGAACCTGGCCGTCGACGGCGTCGTCGGCATGACGGTCACCGAGTCCAAGGGCTTCGGCGTGCAGAAGGGCTTTACGCGCGGCGAGACCGGCGCTCCGGGCCAGTACCGTTTCCATCCCAAGATGAAGGTCGAGATGGTCGTCCCCGACGACGACGTCGAGAAGGTCGTAGCGAGCCTGCGCAAGGCCCTCGAAAAGGGCCGCATCGGCCAGGGCAAGATCTTCGTGAGCGCGGTCGAAGACGCCGTGCGCACGCGCACCGGCGAGCGCGGCGAGGCGGCTATCAGGTAGCACGCCACTGCGACGCCGCGGCGCCCACCGCGGCGGCGTCGCGCCCACCGCGGCGGCGGCGCGCCGCTCGCGTGGCGCGCCTGCCGGTGCGGCGGGCACGCCCTGAAGACAACGAAGGCGCGGGGCGGGGCCGGCTGCAAGCCGGCCCCGCCCCGCGCCCGAGCAAGAGCTTGGCGGTCAGACGGTCGGTGGCGTCAGGCCAGCTCGAACTCGCGCTCGAGGTCGCCCTTGCTGCGCACGCCGATGATCTTCTTCACGGGCTTGCCGTCCTTGAAGAGGATGAGCGTCGGGATGCTCATGATGCCGAACTTGGCCGCCGTCGCCTGGTTGTCGTCGACGTTCAGCTTGCCGACCGTCACCTTGTCGGCGTGCATGCTGGCAAGGTCTTCGACGATCGGTCCGACCGTGCGGCAGGGGCCGCACCAGGCCGCCCAGAAGTCGACGATGACCGGTGTCGTCGCCCCGTCGATCGTCTGCTGGAACGTTTCGTCGGTCAGTTCAGTGACCACGTCTGACACGTTGCCCTCCTCTGGATGATCGTTCACCTGCAGCTCTCAAAGGTCGGCCCGGATGGAAACCCACCCGGGGTCGGTCGCGCCGCGACGCCCGCACGACCTCATACCCTGTGCTCGTGTCGCGCGAACCTGCGAGCGGCTGGGCACGACGCGGCGTCAGGTATCATAATAGGCTCGCCGCGCGTCGTCTCGCGCGGCGGTGCCGCCGGGCTGCCTCGGCATCCGGCGGCGACGCACTCCCTTTGAGTCTTAGAAAGGCGATGGTGACCGTGAGAAGCGACGAGATCAAGCTCGGTGCGGCGCGCGCCCCGCACCGCTCGCTTCTGCGGGCGCTGGGCGTGACCGACGCCGAGATGGAGCGCCCGTTCATCGGCATCGCCAACTCCTTCAGCGAGGTCGTGCCCGGCCACATGCACCTGCGACAGATGGTCGAAGCCGTCAAGGCGGGCGTGCGCGACGCCGGCGGGGTGCCCTTCGAGTTCGGCGTCATGGGCATCTGCGACGGCATCGCCATGAACCACGCCGGCATGAACTACTCGCTGCCCAGCCGCGAGCTCATCGCCGACACCGTCGAATCCATGGCCCTGGCGCACGCCTTCGACGCCCTGGTGCTGGTGCCGTGCTGCGACAAGATCGTGCCCGGCATGCTCATGGCCGCGATGCGCGTGAACGTGCCCTCGATCATGGTCGAGCGGCGGCGCCATGCTGGCCGGCCGCCTCGACGGGCGCACGACCGACCTGAACAGCGTGTTCGAGGCTGTCGGGCGCGTGCAGGCCGGTACGCTCGACGAGGCGGGTCTCAAGGCCATCGAGTGCAGCGCCTGCCCCACCTGCGGTTCCTGCTCGGGCATGTTCACGGCCAACTCGATGAACTGTCTTGCCGAGATCATCGGCATGGCGCTGCCCGGCAACGGCACCATCCCGGCGCCCTACAGCGAGCGCCTGCGCTACGCCAAGTCGGCCGGCGTGAAGGTCATGGACGTGCTGGCCGCCGACCTGCAGGCCGCGCGATATCCTGACCGATGCCGCGGTGGGCAACGCCCTCGCCGCCGACGCCAGCCTGGGCTGCAGCACCAACACGGTGCTGCACCTCGCCGCCATCGCCACCGAGGCCGGGCTCGACTTCCCGCTGGAGCGCATCAACGAGGTCGCGGCCCGCGTGCCGCACATCTGCCTGCTGGCGCCCGCCGGTGCACGCACCACATGGAAGACCTCTACTTCGCCGGCGGCATCCAGGCGGTCATGAAGCGCCTGATCGACGCCGGCCTCATGGACGGCTCGGCGCGCTCGGTGGCCGGCGGTACGGTCGCCGAGGCGGTGGCCGACGCGCGGGTGGTAGACGACGAGGTCATCCGCCCGCTGTCGCGGCCCTACCACGCCACCGGCGGCCTGGCCGTGTTGTTCGGCAACCTGGCGCCGTACGGGCGCCGTGGTCAAAGAGGGCGCCGTGGCCGACGAGATGCTGCGCCACAGCGGCCCCGCCCAGGTCTTCGAGTCGCGAAGCCGACGCCGTCACGGCCATCGCCGCCGGCGCCATCGTCAGCGGCTCGGTGATCGTCATCCGCAACGAAGGCCCCAAGGGCGCTCCCGGCATGCCCGAGATGCTCTCGGCCACCTCCATGCTCGCCGGTCAGGGCCGCGACAAAGACGTGGCGCTGATCACCGACGGGCGTTTCAGCGGCGCCACGCGCGGCGCCGCCATCGGCCACGTCGCCCCCGAGGCGCAGGCCGGCGGGCTCATCGGGCTGATCGAAGACGGCGACACCATCGTCGTCGACATCCCCGCCCGCAAGCTCACCCTCGACGTCGAAGTGGCGAGTACTCGAGCGGCGCCGCGCCGCCAAGGCCGTTGCGCCGCCGCGTCCCGAGCTCACGGGCTGGCTTGCCCGGTACGTCAAACTCGTCTCCGGTGCGGAGAAGGGGGCAGTGCTTCGATGACGTCACAGACAAGAGGATGAAAGGTGCGCAGGCCATCGTCGCCTCGCTCGAGGCCGAGGGCTGCGACATCCTGTTCGGATTCCCGGGCGGCGTGGTGATCCCGCTGTACGACGCGCTCTACGATGCCGTCAAGCTGCGCCACATCCTGGTGCGCCACGAGCAGGGCGCGGCGCACGCCGCCGACGGCTACGCCCGCGCCACCGGCAAGGTCGGCGTGTGCCTGGCCACCAGCGGCCCCGGCGCCACCAACCTGGTCACCGGCATCGCCAACGCCTATATGGACTCGATCCCGCTGGTCGCCATCACCGGCCAGGTGCGCGCCGACCTGATCGGCACCGACGCCTTCCAGGAGGCCGACATCACCGGCATCACCCTGCCGATCGTCAAACACTCCTACCTTGTGCAAGAACGCGGCCGAGCTGCCGCGCATCATCCACGAGGCCTTCCACATCGCCTCGCACCGGCCGGCCCGGGCCCGGTGCTCATCGACATGCCGGTCACGGCGCTGCTCGGCGAGCTCGACCTACAGGCCGCGCCCGACAGCCTCGATCTGCGCGGGCTACAAGCCGACCGTCAAGGCCACGTCAAGCAGATCAGGGCGGCCGCGCGCGCCATCCTAGAGGCCGAGCGCCCGGTGCTCTACGTGGGCGGCGGCGTCATCAGCGCCAGCGCCGCCGACGAGCTTGCGGCCGCTGGCCGAACTTGTCCAGGCGCCCGTCACCACCACGCTCATGGGCCTCGGCGCCTTCCGACGAGCGCCTGCCGCTGTCGCTGGGCATGCTCGGCATGCACGGCACGGTGCCGCGCCAACTACGCCGTCCACGAGTGCGACGTGCTGATCGCCATCGGCGCGCGCTTCGACGACCGCGTGACCGGCAAGCTCTCGGCCTTCGCGCCGCAGGCCAGGAATCATCCACATCGACATCGACCCGGCCGAGATCGGCAAGAACGTCGAGCCCAGCATCCCCATCGTGGGCGACGCCCGCCACGTGCTGGCCGCGCTGCTCGACGAGCTGCGCGCCTCGACCGTCACGCCCGGCCGCACCGCCGCCTGGCTTTCCCGCATCGCCGCCTGGCAGGACGAGTTCAAGCTGCGCTACGAGCCCCCGACCGGCGAGGGCATGGTGGCGCCGCAGTTCGTGATCGAGGAGATCGAGCGCGTCACCGCCGGCGAGGCCGTCATCGTGACCGACGTCGGCCAGCACCAGATGTGGGTCGACGCTCTACTTCGACTACCGCTTTCCGCGGCAGTGGATCAGCTCTGGCGGCCTGGGCACCATGGGCTTCGGCCTGCCGGCGGCGCATGGGCGCCAAGCTCGGCCGGCCCGACAAGACGGTCATCGACGTGAGCGGCGACGGCGGCTTTCAGATGACTATGCAGGAGCTCGCCACGGCGGTGAACTACGACATCCCGGTGGTGGTCTGCATCTTGAACAACGGCTACCTCGGCATGGTGCGCCAGTGGCAGGACCTCTTCTGGAACAAGCGCTACTCGCAGACCTGCATAGCGGTGCAGCCCGACTTCGTCATGCTCGCCGAAGCCTTCGGCGCCAAGGGGCTGCGCGTGACCGAGCCCGGCCAGGTCGGCGCCGCGCTGCGCGAGGCCATCGACAGCGGTCGCCCCACGGTGATCGACTTCAAGACCTCGCCCGAAGAGAACGTGTTCCCGATGGTGCCCGCCGGCCAGTCGATCACCGAGCTGATCGGCGGCAAGGCGCCGCGCAAGGCGAGGGGGGTCAAGTCATGAAGCACACGCTGTCGGTGCTCGTCGAGAACAAGCCCGGCGTGCTCACCCGCGTGGCCGGGCTGTTCGCGCGGCGCGGCTTCAACATCCAGAGCCTGGCCGTCGGCGCCAGCGAAGACCCCAACCTCTCGCGCATGACGATCACCATCGACGGGGCCGAGCACCCCATCGACCAGGTGACCAAGCAGCTCCACAAGCTCATCAACGTGGTCAAGATCCGCGACCTCGACCCGAACAGCCTGGTCGCCTCTGAGCTCATGCTCATCAAGGTCGCCGCCGAGGGCGAAAAGCGCACCGACGTGTTGCAGATCGCCGAGATCTTCAAGGCCAAGATCGTCGACGTCGAGCGCCGCAGCCTGGTGCTGCGCGCGGTCGGCGCCACCGACAAGCTCGAAGCCCTGCTCGAGATGCTGCAGCCGATCGGCGTGCTCGAAGTCACGCGCACCGGCATCATCGCCATCGGGCGCGGGCGGGGCTAGGCAGAAGGTGAGCCGCAGCAGCGTCACCCAGGTGGCGCTGCTGCGCGGCGTCAACGTGGGCTCCGCCAAGCGCGTCGCCATGGCCGACCTGCGCGCGCTGGTCGAGGGCCTCGGCTATGGCGGCGTGCGCACCCTGCTGAACAGCGGCAACGTGGTCTACGACGCGCCCAAAGTCGCGCCGGCTGCCGCCGCCGCGCGCATCGAGAAGGCGCTCGCCGCCGACCTCGGCCTGTCGGTGCGCGTCGTGGCCCTCAGCGCCGCCGAGCTCGACGGCGCGCTCGCCGTCAACCCGCTGGCCGCGGTCGCCGGCAACCCCTCGCGCCTGCTCGTCGCGGTCCCCGCCGACCTGCGAGCCTGGGCGGCGCTGGAGCCGCTCGCTGCGCGGGACTGGGTGCCCGAGGCGCTGGCCCTCGGTGAACGGGTGGCCTACCTGTGGTGTCCCGACGGCGTCATCTCAAGCAAGCTGTCGGCCGCCGTCGGGCGTCTGCTCGGCGACGCCGTGACCAGCCGCAACTGGACGACCATGGTCAAGCTGCAGGCGCTGGCGGCGAGCGACCGGGAGTAGCCGCCCAAACGCTCGCGTCCGGTCGGCCTCGTCGCCGTGGGTACCATGCGTGCATGACAGACGACCAGACGCGGGTCGTTGAGGACGGGGCAGCATGAGCAAGAACCGTCTCGAGGCCTTCAGCGACGGCGTGCTCGCCATCATCATCACGATCGCGGTGCTGGGGCTGCGCCCCCCGACGGGGGCGAGTCTCGCGGCGCTGCGGCCGCAGCTGCCGCTCTTCCTGAGCTACGTCCTGAGCTTCGTCAACCTCGGCATCTACTGGAACAACCACCACCACATGCTGGCCACCGTGGAGCGCGTCACCGGCGGCATACTGTGGGCCAACCTGCACCTGCTGTTCTGGCTGTCGCTCGTGCCCTTCACGACCGCCTGGATGGGCCGCAGCAGCTTCGCCGCCGCCCCGACGGCGGTCTACGGCGGCGTGCTGCTGGCGGCCGCGGTCGCCTACTTCATCCTGCAGCGCCTCATCATCGCAAGCCAGGGCGAGGACTCGCTGCTGGCGCACGCCATAGGCCGCGACCTCAAGGGCAAGTCGTCGCCGCTTCTCTACGCGGTCGCCATACCGCTGGCCTTCGTGGCGCCGTGGCTGGCCGGCGCGCTCTACGCGCTGGTCGCCTTGATCTGGCTCATCCCCGACCGGCGTATCGAGCGCGCCTTCTCGGCGCGCGACTGCAGTCTCGGCGCGCGGGCACGTCGCTACGCCGGCGCCGCGCCGCCGCACTGGATGACCGCGACGACCCCCGCGTTGCCGCCGGCGGCGCAACACAGTAAAGTTCAACGTTCCGAGTGCAGTCGCCCGCGCGCCATGGCGCGGTCGTCACAAGAAGGAGACACCGCATGTACTACGACTCAGACGCTGACCTCAGCCTGATCCAGGACAAGACCGTGGCCGTGATCGGCTTCGGCAGCCAGGGTCACGCCCACGCCCAGAACCTGCGCGACTCCGGCATCAAGGTGGTCGTCTCCGATCTGCCCGGCACGCCCAACGGCGAGCGCGCCGCCAAGGCGGGTTTCGAGGTCCTCACGGCCGCCGAGGCCGCCAAGCGCGGCGACATCGATCATCATGCTCGTGCCCGACGAGACGCAGGCGCGCCTGTATAAGAGCGACGTGGCCGCCCAGCTCACCGCCGGCAAGGTCCTCATGTTCGCCCACGGCTTCAACATCCACTTCAGCCAGATCGTGCCGCCCAAAGACGTCGACGTGATCATGGCCGCCCCCAAGGGCCCCGGCCACCTCGTGCGCCGTCAGTACGAAGAGGGCAAAGGCGTGCCCGCGCTGATCGCCGTCTACCAGGACGCCAGCGGCAAGGCCAAAGACCTCGCCCTCGCCTACGCCAAGGGCATCGGCGCCACGCGCGCCGGCGTCATCGAGACCACCTTCTCCGAAGAGACCGAGACCGACCTGTTCGGCGAGCAGGCCGTGCTGTGCGGCGGCGTCACCGAGCTCATCATGGCCGGCTTCGACACGCTCACCGAGGCCGGCTACCAGCCCGAGGTCGCCTACTTCGAGTGCCTCCACGAGCTCAAGCTGATCGTCGACCTGATCTGGGAGAAGGGCATCAGCGGCATGCGTTACTCGATCAGCGACACCGCCGAGTACGGCGACCTCACGCGCGGTCCCGTGGTGATCGACGAAGCCACGCGCGATCGCCTGCGCAAGATGCTGGCCGACATCCGCAGCGGCGCCTTCGCCCGCGAGTGGATCCTCGAAAACCAGGCCGGCCGGCCCGTGTTCAACGCGCTGCAGCGGCAGGGCAAGGAGCACCAGATCGAGGTCGTCGGCAAGAAGCTGCGCGGCATGATGAGCTGGATCAGCGAGGGCGGCCTCGACATCGAGGTCTGAAGCGCTCAAACGGCGCCGCTCGACACTCGACTCCGACGTCGCATAGACTGACCGCCATGGACTTGCCGATTCATCGCCCGTCGTGACGGCTGGGGCGGGTGGGTGCGCCAGCACCCGCCCGCCTCAGCCGACTTCCGCTTGCCGCCCTCGCGCACACCTTGCGCTGCGGCGCGCCCGCCTGCTGCCCCGCGTCACGATCGCCCGATCGTGTCCGTCGACTCGTTCCCGCCCCCCTTCGCGCCCGCTGTGAGCGAGAGCGCACGAGACCACGAAAGGACCTAACGAGATGCTGAAGCGCTTTCTCATCACCCCCGGACCCACGCCGGTGCCCCCCGAGGTACTGCTGGCCGGCGCCGAGCCCATCGTCCACCATCGCGCCCCGCGCTTCGTCGAGATCTTCAACGAGACCATCGAGGGCCTCAAGTACGTCTATCAGACGAGCAACGACATCATCGTCTTCGCCGCCTCCGGCACGGGCGCCATGGAGGCCGCCGTCGTCAACGTCGTGAACCCCGGCGACACCGTGATCGTCGCCTCGGTGGGCAACTTCGGCGAGCGCTGGGTGAAGCTCGCCGGCAAGTGGGGGGCCGAGGTCGTGGCCCTCGACTTCGAGTGGGGCACGAAGGCCGACCCGGCGGCGATCGCCAAGGCGCTTGCCGACCACCCCGAGGCCAAGGCCGTCTACGTGCAGTTCTCCGAGACCTCCACGGGCGTCGTCAACGACATCAAGGCGATCGGCGAGATCGTCGCCAAGACGCCCGCCATCCTCGTGGTCGACGCCATCTCGGGCCTTGGCGCGACCGACCTGCCGACCGACGAGTGGCAGGTAGACGTGTGCGTCGCCGGTTCGCAGAAGGCCCTTATGCATCCCCCCGGCCTGGCCATGGTGGCCGTCAGCGAGAAGGCCTGGAAGGTGGTCGAGGCCTGCAAGACCCCGCGCTTCTACTTCGACTGGGTCTCCGCCCGCGCCAAGGCCAAAGAAGGCCAGACGGCGTTCACCCCGGCGGTCTCGCTGTTCGTCATGCTGAACAAGGCCATCGAGATGATCCGCGACGAGACTCTCGCCAACGTCTTCGAGCGTCATGCCGTGCTCAGCCGCGGCTGCAA
Source organism: uncultured Actinomycetes bacterium (assembly GCA_963753695.1). Taxonomy (GTDB): domain Bacteria; phylum Actinomycetota; class Thermoleophilia; order UBA2241; family UBA2241; genus Bog-752. The sequence goes on from CAVWDG010000009.1 coordinate 20,452, forward strand.
AGAGGGCGTCAAGGCGCTCGGCCTCGAGCTCTTCGGCCCCGACGACCCGCAGGCCAACTCGGTGACCGCCGTCAAGGTGCCGGCCGGCGTCGACGGCGGCAAGATCGGCAAGCTGGCGCGCGACCGCTACGGCGTGTGGCTGGCCGGCGGCCAGGGCCGCCTCAAGGGCCAGATCTTCCGTTTTGGCCATTGTGGCTACTTCGGCGCCTCCGACGTCGTCGTCGGCCTCTCGGTCGTCGAGATGGTGCTCGCCGAGCTCGGCTACGACGTCAAGTGGGGCGCCTCTGTGGGCGCCGCCGAACAGGTCTTCCTCAACAGCAAGGTGGCGCTGTGAACGACACGGCAGTAAAGAGAGTGCTCGTCAAAGAGAAGCTCGCCCCCGAGGGCATCTCGTACCTCAAAGGCCAGGGCTTCGAGGTCGACACCGGTCTCGACTGGACGCCCGAGGAGTTCATGGCCAAGGTCGGCGACTACGACGCGCTGATCATCCGCTCGGCCACCAAGGTCACCGCCGAGGTCATCGACGCCGCCACCAACCTGAAGGTCGTGGGGCGCGCCGGAGTGGGCGTCGACAACGTCGACGTGGCCGCCGCCACCAAGCGCGGCATCATCGTGGTCAACGCGCCGGCCAGCAACGTGCTGTCGGCCGCCGAGCACACGATCGCCATGCTCATGGCCTGCGCGCGCAACATCCCGCAGGCCCACGGCGCCCTCAAGGACGGCCGCTGGGAACGCTCCAAGTACGGCGGCGTCGAGCTCGCCGGCAAGACGCTCGGCATCGTCGGCCTCGGCCGCATCGGCTTTCTCGTGGCCGAGCGGGCGCGCGGCCTGAAGATGCGGGTCGTCGCTTACGACCCGTTCGTGCCGGCCGAGCGCTTTCACGAGTTGGCGCTCGAACGCGCCGAGGCGGTCGAGACGATCTACGCCGAGGCCGACTTCATCACGGTCCACCTGCCCAAGAACGCCCAGACGCTGGGCTTCATCTCCGACGACGCCTTCGCCGCCATGAAAGACGGCGTGCGCGTCATCAACGTGGCCCGCGGCGGCATCATCGACGAAGAGGCCCTCGCCCGCGCGCTCGACTCAGGCAAGGTGGCCGCGGCGGCCATCGACGTGTGGCCGGTCGAGCCGACCACCGACGACATCCTGCTCAAGTACGACCAGGTCGTGACCACGCCGCACCTGGGCGCCTCGACCAAAGAGGCCCAGCTGCGGGCCGGCACCCAGGTGGCCGAGCAGGTCGCCCTGGCGCTCAAGGGCCAGTTCGCCCCCAACGCCGTGAACGTGCCGCTCGTGCTCGGCGAAGAGGCCGACGAGCTCATGCCCTACCTGCACGTCTGCGAGCTGCTGGGCAAGCTCGTCGTGCAGATCGCCGACGGCCCGGTCGACGCGTTCGAGATCACTTACGAGGGCGTCATCAGCCGCTACGACACGCGCATCCTCACGCTCAGCGTGCTCTCGGGCCTGCTGGCCAACGTGGTCGAGGGCGAGGTCAACTTCGTCAACGTCACCTCGATCGCCGAGGAGCGCGGCATCGTCGTCAAAGAGAACCACCAGCCGGCGGTGATCGACTTCCTCAACCTGATCACCGTGTCCACGCGCGACCGCCAGGGCGAGCTCTCCGTCTCGGGCACCACGCTCGGGCCCAAGCACAAGCCGCGCCTGGTCCAGGTCTACCGGCAGGACGTCGACATCGAGCCGGCCGAGCACATGGCCTTCCTGCGCTACGAAGACGTGCCCGGCATGATCGGCAAGATCGGCACCAAGATGGGCCTGCTCGGCATCAACATCGCGCAGATGTCGGTGGGACGCACGGTCGTCGAGCGCAAGGCCGTCATGGGCCTCACCCTCGACTCGCCGATTCTCCGAAGAAGACCTGAAGAGCCTGATCGCCGACGCCGGCCTGCACGGCGGCAAGCGCGTCGAGCTCTAGCAGCGCACGACCGGGCGGCGGCGCGGCGAGGCTTGTGCCTCGCCGCGCCGCCGCCCGCGCCCTACCGCGGCGGTCGCGCCGCCGCCCCTCGCCATGCTCGTTTGTTGCGCGCCCTGCGGGTCTCGTCGTAGAATCTCTGGACCATGCGTCGCAGAGCGACAAGCGAACGACCTCAGGAGGGCCCCATTCATGTGCGGCCCCGCTGCTACGCTCTCGGCCTGCTCCTCCTCCCCCCGCGGGGGGATGTGTAACACCTGCGGCCGCCCGGCCACCTTTTTTCTCTCTCATGCAGAGCAGATATCCGGGTCTTGTGGCGCCCTTGCGCCCCTGGATCCCGTGGAGGAGTGAGCGACGTGACTGACCCCACCAGCAGCGGCGAGCCCGCCGTGGCCCAGACGCCCCCGGCAACGCCGCCGGCGCGCGCTACGTGAAGATCTTCGACACCACGCTGCGCGACGGCGAGCAGGCGCCCGGCGCGTCAATGAACGAGACCGAGAAGCTCGAGATCGCCAAGCAGCTCGAGCGCATGGGTGTCGACGTCATCGAGGCCGGCTTTCCGATCGTCTCGAAGGGCGACTTCGACTCGGTGGCGCTGATCGCCCGCGAGGTGCGCGGCTCGCGCATCGCCGGCCTGGCGCGCGCCATCGACAACGACGTGCGCGTCTGCTGGGATGCCGTCCGCGAGGCCGAAGCGCCGCGCATCCACACGTTCGTCTCGACGAGCCCGATCCACCTCAAGTACCAGATCAAAAAGACGGCCGACGAAGTGCGCGTCATCACCCGCGAGGCGGTGAGTCTCGCCGCGCAGCTGGCGGCGCAGCACCCCGACGGCGACGTCGAGTTCAGCGCCATGGACGCCAGCCGCTCCGAGCCCGAGTACCTGGCCGAGATCCTGGGCATCGCCATCGACTGCGGAGCGACCACGATCAACGTGCCCGACACGGTGGGCTACGCGCTGCCCCTCGAGTGGGGCGAGTTCATCGCCGAGCTCTACCGCCTGTGCCCGCCCTGGCCGACGTCACCCTCAGCGTGCACTGCCACAACGACCTCGGCCTGGCGACGGCCAACTCGCTGGCCGCCGTGCGGGCTGGCGCCCGCCAGGTCGAGTGCGCCGTCAACGGCATCGGCGAACGCGCCGGCAACGCCTCGCTCGAAGAGGTCGTCATGGCGCTCGTCACGCGGGGCGACTACTTCGGCGCGACCACCGGCATCGACACCGAGCGAGCTCGTGCCGCGAGCAGCCGCATGGTGAGCAACCTGACCGGCACGCCGTGCAGCCCAACAAGGCGATCGTGGGCGCAACGCCTTCGCCCACGAATCGGGCATCCACCAGGCCGGTCTGCTGGCCGCCTCGTCGACCTACGAGATCATGAAACCGTCCGACGTCGGGGTCACCGACAGCGACCTGGTGCTCGGCAAGCACTCCGGTCGGCACGCCCTGCGCGTGCGCCTCGAAGAGTTCGGCTACCTGCTGACCGACGCCGAGTTAGACGAAGCCTTCCGCCGCTTCAAAGACCTGGCCGACAAAAAGAAGGACGTCACGGCGCTCGACCTCGAAGCCCTGGTCGGCGAAGAGATCCGCGAGCGCCAGGACCGCTTCACGCTGCTCTCCTACGTCACCCAGGCGGGCTCGTCGATCACGCCGACCACGCAGGTCGAGGTCGAGGTGCGCGGCCGCAAGCGCCACGGCAAGAGCTTCAGCAACGGGACGGTCGAATCGGTCTTCAAGGCCATCGACAACGCGGTCGGCATGAAGGGCAGCCTGGCCGACTATCAGGTACGGGCCGTCACCGCCGGGCGCGACGCCCTGGCCGAGGTCAAGCTTGCCGTCCAGGTCGACGGCATCTCGTACCGCGGGCAGGCGGTCAGCTTCGATGTGATGGAATCATCGGCAAAGGCCTACGTGCGGGCCATGAACAATGCCGCCGCCGCTAAGGAAAACGACTAGGCGCGCGGCGAAGCCACGCCAGCCTGAGCGGCGACGACGAAGTCGATCGCCGCACTAGGCGCGCGACGAAGTCACGCCTGCCTGAGCGCTAACGACGAAGTCGGTTAGGGGACTGAGATGGGACACACGATCGTAGAGAAGATACTGGCGCGCGCGGCGGGGCGCGACGCCGTGAGCCCGGGAGACATCGTCGAAGCCCGGGTCGACCTGGCCCTGGCCAACGACGTTACCGCGCCGATCGGCATCGCCGAGTTCGAGAAGGCGGGCTTCACCAAGGTCTTCGACCCCACGAAGATCGCCCTCGTGCCCGACCACTTCACGCCCAACAAAGACATCAAGGCGGCCGCCCAGGCCAAGCTCATCCGCGAGTTCGCCAAGCGCCACGGCATCAAGAACTACTGGGAGGTCGGGCGCGTCGGCATGGAGCATGTGCTGCTGCCCGAACAGGGCCTCGTGGCGCCGGGCGACGTCGTGATCGGCGCCGACTCCCACACCTGCACCTACGGCGCCCTCGCCGCCTTCTCGACGGGCGTGGGTTCGACCGACTTTGCGGCCGCCATGGCCTGGGGGCGCGTCTGGTGCGCGTGCCCGACACCATCCGCTTCGTCTACCACGGCCGCCCCTCGCGCTACGTGGGCGGCAAAGACCTCATGCTGCACACGATCGGCCTGATCGGCGTCGACGGCGCCCTCTACCAGGCGATGGAGTTCACCGGTCCGGCGATCAAGCGCATGAGCGTCGACGGCCGCTTCACCATGTGCAACATGGCCATCGAGGCCGGCGCCAAGTGCGGCCTCGTGGGCTACGACGAGACCACGGCCGCCTACCTGCAGGGCCGCCCCGCCGGCAGCCGCGGGCGCGACGGCGGCGTCGAACTGAACAGCGACACCGACGCCGAGTTCATCCGCGAGATCGACATCGACGCCGCGGCCATTGAGCCCACCGTCGCCATGCCGCACCTGCCCTCGAACACGGCGCCTGCGGCCAGCCTCACCGACGTGCGCATCGACCAGGTCGTGATCGGCTCGTGCACCAACGGCCGCCTCGAAGACCTGCGGCAGGCCGCCGAGCTGCTGCGCGGCCGCACCGTGCACCCCGACGTGCGCCTCATCATCCTGCCCGGCACCCAGCAGGTCTGCTTAGACGCAGCGGCCGACGGCACCATGCAGGCGCTGATCGAGGCCGGCGGCGCCTTCAGCACGCCGACGTGCGGTCCCTGCCTGGGCGGCCATATGGGCGTCCTCGCCGAGGGCGAGCGCAGCGTGTCGACCACCAACCGCAACTTCGTGGGGCGCATGGGTCACCCCGGCAGCGAGGTCTACCTGGCGAGCCCCTACGTGGCCGCCGCCTCGGCGATCGCCGGCCACATCGCCACGCCCGACATGATCGGCGCGAGCGGCGCCCGAAGGGGCTCGAACGCGGGAGGCAGGTCATGATCTTCGAAGGCTCCGCCCACGCCTACGGACGCGACGTCGACACCGACGTCATCATCCCGGCCCGCTACCTGAACTCAAGCGACCCGGCCGAGCTGGGCGCGCACTGCATGGAAGACATCGACGCCGACTTCGTGGCCCGGGTGCGGCCCGGCGACATCATCGTCGCCGGCGAGAACTTCGGCTGCGGCAGCTCGCGCGAGCACGCCCCGGTCGCCATTCGCGCGGCCGGCGTGTCGTGCGTCGTCGCGGCCTCGTTTGCCCGCATCTTCTACCGCAACGCCATCAACACGGGACTGCCCATCGTGATCTGCCCGGCGGCCGCCCACGAAGGCGCGCACCGGCGACAAGCTGCGCGTCGACGTCGTCGCCGGCGTGGTCGCCAACCTCACGCAGGGCACGAGCCACCAGGCCGACGCCTTCCCCGAGTTCATGCAGGAGCTCATCGCCCAGGGCGGCCTGCTGCCCTACGTCAAGGCGCGCCTGGCCGCCGAGGGTACGGCGTGAGCGCCGCGTACCGCGTCATGGTCCTGGCCGGCGACGGCGTTGGCCCCGAGATCGTGGCCGCCGCGCAGCGCGTGCTGGCCGTCGCCGGGGAGCGCTTCGACTTCACGCTGAGCTACGAGCAGGGGCTGATCGGCGGCATCGCCATCGACCAGGTAGGCCTGCCCATGGAGGCCGGCCTGGCCGACCGCTGCCGCGGCTGCGACGCCGTGCTGCTGGGCGCCGTCGGCGGTCCCAAATGGGACACGACCGACCCCGCCAAGCCGCGCCCGAGCAGGGCCTGCTCGGCATGCGCAAGGAGCTCGAGCTGTTCGCCAACCTGCGGCCGGTTAAGAGCTTCGCCGCCCTGGCCGGCAACAGCACGATCCGGCCCGAGGTCATCGCCGGGGTCGACATCGTCGTGGTGCGCGAGCTCACCGGCGGCGTCTACTTCGGCAAGAGCGAGCGCGTCGGCGACTCAGCCTACGACACCATGCTCTACACCGAGGCCGAGTGCGACCGGCTGCTCGACTACGCCTGCGGACTCGCCGCCAAGCGCCGCGGCCTGCTGCACTCGGTCGACAAGGCCAACGTGCTCGAAAGCTCGCGACTGTGGCGCGCCGCAGCGCAGCGCGCGGCGGCGCAGTGGCCCGACGTCGAGCTGCGTCACATGCTGGTCGACAACTGCGCCATGCAGCTCATCCGCGAGCCGCGTCAGTTCGACGTGATCGCCACCGAGAACCTGTTCGGCGACATCCTCTCCGACGAGGCCGCCATGCTGACCGGCAGCATCGGCATGCTGCCCAGCGCCAGCGTGGGGGCCGAGGGTGTGTCGCTCTACGAGCCGATCCACGGCTCGGCGCCCGACATTGCCGGTCGCGGAGTGGTGAACCCCTGCGCTACCATTCTCTCAACGGCCATGATGCTCGAGCTGAGCTTTGGGCAGACCGACGCGGCGCGCGCCGTCGAGGCGGCCGTCGAGGCCGCCCTCGCGGGCGGCGCTCGCACAGCCGACATCGCCGCTGCCGGCGAGGCAGTGCTGACCACCGACGAAATGACCGACCGCGTGATCGCGGCGCTCTAGAGGAGGATCGCATGCCCATCCCCGAAGTCGACAAGATCTGGATGAACGGCGAGCTCGTGGACTGGCAAAACGCCCAGGTGCACGTGCTCACCCACGGCCTGCACTATGGCTCCGGGGTCTTCGAAGGCATCCGCGCCTACAAGACCGACCGCGGCCCGGCCGTCTTTCGCCTGACCGCTCACCTCGCGCGCCTGCGGCGCTCCGCCAAGCTCTACTACATGGACGTGCCCTACTCCGACGAGGCGCTCGCCCAGGCCACCAAGGAGCTCATCCACGCCAACGGCCTGCAGCACTGCTACATCCGGCCGATCGTCTACCGCGGCTACGGCGAGATGGGGCTGTTCCCGCTCGACGCCACGATCGACTGCTCCATCGCAGCCTGGGCCTGGGGCAGCTACTTAGGCGACGAGGGCATCAAGAACGGCGTGCGCGTGAAGGTCTCGTCGATCAAGAGCCTCGACAGCAACGCCATGACCCCGGCGGCCAAGAGCTGCGGCCAGTACCTGAACAGCCAGCTCGCCAAGATCGAGGTCGTCAAGGCCGGCTACGAAGAGGCGATCATGTTGAACAACGCCGGATTTGTCACCCAAGGCACCGGCGAGAACATCTTCATGGTGCGCAACGGGCGCATCTTCACGCCGCCGGTCTCCAGCGGGCTGCTCGAAGGCATCACGCGCGACACCGTCATGACCATCGCCGCCTCGCTCGGTCACCTTGTCGAAGAGCGCGACTTCACGCGCTCCGACATGGTCGTCGCCGACGAGGCCTTCTTCACCGGCACCGCCGCCGAGATCGTGCCCATCCGCGAGCTCGACGACCACCTGATCGGCGAGCCGGGTCCGATCACCCGCGAGGTGCAGCGCGTCTTCCACGAGATCACCTCGGGCAAGAGCAGCGAGTTCGGCGACTACCTCGAGTACGTCGACGAGGCCGTCACGGTCTGACGCCGGGCCGGGCCGGGGCTTCGCGCCCCGGCCCGCACCGACCCGCCGCTTCGTCCCGGCTCGCAGCCACCCGCCGTGCGAGCGGCGGCCAAGAACACCGAAAGGGGACCGACCGTCATGACCGCCGCCGTCGTCACGATCTACGACACCACCCTGCGCGACGGCATGCAGCAGGAGGGGCTGTCGGTCTCGGTCGACGAAAAGGCGCGCATCGCGCTCAAGTTGGACGAGCTCGGCGTGCACTTCATCGAGGGCGGCTTCCCCGCCTCGAACCCCAAAGAGACGGCCTTCTTCGCCCGCATGGAGCGCGAGACGCTGCGCCACGCCGTGCTGGCCGCCTTCGGCATGACGCGCCGCAAGGGCGTGGCCGCCGCCGCCGACCCCAGCCTGCGTGTGCTGGCCGACTCGTCCACGCCGGTAGTCACCATCGTGGGCAAGACCTGGGGGCTGCACCTGCGCGCCGTGCTGCACGTGAGCCCCGACGAGAACCTGCGCATGATCGCCGACTCGGTCGCCTTTCTCGTGGCCCAGGGCAAGCGCGTGGTCTACGACTCGGAGCATTTCTTCGACGCCTGGGCCGATGACCCGCGCTACGCCTTGCGGACGCTGCGGGCAGCGCGCGACGCGGGCGCCGAGCTGCTCTGCCTGTGCGACACCAACGGCGCCACCTTGCCGCCGACCATGCAGCGCGTCGTGACCGAGGTCGCGGCCGACGTGGGTGCCCCCCTCGGTGTGCACTGCCACAACGACGCCGACTGCGCCGTGGCCAACTCGCTCGTCGCGGTCGCCGCCGGCGCCGTGCAGGTGCAGGGCACCATGAACGGCTACGGCGAGCGCTGCGGCAACGCCAACCTCACCTCGATCATCCCCGCGCTCAAGCTCAAGATGGGCCTGCCGGTAGTGACCGACGACCAGCTCGAGCGCTTGGCCGAGACGGCCCACTTCGTGGCCGAGGTCGTGAACGTCACGCCGTGGGCCCACCAGCCCTACGTGGGGCGCAGCGCCTTCACCCACAAGGGCGGGCTGCACGTGGCCGCGGTCGAAGCCGCGCCCGAGACCTTCGAGCACATCGACCCGGCGCTGGTCGGCAACGAGCAGCGCGTGCTCATCTCGGAGCTGTCGGGCAAGGGCGCCGTGCTGCGCAAGGCGCACGAGCTCGGCTTCGCACTCGAGAGCGACGACGAGCGCGTGGGACGCATTTTGCGGCGCCTCAAGCAAAAAGAGCACGAGGGCTTTCACTACGAGGCCGCCGACGCCTCGTTCGATCTCTTCCTGCACGACCAGCTCGGGGGGCGCCAGCCGCTCTTTCGCCTCGAGAGCTTTCGCGTCATCGTCGAAAAGCGCGAAGACGGCCGCGTGGTCACCGAGGCCACGGTCAAGGTCCATGTGGGCGGTGAGCGCATCATCGCCACCGGCGAGGGCAACGGCCCGGTGAACGCCTTGGACACGGCGCTGCGGCAAGCGATCGTGCGCAAGTACCCGCACCTCGGCGACATCGACCTGGTCAACTACAAGGTGCGCATACTCGACGAGAACAAGGGCACCGGCGCGGTCACGCGCGTGCTGCTCGATGCCAGCGACGGGGCCGGCACCTGGGGCGCCATCGGCGTCTCCGAGAACATCATCGAGGCGAGCTGGCAGGCGCTGGTCGACGCCATCGAGTACGGCATGCTGCGCGGCGGCGCGCCCGAAGCCCCTGGCGCGAGCGTGCCGTCCGGAGAGCCGGCCGGGCGCGCTACGAGCGCCGCGACCAGCGAGCCGGCCGGGCGCATCACAAACGCCGCACCCGCGGCCGACAAGGCGTGAGCGCCGCGGCGGGCAAACGGCTGCCGTTCGGCCGCGTGGCGGTCGACGGCGAACCGCGCTTCTGCCTGTTCGACGGCGACACGGTGCGCCTGCTCGACCGGCCCGCCTACGAGCCCGGCGCTCGCGAGGTCGGCCGCGCCGATGGCGCCGAGGCGCGGCCCCTGGCGCCCGTGCAGCCCTCGAAGATCGTGGCCGTCGGGCTGAACTACCGCGCCCACGCCGCCGAGCTCGCCATGGCGGTCCACGCCGAGCCCGTCATCTTTCTCAAGCCGCCCAGCGCGGTCGTGGGCCCCCACGACGCCATCGTGGCGCCGGCGGCCTCGGCTCAGGTCGATTACGAGGCCGAGCTCGCGCTCGTGGTGGGGCGGCGCTGCCGGGCCGCGACGCCGGCCGCCGCCGCTACGTTCGTCGCCGGCTACACCTGCGCCAACGACGTCACGGCGCGCGACCTGCAGAAGGTCGACGGCCAGTGGACGCGCGGCAAGAGCTTCGACACCTTCTGCCCGCTGGGCCCCTGGGTGGTGCGCGACGCGCCGCCGCCCGCCGCCGTCGTCACGGCGGCGCTCGACGGCGTTATCGTGCAGCGGGGGAGAGTGGGCGACATGATCGTCTCGCCGCTCGAGCTGCTCGTCTTCGTGGCGGCGATCATGACGCTCGAACCCGGCGACGTACTCCTGACCGGCACGCCCCCCGGCGTCGGGCCGCTGAGGGCGGGCCAGGTGGTGACCGTCGAGGTCGAGGGTGTCGGAGAGCTTTCCAACCGGGTCGCCGCCGGAGCCTGAGGGCGAACCGACTGCAAGGATCCTGTCATCGCTGTCGAGCCTGCGGCAGTCCGGGCAGTGTTGGACCAAGCGTGGCATGATCGCAGGTGGGAGCCGCAGCAACGGTCGATGCTTCCTGCAAGGCCGACATAAGATGACTGCGCTCCGGCCCTCGAAACCCGATCACGTTGGGGAGTCACTTGTCTCAACGCAGCGCAACGCCTCAGGTAGCGCCACCGCGCCTGCTCTTTCGCGTCCCCCCTGAGCCGTCCCACCTGCTGCGCGCCCGCGATCGTATTCGCGACTATCTGCGCCAGTACTGCGCGGAGCCCCAGGTGATCGACGACGTCGTGCTCTGTGTCGAGGAGGCCGCCACCAACGCCATCCGTCACAGTGGCAGTGACCGCGACGTCGAGATCTCGCTGCGCTTCGCGGACGGCGACCTGCTTGCCGAGGTCAAAGACCAGGGTCGAGGGTTCGACCTTGCGAGCTTCGATCGTGAGGCGCTGCCCGATGTCGGGTCCGACCACGGCCGCGGCCTGTTCATCGTCGCCAAGCTCATGGACTCACTTGAGCTGAGCCTGGACGGTGGTCTCTCTGTGCGTATGAGGCGACGGGCTGAGCCGCGCTGCGAGCCCCCAGTGCTGGATAGCGGTCTCGGTGAGCGTGTCGCCGGCGGCCACGACCAGCGTGAGGCGCGCACCCGCGCCCTGCTCGAAGAGATCGACGAAGGCTTCGTCGCCCTGGACTGGGAGTACCGCTACGTCTTCATCAATGGGCATGCCTGCCGGCTGCTTGGCAGGCCGCGCGAGGAGCTGCTTGGTCGTACGCCGTTCGCGGTCTTTAGCAGGCTGCGGGGCTCGGAGCTTGAGCGTGGTTTTCGCGCGGCGATGGAGCTTGGCAGACCGACTGCCGTCGAGTGGCGCTCGCCGGTCGTGGACGACTGGGTCGAGACGCGCATCTACCCGACACCGGCGGGCGTCACCGCCTATTTTCGCGTCATCGGTGAGCGCAAGCGCAAGGAGATAGAGCGCGATGAGCTGCTCTCCGCGCTGCGCGACAGCGAGGAACGTTATCGGGGGCTGTTTGAGAGCGAGTCAGATGCGCTTCTTCTGATCGACCATGAGAGTGGACGCGTGCTCGAGGCCAACCCGGCGGCGGCGGCCACGTATGGCTACGCGACAGAGGAGCTGCTCGGCCTGACCGATCTGGACCTCTCGGCCGAACCTGAGCGGACAAGGTCAGCGACGCAATCTGCGGCAGTCGGAGAGAACGTGGCGGTGTCGTCCCGCATGCACCGTCGCAAGGACGGCACAGCCTTCGCCGTCGAGATGACCGGCCGACTGTTCAGCCTGCAGGGGCGGATGGTGCGCGTCGTGGCTGTGCGTGACGTCACCGCACGCAAGCGGGCCGAGGAGGCGCTTGGCCGCTTCGAGCTCCTGGCGGCCAACAGCCGTGACATCATCCTCTTCATGGACCGCGACGGGCGGATCATCGAGGCCAACGCGGCGGCTGAGCGCGCCTACGGCTACACCCGGGACGAACTCCTGGAACTTACCGTCGCAGATCTGCGGGCGGCCCAGACGGCCGGCGTGATGGCCTCCCAGATGGCCGAGGCCGATGAGCGGGGCATCCTCTTTGAGAGCCTGCACCGCCGCAGGGATGGCAGCACCTTTCCGGTCGAGGTGAGCTCGCGGGGCGCGACAGTCGGCGGCCACCGGACGCTCGTGAGCGTCGTGCGGGATATCAGCGAACGCAAGCGCGCCGAGGAGGCGCTGCGCGCCAGCGAGGAGGGCGCCCACTTTCTGGCCGACGTCGTCGAACGCGCCGAGATGCCGTTTGGCGTAGGCGCCCCGGACGGTCGCCTCATCCTCTTCAACGAAGCCTTCGCCGGTCTCACCGGCTACAGCCGGGCAGAGCTCGAGGAGCGCGAGCTGACTTGGGCCACCGACCTCACGCCGCCGGAATGGCGTGAGGCCGAGGTGCAGACTCTCGCCCAGGCTACGGCCGAACACAAGGCCGTGCGCTACGAGAAGGAGTACCTGCGCAAGGATGGCAGCCGCGTGCCGGTCGAGCTCTTCGTGCAACCGATCTTCGATGCGGCCGGCGAGCTTGTGCACTTCCGGTCCTTCCTGAACGACATCACAGAGCACAAGCAGGCTGAGGAGACGCTGCGCCGCAGCGGAGAAGCGGCACGCCGGGCCGAGGAGCGCTACCGAAATCTGTTCAACACCTTGATCGAGGGCTTTTGTGTCATCGAGATGATCTTCGACTCAGACGGTGAGCCCAGCGACTACCGCTTCCTGGAGATCAACCAGGCATTCGAAGAGCAGACGGGTCTGCACGATGCGAAGGGCAAGCTGATGCGTGAGCTTGCTCCCGACCACGAGCAGCACTGGTTCGACAGCTACGGCAAGGTCGCACTCTCAGGCGAACCGGCGCGCTTCATGGCCCCGGCCGCGGCCCTGGGTCGCTACTACGACGTCTCTGCCTTTCGCGTGGGCGGACCGGAGAGTCGTCAGGTCGGCATCCTCTTCAACGACATCAGCGAGCGCCATCGCGTAGAGGAGGAGAGGCAGCACCTGCTTGAAGAGTCGCAGGCCCAGGCCGAGGAGCTGCAGGCACAGGGCGAGGAGCTGCGGATCCAGAGCGAAGAGCTCCAAGCGCACTATGACGAGCAGCTCACTCAACGCAACGACCTGCTTCGCGAGAGCGAGTTGCGTGCCGGCCTGAACGCGATCGGCCAGCTGCTGCACTCGACACTCGAGCCCCACGAGGTAATGCGGCGCGCTTTGGCTGAGGCGACTCGCGCCCTGGGCATCGATGCCGCCGCGATCGAGCTGAGCGAGGGCGACGCCTGGCCGCTGTGCTACGCGGAGGGTCTCCCAGTCGAGGCTATGGGTTCGTCGCTCCTTGGCGAGCCTGTGATCGCGCGACTCGTGGCTCACTCGGGCGAGGCCCTGGTGCTAGACGACGTCGCCGCTCACGAGACGGTCGGGCCCTTCGCCACCTGCGTCGGACATCCGCTCGCTCATGGCCGTGCCGCTTGTGGCCCGCAAACAGATCTTCGGCGTGCTGCTGTTGATCGAGCGCCGCGCCGCTCGTCATTTCGAGCCGGCAGAGATCGACTTCGCCCGCCGCTTGGGCACCACGATGGGCCTGGCACTCGAGAACGCGCGCCTGTTCTCGGATGCGCTGGAGACGAGCGGGCATCTCAGCAACGTTCTGGAGAGCATGGCCGACGGCTTCGTCTCGGTGGACCGCGAGTGGCGCTACACGCTGGTCAACCCGCAAGCCGAGCGGCTAATCGGCCGATCGGCGGGGGAGCTGCTCGGCAGGTCCATGGAAGAGCTCTTCCCGGAGATGGAGGGCTGGCCCCATTACCGCAGTGCGATGGAAGACCGCACGGCCGAGACGTTCGAGATCTGGTCCAGGCCGCTCGAGACCTGGCTTGAGGTCCACGCCTACCCGACGCTCGACGGCCTGTCGATCCTCTTCAGCGACATCACGGCCCGCAAGGCCGCCGCCGAGGAGCTGCGCCTCCACAACGCAGACCTCGCCGAGCGCGCTCACTTTGCCGACTCCCTCAACGCCATCAACCGCCTGCTCCATGCCACCCTCGATTTTGACACGATCATGCAGGGTGCCCTCGACGAAGGCACAGTGGCGCTTGGTGCCGATGCCGGCCTGATCGAGATGCGTGAGGAGTCACAGTGGGTCGTGCGCTACCAGCATGGCTTGGCCAACGCTGACGTCGGCCTTCGCCTGAGCGCGGCCGAGGCGCCGATCGCGACCCGCGTCGAGGCGCGCGGAGAGCCGCTGGCCATCGCCGACGCACAGGCCGATGGCGTTGTCGACATCGGGTTTCTTCACGCGCACGCGCCGCGCTCCCTGCTCGCCGTGCCCTTGGTCGCGCGGGGGGCGGTGGTCGGCTGCCTGACCTTCAGCGGGGCTGCGGTGCGCGTCTTCAGCGACGCGGAGATCGACTTCGGCCGCAAGCTGGGCGCAACGGTCTCGATGGCGCTCGAGAACGCCCGGCTCTACGAAGAGCAGCAGCGCATCGCCCAGACGCTCCAGGAGAACTTCATCCACCCGAACTGCCCACGGTGGCCGGCCTCGAGCTCGGCGTGGTCTCGCGGACGGCTAACGAGCCCGAGCTCGTGGGCGGCGACTTCAGCGACGTCTTCGTGGCCGACGACACGCATGTCGTGGTGCTGATCGGCGACGTGGCCGGCAAGGGCGTGCGCGCCGCCGGCCTGACCGAGACGGTGCGCAGCACGGTGCGAGCGCTCGCCGTCGATCGACGCCTCGCCTGCCTTCGATCCTTGGCAAGACCAACGAGCTGCTGCTGCGCTTCGACCCAGACGAGCCGCACGTGACCGCCTTTCTCGCGGTGCTCGACTCCGCACACCGGGCATCTGAGCTATGCGAGTGCCGGTCACCCCGCCCCCGTCCACCTCGGCGCCTCTACCTGCTCGGACCCTCGAGCTGACCTTCGGCCCGCCGCTGGGCTCCTTCGAGCGCCCCTACGCCGACGCTCACGCCATGCTCACCCTCGAGGACTATCTCGTGCTCTACACCGACGGCGTCACCGAGGCTCGCCGGGGCGGCGAGCTGCTCGGTGAGCAGCGCCTGGTCGAGATCGTCGGCGGTCTGCGCGGGCGCTCGGCTCAAGAGGTCGCCGAGGCGTGCGCGATGCCGCGCTGGACTTCGCCGGGGCCGTCTGAGCGACGACCTGCAGGTGGTCGTCCTGCGGCTGGCGTAGACCCACCCCGTCACCGGCGGGTAGAATCAATGTCCCAGATGGATTCAGGATTCGTCCACCTCCACGTTCACAGCGAGTACTCGCTCCTCGATGGCGCCTGCCGCGTGCGGCCGCTCGTCGAACGGGTGAAGGAGCTCGGCATGCCCGCGGTAGCGCTTACCGACCACGGGTCGCTGTCGGGCGCGGTGCAGTTCTACCGCGCCGCCAAAGAGGCGGGCGTCAAGCCCATCCTCGGGCTCGAGCTCTACGTGGTGTCCGACCGCCACGGACGCGCCTCCATGAAAGAGCGCTACTCCCACCTCACCATGCTGGCGCGCACCAACCAGGGCTACGCCAACCTCATCAAGCTCGGCACCGCCGCCTACCTCGAGGGCTACTACTACAAGCCGCGCGCCGACTGGGAGCTGCTCGGCGCCACAACGAGGGTCTGATCGGGCTGACCGGCTGCATGAGCGGGCGCGATCTCGATCGTGCTGCGCGAGGGCAACGACGCCGCGGCGCTGTCCGAGCTCGAACGCCTCATCGCGACATCTTCGGCCCCGACAACTTCTACCTCGAGCTGCAGGACGAGGGCATGCCCGAGCAGCGCGAGCCTGACCGAGCAGCTCGCCGCTGCTGGCCCGCCAGGCCGGCCTCCCGACTGGTGGCCACCAACGACGTGCACTACCTGCGCCACGCGACGCGCGACGCCCAGGACGTCCTGCTGTGCATCGGCACGCAGTGCCACCTCGACGAGCCCAAGCCGCGATGCGCATCGAGCACCGAGGAGTTCTATCTCAAGTCGCCGGCGAGATGCGCAGCCTTTCGCCGACTACCCCGACGCCTGCGACGCTACCCTCGAGATCGCCGAGCGCTGCAACGTGAGCTCGCGCTCGGGCAGCATCCTGCTGCCGCGTTACCCGGTGCCCGACGGGCGCAGCGACGACGAGTAGCTGCGCGACGCTCTGCGACGCGGCCTCGCGCGCCGCTACGGCGCCGAGCCCCGCGCCGAGGTGCCCGAGCGCCTGGCGCTACGAGCTCGAGCGTCATCCGCGACATGGGCTTCGCCGGCTACTTCCTGATCGTCTGGGACTTCGTCAAGCTTCGCCCGCGAGCACGGGCATCGCCGTCGGTCCGGGGCGCGGCTCGGCGGCGGGCAGCATCGTGGCCTACTCGCTGGGCATCACCGACGTCGATCCGATCAAGTACGACCTGCTGTTCGAGCGCTTCCTGAACCCGGACCGCAAGTCGATGCCCGACATCGACATGGACTTCGCGGACGAGCGCCGCGACGAGGTCATCGAGTACGTCGCGCAAAAGTACGGGCGCGACCACGTCGCCCAGATCATCACCTTCGGCACCATGGCGCGCCCGGGCGGCCATCACGCGACGTCGGCCGCGTGCTGGGGCTGCCGCTACGGCGACGGCGACCGCATCGCCAAGATGATCCCCGAGCAGGCGCCGCCGGCCAACTTCGAGCAGGCCATGGCGGGCGGCAGCGAGCTCAAGGCGGCCTACGACAGAAGACGAGCCCACGCGTCGAGGTGGTCGACCTCGCCATGGCGCTCGAGGGGCTCATCCGCAACGACTCCATCCACGCCGCCGGCGTGGTCATCTCCGACCTGCCGCTCACCGAGTACATCCCGCTGCAGCAGAAGGGCGACGCCGAGGTGGTCACTCAGTTCGGCATGGACGACGTGGCCGCGCTCGGCCTGCTCAAGATGGACTTCCTGGGCCTGCGCAACCTCGACATCATCGAGGCGGCGCTCGTGCTGATCGAGAAGAGCCAAGGCGCCTGCGTCGACATGACGACCCTGCCGCTCGACGACTCAAAGACCTACGAGATGCTGGCCCGCGGCGACTCGACCGGCGTGTTCCAGTTCGAGAGCAGCGGCATGAAAGAGGCCCTGCGCGAGATCGGTCCCACCGCGTTCGACGACCTGGTGGCGATCGTCGCCCTCTACCGGCCGGGGCCCATGCAGTACATCTCGACCTACGCCCGCAACAAGAAAGACCCGTCCTCGGTGGTCTACGACCACGAGGCGCTGCGCCCCATCCTCGAGCCCACCCACGGGGTGACGATCTACCAGGAGCAGTACATGGCCATCGCCCGCCGGGTGGGCGGCTGCACGCCGGCCCAGGCCGACGACCTGCGCAAGGCCATCTCCAAGAAGAACAAGAAGCTCATGGCGAGCCTCAAAGACCCGCTCATGGAGGGCTTGCGCGCGCAGCGGCCTGCCGCAGAACGTGTGCAACAAGCTGTGGAGCAACTTCGAGGCGACCGGCGACTACTCGTTCAACAAAAGCCACGCGGCCTGCTACGCGCTGATCAGCTACCGCACCGCGTTCCTCAAGGCAAACTACCCGGTCGAGTACATGGCGGCGGTCGTGTCGAGCGTCATGAACACCAAAGACAAGGTGCCGTTCTACGTGAACCAGTGTCACGAGATGGGCATCGACGTGCTGCCCCCCGACGTCAACGAAAGCGAAGTCGGCTTCACCGTGTCCGAGGGCAAGATCCGCTTTGGCCTGAACGCCGTCAAGGGCGTGGGGGTGGGCGCCATCGAGTCGATCGTGCTGGCCCGCGCCGACGGCCGCTTCACCTCGATCTACGACTTCTGCGCGCGCGTCGACTCGTCCCTCGTCAACCGCCGCACGCTCGAGGCGCTCATCAAGAGCGGCGCCTTCGACTCGACCGGCGACACGCGCCGCGGCATGCTCGAAGCGCTGCCCGCCGCGTCGGCGTCGGGCGAGCGTCGCCGCCGCGACCGCGCCCAGGGCCAGGGCGGCCTCTTCGACGTGCTGGCCGCCGACACGAGCAATGAGATGGCCCATCACCCGGCGATCGGCGACGAGGAGTTCGACTCCGACATCCTGCTGCGCTTTGAAAAGGAGGCGCTCGGCCTGTACCTGTCGTCGCACCCGCTCGAGGGCCTGCGCGCCCAGCTGCGCGACCAGATCGACGCCACGGTGAGCCAGCTCGGCGACCTGCGCGACGGCCAGACCGTGTGGACCGGCGGCGTGATCTCGGGACTGGCGCGCCGCCAGACGCGCAGCGGCTCGACCATGGCCGTGTTTCGCTTAGACGACGTCGACGGCGGCATCGAGGTGGTGGCCTTCGGCAGCATCTGCGAGCAGTTCCAGGACCAGCTGGTCGAAGACGCCATCGTCCTGGTGCGCGGCCGGCTCGACCGCAAGAGCGAAGACGACGTCAAGCTGATCGCCCTCGAGCTGCGCCCCTTCGACGGCGTGAGCGCCAGCCGGCCGCTCACCCTCGTGCTGAACGCCGATCGCGTGCAGATGGACCTGCTCGACGAGCTCAAGTCGATCCTGGGTTCGTTCCCGGGCGAGGTGCCGGTCGTGCTGCAGCTCACCACGGCGCAGGGCAGGCATCGCCTGAAGGTAGGCAACAAGTACCGGGTCGAACCGGTGAGCGGCCTCTACGCCGAGCTCAAGTGCCTGCTCGGCGAGAGCTGCGTGCGCGTCGGTCGCTAGCCGGCAGGTGGGGGAGAGGACGGCGCAACGCTCGCGCCGGTCACGCGGGTCGGCGCAACGGCCGCGCCGCTGCACGCCGGGCCGGGGTGTGGGCCGGCGCAACGGCCGCGCCGCTGCACGCCGGGCCGGGGAGTGGCTAGACTGCTGTCCTTGAAGGGCGCCGCCTGAGCGGCGCCGCGGTTTGATCGGAGGTCGGACTGCCGTGATTCCCGAAGGCATGCGCGATGTGCTGCCCGCCGAGGCGGCCGAGCTGCGCGCGATCGAACAGATCGTGCTGAGCCGCTTCAACGCCTACGGCTACGGCGAGGTGCGCCCTCCGGCGCTCGAATACCCCGAGACCATGGAGCGCGCCGGGGTCGACGTGGCCTCATCTGGGTTCCACCTCTACGACGAGCGCGGCCGCGCCCTGGTGCTGCGCACCGACTTGGCCACGGCCGTGGCCCGTCTGGCCGCCGACCGGCTGAGCGAGCGGCCGCTGCCGCTGCGCCTGGCGTACGAGGGGCCGGTCTACCGCACCGAAGCCACCCACAACCGGCGCGAGGGCGAGTTTGCCCAGCTCGGCGCCGAGCTGCTCGGCCTGGGCGAGGCAGCGGCCGACGCCGAGGTCGTCGTGCTGCTGTGCGATGCCCTCAGCGCGACCGGCCTGCGCGGCTTTCGCCTGGCGATCGGCAGCGTGGCGTTCCACCGCGAGCTGGTCGCCGCGCTGGGCCTTGCCCCCGACGACAGCGACGACGTCTTCGACGCGCTCTCCGACCGCGACTACGCCCTGCTCGAGACGATCGTCGCGCGGCGCGGCGTGAGCGACGAGGGCCGCAAGATGCTGCAGCGCGCCCTCGACCTCTCGCCGGGCAAAGGCGCGCTCGCCGCGGCCCGCAAGCTGTCGAACAGCGAGGGCATGGACGAGGTCGTCGATCGGCTGGTGGCGGTCCAGGAGCTGGCCGACGACGCCGGCTACGGCGACCTTGTCGGGTTCGACTTCGGCCTGCTGCCCGAGCTCGACTACTACACCGGCATCGTGTTCGAGGTCTGGGCTCCGGGCGTCGACTTTCCCGTGGCCATGGGCGGCCGCTACGACCGCCTGCTGGCCGCGTTCGACTGGCCCATCCCGGCCGCCGGCTTCACCATCGACCTCGACCGGCTCCATCAGGCCCTGGTCGACGAGGGCGCCGGCGTGGCGCCGCTGTTCGCGCCGGCGCTGTCGTACGTGGGCGGGCTCGACGACCCCAAGCGCGTCGACGACCTGCGCCGCCACGGCATCGCCGTCGCCGCCCTGCCCGCCGACGCCTCGGCGCACATGCCGCGGCTGCGCGAAGACCGTGGCGAGTTCGTCCTCGAGATGCCCGACGCCACCACCCGCGGTTCGTGGCGCGACGTGCTGCGCGTCCTCGGAGCCGGGTGAGCCGGTGAAGAAGTGACTCTGCGCATCGTCGTGCCCGACGGCGCGCTGCGCGCGCCGTCTCTCGAGCTCTTCGCCGCCGCCGGGTTTGCCGGCGACGGCCGTCCTGCCGGCGACGGCCACCCCGCGGGTGACGCACGCCCGGCCGCCGACCTCGACGTGCGCCCTGCGGGCGACGGCCGCCCTGCCGCCGACCTCGACGTGCGCCTCGCCGTGGTCGCCGCCGCCGACGTGCCGGCCTACCTTTCAAGCGGCGCCGCCGACGCCGGCCTGGTCGCCAAAGACGCGCTGCTCGAGCGCGCCACCCGGCTCTGTGAGCTGCTCGACCTGCGGTTCGGCGCCGGGCAGCTCGTGTATGCCGTCGCGCCCGGCGCCGAGGTGCGCGCCGAGCGGCTCGGGCGCCTGCGCATCGCCACCCGTCACCCGGCCCTGACGCGCTCGTATTTTCGCGCGCGCGGCCTGCAGGTGAGCATCGTGCCGGTCGACGGCACGCTCGACCGGGCGGTCTCCGACGGCCTTGCCGACGGCGTCGTCACGCTCGTCGAGACCACCCCGACGGGTAGCGCGCCGGCGGGCGTCGCGGGCCTCACGGTCGAGGGCGTCGTCGCCGAGACCAGCATCCGCCTCGTCGCTGGGCGCGGCGCCCGCGTGTTGCACGGCGCCGAGCTGGGCGTGCTCGTGGCGGGCCTGCGCGACCTGCTCGCCGGCAGGAGCGCGTCGTGAACCGGTCGACCATCGCCGGCAGGTCGGCGCCATGAGATGGTCGACGCCGAACGGAGGGGGAGTGTCGTGAGACGGCTGACCTTGGGAGACGATCCGGCGGCCGTGGTGGCCGCGCTGCGCGACCCGCCGGCGGTGGAGCTCGCCGTCGAGCGCATCGTGCGTGAAATCTTGGCCGACGTGGCCGCTCACGGCGACGACGCCGTGCGCGCCCAGTCGGCGCGCCTCGACAGGGTCGAGCTGCCCGCGCGCTACGGCCTCGAGCCGGCCGTCCTGCGCGGCGCCCTCGCCGGCGCCGCCCCCGAGCTGCGCGTCGCGCTCGAACTGGCCGCGGCCAACATCCGCGCCTACCACACCCGCGAAAAGCCGACGCCGTGGCGCGAGACCCTGGCCCAGGGCCAGGTCGTGGGCCAGGAGATCGTGCCGCTCTGGGTGGCCGGCCTCTACGTGCCCGGCGGCCTCGCCAACTACCCGTCGTCTGTGCTCATGACCGCGATCCCCGCGCAGGTCGCCGGCGTGCCGCGCATCGTGGTGTGCTCGCCGCCGCGGCCGGGTGGCGGCGTCGCCGCGGGCGTCGCCGCCGCCTGCGAGCTGCTCGGCGTCAGCGACCTGTACCCCATCGGCGGCGCCCAGGCGGTCGCCGCCATGGCCTTCGGCACGACGGTCGTGCCGCGCTGCGACGTGATCGTCGGGCCGGGGAACGCCTACGTCACCGAGGCCAAGCGCCAGGTCATGGGCCGGGTGCGCATCGACGGTCTGGCCGGACCCAGCGAGGTGCTGATCGTGGCCGACGCGGCCGGGCGGGTCGACTGGATCGCGGCCGACCTGCTCGCCCAGGCCGAGCACGGCGCGGGCGCCATGGCGGCGCTGCTCGACGTGGGCGGCGCGCTGGGCGACCGCGTCGCCGACGCGGTCGCCCAGCTTGCCGCCGACCTCGGCCTGGCCACCGAGCGCATCGCGCTCGTCGAGTGCCGCGACAGGGCGGCGGCGATCGGCCTGGTGAACGCCTTCGCCCCCGAGCACCTCGAGCTCCACCTCGCAGACGCCGCGGCCTTGGTGCCCCAGGTGCGCAGCGCCGGGGCGATCTTCGTGGGCCCGCGCGCCGCGACCGCGTTCGGCGACTATGCGGCCGGCACCAACCACGTGCTGCCGACCGGCGGCTCGGCGCGTTTTGGCCAAGGCCTGTCGGTGAGCGACTTCGTCAAGCGCGTCGGGGTCGTCGAGCTCGACGCCGTCGCGGCCGCGGCGCTCGCCACGCCGGTCGCCACCATCGCTGGCGAAGAGGGCCTGCACGCCCACGCCCGCTCGGCCGTCCTGCGGGGCGCGCCGTGAGCGGCGCCAGCGAGCGCCGGGCGGTCGCCAGCGACACGAGCTGCGGCGATCGCATAGCGGTCACGCTGGCGCTCGACGGCCGCGGCCGCGCCGACGTGGCCACCGGCGACGAGTTCCTCGACCACCTGCTCGAGCTGGTCGTGCGCCACGCCCGCTTCGACCTGACCATCGCCATCGGCGACGCGCGCCAGGTCTGTGGCGATCGCGTCGTCGAGAGCATCGCCGGGGCGCTCGGCCGCGCCCTGCGCGAGGCCCTGGGCGCCGAACGGGGCATCCGCCGCGCGGGCTCGGCGACCATGCCGTTCGACGAAGCGCTCGCCCTCGTCGCCCTCGACCTTTCGGGGCGGCCCTATCTGGCCTACGACATCGACCTGGCCGGCGTGCGCATCGACGCCTTCGACGCCGACATCGCGCGCCGGTTCCTGCGCGCCCTGGTCGAGGCCGCCGGCATCACGCTGCACGTCAGGCTGCTCTCGGGCAGCGATCCGCAGAACATCGTCGACGCCGTCTTCGAGGGCCTCGGCGAGGCGCTGCGCACGGCCTGCGAGTCGCTGGGCTGATGGCGGCGCGGCGCCCCGCGGCCGCGCCGTGAGCCGCACCGTCGCTCTCGGCGATCTTGGCCCCATCGCCGCGGCGCGGCTTGCCGACGACATCGCCGCGGCCGCACTCGTCTGCTTTCCGACCGACACCGTCTACGGCATCGGCGGCCTCGCTACGGCCGCGACCGCGGCGGTCATCGCACGCGTCAAGGGCCGCCGCCCCGACAAGCCGCTGCAGCTCGTCTACCCGACCCTCGAGCTGCTGCTCGGGTCGGTCCCGCTGGCGCCGGCCGTCGCGGCCGCCGCGCGCCTCCTCCTGCCGGGCCCGTTCACGCTGGTCGTGCCCTACCCCGAGGGCCTGCGGTTCCCGCCGCCGGGCGTGCTCGAAGCGCCGGGGGGCGAGCTCCTGCAGACCCTGGGCGTACGCGTACCCGACTGGCCGCGCGCGGCACGAGCGCTCGCCGCCCTGCCGTTCCCGCTGCTTGCCTCGTCGGCCAACCTGAGCGGGGGCGACGACCCCGGCGAGCTCGCGGCCGTCGACCCGGTGGTGCGCGCCGCCTGCGACCTGCTCCTCGACGCGGGACCGACCGGTGGCGTATCGTCAACGGTGCTCGATCTCAGCGGCCTGCCGGCCGGCCGGGGTTTTCGCGTGTTGCGGGCCGGCGCCCTCGGCGCCGCCGAGATCGCCAGCATCCTCGCAAGCCACGAAGACGGGCTGCGCCACTAGCCAGGAAGGACCGGCCGCACTGTGAAGAGCCTGCGCATGATCCAGGTCGACGTGTTCAGCGAGCGGCCGCTCGCCGGCAACCCGCTGGCCGTGTTTCTCGACGCGGAAGGGTTGAGCGATCAGCAGATGCAGCAGATCGCGACCGAGATGAACCTCTCCGAGACGACGTTCGTCACGGCGCCCCAGGCGGGCGGCGACGCCCGGGTGCGCATCTTCACGCCGGCCGTCGAGCTGCCCTTCGCCGGCCACCCCAGCATCGGTACGGCCTGCACGCTGGTCTCCGAGGGCCGTGTCGCCCCGAAGGACCCGGTCACCGAAGTCACCCTCGAGTTGAACGTCGGCCCCACTGTCGTCGACGTCACCGTGCGCGGCGGCCGCGCCGTGGCCGGCGTCGTGCACCAGGGCGCGCCCGCCTTCGGCGAGGAGATCCCCCGCGATCAGGCCGCGGCCGTGCTGGGCCTGCAGATCAGCGACTTAGACGAAGAGCTCGCGCCGCGCGTGGTCTCGACCGGCCTGAGCTACGCCATCATCCCGCTGCGCAACACGCGCACGCTGGCGAGCGCCTGGTTCAACTACGACCTGCTGGCCGATTTCGAGCGCCGCTTCGCTGAGCTCTACCCGTTCGCCCTCACCGGCGACGAAGACCCCTTCGCCGAGGCGCGCTGCTTCGCGCCGCTGGCCGGCATCGTCGAAGACCCGGCGACCGGCAGCGCAGCCGGGCCGCTGGCCGCCTACCTGGCGCGCGAGGGCCTGCTCGGACCGGGCGTGGCGAGGGTGCTGGCCCAGGGCCAGCACGTGCGTCGCCCCAGCCGCCTCACGCTGTCGGTGACCACCGAGGGTGCGCGCATCGTCGACGTGCTGGTGGGCGGCGGGGTCGTGCCCGTCATGACCGCTGAGCTTTCGCTCTGAAGCGACGGGCTCTTTGGTAGAATCTCTCCGGTACGAACGCGACCGAAAGGGAGTCATGGCTTGTAAGATCGCCGCCGGCGCCGACCACGCCGGGTTTGCCCTGAAGGACGAGCTGGTGGCGCGCCTGCGCGCGGCCGGTCACGAGGTCACCGACCACGGCACGGCGACGGCCGACTCCGTCGACTATCCCACCTTCGCCCACGCGGTCGCCGCGCAGGTCGTCGCCGGCGAGGCCGATCGCGGCCTACTGGTGTGCGGCAGCGGCATCGGTATGTGCATCGCCGCCAACCGCCACCCCGGCGTGCGCGCGGTCGACTGCGTCACCGTCGAGATGGCCGAGCTCTCGCGGCGTCACAACGACGCCAACGTGCTCTGCCTGGGCGCCCGCCTGCTGTCCTCAGACGAGGCCTGGGCCGTGACCGAAGCCTGGTTTGCGACCGCCTTCGAGGGCGGCCGCCACGAGCACCGTGTCGCCGAGATCGAAAACGTTGCCGCGCGGTCCCAGAGCTGACCGGCTCGCGCCGCTCATCGGCGGCGCGTCATGACTGAGCCGCCCGTCGACGGCGGCGGCGCGCCGCCGGCGCAGCGGCCGAGCTGGGATCTCTACTTCCTGCAGCTCGCCCGCCAGGCGGCCACGCGTTCGACCTGCCTGCGCCGCCAGGTGGGCGCCGTGCTGGTGCGCGACCGGCGCATCCTGGCGACCGGCTACAACGGCTCGCCGCGCGGCGTGGCGCACTGCCTCGACATCGGCTGCCTGCGCGACCAGCTCGGCATTCCCTCGGGCGAACGCCAGGAGCTCTGCCGCGCCATCCACGCCGAGCAGAACGCCATCATCCAGGCGGCCGTGCACGGCGTGGCCATCGAGGGCGCCACCTGCTACACCACGCTGCAGCCCTGCGTGCTGTGCGCCAAGATGCTCATCAACTGCGGCGTGCGCGAGATCCACTACGCCGAGGGGTATCCCGACGAGCTGTCGCGCGAGATGTTCGCCGAAGCGGGCGTCGTCGTGGTCAAGGAGGATCTCCCATAAGCGACCTGCTGGAACTGCCGAGCGCGGTCCAGCTCGCCATCGTCGGCTTCATCCTCGCCGCGGCCATCGTCATTCTCGCCACTCCCGCGATGGCCCACCTGGCCCGGCGCACGGGGATCGTCGACCGCCCGAGCGACGCGCGCCGCATGCACGCCCGGGTGACGCCGCTGCTCGGCGGCCTCGCCATCTACCTGGGCGTGATGATCCCGACCCTGATACTCGTCAAGCGCGACCCGGCGACCAAGGCCATCCTCATCGGCGGCACGATCGTGGCCGCCGTGGGCGTGATCGACGACTTCGCCGAGATCAGGCCGCTGCTCAAGTTCGCCGGGCAGATCGCGGCCATCGTCGCCCTGCTGCTCTGCGGGCTGCGCATCGACCACCTCTCGGTGCCGCTCACCAGCATCACCGTCACCCTGCACCCCATCATCTCGATACCGCTCACCGTGCTCTGGGTGGCGACCATCATCAACATGGTCAACTTCATCGACGGCCTCGACGGCCTCGCGGCCGGCGTGTGCGCCATCTCGGCGCTGACCTTCGCCGTGATCGCCCTGTCGCTCGACCGCGGCACGACCGGGGTGGCGGCCGCCATCCTGGCGGGGGCCGCCTTCGCCTTTTTGCGGTTCAACTTCTACCCGGCCAGCATCTTCATGGGCGACGCCGGCGCCATGCTGCTGGGCTACGTGCTCGCCGTGATCAGCATCCAGGGCGTGCTCAAAGGCGCCGCCACCGTCGCCCTGATCTTTCCGCTGCTTGTCCTGGGCGTGCCCTTCGCCGACCTCTTCCTGGTCGTCATCCGGCGTCTGCGCAAAGGGGTGCCGATCTACTCGCCGGGCCGCGACCACGTGCATCACGATCTCGTGCTCGTGGCCGGCTTTTCGCAACGCACGTCTGTGCTCGTGCTCTACGGCTGGTGCCTCGTGCTGAACGGTCTGGCGCTGGCCATGCGTTTTCGCGCCACCGTGGCGATCGCCGTGCTGGGCGTCGCGGCCCTCGCGGCGACCGGTTCGATGGCGCGCCTGCTGCTGCGCTACCGCGCGAGCGACGCGCCCGGTGGGGCAGAGGCGCCCGCCGGAGCGCTGCCGCGTCCGGCGCGCGGCGCGGCGGCTCGTCATCGGCGACGCGGCAGCCGCCGCCCGCGCCGCCCCAGCGACACGATGGGACGTTGACGAGGTGAGCCGGAGCCGTGGCCAGGATGGCCAAGAAACGGTCGTGGGCCGGCCTGCCGCGGGCCGTCCGACGAATGTCGGCGCGCCTTGTGAAGGGGTGTGCAAGCCCGGTTGTCGGGGTAGAAAGGGGCCGCTATACTATGGCGCGTGATTCGGGCGATCATGGCCGAAATGGCCACAACAAAGGCGGGTTCAAGTCCGCCGAGACGATCGCCTTCATGCTGTTGGCCGGCATTGTCGTCGGGTTGCTGGCCGGCTATGGTCTCGACCGTCTGCTGCACACCACGCCGGTGTTCATCATGATCGGGGTCCTTGCCGGCTTCGCTGCCGCCCTGTATGCCGTGTATCTGGAGACGAAGTAAGGGGCATCGCCTGGCGTCACGCCGGGCCGCAACTGCGATGAGCGTGAATCCGCTAGACCTGATGCGTCGCGAGCCCGTTCTTGCGTTGCTGCTCGCGTTGTCGGCCGGCTGCGCCATCGTGGCGCTCGTTCTTTCGCGCAACGCCGTCACGGCGCTCATCGGCGGTCTTCTCGTGGTCGTCTACTGGTTCATCGAGCTGCTCGCGGCGCGCGTCGGCCGCGAGGGTTCGTTTGGTCGCGGCATGGCCGTCGGGCTCGGCGGCATGGCGGTGCGTCTGGGGGTCGTCATCGGCGGCCTCGTCGTGGTCGGCCTGGTCGACCGTTCCGGCTTCATGGAGGCCACGTTGTCGTTCGTCTTCGTCTACACCGTGTACCTGGGCGCCCGCCTGTGGCGTCACCCCGCGCTCGGGCAAGGGCGGTGAGCGGCCGATGACGCTGCTCAAGCGCATCCCGCTGTGGGGCTGGGGCCTGGTCGTCGTGGTCGCGCTCGTCGTGCTGTTCATCCTGCCCGGCGGCCACAAGGCCACCTTCGACGTCTCCGGCGAGTTCGCCCTGCACCCGGTCGTCAAGCTGCCCAAGGTCGGGCCCGTCGATTTCTCGATCACCAAGGCGGTCATCTACCTGTGGCTCGCGGTGGGCGTGGTCTGCATCTTCGCGTGGCTCGTCGGCCGCGCCATCAGGCCGCGGCCCGGCGCCACCGCTCCCAGCAAGCTGCAGGTCACCGTCGAGGGCCTCTACGAGCTCGCCCACGACGGCATCGCGGGCTCGGTCATGAAGCGCGGCTCGGCCACCTGGTTCCCGTATATCGGCGGCGTCTTCTTCTTCATCCTCACCTGCAACCTGGTCGGCCTGATCCCGCTGCCCTTCGGCGAGCACCACCAGCTCGCCTTCTACGCCGCCACCGGCAACCTGAACGTCACCATCGTGCTGGCCCTCTTCACCTTCGTCTTCACGCACTACGCCGGCATCCACGAAAAGGGCGCCGCCGGTTACATCAAGGGCTGGGTCATCCCGTCGGCGCCGCCGGTGCTCAAGCAGTTCATCTTCGTGATGCACGTCATCAGCGAGGCCTTCCGCCTGGTCTCGCTGTCGGTGCGTCTCTTCGCCAACATGCTCGCCGGCCACGCCATCCTCGCGGTGTTCTTCGCCATGGCGCTCGTCTTTCAGAGCTACTTCATCGCCGTGGTGCTGCAGGCCGGCTCGGTGACCCTCTACCTGTTCGAGATCTTCGTGGCCGCCATCCAGGCGTTCATCTTTGCCATCCTGTCGGCGGTCTACGTCGGCAGCGCGCTCGAGGACGAGGAATGAGTACGACAGACGACACGCGGGCCGACCGTGCGCGGCACGTCGTGACCTAAGTAACCAAGGAGGAATCAGGTATGAATCCACATGCCGCCGAACTGCTCGGCGCCGGGCTTGCCATCGGGCTCGGAGTCATCGGCCCCGGGATCGGTCTCGGCATCATGCTGGGCAGCGCTCTCGAGAGCATCGCCCGGCAGCCCGAGCTGCGCGGCGAGATCCGCACCAACATGTTCATCGGCATCGGCATCATCGAGGCACTGGCTCTCTACGCGTTCGTCGTGAGCCTCATCCTCCTGTTCGTCGTCAAGTGATCGTGCAGTACCTCTGCGAACAAGGAGAGAGCCCGACATGCTGAGTCTGAATCCCGGACTCATGTTCTGGACGGTCATCACGTTCGGCATAGCCGTCTTCGTGCTGTGGCGTTTCGCCTTTGGGCCGCTCCAGAAGATCATCGAAGACCGCCGGGCGAGCATCGCCGAGAGCCTCGCCACCGCCGAACAGACGCGCGCCGAAGCCGCTCGCCTGCTCGACGAGTATCGCGGGACGCTCGCCTCGGTGCGCGCCGAAGCCGAGGAGATCCTCGAGCGTTCGCGCAAGGCGGGCGACACGAGCAAGGCCGAGATCTTAGACGAAGCGCGCCGCCAGGCGCAGCGTACGGTCGAGAAGGCCCAGGAGCAGCTCGAGCGCGACGTCCGCGTGGCGCTGCAGGAGCTCAAGGGCCAGATCGCCGGTCTTACGCTGCTCGCCACCGAGCAGGTCGTCGGCAAGTCGCTCGACGACGACGATCATCGCCGCCTCATCGACGAGGCGCTGCAGGCCGCCAACCTCGACGACCTCGAGCTCGGGAGCGGCCGGTGAGCGACACCGCCATCGCCCGTGTCTATGCGACGGCGCTTTTCGAGGCGGCCTCCGCGGCCGACTCCGTCAAGCCCACCGGCGACGACCTGCGCGCCTTCGTGAGCGCGCTCGGCGAGTCGCAGTCGCTGGCCAACGTCGTCTTCAACCCGCAGATCGAGCCCGAAGCCAAGGCGCGCGTCTTCGCCGGTCTCACGAGCGGCGGCGACAAGCTCGCGGCGGGCGTGCTGCGCGTGCTGCTCGACAAGGGCCGCATCGCGCTCGTCGGCGACGTCGCCGACCACTACGAGCGCTTCGTCGCCCAGGCGGCCAAGGTGGTCGAGGTCGAGGTCACGACGGCGGTGCCCGTCGGCCCCGAGGTCGACGACCTCATCGTGGAACGCGTGCGGCGCTCGACCGGCAGCGAACCGAGACTCACCAAACGGGTCGATCCTGAGATCCTGGGCGGCCTGGTGCTGCGCGTCGACGACCTGTTGGTCGACGGCAGCCTGCGGGCCCGCATCCAGCAGCTCGACGACAGATTGAGAACGGCAGACGTGAGAGGTGGCGGCAAGTGAAGCTTCGTCCCGAAGAGATCGCCTCGGTCCTGAAAAGCCAGATCGAGAACTACCAGGCCGAGGTCGAAGTCGAGGAGGTCGGTACCGTCCTCGAGGTCGGCGACGGGATCGCCCGCATCTACGGCCTGCGCAACGCCCTGGCCATGGAGATGCTCGACCTGCCCCACGGCGTGACCGGCCTGGCGTTGAACTTAGAAGAAGACAACGTCGGGGCCGTGCTGCTGGGCGAGGACACGCTCATCAAAGAGGGTGACATGGTCAAGCGCTCGGGCAAGGTCCTGCAGGTGCCGGTCGGCCAGGCCCTCGTGGGCCGCGTCGTCGACCCGCTGGGCAACCCGCTCGACGACAAGGGACCCATCGAGACCGAGCAGTTCCGGCCCATGGAGTTCAAGGCTCCCGGCGTGGTCGACCGCCAGCCCGTCAAGGAGCCTCTGCAGACCGGCATCAAGGCCATCGACTCGATGATCCCCATCGGCCGCGGCCAGCGCGAGCTGATCATCGGCGACCGCCAGACCGGCAAGACCGTCGCTCATCGTCGACACGATCATCAACCAGAAGGGCCAGGACGTGATCTGCATCTACGTGGCCATCGGCCAGAAGGCCTCGACCGTCATGCAGGTCGTGCAGAAGCTCGAAGAGCACGGCGCCATGGAGTACACCATCGTGGTCGCCGCGACCGCGTCGGCCTCGGCGCCGCTGCAAGTACCTGGCGCCCTACGCCGGCGTGCGCCATGGGCGAGTACTTCCTCTACGGCGGCAAGCACGCCGCTGTGCGTCTACGACGACCTCTCCAAGCAGGCCGACGCCTACCGCCAGATGTCGCTGCTGCTGCGCCGCCCGCCGGGCCGCGAAGCCTACCCCGGCGACGTCTTCTACCTGCACTCGCGCCTGCTCGAGCGCGCCGTCAAGCTGAACGACGACCTGGGCGGCGGCTCGCTCACCGCCTTCCCCGATCATCGAGACCCAGGCCGGCGACGTGTCGGCCTACATCCCGACCAACGTCATCTCCATCACCGACGGCCAGATCTTCCTGCAGAGCCGACCTGTTCTACTCGGGCGTCCGGCCCGCCATCAACGTCGGCATCTCGGTGTCGCGCGTCGGCGGCAACGCCCAGATCAAGGCCATGAAGCAGGTCGCCGGCCGCCTGCGCCTCGACCTCGCCCAGTACCGCGAGCTCGAGGCCTTCGCCCAGTTCGGCTCCGAGCTGGACAAGGCGACCCAGCAGACCGCTGGCCCGCGGCGCGCGCATGGTCGAGGTGCTCAAGCAGGGCCGGTTCGAGCCCATGCCGGTCGAAGACCAGGTGGTCGAGATCTACGCCGCCACGCAGGGCTTCGTCGACGACATCCCGGTCGAGAACGTGCGTACCTTCCTCGCGGGACTGCGCGACTACGTCAAGTCCCAGCACCCCGGCGTGCTCACCGCGATCCGCGACGAAAAGGTGCTCTCCGACGAAAACGAGAAGCTCCTGCGGGCCGACATCAACGACTTCCACAAGACCGCCAGGCCCGACGAGCCCATCGCGCCGGCCGAAACGAGCAACGCCTGACGTGGCCACGCTGCAGGACATCCGCCGGCGCATCGCGTCGACCCAGAACATGCGCAAGATCACCAAGGCGATGGAGCTCGTCTCCGCCGCCAAGCTACGGCGCGCCCAGCGCCGCATGGAGGCCCTGCGCCCCTACGCCGGCGCCATGGTCGAGATGATGCGCGACCTCGCCACCTTCGCCGACGAAAAGAGCAGCTTTGCGCTGCTGCGCGAGCACGACACGGCCAACGCCGAGGCGCTGCTCGTCATCACCGGCGACGGCGGCCTGGCGGGCGCCTTTAACGCCAACGTGCTGCGCGCCTTCTTCGCGGCCGAGCGTGAGCTCACCGGGCGCGGCGTCGGCAACCGCCTGCTCGTGGTGGGCAAGAAGGGCATCGGCACGCTGCGCTTTCGCGGCTACGGCATCGAGCAGTCGTGGTCGGGCAAGAGCGACCGGCCCACCTTTGCCGACGCCGAAGCCATCGCCCACCACGTCATCGACCTGTACACGAGCGAGCAGGTCGACCGCGTGCGCCTGGTCTACAACCACTTCAAGTCGCCCATCGAACAGACCCTGATCGACGTGCAGATCCTGCCCATCCAGCCGCAGGAGATCTACACCGAGGGCCGTGAGCGGCCGCCGGTGTCGTATCTTTACGAGCCCGACGAGGCCGACATCCTGGCCTCGCTGCTGCCGCGCTACGTCGAGATCGCCATCTTCAGGGCGCTGCTCGAATCGAGCGCGAGCGAGCAGGGCGCCCGCATGAGCGCCATGCGCAATGCAAGCGACAGCGCCGACGACATGATCTCGGACCTGACGCTCTCCATGAACAGGGCGCGCCAGGCAGCGATCACCCAGGAGATCCTCGAGGTCGTGGCGGGGGCCGA
Organism: uncultured Actinomycetes bacterium; assembly: GCA_963753695.1. Taxonomy (GTDB): domain Bacteria; phylum Actinomycetota; class Thermoleophilia; order UBA2241; family UBA2241; genus Bog-752. The sequence goes on from CAVWDG010000009.1 coordinate 52,398, forward strand.
GGCGCTCGGTTGATCCCGAACGTCACGGCCCGCCCGGCCACCGAAAGGCAGATGACTGTGAGTCGACAAACCGCTGCGGAGTTGAGGTCATGAACAAAGGACGCATCGTGCAGGTCATCGGCGCCGTGGTCGACGCTCATTTTCCCGACGAGCTGCCGCCCATCTACACCGCGCTGAAGATCACGATCGACCGCGACGGCCAGCCGGTCGACCTGATCGCCGAGGTGCAGCAGCACCTGGGCGACGACAAGGTGCGCGCCGTGGCGATGGACGCCACCGACGGCCTGGCGCGCGGCGTCGAGGTCATCGACACCGGCGAGCAGATGACCGTGCCCGTGGGGCCGGCCACGCTGGGCCGCCTCACCAATGTGATGGGCCAGCCCATCGACCATCTGGACGACGACCTGAGCGGCGCCGAGCGCTGGCCCATCCACCGGCCGGCTCCCGACTTCGAGTCGCTCGACCCCACCGACGAGCTCTTCGAGACGGGCATCAAGGTGATCGACCTGCTCGCCCCCTACGTAAAGGGCGGCAAGATCGGCCTGTTCGGCGGCGCCGGCGTGGGCAAGACCGTCATCGTGCAGGAGCTGATCCACAACATCGCCACCGAGCACGGCGGCTGTCCGTGTTCTGCGGCGTGGGCGAGCGCACCCGCGAGGGCAACGACCTCTGGCTCGAGATGAAAGAGTCGGGCGTGCTCGACAAGACCGCGCTCGTCTTCGGGCAGATGAACGAGCCGCCCGGCGCCCGCCTGCGCGTGGCGCTCGCCGGCCTCACCATGGCCGAGTACTTCCGCGACGAGGGCGGCCAGGACGTGCTGCTGTTCATCGACAACATCTTCCGCTTCGTGCAGGCCGGCTCCGAGGTCTCGGCGCTGCTCGGCCGCATGCCGTCCGCCGTCGGCTACCAGCCCACGCTCGCCAACGAGATGGGCGAGCTGCAGGAGCGCATCACGTCGACCAAGAAGGGCTCGATCACCTCGGTCCAGGCCATCTACGTGCCGGCCGACGACCTCACCGACCCGGCCCCGGCGGCCAGCTTCGCCCACCTCGACGCCACGACCACTCTGTCGCGGGCGATCGCGGAGAAGGGCATCTACCCGGCCGTCGACCCGCTCGACTCCACGTCGCGCATCCTCGAGCCCGGCGAGCGTCGGCGAGGAGCATTACGCCGTGGCCACGCGCGTGCAGGAGATCCTGCAGCGCTACAAGGACCTGCAGGACATCATCGCCATCCTCGGCATGGACGAGCTCTCCGACGAGGACAAGGTCACCGTGAGCGCGCGCGGCGCATCGAGCGCTTCCTCTCCCAGCCGTTCTTCGTGGCCGAGCAGTTCACCGGCGTGCCCGGCAAGTACGTACCGATCGCCGAGACCGTGCGCGCCTTCAAGGAGATCGTCGAGGGCAAGCACGACGATCTGCCCGAGCAGGCCTTCTTCATGGTGGGCGGCATCGAAGAGGCGGTCGCGCAGGCGGCCAAGCTTTCCGGCCACGTCGGCGCCGATCAGCCTGCCGCACAGACCGCGGCGCCCGACGCCGAGGCACCGGCCGCCGAGGCGGCGCCCCAAGCCGCGAGCTGATCATGACCGACCCCGAAGCGCACAGGCTGCAGGTCGAGATCGTCACGCCCGACGGCTCGGTGTACACCGGCGAGGCGACCATGGTGATCGTACCCGGCGTCGAGGGCGAGCTCGGCTTTCTGCCGCAACACGAGCCGCTGGTCTCGCTCGTGGCGATCGGCGAGGCTCGCGTGCAGCTGCCCGACGGCGTCTGGGAGCGCTTCGCCACCGGCATCGGCTACGTGCAGGTGCTGTTCGACAAGGTGCTCCTGGTCGTCGACCAGGCCGAGCAGGCAGGCAAGATCGACGTGGCGCGCGCCGAGGCGGCCCGCAAACGGGCCGACGAGCGGCTCGCCCTGCGCGGCGATCCGGGCGCCCACGCCGAGGTCGACTTCTACAAGGCCGAGCAGGCCCTGCGCCGCTCCGAGAACCGGCTGAAGGTCGCGGCTCGCGTATGACCGCGCCCCGGCGTGCGCGGCCAGGTGGCGGCGACGCCCGGCGCAGATCGCGCCTGGGGGCTGGCGCGCCGCGGGGCCGATCGTGAACGAGCTCGAGCACAAGCCACGCTCGCTGCGCGTGCGCGGCGGCCATCGGCTCGAGGGCGAGATCGCCCTGGCCGGCGCCAAGAACTCCGCCCTCAAGCTCATGGCGGCCAGCCTGCTGGCCGCCGAGCCGTCGACCATCCGCCGCGTACCGCGCATCGCCGACGTGTTCACCATGATCGACATGCTGCGTGCGCTCGGCGCCCAGGTGACCTTCGACGACGGCGAGCTGCGTATCGACCCCTCAGGTCCGCTGAACGACCGCGCGCCCTACGACCTGGTGCGGCGCATGCGGGCCAGCATCATCGTGATGGGTCCCATGGTCGCGCGCCTGGGCCGCGCCACCATCGCCATGCCCGGCGGCTGCAACATCGGGCCGCGGCGCATCGACTTTCACATTCGCGGCCTCGAAAAGCTGGGCGCGGCCATCGAGATCGAGCACGGCTTCATCGAAGTCAAAAGCGACGGCCTGCGCGGCGCTACGGTGCCGCTCGACTACCCGAGCGTGGGGGCGACCGAGAACCTCCTCATGGCGGCCACCGCGGCGCAGGGCACGACGGTCATCGACAACGCCGCGCGCGAGCCCGAGATCGTCGACCTCGCCAAGTTCCTCATGTCGATGGGCGCGCATATCCACGGCGCCGGCACGAGCTCCATCTCGATCGAAGGTGGTCACGAACTGCACGGCGCGATCCACGAGGTCGTGGCCGATCGCATCGAGGCCGGCACCTACCTGCTGGCCGGCGTCGCGACGGGCGGCGACGTCACGGTACGCGGCCTGAACCCGGCCTGCCTCGAGCTGTTCTGCAACAAGCTGCGCGCCATGGGCGTGCAGGTCGACGAGGGCGACCGTTCGATCCGCGCCCGGGCTCGCGGCGCGCTGCGCCCGGTCGACGTCTCCACGCTGCCGCACCCGGGCTTCGCCACCGACCTGCAGGCTCAGTTCATGGTCGCGCTGTCGCTGGCCGAAGGAACCTCGATCGTCACCGAGAACGTCTTCGAGAACCGCTTCGCCGTGGTCGACGAGCTCAACCGCCTGGGCGCCGGCATCACCACCAGCGGCCATCACGCGGTGGTCACCGGCCCGCGCCAGCTCACGGGCAGCGTCGTCGAATCGCCCGACCTGCGCGGCGGCGCCGCGCTCACCATCGCCGGCCTCGTGGCCGAAGGCGTCACTGAAGTGCGCGGCCTGCACCACATCGACCGCGGCTACGAGGCGTTCGACACCAAGCTGGTGAGCCTCGGCGCCGACGTCGAGCGGGTCGAAGGCGACCGCCGCTCGGACCCCGCGACCGCCTGAACGAACCTGCGCGCGAGCGCCCGCCGGCGCCCTCGCGTCGCGGCGAGTAGCCGGCGTGCGGTACAATCGTCGAACCGGGATGCAGCCGCGATGCTCATCCGCGTCACGCCAGGGAGCCGCCTCAGGTGCCGCAGTACACGCGCTACACCGTAACGCCCCGACGAACTTCCGCGCCCGCCTGGGTGCGCGTCCTCAAGTGGACCGTGCTGCTGATCGTCGTCGTCTCGGCGCTCACCTTCGGCATGGGCTTCGGGTATCTGCAGAACACGGTCAAGACTGTCGGCGGCACCGACCCGGGGACCCAGGCGTTGGTGAAGAAGGCATCGGGGCAGCTCACCGTGCAGCACGGCACGCACGCGCCGGTGAACATCCTCGTGCTCGGCAGCGACCGTCGCAAGCACCTGGTCGGCGACACGGGGCGTTCCGACACCATCATGCTGCTGCGCATCGACCCCTCGACAAAGAGCATCTCGATGCTGTCGATCCCCCGCGACCTGCGCGTCGAGATCCCCGGCTACGGCACCGACCGCATCAACGCGGCCTACTCCGACGGCGGCCCCGCCCTGTCGGTGGCGACCTTCAAGCAGCTCACGGGCCTGCCGGTCAACCACTTCATCGATGTCAACTTCACCGGCTTCACCGACATGGTCAACTACCTCGGCGGCGTCTACCTCGACGTCGACCGCCAGTACTACAACAACACGGCGGTCACCGGCTACTCGTCGATTAACTTGAACGCCGGCTACCAGCGACTCAACGGCCGCGACGCCCTGAGCTTTGTGCGTTTCCGCCACGACCAGCTCGGCGACTGGGGCCGCATGCAGCGCCAGCAGCTCTTCCTGCGCGAGCTCAAGCGCCAGGCGCTGCGCTGGCAGAACGTGTTCAAGCTGCCCAAGCTCATCGACTCGATGACGAGCAACACCATCTCCGACGTCTCGTCGATCAAGAAGCTGCTCGGCCTGGTCGAGCTGGGGCTGGGCGCCAACACGCAGCACATCTACCAGACGCACCTGGTCGGCGTGCCGGTCGTCATCAACGGCGCCGACGAGCTCGAGGCCTCGCCGGCCGAAGTCGCCGCCGTCGTCGATGAGTTCATGCACCCGCTGCGCCCGCCGGTGCAGCAGGCCAAGGGCGAGTCGCAGCCCAAGAGCTCGTTCACCGTAACGGTGAGCAACGGCGGCGCCACCGCCGGCGACGCCGCCGCCGCGGCCGGGCTGCTCTCCGTGCAGGGTTACACCACGGCCGTCGCCGGCAACGTGCTGCAGGGTGACTCCAAGGCCACGCTTGTGTACGCCACGCAGGCCTACGTGGGCAACGCCCGCGCGCTCGCCGCCATGCTCGCCCCCGGCCGTGTCGTGATCGTCGCACGCGCCCTCGGCGTGCAGCCCGGCGTCGCCGTGGTCCTGGGCCCCTCGTATACGGGCGCGCTCGTGCTGCCGCAGAAGGTGGCGACCGGCCCGACCCTCACGCTGCATAGTCCGCAAGACGTCGCGCAGTGGCGCGCCCTGGCTCACAAGACCAAGCTCAAGATCCGCATGCCCAGCGCCTGGCTGTCCGGCTTTGCCTACGACTGGTCCATGTCCCGCGCCTACACGATCGCCAGCGACCACGGTGGCCGGGCCGCCGTGGTCGTGGTCGGCACCACCGGCAGCGGCGGGTACTGGCACATCGAAGAGACCAACTGGACCGACCCGCCGGCGATCGCCTCGCCCGACGGTTCGAGCGTCGTCAAGGGCGTGCGCTACCTCGAGTTCTACGACGGCGCCAAGCTCCACATGGTCGCCTGGAGGGTCCACAAGAACCTGTTCTGGGTCGCCAACACCCTCGACAACGAGCTTGCCAACGACACGATGATGGGACTCGCCACGTCGTTCACCGGCGTGAAGTGAGCCGCAGGCCGGTGCCGCGGCGCCTCGACCCCTGGGCCGCGCTGCTGCTCGGCGTGGCGGTCACCCTGGGCGTCATCATCCTGCTCGCTACACCCGGACCCTGGCACAAGGTGGTGCCGGCCGTGGCCTCGCGCCCGCCCCTCGCCCCGCCGCCGCCGCCGCGCGACATCGCCGTCTTTCTGAAGGGCCCCGGCCACGAGGGCTTCGCCGGGGCGCTGTGGCTGCACATCGACTACGAGCAGTCGGACTTCACCGTCGTCGTCGTGCCGGTGCGCCTGGCCTGCGACCTGCCCAGCGCCGGACAGCTGCCGCTGGGCGAGATCGTCGACAAGGCCGGCCCGCGGGTCGCCGCGAAGGCCCTGGGCGACCGGCTGGCGGTCGCGTTCAGCTCGTGGATCACCCTCGACCCGCTGGCCGTGCGCGCCGCGCTTCCCGGTTTCGTCACCTCCAAGACCTCGAGCCTGCACCGTCCCGAGCTGCCGCTCACCGGGGTCTGGGCGCTCGACCAGGCGCCGCTCGTCGCCCTGCAACGGCAGATGCGCTACCTGCAGTTCGCGCTCAAGGGCGGGCTTTCCGACGAGATCAACCTCGTCGGGCTTGTGAACTACGTCCTGGGTTCCAACGACGTGAGCACCGCGCTGCGGCTGCAGGCGGCTTCTGCGATCGGCGCGGCGCTCGACGCCGCCGGCCCCGGCAACGTGGTCACCAGCTCGCTGCCGGCGATCGTGCACCGCCGCGGCAGCTACGAGCGCTGGACGGTCTCACAGGCGGCCCTGCTCGCGCTGCGCCAGTCGCTGGCCTTCGACGCGGCGGCTCCCATCTATCAGCCGGCGCTGGTCGTGCGCCCCGCCGGTCGTGCCGTGGTCGTCGTGACCTCGCCCCTGGGGCGTTTCACGGCGGCCTATCGCACCGCGTTCACGCGTGCGCTGCGGGCTTATGGCGCGGGCGCCGCGACGGTCGAACTGCGCGCCGCCACCACGCCCACCGCGGCGGTGCGGGCGCTCGCCCGACCGGGGGGCGGTACGCCTCTGGGCGTCGTCGTGGCGCTTGGCCGATCGGCGAAGGGCGCGGTACCGTCCAAGCGCACGGCCGCTCTGGTGAGCGCGGCGCTTGGCACCGTCCTTGCCTCTGAGGTGCCGGCGGTGGTCTCCGAGGTGCCGGCCACCCCCGCGGCGATCAACAAGGTCATCGACACGCAGGCCAAGCGCGCCGGCCTGCCGCTCTCGCCGGTCGCTGCCGCTCTCGCCGCGCCGGGCCCCTCCGCTTCGCCGACGGTGGGCGCTTCGCCGACGGCGAGCGCTTCGCCGACCCCTGGCGCCACGACCGCCGCCGGCTCCACGCCGACCCCTGGCGCCGCGGCCGCCAGCCCCACGCCGACTGCAGGCGCGACGGCCGGCCCCGCGGCGGCCGCGACCGCGACGGCCGCTACGAGCCCGCGACCCACGCCCGCCGCCTCGTCCTCGACCGCGACGTCTGAGGGCGGCGGCGCACCGCTCACGCCCGCCCTGGTGAGGGCCTGGGCCCGACTCGACGCCGCGACGTTCGTGCGCGCCGTCCAGCCCGCCTTCTTCGCTCCCCGCCTCGCGGCGACGGGGCTAGGGGTGACGTTCTACGATCGCACGCGCACACAGGTCGTGGTGGCGGGCTCGCCGCCGGCCGCGGCGCGCCTTGCCGCGAACCTCGACGTGTTCGGGTACGCGGCGCGGACCGAGGCGGCGGGGCTGCCGGCAGCGGCCCTGTTGCCGGTGATCTACTACCAGCCCGGCGACCGCTGGCTGGCCAGGGCTCTGGCGGGCGACCTCGGCCTGCCCGCGTCGCAGGTCCGGGCCGCCGTCAGGTCGTCGGCGGCGCTCACGGTGGTCCTGCCGACCTGACGCGAGCGGCGCAGGGACCGGCCGCCAGGCGGGTCCCGAGCGTCGGCTAGCGGAGAGCCACAACGAAGAAGCGCCCCGTTGCCGGGGCGCTTCGTAGTGGGAGATGGGTGGGTGAGAGGTGCGCTAGGCGGCGAGCCGCTTGCGCAGCAGAAGGCCACCGCCCATGAGCGCCACACCGACTCCGAAGATCACGACGGTCGAGCCGCCGGTGAACGCGAGGCTGCCGCTCTGGGCCGCGGGGGCCGACAGGCTGGACAGGAAGTCTTCGAGGACGCCCTCGACCTTGGTGTACTGCGTGAGCGACGGGTCGCTCTTCACGAACGTGAGCGCCGCCTGCACCTGTGCCGCCGTGTACGTGCCATCGAGATGGCCGTCTTGTGCGTCTTTGATGATCGCGGTCGTGGTGCCCGATGCCGCCTGGGCGACAGACGCGACCATGAGCAACGCGACGATCGCCATGACTGCGATGGTCACGATCTTCATTTTCATGGAGACCCCCTCCAGCTAAGGACTACGTGATTGGCTGCCTGACTACTCCCGCATGAGTAGATTCGACACGTAACTCTTATACCATGCCCGTAAGACGACTGTCATCTGCTTCGTTGCCTTGCGTTGTGGCCGCGGTGCCGCCTTCATCGACACGTATAATGCCCCGTGTGGAACCTGCAGAAGCGATCCTGGGCCCTAGGCCCGCCGCCTCGCGCCGGGCTTACGGCGTTCTCGTGCGCCACATTGCGCCGTCGTTGCCTGTCGCGGCAGTCCTTGCCGCGGTCGCTACGCTCTCGTTCCTCTCTGGCGGCTACATCTTTTCCCGGACGGCGCCGGTCGTATTCATCCTTCTGCCGTTGGCGGCCGTCTGGGTCTGGCTCGCGCCGCGCCGGCCCGGCCTCGATGCCACCGCCCTCGTCGCCCTCTCGGCACTCGCGCTGTTCGCCCTCTGGGAGGGGTTGTCGATCGCCTGGTCGGTGGGGCCCGACCTGTCGTGGGTGGCCTTCGACGTCACCCTGCTGTACCTGATCGTCGCCTGCGTCGCGACGGTCACGCCGGCCGGTCCGGCTCAGCTGCGCCTGACCGGCTACGGCTTCGCCTGCGTCATGATCCCGGTGGCGGTCTACGCCGTTCTCGGAAAAGTGTTGCCGGATGTGGTTACGCACGCCCATCTCTACGCTCGCCTGAGCGCTCCCATCGGCTACTGGAACGTGCTCGCCGTCATGCTCGTGATGGCCATGCTGCCGGCGCTCGAAGGCGCCTCGCGCCGCGGCCTGCCGGTCGCGGCGCGAGGCGCCTTCGCCGGCGTCCTCGCCCTCTTCCTGCTCACCTTCTTCTTCACGTTCTCGCGCGGCGGCACGCTCGCGCTGGCGCTGGCGCTCGTGGTCTATTTCGCGCTCACCAACGAGCGGCTGCAGGGCGCGCTCACGCTGGCGCTGACCGCGGCGCCCGTGGCGGCGGTCCTGTACCACGCGCGCCACCTGACCACCCTCTTCGACGCGACCGCGAGCGACGCGTTGCGCACAGCCCAGGGACACGCCTTCGGGCGCTGGGCGCTCCTCGCCGTCGCCGTGGCGGTCTGCGCCCAGGTCGCCGCCGCGCTGCTCGCGCGTCGCCTGCGGCTCAGCGCCCGCTTGCGCCTGGCGGTGGGCGCCGCCGCGCTGGCGGTCGCCGTGCTCATCGTGGCCGCCGGTGCGCTCGCCCTTGCCGGCCGCTACGGGGGAGTGGGGGGGATGGTGCACAAGATCACCAGTCAGTTCAGCTCGTCATCAGCGGGCGCCAACCCCAGCACCGGCAGCGCGGGGCGGCTCCTCGCCCTGGGCAACAGCGGCCGCATCCCCATGATCCGCGAGGGCCTGCGCAGCTTCCCGGCTCACCCGCTCGCCGGTACGGGCGCCGGCACCTTCGCCTTCATCAACGACCTCTACCGGCCCGACGCCACGTTCGTCGTCAGGCACGCCCACGACCAGTGGGTCAACGTGCTGAGCGAGCTCGGTCTGGTCGGTCTGGTGCTGTTCGTGGTGGCCGTGGGCGGCCTGCTGGCGGCGGCGCTGCGGCCGGTCGGGCGCGCGGCGCGCGACGCCGACCGTGGGCTGCTCGCCGCCCTGCAGGCGGCCGCGGTGGCCTTCGTCGCGCACATCACGATCGACTGGGACTGGGACATGGCCGCCGCCGCGCTCGTCTTCTTGCTGTTCACCGGCGTCGCCGCCGCCTACGTGCGCCGCCGCCGCGCCGAGTGCGCCGCGGCGGCCCTCGCCCTCGCCGCCCCCGTCCAGACGGGCGACCCTGCCGACGAGGCCGCGCCGCCGCCCGCCGAGCGACCCGCCGCGCCGCCGCCCGCCGAGCGACCCGCCGCGCCGCCGCCGGGCGCGCGCCGCGGTCTGGGCCGCTGGGCAGGGGAGCTGCGCTTTGGCGTCGCCGGCCGCGCGCTGGCAACGGGGGTCCTCGTGCTGGTCGCGCTGTCCTTTGCGGCCCCGTACCTGTCGCAGCGCGCCCTGTCGCGGGCGGTCGACCTGTCGGGCGCCGGCCACACAGCGGCGGCGGCGGCCCAGGCGCGCCGCGCTCACCGCCTCGACCCGCTCGCCGTCGACCCCTTGTTCACGCTCGCGCTCGTCGAACAGCAGCAGGGCCGGGCGAGCGCCGCGCTCGCCACCCTCGAGCAGGCCGTCCGCCTGCAGCCGCGCAACTACGCGACGTTCTACCAGCTCGGCGTCATGCAGCTCGACGTGCTCGGACAGCGCGCCCAGGCGGCGGCCTCGCTGCGCCGCGCCCTCGCCCTCAACCCCTTCGACGCCGGCTCGAGCGACGAGCTGAGCGCGGCGCTCGCGCCCGCCGCGACGCCCTGACGGCCCGCTGGTGTGGCGGCGCCGCATGGTGGGCAGACAGGCCTCAGGCGTCGCCCCGCAACGCTGCCGCGCGGCATTGGTCCGCACACATCTCTGGTAGACTAGGCGCCCGCCAGCGCGAGTGAGGAGCAGGTTGAACGTGCCACAATCAGAGCGCCCCGTAGGCGTCATCGGGGTCGGGTACGTCGGCCTGGTGACCGCCGTCTGCTTCGCCCACCTCGGCCACCAGGTGGTCTGCTCGACGTCGACGAAGCCAAGGTCGAGACGCTGCGCGCGGCAACGTGCCCATCTACGAGCCCGGCCTCGACGACGCTCATGGCCGGCAACGCGACGCGCCTCACCTTCACCACTTCCTACGACGAACTCTGCGCGGCGTTGCCGCATCCTGTTCGTGGCCGTGGACACACCGCCGTCGCCGTCGGGCGACGCCGACCTGTCACGCGTGCAGCGCGCCGCGCGCGAGATCGCGGCGCGCGGCGGGGAGCGTCTGCATCGTCATGAAGAGCACCGTGCCGGTGGGCACCGGCGAGACGCGTGATTGCCGATCTCGAAGCTGCCGGCGCGGCCCGACTTCGGCTACGTCTCCAACCCCGAGTTCCTGCGGGAGGGCGCGGCGGTCGCAGGACTTCCTGCGAGCCGGACCGCATCGTGATCGGCTCGTTCACGCGACGAGCGACGGCGAGACAGTGGCGGCGCTCTACCGCCGAGCGTCGACGCCGACGGTCGTGCGCACCGACCGTGCCCACCGCCGAGATGATCAAGTACGCCTCCAACGCCTTTCTGGCCACCAAGATCTCGTTCATCAACGAGATCGCCAACGTCTGCGAGGCAGGTGGGCGCCGACGTGCGCATCGTGGCCGACGGCATGGGCCTCGACCACCGCATCGGGCCGCACTTCCTGCAGGCGGGCATCGGCTACGGTGGCTCGTGCTTTCCCAAAGACGTGCAGGCGCTCAAGCAGCTCGCCGGCAACTCGGGCTATCACTTCCAGCTGTTCAACGCCGTGATGGAGGTCAACCACCTGCAGAAGCGCCGGGTCGTGGGCAAGCTGTCCGAACGCCTGGGCCGGCTGCGCGGCAAGCACGATCGCCCTGCTCGGCCTCACCTTCAAGCCCCAGACCGACGACCTGCGCGAGGCCGCCTCCATAGTGCTGGCCGGCCGGCTGCGTCGCCGAAGGCGCCGGCGTGTCGGCCTACGACCCCGTGCTCGGGCCGGGCACGCACCCGCGCTGTTCCCCGGCGTCGAGATCGCCGCGAGCGCCCTCGAGGCTCTCGAGGGCGCCGACGCGGCCGTGCTCGTCACCGAGTGGCCCGAGTTCTGGCGCTCGACTGGGCCGTGGTCGCGGCGGCATGCGGCGGCCGTCACGTCATCGACGGGCGCAACTTCCTAGACCGCACGCCGCGTGACCGCCGCCGGGCCTTTGACTATGGCGGCATCGGCACGGCGATGAGCCGCTGGACGGCGACCCGGTCGGCTCTCCCGAGGGCCAGCGTAGCGACGGCCCGTGCCCGGCGACTCGTCGTGCGCTCAGGCCGTCGTCGCTGGTCGGCGGCGAGGGGACGCGCCTGCGGCCGATCACCTCGCGCGTGCCCAAGCCGGTCGCGCCCCTGGTCGGGCCGGCCGTTCGTGGGCTACATCCTCGAGAACCTGGCGCGCCACGGCGTGCGCCGCGCCGTCTTTTCGGCCGGTTACCTGGCGCACGCCCTCGAAGACTCCATCGGCGACGGGAGCGCTACGGCCTGGCCGTGAGCTACGTCGTCGAAGAGCAGCCGCTGGGCACCGCCGGAGCAATCAAGAACGTCCAGGCCGAGCTCGACGGCGGCTGCCTGTACGCCTTCAACGGTGACGTGCTCACCGACGTCGACCTGACCGCGATGACCGCGTTCCACAGGGAGCGGGGGGACTGGGGACCATCCTGCTCACCCGCGTCGACGATCCGCGCCGCTACGGCCTGGTCGAGGTCGACGACGACGGCCGCGTGGCCGAGTTCGTCGAAAAGCCGGGCGCCGAGTACGCGGTGCCGGCGCACGGCGCGCTCATCAACGCCGGCGTGTACGTGCTCGAGCCCGAGGTGCTGGACATGATCCCGGCCGGCAAACAGCTCTCGATCGAGCGCGGCGTGTTCCCGCAGTTGGCCGCCGAGGCGGGGACCTGTATCGCCTTCGTCTACCGACGCCTACTGGCGCGACATCGGCACGCCGGAGAGCTACCTGCAGGCCCACTTCGACATGCTGCAGAGCACCATCGCCACGAGCGTGCTCGCGCGACGTCGGCGCTCGTATCTGTTCGTGGCGCCCGACGCCATGGTAGATGCCCGGGGCCAAGGTCATACCGCTCCGCGCATGTGGGCCGCGGGCGCGCGCGTGGCCGCCGGCAGCCGCGTCGGACCGCTCGCCGTCGTCGGCGAGGGCTGCGTCGTCGAGCGCGGCGCCGTGGTCATCGAGTCGGTGGTGCAGGACGGCGCGCGCGTCGGCGCCCGCACCTCGATCGAACGCAGCGTGATCGTCGAGCGGCGCCTCGCTCGGGGGAGAACCCATATCGTGAACGCCGTCGATCGGCGACGGCTGCCGGGTCGGCGCCGACAACGTCATCGCCAACGGCATGCTGCCTGTTCCCAGAGACGGTGCTCGCCGACGGCGCCATGAAGTTTCGCGAGTTCACGGAGTGGAGGGCCGATGACCGTCTCGCCGCGATGCTTCAAGGCCTACGACATCCGTGGTCTCTACCCCGAGGAGCTTGACGCCGAGGGCGCCCGGCGCATAGGGGCCGCCCTGGCCGCCCAGCTCGGCGCGCGCACTGGCCGTCGGGCAGCGACCCCGGCTGTCGTCGCCCGGGGCTGGCCGCTGCCTTCGCCGTCGGCGCCGCCGTCGCCGGGGGCGCAGGCTCGACTTCGGCATGGTCCCCACCGAGATGTCGTACTTCGGGGTGGCCACCGCGGCCTCGACGGCGGCGCCGTCGTGACGGCCTCGCACAACCCGCCGAATACAACGGCATGAAGCTGGTCTGCGAGGGCGCTCTTCCGCTGTCGGGCGAGCCGGCATACCCGAGCTCATGGAGCGCGCCATGGGCTGGCCGACATGGCGAGCGTCGCCGCCGCCGTCGAGCTGGAGCACGGCCGACGACCTCTATCCAGACTACGTGCGCCACGTCTCCCCGGGTTCGCCGACCGTCTTCGTTCTGGCCCGTACAAGCGTGGTGATGGACGCCGCCAACGGCATGGCCGGCCTGCTCGCGCCGACGAGTCTTCGGTGACTCGCCGCTCGAGCGCGTCGAGATGTACTTCGACATCGACGGCACGCTTCCCCAACCACGAGCCCAACCCGCTCCTCGAGGAGAACCGCCGAACGATCCGCGCGAACGGGTGGTCGCCGAGAAGGCCGACCTCGGCATCGCCTGGGACGGCGACGCCGACCGCTGCTTCTTCATCGACGAGAACGGCGAGTTCGTGCCCGGCGACTTCGTCACCGCGCTGCTCGCCGAGGCGCTGCTCGCCAAGCACCCGGGCGCGACCATCCTCTACGACCTGCGCGCCAGCCGCGCCGTGCCGGACGTGGTGCACGCCAACGGCGGCGTGGCGCTCATGAACCGCGTGGGCCACGCCTTCTTCAAGCAGCGCATGCGCCGCGAACCCGTGCTGTTCGGCGGCGAGGTCTCGGGCCACTACTACTTCCAGCCCGAGGACTACAACGCCGACTCCGGCTTCATCCCGGCGCTGCTCATCCTCGAGCTGCTCTCGAAGAAGGGCGCGACGCATGGCAGAGCTGCTCGAGCCGCTGCGCGCCCGTACTTCATCTCGCGGCGAGATCAACTCGACGCGTGGACGACGTCCCGCCGCGCTGGCGCGCATCGAGCAGCACTTCGCCGACGGCGAGATCGGCCACGCTCGACGGCATCTCGTGGACTATCCCGACTGGCACTTCAACGTGCGGCCGTCGAACACCGAGCCGCTGCTGCGCCTCAACCTCGGCGCCGACAGCGAGGCGCTGATGCGAGGAGAAGCGCGACGCTGTCCTCCGTGTCATCAGGGGGGCCTGAGGTGGCCGGCGACGCGCGGGCCGATGCCCTGGGGGCCGAGGCGAGGGCCAGGCTCGATCCCGGCGACATGCTGGGTGCCATCGCAGGACTGCCAGGCGCAGCTGGCGCTCAGGCTACGAAGCCGCCAGGGCCGCCCTCGCCGGTGCGACCCTCTGGGCCGGGCTCCATCCGGGGCCCGGCGGGGTCGTGGTCTGCGGCATGGGAGGCTCCGCCATAGGCGCCGATCTCGCCTTCGCGGCGCTGCCGCCGACTGCCGGTCCCGGCCGCGGTCGTGCGCGGCTACCAGCTGCCCGCGTGGGTCGGGCCGCGCACCCTGGTGATCGCCGCCAGCTACTCGGGCGACACCGAGGAGACCCTGACCTGCGCGCAGGCCGCGCCTGGCGCGCGGCTGCCGGCCCGTCTGCGTGTCCTCGGGCGGCCGGCTGGCCGCACTCGCCGGCGAGCGCGGCCTCCGCTGATCGCAGTGCCGGAGGGCGGCAGCCGCGGGCCGCCCTAGGCCACCTCACGGCGCCGCTCCTGGCGGTGCCTCGAGACTGCAGGCCTCGTGGAGGATCTATCGTCGAACGTGGCCGAGGCGGTGAGCTGGTCGAACCGGGCGACGCCGAACTGCACCCGGACGTGGCGAGAGGACATCGGCAAGGCGATGGCCCGGACGCTGCACGGCAGCTTGGCCGTCATGTGCGGTGCCGGCGCCACGGCTCCGGTGGCGCGGCGCTGGAAGGGCCAGATCAACGAGAACGCCAAGGCTCCGGCCTTCTTCAACGAGCTTCCCGAGCTCGACCACAACGAGATCGCCGGCTGGGAGGCCAACCGCGGCTGGCGGAGGTGCGCGTCGCCGTCACGCTCGAGACCCGCCGGCGACCAGCGGCTGCGCCGCCGCGCGACTGCACGGCGCTGCTCGTGGAGCGGCGCGCGCGTGGCCGTGGTGCGCGCGTGGCCAGCCGCGGCGTCGCTGCCGCGGGCCCGGTGTTCTCGCTGCGTCTACGCTCGGCGATTCACGTCGCTACTACCTGGCCCTGCTCTACGGCGTCGACCCGGCGCCGGTGACCGCCATCGAAGACTAAAGGCGCGGCTGGCGGCCGACGGCGGCGCGGCGCCGTCCTGACGGCGCCGCGCCGCCGGTCCGCCGGCTTCGAACCAGTCATGGGGCCCCAAGCCCCGGCCGATCAGGTACCGCCGACCAGCCCCCGCTCCGTGCTGCTGACGTGGCCGCGGCGCTCGCCGGCTCGCCGCTGCCCGCCGTACTGTCTCCCACCGTCACCCCTGTGGTCGTGCCCTGCGAGAAACTGCGGCCGGCGACCCCCTGGCGCGGCCCGCTGTTCGATCTGTTCGAGGAGCTCGTCGCCGCGGCGGACGCGCCCGCCGCGACGAGCGCCGCCGCCGCCGCGCCGGACGCGCCCGCCGCGCCGGCCGCCGGCACAGTCGGCGTTCTGGTGCCGATGCGCTGGGTCGACGCGGCGCCGGCGCCCGAGCTCATCATCGTCGCAGACCACGTCAACACGCGGCTGCGCGGGCCGCTCACGGGACGGCGTCCCACGAGCGGACCGCACAGCAGCGGCCCGCAACCTTCCCCTCGCTGACCGGCCTTTATCAACCCGAGACGATTCGTCGCGCCGTGGGCCGCCGTGTATACTCTCGTTGTCGCCGTAGCAGGGGTCGTCACGGCCGCGCGAGCTCACGCCGTTCGAGCGGCGGGCGGTCGCCGCCACCGGCCTGTGCGGCCGTCTGCGATTGCCTCGTCGACGTAGCCGTCATCGCCGCGCTGTACTCGGCTTGAGGTCGCCGCGTGCGGCGTGCCGGCGAGCGCAGTAACCCCGACCGGGAGGAGCCTGTTGAGCGTCACCGCCCAGTTCGACATCAAAGACATAGTCACTCGCGCCCGAGGGCGTGCTGCGCATCGAGTGGGCCGACATGCACATGCCGGTGCTGGCGCGCTCATCCGCGAGCGCTTCGAACGCGAAAAGCCGCTCGCGGGCGTGCGCATCGGCGCCTGCCTGCACGTCACCACCGAGACCGCCAACCTCATGCGCACGCTCAAGGCCGGCGGCGCCGACGTCGTGCTGTGCGCCTCCAACCCGCTGAGCACCCAGGACGACGTGGCCGCGGCCCTCGTCAACGAGTACGGCATCCGCGTCTACGCCATCAAGGGCGAGGACGACGCCACCTACTACTCCCACATCAACGCCAGCGTCGACCACCGGCCCAACATCACCATGGACGACGGCGCCGACGTCGATCGGCGTGCTCCACGGCGAACGCCCCGACATGGCCGCCGACATCATCGGCGGCACCGAAGAGACCACGACCGGCGTCATCCGCCTGCAGGCCATGGAGGCCGAAGGCCGCCTGCATGTTCCCGATCGTCGCCGTCAACGAGGCCAACACCAAGCACATGTTCGACAACCGCTACGGCACCGGCCAGAGCACCCTCGACGGCGTGATCCGCGCCACCAACATCCTCTGGCCGGCAGCACGGTCGTGCATGGCCGGCTACGGCTGGTGCGGCCGCGGCCTGGCCATGCGGCATGAAGGGCCACGGCGCCGACGTCATCGTGCTCGAGGTCGACCCGCTGCAAGCGCCCTCGAGGCCGTCATGGACGGCTTCCGCGTCATGCCGATCGCCGAGGCCGCCAAGATCGCCAAGCTCTTCGTCACCGTCACCGGCGACATCCACGTCATCCGCGAGCGAGCACTTCGAGGTCATGCAGGACGGCGCCATCATCGCCAACACCGGCCACTTCAACGTCGAGATCAACATCCCGGCGCTCGAGAAGCTCTGGCCGTCGCCGAAGCGCGCGCGTCCGCGAGTTCGTCGACGAGTACACCATGGCCGACGGGCGCCGCATCTATCTGCTGGCCGAGGGCCGCCTGGTCAACCTGGCGGCCGCCGAGGGTCACCCGGCCGCCGTCATGGACATGAGCTTCGCCAACCAGGCGCTGGCCGCCGAGTACATGGTCAAGAACCACGCGAGCCTCGAGAAGAAGGTCTACGTCGGTCCGCCAAGGACATCGACGACGAGATCGCCCGGCTCAAGCTCGAGAGCCATGGGCGTCGCCATCGACACGCTCACCGAGGAGCAGGCCAAGTACCTCGCCTCCTGGGACCAGGGCACCTGAGGCCGGGCTCCTTCCATGACTGAGCCCGGCCAGACGCCCGGCGTGCCGGCGGCGGCCTCGCGTCTGCGGGTGCGCACCGTGGAGATCCTGCCCGGCGAGGTCGTGCTCATCGATCAGCGCGCGCTGCCCAACGAGGAACGGTACGTGACCTGCCACACGTGGCAGGACGTGGCCGCGCGCATCACCGACATGACGGTGCGCGGCGCCCCGGCCATCGGCGTCACGGCGGCCGGCGGCGTGGCGCTCGCGGCCGGCGCCGCGGCCGCCGAACATCCGGCGGATGCGGCCGCCTTTCGCGCCGATCTCGACGAGGTCGCGGCCGGGCTGCGGCCACGCGGCCTACGGCCGTCAACCTGCGCTGGGCGCTGGCCGAGATGCGTGCGGAGTGGCTCGCTGCGACGCGGCCGCCGGCGGCCTGGCCGGCCGGCTGCTGGCCGCGCGCAGGCCATCCTCGCCGACGACATCGCGCGCTGCCTGCGCCATAGGCGAGTTCGGCGCGGCGTTGTTCGCCGACGGCGCCACGATCCTCACGCACTGCAACGCCGGCGCCCTCGCGACCGCCGGGTACGGCACGGCGCTGGGCGTCATGCGCGCCGCCACGACGCTACGGCAGGGCATCTCGGTGCTCGTCGACGAGACCCGGCCCTGGCTGCAGGGCGCCCGCCTCACGGCGTGGGAGCTCGGCGTGGAGGGCATCCGTACCGTGTCATCACCGACAACATGGCCGGGCACTTCATCCAGCGCGGCGCGGTCGACGGCGTAGTGGTCGGCGCCGACCGCATCGCCGCCAACGGCGACACCGCCAACAAGATCGGCACCTACACGGTCTCGGTCCTCGCCAAGGAGCACGGCGTGCCGTTCTACGTGGCCGCGCCGCTCTCGACCGTCGACCTCACGTCGCCGAGCGGCGCGCGACATACCCATCGAGGAGCGCGACCGCGCGACGAGGTCACGACGTTCCGCGGTCGCAGCGTGGCGCCGGCGGGCGCGCGCGCCTATCACCCCGCCTTCGACGTCACGCCGGCCGCCAACATCGCGCCATCGTCACCGAGGCGGCGTGTTGCGCGCGCCGTACGAGGAGGCGCTGGCGCTGCGCGTGCTCCACGGGGGAGTGCGCGCCGTGAGCGCCGGCGCCGGAGGGGGCGGAGCGCGGCGGGTCCCCAAGGCCATGGTCATGGCGGCCGGGCTCGGTACGCGTCTGTGCCCGCTCACCGGCCTCACCGCCAAGCCCATGGTGCCCATCCTCACTCGCCCGGTCATGTCGCACACGCTGCGCCTGCTGGCGCGCCACGGCGTGGCCAGGTCTGCGTCAACCTGCACCACCACGCAAGCGCATCCGGACTACTTCGCGATGGCCCGACTTCGGCATGCAGGCTCAGTACAGCTTCGAGGAGAGGCTCCTGGGTACGGCCGGCGGCACGGGCGGTTTTCGCGAGTTGCTCGGCGACGACACCTTCATCGTCGTCAGCGGCGACGGCCTGACCGACGTCGACATCTCGGCGTTCGTTGCCGCCCACCGCAAGAACGGGGCGCTCGCCACGCTGGCTGTCAAGGAGGTCGACGACCCCTCCCACTACGGCGTCGTCGTGCACGACGAGGCGGCCGCGTGCTGGGCTTCCAGGAAAAGCCGGCCCGGGCCGAGAGCGCCCTGTCGAACCTGTGCAACTGTGGCATCTACGCCTTCGAGCCGAGCCATCTTCGAGCACATCCCGCCCGGGGCATTCGTCGACTATGCCAAAGACGTCTTTCCGGCGCTGCTCGAGCCGGGCTGCCGTTCCACGTGTGGCGCCTCGAGACCTACTGGAACGACGTGGGCAGCATCCGCGAGTACCGTCGCGGCAACTTCGATGCCCTTCTCGGCCGGGTCGCCGTCGCGCTGCCCGGCCGCGTGCTGCGCCCGGGGTGTGGATGGGCGAGGGCACCGAGGTCGCCGCGACGTCGGATCTCGGCGCCCGTGCTCTGGGCGACGGCTGCCTGGTGGGGCCCACGCGCGTCTCGTGGGACCGCTCATCATCGGCGACGGCTGCACGATCGGGCGCGGCGCGCTGCTCGAAGGGGTCATCCACTGGGACGGCACCGCCACCGGTCGCGGCGCCTCGCTGGCCGGCGGCATCGTCGGCCGTGGCGTCACCATCGGCGACCACGCCGTCGTGCACCGCGGAGCGGTCATCGGCAACGGCAGCAGCATCGCCGACGGCGCCGTCGTCCGGGCCGACGCCCGGCTCGGCCCGCAGACCGCGGTCAAGGTCGCGACCGAACCACTGACGTGACCTCGCTCGGCCGCCTGGCCGACGGGGCGGTCGACCTCCTTCTTCCCAAGCGCTGCGTCGTCTGCGGCCGCGCCGGGCGCTGGCTGTGCCCGGGCTGCGCGGCCGAGCTCGCGCCGCTGCCGGCCTGCGTGTGTGGGCGTTGCGGAGCGCCGCTCGGCCGGCCGCGCGCCGAGTGCCGCGAGTGCCGCGGGCGCGACCTGGCCTTTGCCTCGGCGCGCGCCGCCTACCTCTACCAGGGTCCGGCGCGCCGCCTGGTCACGGCCTGCAAGTTCCGCTCGCTGCGTTCGCTCACCGCCGAGATGGCCGAGCTCGCGCAGCCCGCCTTCGAGCGCGCGCTGGCGCTCGCCGCCGGCCCCGCCGGGCGCGTCGACCTGGTCACCTGCGTGCCGGTGCACCGCGAGCGCGACCTCGAACGCGGCTTCGACCAGGCGGCCCTGCTGGCGCGCCGTCTGGCCGCCGCCGCCGGCCTGCCGTACGCGCCGCTGCTCGTGCGCCGGCGGCGCGGGCGGCGGCAGAGCGGCCTGGGCGCCGCCGCCCGCGCCGAAAACGTGCGCGAAGCGTTCAGGGTCGACGACAGATTGGCCGATAAAGCGGGTAGAGTGTGTACCGTGTTGGTCGTTGACGACGTCTACACGACGGGTGAGACACTACACGCGTGTTCTCTGGCTTTACGACACGCGGGCTGCGAGCCGCATGCATTCACGTTTGCGCGCGCCGCCCGCGGTTTTCGTTCTACAGACCGCTTTGGATCGTCGGTAACAAAGGAGCCGCCTTCATGAAGATCCAGGTCAAAGGTCGTCACGTGGTCGTTACCGAGCCGCTGCGCGACTACGCCGAAGAGAAGCTCGCCAAGCTGCACCGCCAGCTGAGCGAGCGTCACATCGACGAAGTCACCCGCGTCGAGCTCGAGCTCATCGTCGAAAAGGGCCACAACAGTGCCGACTCGCAGGTCGCCGAAGCGACGGTGTTCACACGGGGGCCGGTCATGCGCGCCCGCGAGTCGTCGCCCGACATGTACGCCTCGATCGACCTCGTGACCGAAAAGCTCCAGCGGCAGGCCAAGAAGTATCACGACAAGGTCCACCACAAGGCGCTGCGACACACCGCGGCCAAGGCCGTCGCGCCGCTCGGTGGTCCCCGCGGCATCGAGCTCGGCGAGCGTGTCGAGACCAGCGGCGACGCAGGCGAGACGGGCGAACGGCGTCCGGCGCCGGCGCCGCTCACCCTGGCCCCCGAGCCCGTCGACAACGGCGGCGACCATCACGACGACGCGCGCGTGGTCAAGAGCAAGCAGTTCGCCCTGAAGCCCATGTCGGTCGACGAAGCCACGCTGCAGCTCGAGCTGATCGGGCACAGCTTCTTCGTGTTCACCAACGCCGAAAGCGGCGACACCAACGTCGTCTACCGGCGCAACGACGGCGACTACGGCCTGATCGAGCCCGTCCGCCAGTAGCCGCGAACCGGCCCGGCCAAGGCCGTGCCGGCCGGCGCCTGAGCCCGCAACGCGGTCGATCGGCGCGCTTGTGCGCATTCGCCCAGGTCGATCGGCCGATAGGGTAATCTTGAGCGTGCGCGAACAAGGTACCGACCAACACGAACAGGTAACGACCAAGAGGACCGGTAAGAGAGCCCATGGCTAATTTCGTCGAACGTGTCCTGCGCGCCGGTGAAGGCAAGCGCATGAAGGTGCTCGAAAAGCAGGTGGTCGAGATCACCGCGCTCGAGCCCGAGATCAGCGCGCTCTCCGACGAAGCGCTGCGCGCAAGAACGTCTGAGTTCCGCGATCGCCTGGCCGACGGCGAGACGCTCGACGACCTGCTCTACGAAGCCTTCGCGGTGGTGCGCGAGGCCTCCAAGCGGGTGCTCGGCCTGCGGCCCTTCGACGTCCAGCTCATGGGCGGCATCGTGCTCCACGACGGCGACATCGCCGAGATGAAGACCGGCGAGGGCAAAACGCTGGTCGCCGTCATGCCCATGTACCTGAACGCCCTGGCCGGCGAGGGCGCCCACCTGGTCACGGTCAACGACTACCTGGCGCGCCGCGACGCCGACTGGATGGGCGACATCTACCGGTTCCTCGACCTCGAGGTCGGCGTCATCCAGGCCAACATGTCGCCCGAAGAGCGCCGCGTCGCCTACAACGCCGACGTCACCTTCGGTACCAACAGCGAGTTCGGGTTCGACTACCTGCGCGACAACATGGCGATGCGCTTAGAAGAGTGCGTGCAGCGCGGCCACTCCTACTGCATCGTCGACGAAGTCGACTCCATCCTGATCGACGAAGCGCGCACGCCGCTCATCATCTCGGGCGCGCCCGAGACCGCCGCCGGCACCTACCGCGACTTCGCGCGCATTGTGCCGCGCCTAAAACCGGGCGACGACTACGAGGTCGACGAAAAGCAACGGACCGTGTCGGTGACCGAGTCGGGCGTCGCCAAGGTCGAAAAGGCGCTCAACGTCGACAACCTCTACAAAGACGTCAACGGCGCCCTGGTCAACCATCTCGTGCAGGCCCTGCGCGCCCAGGCGCTGTACCACAACGACAACGAGTACGTCGTCAAAGACGGCGAGGTGCTGATCGTCGACGAGTTCACCGGCCGCGTCCTCGACGGACGGCGCTACTCCGAGGGCCTCCACCAGGCGATCGAGGCCAAAGAGCACGTGCCGATCCGCGAAGAAAACCAGACGCTCGCCACGATCACCCTGCAGAACTACTTCCGCCTCTACGACAAGCTGGCCGGCATGACCGGCACGGCCAAGACCGAAGAAGACGAGTTCCGCACCATCTACGCGCTCGACGTCGTGCAGATCCCGACCAACGTAGAGATGGTGCGCATCGACCAGAACGACTACATCTTCACGACGCGCACCGACAAATACACGGCCGTCGTCAACGACATCGTGGAGCGCCACGAAAAAGGCCAGCCGGTGCTGGTCGGCACCGTATCGGTCGAGGTCAGCGAGCTGCTCGCCACCCTGCTCGAGCGCCGCGGCGTGCCGCACAACGTGCTGAACGCAAAGCAGCACGAGCGCGAGGCCGAGATCATCAAGGGCGCCGGTCAGGCCCACGCCGTGACGATCGCCACCAACATGGCCGGCCGCGGCGTCGACATCAAGCTCGGCGAGGGCGTGCCCGACCTGGGCGGCCTCTACGTGCTCGGTACCGAGCGCCACGAGAGTCGACGCATCGACAACCAGCTGCGCGGCCGCTCCGGACGCCAGGGCGACGCCGGCGAGAGCCGCTTCTACCTGTCGGCCGAAGACGACCTCATCCGCCTGTTCGCCGGCGACCGCATGTACAAGGTGCTCAACCGGCTCGGCCCCGGCGAGGGCGAGGCCCTCGAGCACCGCATGCTCTCGGGCGTCGTCGAACGCGCCCAGAAGAAGGTCGAAGAGCTCAACTTCATGCGCCGCAAGAACGTGCTGCAATACGACGAGGTCATGAACGAGCAGCGCCGCGTGATCTACGAGCAGCGCGGCCGTATCCTCCAGGGCGAAGACTTCGTCGACCAGGTGCGCGAGATGATCGAGCAGGTCATCGAGAGCACCGTCACGCTCGCGCTGGCCGACGCCCAGTACGCCGAAGACTGGGACATCGACGCCCTGCTGGTCTCGCTGCGCGCCGTCTACGACCCGTCGATCACGAAGGCCGGCATCGAGGAGCTCTCGGCGGTCGACGAGGTCGTCGAGCTCGCCGTCGACGATGCCCTCAACCTGTACGACGAGCGCGAGAAGCTGATCGGCGAGGAGCAGATGCGCGCCGTCGAGCGCGCCGTCATGCTGTCGATCGTCGACGTGCGCTGGAAGGACCACCTGCTCGACATGGACTACATGCAGGAGGGCATCCACCTGCGTGCGCTTGGTCAGCGCGACCCCCTGGCCGAGTACAAGACCGAGGGCTTCAGCCTGTTCGAGGACATGCTCGGCGGCGTGCGCCAGAGCGTGGTCATGACGCTCCTCAAGAACTCGCCCGAAGACCTCTCGTACTTCGCCGCCATGACCTTCGACCAGCCCATGCTGGCCATGAACTACACGAGCGGCGACGACCTCGCCTACCAGACGTCGTTCGCCGGCGCCGCGGTGGCGGCCGGCGCCACCACCTCGACCGGTGGCGGCGACGGCTACAGCTTGCCGGCCGCCGCGCAGGGCGCGCCCGCCATGGCCGCGCAGTCCGGCGGCGAGTCCTCGGTCGCCGTGCAGCAGCGCCACGT
Source organism: uncultured Actinomycetes bacterium (assembly GCA_963753695.1). GTDB lineage: Bacteria > Actinomycetota > Thermoleophilia > UBA2241 > UBA2241 > Bog-752. Next base: position 76,029 of record CAVWDG010000009.1, read on the forward strand.
CGAGCAGAAGGTCGGCCGCAACGACCCCTGCTGGTGCGGCAGCGGCAAGAAGTTCAAGAAGTGTCACGGGGCGTAGGTGCTTCGCTTGCCCCGTCAAATGCCGTCGCTGCCGCCTGAGGCGGCAGGTCGCTCATTCCACGGAGCTTAAGGCGGCAGGCAAGCTGCGCTTGCCTGCCGTAGCGCCGTGCAACCCCGTCGCTCTCGCCTTCGGCGAGAGGGCGCTCGTTTCGCTCCCGCTGCGGCCCTGGGATCGTCGTCGCTTGCGTTAAGAGGGCCCTCGTTTCGCTCTCCCTGCGACCCTAGGTTCGCCCGGGCCTGACGCCGAGCCCCTGCGCGGCGGCACCGACCGCCGTCGCCTGTCTGCTTCGGTGCGAGCTTCCTAGTATGGCGCGCGTCCCCTCCTGCCGATACCTTCTCCTGTGGAGGTTGGATGAGCGCACCTGGGCGTACCCGAGAATCGGTGAGGGGCTCGCTGCCGGCACTGGCAGCGGTAGTGGCGGTATTGGCGCTGCTCGCGGTCGCGGCCGTCGCCGTGATCGTGCTGCGGCAGACGGCGCCCGCTTCCCTCCTCGCTGGTGCGGCCGCCCCGACCAGCTCGCCCGGTCCGACCGGGTCGCCCAGATCGACCGGTCCGCTCGGCTGGAAGGCGCAGATGGGGCAGTATGGCGGGGACGACTTCGCCGCGATCGCCTTTGCCGATGGGCGGCACGGCTGGGTCGCGGGCTCGGCGGGCGCGATCTTCGCGACAAGTGATGGCGGGTCGACCTGGAGCGAGCGGGGCTTTGACAGCGGAACGACGCAGTGGAGTTCGATCGCCTGCGCGGGTTCCCACCGTGCGTGGGTGGTGGGGAGAGCTCGAACAGCGCGGGGGCGTACCTCTGCGCCATCGCCGCCACCCACGATGGGGGGGACCACTGGCGCTCCCAAGGGCCGCCGGTTGAGGGTTCGCTGAACAGCGTGACTTTCGTCGACGCCCTGCACGGCTGGGCGGTGGGCTCTGCGTTCCTGCCGCACACGCATGCCTTGATCCTGGCCACCCGGGACGGGGGCGCGCACTGGTTGGTGGAGCAGTCCAGCGCGGGGCTGGCGCTCACTGCGGTCGACTTTGTCGACGCGAGTCACGGTTGGGCGATAGGCGACGACACGGGGCCGCCCGGCGGCGCCATTCTGGCGACCACCGATGGGGGCGCGCACTGGGCGACGCAGGCGGCGGGCGACGACTACGGCGGCGCCGGCGCCGTGACGTTCGTCGACCGCGACCACGGCTGGGTCGCCTTGGCCGATTCGATCGCGGTGACGACCGACGGCGGCCGTCACTGGCTCCGTCGCACCATCCCGGCCATGGAATACCCCAACATCCACGGTATCGCGTTCGTCGATACCAGGCACGGCTGGGCCGTAGGCGGCGGCGGAGAGGACTCACAACGAGATGCCATTTGGGCGACGAGCGATGGCGGCGCCCACTGGAGCAGGCAGGACGAGGGCACCTTCGACGGGCTTGGCGCGGTCGCTGCCACGGACCCCCGCCACGCGTGGGCGGCGGGCAAGGGGCAGTCGATCGTCGCCACCGCCGGCGGGGGCCGGGGAACCACGCCGCCCCGCACGTTCACCTCGACGCCGCTGGCCCCGTCTCCGCCCGAGAGCTGGGTGAAAGTGGCGCAGCTGAGCGGAGTCGGGGCCGCCGGCGACATGGCTCTCGAGCTGAAGGGCTCGTTCCAGAAGATCGTCTTGGGCCGACACGACAAGTCGCTCACGATCCACCTGACGGATATTGACCACACAGGCTTCGAGATGTCCTGGTTCGAAGCCGGCAATGGGTCGACCGACACCGAGAACTGGGGCCCCGGGCGCTACACGATGAAGGTCGAGTGCGCCGGCGCCTGGACCCTCATCATGTACGACAGGCGGTAGCCTTGGGTGAGCTTGCTCGAGGCTGCGCGACGGTAGGGTATACTTTCTCACCATGACGATGACCGTACCCGAAGCTCTCGAACACCTTGACTCGCTCCGCGAGCGGTTGCACGGCGCCTCAGAGCGCCTCAGCTGGCTGCGGAGCTATCTTTGACCCCCCTCGCCTGACTGCCGACATCGAGGCGCTCGAAGAGCGCATGCGGGCCTCCGACTTCTGGGACGACGCCGAGGCCGCGCAGACCACGTCGGCCACCTATAGCCGCCTCAAGCGTCGCTTCGACGACTTCGCCGCCCTCGAAGCCGGCTTCGGCGACCTCGAGACCACCGAAGAGATGATCCGCGAGGAGCTCGCCGCCGACGAGGTCGACGAGCCGCTCTTCGCCGAGCTCGGGCAGGGCGTGGCGGCTCTCGAGCGCGAGCTCGAACACGGCGAAGAGCAGCGCTTCTTCAGCGGCCGCTACGACGAGGGCGGCGCCGTGATGACCATCCATCCGGGCGCCGGCGGCACCGAGTCGCAGGACTGGGCATCCATGCTGTTCCGCATGTACCTGCGCTGGTTCGAGAACCGCGGCTTCAAAGTCGAGGTCAACGACACCCAGGAGGGTGGCGAGGCCGGCATCACGAGCGCGACCATCTCGGTCGAGGGCGAGAACGCCTACGGCCTGCTGGCCTCGAGAAGGGCGTGCATCGCCTGGTGCGCATGAGCCCCTTCGACTCGGCCAACCGGCGGCACACGCGCTTCGCCGCGGTCGAGGTCAGCCCGCTGGTCAGCGACGACGTCGAGATCGACATCGACGAAGACGACCTGCGCATCGACACCTACCGTTCCAGCGGCGCCGGCGGGCAGCACGTCAATAAGACCGAGCTCGGCGGTGCGCATCACGCACATCCCCACCAACATCGTGGTGCAGTGCCAGAACGAGCGCTCCCAGCTCTCGAACCGCGCGACCGCGATGCGCATGCTCAAGAGCTCGCCTGATCGAGCTCGAAGAGCGCAAGCGCGCCGAAGAGCTCGCTCGCGAACGCGGCCAGCAGCTCGACGTCGAACTTCGGCTCGCAGATCCGCAGCTACGTGCTGCACCCCTACCAGATGGTCAAAGACCTGCGCACCGACCACGAGACCGGCAACACCCAGGCCGTGCTCGACGGCGGGCTCGACGAGTTCGTGCACTCGTACCTCATGTGGCGCGCCGGCAACGACCACCGCGGATGACCGCAAGCGCCAGCCCCCGCGACGCGACGCGGGTGACCGCAGCGGGCAGTCTCCGCGACGCGACGCGGGTGGCCGGCACGACGACGCTCGAACGCTGGGTCGTGCGATGAACCTGCCCGACGACACCCCCACGCTGCGCGGCCCACGCGTCGTGCTGCGCCCCCTGACGCAAGCCGACGCCCCGACCATGCTCGCCATGCTCAGTGAGCCCGGCGTCGCCGCCTGGTGGCGGCGCTCCGAGTGGGACCAGCTGACCGAAGACGGCGCGATCGTCTTTGCCGTCGTGGTCGACGACGAGATCGCCGGCTGCATCCAGTTCTGCGAAGAGACCGACCCCGACTACCTGAGCGCCGCCATCGACATCTTCATGGGCGACGCCTGGCAGGACCGCGGCCTGGGCTCTGAGGCGATGCGCACGCTGATCGACTACCTGATCGGGCAGCGCGGCCACCACCGCATCACGGTCGACCCGGCGGCCGGCAACGCGCGCGCCATCCGCGTCTACGAGCGCCTCGGCTTTCGCCCGGTGGGTATCATGCGCGCCTACGAGCGCGTGGCCGAGGGCACCTGGCGCGACGCCCTGCTCATGGAGCTCATCGAGCTCGACCGGGGCTGACGCGCTCAGGCCTCGACGGCGCCCATCACGAGCGGGGTCAGGCGAGCCTCGACGTCGTCGAGGCTCGCCGCACGATCGAACACCAGCCAGTCGAGCGCCGCGGTGGCGATCATGCCGAACAGGGTCGACGCCGTGCTCTGCACGTCTAAGTCGGCGCGGAACTCGCCGGTCGCGACGCCGCGGGCGAGCACACCGGCAAAGACCGCGACGTACTCTTCGCGCAGGGTGCGCAGGTTGTCGCGCCAGTCGCGGTCGGCGCGCCACATCTCCGACATCACGAGCTTCGAGAAGGCCTGGTAGCGCTCCATGTAGACGAGCTGGGCATGGACGAGGGCGCGCAGGGCGGCTGCGCCGCCCTGCGCGCCCTCGATCTCGCTGCGAAACGAGGCCGCCAGCCGGCGCAGGCCGTCGTCGAGCAGGGCCGAGACCAGCTCGGACTTGCTGCGGAAGTGGTAGTACACGGTGCCCTTGGCGACGCCGGCGCGCTCCACGATGTCGTCGACCGTGGCGCCCGCGTAGCCACGCTCGCCGAGCAGCTCGATGGCCGCCGTGAACAGGCGGTCGAGGGTCCCGCTGCGGGCGTGCGGCATGGTGGTCCGTCCCTTCGCTCTATTCGCGGTGCGTTGCCCGGTCGAGGCGATCGTCACGGTGGCGTTGCGCTGCACCGTCGTGACGTCGCCGCGCCGCCGCCGCGAGGCGACGTCACGACATCGTGACGATGGGCTTGAGGCGGTCCATCGTCCAGGTCCGCCGACGGTGCGCGGTCAGTATAGTCGCACACACCGCGAGCGCGGCGAAGCCGAGCAGCACGGCGGCGTCGATCGCCAGGGCGCCCAGGTCGCCGCCCGAGATCGCCTGGCGCAAGCCCGAGACCACATAGGTCATGGGCAGCCAGGGGTTGATGATCTGGAAGAAGCGCGGCACCGTCTGCATGGGGAACGTGCCGCCCGACGAGGTCAGCTGCAACATGAGCAGCACGATGGCAGCGAACTTGCCGGCCGTGCCCAGGGCCGCCGACAGGAACTGCAGGATGGCCGTGAAGGCAAAGGCGGCGACCAGCACAAAGCCGAGCAGCGCAGGCGGCTCGACCGCGTGCAGCCCGAGCGTGAAGCGCAACACCAGGACGAGCACGATCGCCTGCACCGCCGTCAGGGCGGCGCCGGGCCACAGCCCGGCGAGGGCCACCTGGGTGTCGGGCAGGGTCGAGGCCAGGGCGCGGTTGCTCAAGGGCCGCACGATGAAGTAGGTCATGAGCGCCCCGACCCACAGTGCCAGGGGGATGAAGTAGGGCGCAAAGCCGGTGCCGTAGTTGGGCACCGGGTCGACGCGCGTGGTGTGCAGCTGCACGGGATCGCTCATGACCGCGGCGTGGCTTGTGCGTTGCGCGCCGTTGTAGGCGGTCATGGCGGCGGCCCCCTTGACGAGGCTGCGAGTCAGCGTGCTGCCGCCGGCCTGCGCCTGGGCGAGGCCGCTTGAGAGCTTGGTGCCGCCGGCCTCGAGACGGTCGAGCCCGAGGACGAGCGCGCCGCCGCCGCTCGCCGCCTGCGCGGCGCCGCCGGCCGCCTGGGCCGCGCCGCCGGCCAGCGTGCGCGCCCCGCTGGCCAGGGCGCCGGCGCCGGCGCTGGTCCGGCTCACGCCGGACTGCAGCGCGCCGGCGCCCTGAGCGAGCGCGCTCGCCCCACCGGCCACCGTCTGCGCGCCCGAGTGGGCCTTGGTGACGGCCGCCTCGTAGGTGGCAAGCGAGTCGGCAAGCTGCGAACTGCCTCCGTCGAGCTGGGCGGCGCCCGCCTCGAGTGTCTGGAGCTGGGGCATGGCGGCCGCGAGGCCGCTGTGCAGCTGCGAGAGGCCACCGGCCACCTGGCCGGCGGCGCCCGCGGCGGTCTGCAGGTCGCCGAGGTCGGTGGCGTCGGGGTGCGCGGCGATGTAGGCGGCAAGCGCCTGCTGGACCTGGCTCGCGGCGCCGGAAAGCGTGCCGGCCGAGTCCGCGGCGGTCGCCGTCTGGGCGGCCGCCGCCGTGAGTCCGGCGTGCACCTGGCTTGCTCCCGCAGCGAGGGTGGTCGCTGCGCCGTGGAGCTGCGTGGCGCCGCTCGCCAGGCCGCCGAGTCCGCTGGCGAGGGCGCCGGCGCCGCTCGCCAGGGTGTGGCTGCCGGCGCTCACGGTGCGCGCTCCGGCGGCGGCGCTGCTCAGGCCGCCCGATAGCCGGCTCGCCCCGCTTGCCAGGCGCGTCGCGCCGCTCGCCAGCGAGTGGGTGCCGCTCGTCAGGCTGGTGAACCCCGAGGAGAGCGTGCGCGAGCCCCTGGCGGCCGTTGTGATGCCGCCCGCCAGGCTCGACGAGCCCGACGTGGCGCGGCTCAGGGCGACGGTCAGGCGCCCGGCGCCGCCGGCCGCCTTCGTGGTCCCCTGCTTGACCTCGGATAGCCCGCCGAAGAGGTGCGACAGGTAGCCCTTGGCAGTGACGGCCGACAGCGAGGCCCGCAGCTCCACGAAGATGCGCCCGCCAATCTGCGTGGCGAGCAGGTTGTGGGCCTCGTTGGCCTGCACCTGCAGCGTGGCCGCCTGGGGCCTGGCGCCCGACGCCGAGGCCACGTGAGCGCTGAAGTCGGCGGGGATGGTGAGGGTCATCGCGTAGCGGCCGCTGCGCAGCCCGGTACGCGCCCGCGCGGCCGAGACCGGCAGCCACTCGAACGACTTGTCGGTGCGCAGCTGGCTCATGAGGTCGGCGCCCACGTGCACCGTGACGCCGGCGGAACGGACCGGCTGGTCTAAGTTGACGACCGCCACCGGCAGCTTGTCGAGGCGCGAGTACGGGTCCCAGAAGGCCCACAGGTAGAGGACGGCGTAGAGCAGCGGCACGACGCAGACGACCCCGGCGGCAATGCGGAAGGCCCGGGCCGACAGGAGCCGCTTGAGCTCTGATTGAGCGAGCCTAAACGAGCGCACGATCGGCCTCCTTGCGGGGCATGGGGAGTGGGGTGACGGTCGGGCGCGGGGGCGGCGGATCGGTGGCGGCTGCCGACGCGCACCCGGCGACCGAGACGGCGGCGTCCGAGACGGCTCCGATCGGGCCGTCGGCGGGACGGCCGTCGGCGTCGAGCCAGAGGACGACGTCGGCGTGGGCGGCGAGGCTCGGGTCGAGGCTGCCGGCGACGACCGTCAGGCCGCCGGCGGCGAGCTCGCGCAGCCGCGCCATGGTCATCTCGTGGTCGGCCGGGGTGAGGTCTTCGTGAAGGTCGTCGACCACCAGGAACGGCGGCGTGCCGATCAGCGCCAGCGCGACGCCCAGCAGCAGGCGGTCGGCCGCGCGCAGGTCGCCGACCTTGACGCGCGCGTCTAGGGCCAGGCCCACGGGGTCGAGCGCCAGCGCCACGTCGGCGCGCGAGCGGCGCTTGCCGTGCAGGGCGAGCTCAGCTCTGACCTGGTCGCCGACCGTGAGGGTCGCGTCGAGCTCGTTGACACCGGAGGTCTCGCCGAGACCCACGAGCTGGCGGGCGCGCTGCGGCTGGGCGACTGCGTCGCAGTCGCCCAGCCGCAGCGCGCCCGCCGTCGGGAGCATGCGCGCCGCCAGGGTAAGCAGTAGCGCGGTCTTGCCGCAGCCGGCCGGTCCGCTGACGAGCGCCACCGAGCCCGCGGGCACGTCGAGGTCGACATCGCGATACACCCAGCCGCTCGAAGTGAGCAGGCCGAGGCCCTTGGCGTCGATCCTTCGCTGCTCGTCTGGCGTCGTCACACGGCACCTCCCGGTCCGGTCATAGTGCACTGACTAGTCAGTATAAATGAAGGTTGGACTTTGAGCAACCGTATGGGGGAGTGGGGTTGAATGGCCGCCGTGATCGCTGTTTACCCGCGACCGCACAGCCCAGGCGGCCAGGTGCCGGTTGCCGAGACGCGCGGCAGTATCTTGGGAATGCCAAGCGCCGCCCCAGACCCTCGCAGACCCTTCTGCTGTACAGCTGGCAGCCCGTCCGACGTCTGCTATAATCTCAACTCTCGTGGGCGACTAGCTCAGTTGCGTAGAGCGCCAGCTCGACAAGCTGGAGGTCGTTGGTTCAATTCCAACGTCGCCCACCACCTCTTCGTCTTCCGCTCCCTTTCGCCCCGCCCTGCGGCGGCCGCGCAGGCCTCCGGATGTCAGGCAGCAACCAGGCTGATGTCCTATCGACGTGGCCGCAGATGCGTCTTTCAGGTGCAGTGCGGATCTTGCCGATACTCACTCGAGCGTACGGGGCGCCGCAAACCAGCCCCTTGACCGGCCGGTCCACGCGGGGGGCCATGGTGAAGATCACAGAGCAGAGTCAATCGAGGTTGGTCGCGCAGCGCTCGCCCTACGGCCCGATGATCATAGGAGCGCTCTTCGTCGTTTCGGGAGCGCTCTGGGCAATCAAGCTGCAGCAAGACGGCTCTTCTCTGGGACTACTCGTCTGCCTGGTCATCGCCGCCCTCGGTGTGTTCGAGATCGTCGTCACAAAGCGCGTCACCATCGTCGTCGAGAGGTCGTTGGGGACGGTATCCATTGCCTGGCGTTCGCTGCTGGGCTCCGGCGAACAGTCGGCCAACATCGCCGACGTCGACCGCATCACCTACCGTGAGTTCACCTCGACCCGGCGCACGAACCGCGGCCGCGAGACGAGGCGCGAGGACACCTCGATGCTCGTCCTCAAGGATGGCACGAGCGTGCTGCTCGACAAGGAGCAGACATCGGTCTACGGCTGGCTTCAGACGCTGGGCGCCTCGAAGGACCGGGCGGTCGACACGGCGCTCTCCGACTTCATCGGCGTGCCGCTGATCGCCAATGGCCTCACCCACACCCCGATCTCAGCAGTCCATGCCGGACTGCCGACGCCCGCGCCACTTGGATCGCAACAGGCGCCACCACAAGCGGCCGCGCCTGTGACCGGCGCGCCTTCAGCCGTGCCGCCGGCGGCCGCCGCTTCTGCCGCCGCGCCGCTCTCCGGGCCCGGCTCTTCTCCGTACTGGGCCCCCACGCCGCCACCGTGGGCGAGGTCGAAGTAGCCAGCCTCAGAGACGGCACCGGCCGGCCCTGCCCCGTCTGACTTGGGCGGTCGTCCGCCCTCGTTTGCCGCGCCCCGGGCCGCGCCGGCCCAACCACAGTTGTATGATTCTCGCTGGCAGCTGACCGTGTCGTCGAGCGCAGGAGCAGGCAAATGGCGAGTGTCTTGATCGAGGCGATGGCACGCGCCATCGAAGAAGTCCGCAAGATGCCCGAGAAGGTCGTGCAGGTCTTTCATCACAACGACTCGGACGGGCTGACCTCGGGCGCCATCCTCAAGCGTGCCTTCGAGCGCGAGGGCTTCGAGGTACGCCGCTTCTGCCTCGAAAAGCCCTACCCGGCGGTGCTCGAGAAGGTCTACGAGCAAGAGGGCAAGCTGCTCGTCTTCGCCGACTTCGCCGGCCGCATCGCGCCGCTGCTCTCCGAGTTGAACCAGGGCCGCAACCTCACCCTGATCCTCGACCACCACGTCGCCGAACCCTCGACCGACCCGCGGGTCATCAATCTCGACCCCGACCTCTTCGGCCTCAAAGGCGACCGCGATATCTCCGGCTCGACGACCTGCTACCTCTTCGCTCGCACGCTCGATCCCGCCAACCGCGACCTCGCCCACGTGGCGACCGTGGGGGCGGTGGGCGACGGCTTCTTCATCGACGGCGCGCTGGTGAGCGAGAACCGCGACGTCGCCGTCGAGGCCGAGCGCCAGGGCCTGGTCGAGATCAAGCCGCTCGACCACGGCGAGCAATACTTGCTGAACGGCCCCCACGGGCAGCTGCCCGTCATCGACTTCGGCGATTACCTCGACGTGCTCGGCGGCGTCGGCTACTACAACAAGGGACCCGACGTCGGCATCACGGCCTGCCTCGAGGGCGTCTCGGCCGCATCCGACCGCATGGTCGACGAGCTCAAGGCGATCCGCGCCAGGCTCTTCGACGCCGAGATCGCCGCGCTCAAGGCGGGCGCCATGCACCAGGCGCCGCACATCCAGTGGTTCCACCTGCAGCGGCGCTTCTTTCCGATGGGCGTCAAGATGGTCGGCGCCTTTTGCGACGCCATCAGGTTCACCGACCTGATCGATCCCGACAAGTACCTGGCCGGCTTTCAGGTCGTGCCCGACGAGATTCCCGGGTTCGGCGCCATCGACTTCAACCAGGTGAAGGTCTCCATGCGCTGCTCGCCGGCCATGGAAGAGGAAGATCCGCGCCAAACGGGCCATGGGACTCAACGTCCTGCTGCCCGAAGCGACACAGCGGCTCGGAGGGTTCTCCGATGCCTGCCACAGCCTGACGGCCGCCACCACGGTGGCCATCGGTAAAGAGGAGCGCCTGATCGGCGAAATGGAATCGATCCTGGATGGGGAAGCGCATGGCTAAAGGAACTGGGTTCGGCAAGACGATCCTGATCGGCGATCAGTTCGTGCTCGACGAGGTGCCGGCGATCGTCTCGTCGATCCCCTTCGTGACCGAATCGACGGTCGAGCGGACAGACGGCGAGGGCTGGGTGCTGCAGGACGACCGCATCGAGGTCCCGGGCTACAAGGCCAAGAAGGCCGAGCAGCAGGGCCAGTCGATCGACCGCATCCTCGACGTCATGGGCATCGACGTCAAAAAGACGCCGATCAAGATCACCGTCGGGGGCACTCTGCTGGCCGGCAGCGGCGTGGGGGCAAGCGCCGCCATCTGCGTGTCGCTGGCGCGCGCGCTGAACGCCGAGTTCGAACTGGACCTGCCCATCGAAGAGATCAACCGCGTGGCCTGGCAGGGCGAGTTTCCCTATCACGGCGTGGCGAGCGGCGTCGACAACACGGCGTCGACCTACGGCGGCATGCTGCTCTTCTGGCTCAAGGACGCCAAGCAGAACTTCGAGCGCGTCGCGACGCCCAAGCCCTTCGAGATCGTCTTGGCCAACAGCGGCGTCACGGTCAACACGGCGGCCCTCGACGAGTTCCTCGACGCCCAGAAGGCAGGCGAACCCGAGCTCTTCGCGACCCGTCTGCAGAAGCTCGCCGGGCAGGTTTTCGAGATGAAGGACGCTCTCGAAGCCGGCGACCTGGCGGCCATGGGCCAGATCATGACCGACAACCATCACCTGCTGATCGACATGCAGATGTCGCACCCGACGCTCGACGACATGTGCAAGACCGCCCTCGCCAACGGCGCCCTGGGCGCCAAGGTGACCGGCGGCGGGCGGGGCGGCTACATGGTCTCGCTGACCCCCGGCAAAGAGCTGCAGGAGAAGGTCGCCGCCGACTTCGAGAAGGCCGGCCACAAGGTCATCCGCACCACCATCGGCGGCAGCTGACGTTCTAAGAGGGAGCGCGGCGGCCGGCGTTCTAAAGAGCGGCGGTTGATACTCCCGTGAGGAGCGCGCGGCCAGCGGCTTCGCCGCCGGCCGCGCGCTACGAGATCTCCTGCCAGCCGTCGGCCGGTTTGTCGCGGGCAAAGACGCCGGCGACCGCGAAGATCGCGTCGGTCGCCAGGCCGGCGGCGTCGTCGACCACCATGCCCCCGCCGTAGCGGCCGTAGTGTAGGGGCACTGACACCGTGCCCGTCGTCCCCAGAGCATCGTCGCTCGCCTTGAGCTCGGCCTGGTCGGCCTGCGAGAGAGTGACAACGTTCTGCAGGATGGGGTCGGACCAGGCGCCCGCGTCGTCTTGGACGAAGAGGGTGTAGTGGTAGGTGTAGCGCGGCCGCAAGTCGTCGTCGACGAACCGGTCGTCGACCCGGTCGAAGACGCAGAGCTGGTCGCCCGCGCGGTTATCTGGACGGCGAGCACACCGCGTGTCGGATCGCAGGATGCGCAGACGCTGCTGGTGCCCCCGTCGCCACAGCCAGGCGAAGGTCACGCGCGTGCCGTCGGTGCGGTAGGCGAGCCGCCGAGCGACGCCGGCAGGGCCGTGTCGACGTGCCTTTCATGCCGCCCCGCGTAGATCAGGAACGCGAGATACAGCAAGCCGACCAGGGCAAACGGCGCCCAGGCAAACCCGGAGCGCAGCAGGAAGGCAAAGAAGCAGGATCCGACGATGCCCCCCACGCGAGGCCCCGCGCCAATCGCATGACACCCCTCCATCTCGCTGAAACTGCCCCGCGTCGCGCGGTGCCGCCATCATATGCCCGCGCACGACCGCACGCCCGGTCGCCCGCGCACGCCGGTCGCCCGATGGCCGCGCTGTGCGGTTCGGCCGCCGACCTCTGCGCGGTTCGGTACCCACGCTCCGCGGTTTGGCCGCCCCCGCCCGGGGGCATCGCCTAGACAGTCTCTCCCCAGCAAAGGAGCCGACATGAGCCGGGCGCGATTCCTCGTTATGGTGCCCCACCGCCCCGAAGAGTGCCTCGATGCGGTCGAGGCGACGATCAACCAAGGGCCGGGCTTTCAGGAGGCCTACGAGTGGGGCTGCTTCGTCGGCAACCACACGGGCTACCTGTTCGTGCGCGCCGACGGCTCGCAGGAGGCCATCGACGACTATGTGCCGACGTTCCTGCGCTCGCGGGCGACGGCCTACCGGGTCACCCAGATCAGGGCCCGCGACCTGTACGACATGCGCGACCGCGAACTCAGGCGCAGCGCCTGAGCGGCGCAGCGCCCGAGCGGCGCGACAGGAGCGCCGCGTGCCGCTACGACGTGGGCACCCAGAAGTGCAGCTCGTCGTCGTCGCGGCCGGCGTAGGCGCCGCCATTGGCCTCGATCGACCCGCCGTGAGATCGCGTTGCTCACGTCGCAGGTGATGAGCGCGGGGTCGATCCCCATCGCGCCGGCCAGCGGCAGCGCCGCGGCGAGCATGGCCGTAGCGTGGCCGGCGTGGCGCCGGCTGGGCCTGATCTCGTAGCCTATGTGGCCGCCTATGCGGCGCAGGCCGGCGTTCAGGCGGTGGCGCAGGGCGATGCGACCGATGTACCGGTCGTCCTCGACCCACCACAGGTTGGTCTGCGGCACGCGGCCCGAGCGGTCGAGCGCCAGCAGATGCTCCTCGGCGCGCAGGGCGGCCACGTAGCGCGCAAAGGTGGCGGGGTCGCGCAGCGTGGCGACCCCCAGCTCGAGGTGGCGGCGCTCGTCGTGGTATTCGGCGAGGGCCGTCAGAAACGAGAGCTGGTACTCGATCGCTGGTGCAACGAGCTGTGGCATGCCCGCAACAATACGCGCGCCGAGGGCCGACGAAAACAGTAGCGCCGCATCGGGCGCCGCGGCCGGCGCGCCGCTCGGCCGTCGCGCCGCTCTCGGCCCGCGTGCCCCTTGAGCCTAGTCGACCACGCGAGCGGCGACATCGAGCTCGGCGAGCAGCTCGGCCTGGCGGTCGGCGGGCAGCAGCGAGCCCGCGATCGAGTGGCGGGCCAGGGCTACCAGGTCGGCGCGTTCAAGGTGGAGCGCTTCGGCTATCGCCAGGTAGTTGTCGACCAGGTAGCCGCCGAAGTAGGCGGGGTCGTCGGAGTTGACAGTGACCGGAACGCCGGCGTCGAGCAGGCGTTTGAGCGGGTGGTCGGCCAGGTCGGCGACCACTCGCAGCCGCAGGTTCGACAGGGGGCACATGGTGAGCGCGATGTGCTCGCGGGCGAGGCGCGCGACGAGCGCCGCGTCGTCGATCGCCCGCACGCCGTGGTCGATGCGCGTCACGCGCAGCACGTCGAGGGCTTCGCTCACGTAGGCGGCCGGGCCCTCTTCGCCGGCGTGGGCGACGGCGATGAAGCCGGACGCGCGCGCGGCGGCAAAGACGTGGGCGAAGTCGCCCGGCGGGTGGCCCACCTCGGCCGAGTCGAGACCCACGCCGACGATGCGGTCGCGGTAGGCGCGCGCCTGGTCGAGCACCTCGAGGGCGCTCGCCGGGCTTTCGTCGCGCAGGAAACACATGATCAGCCGCGACGAGATGCCGAGCTCGCGCCGGCCGTCGTCGAGCGCCGCGCAGATGCCGTCGACGACACAGCCGAAGGCCACGCCGCGCACCAGGTGGCTCTGCGGGTCGAAGAAGATCTCGACGTGGCGCGTGCCGTCGGCCGCCGCCCGGCGCAGGTAGGCCGCCGTGAGCTCGTAGAAGTCGCGCTCGTGGAGCAGCACCGCCATGCCGCGGTAGTAGAGGTTCAGAAAGGAGCGCAGGTCGGAGAAGCGGTAGGCGGCGCGCGCCTCGCCGGCGTTGGCGTAGGGCACCTGCACGCCGTTGCGCGCGCCCAGGTCGAGCATGAGCTCGGGCTCGAGAGTGCCCTCGATGTGCAGGTGCAGCTCGGTCTTGGGCAGGCCGCGCACGAAGCGCGCGAGGTCGGCTGTGAGTGAGGCGGTCATAGCTACTGGCTCCGGCCGCGTCCGGCCACGGCCCACAGGTCGATCAGCCGTCCGGCGCGCATGACGTGGAACTGGTCGTAGAGGTTGACGGTGGTGCAGCCGTGGCGCGGCACGAGGGCGATCTTGTCGCCCACGGCGAGGCCGCGAGCCGCGCCGCTCACGGCGAGCTCGCCGTGCTCCTCGGAGAAATCGAGCCACTGCGCGCCGTCGACCAGCACTGTGGGGTCGCCGAACTCGGGAGTGACCGCCTTGAGGCCGGCGTCGATCACCGCGCGGTCGGGACGCGGCCGGCTGATCGATCGTGGCGAGCACGGTGAGGGCGTTTTCGAAGTCGGCGCCCCCGACCGCCCGGTACTGCGCGTCCATGGTGGCATACGAGCCGCACTGCAGCTCGGTGACCCACGGCAGGCGGCCGGTGACCATGTGCGTGCCGGTGCCCCCGCCGCTGACCTCGGCGACCGCCAGGCCGCCGGCCTCGATGGCCTCTTTGGCGGCGAGCGCGGCGCGCAGGTCGTGCTCGGCGCGCGCCACGCGGTCGGCGAGCGGTGTCACGTTCTGCAGGTGGCCCTCGTAGGTCTGCAGGCCGCCGAACACGAGGCCCGGCGCTTCGTCGACGAGCCGGGCCAGCGCCAGCGCCGCCCGGCCGTCGGCCACGCCGCAGCGCGCCATGCCTATGTCGACCTCGACGTAGCAGCGCAGGGAGACGCCGGCCGCGGTCGCGGCCGCCGAGAGCTGAGCCACGTTGCCCGGGTCGTCGACCGCCACGGTGAGCGTGCAGCGGCGCGCGAGCGCCACCAGCCGGGCGATCTTGATGGGCCCCACGATCTCGTTGGCGATGAGGATGTCGGTGATGCCGCCGTCGGCCAGGGCTTCGGCCTCGCCGACCTTGGCGCAGGTGATGCCGACCGCGCCGGCGGCGAGCTGCAGGGCCGCGATCTGCACGCACTTGTGCGTCTTGGCGTGCGGCCGCAGCTTCGCCGGGCCGCCGGCGGCAAAGGCTGCCATGCGTGCGACGTTGCGCTCGAGCTTGTCGTGGTCGAGCAGCAGAGCCGGCGTGTCGATCTCGGCGGGGCCGGCGCCCAGCGGCGCGCGGTAGGTCGTCGTCGAGGTGGCGCCGGGGACGGTGGTGGCCGGGCCGGTGGTACTGGGGTGATCGGCGGACATGCGGTGGAACCTCCGTGACTGCTGATCGCCAGCCTATCACCGCGGGCCGGTCGGGGCCTTCCGCTTGCGCACGCGGCGCCCTTCTCGGCATCTTCCCGCCGAGGGACGCCCGCCACCCCCGCAGGGTGACCGGCGCGGCAGTATCACCCCGCCGTGCGGGCCGCCCGCCCCCCGAAGTTCCCCCCGCGGTTGACCCCGAGTTCCACCGCCGGGGCGACGCCGCGCGCGCTGGCCGCCGATAGCCTTCTCTCATCAGCCCAAACGGGGTGAACAGCAGAGGAGTGGGGTGCACGATGAGGCGATCGGTCGAGAGAAACGGCAGAGCTGAGAAACGCGGGGGGCGGTCGTTCACCGAACGCCTGGCGCGCACGAGCGCTACACACCCGTGGCGCACCATCACCGCCTGGCTTGCGCTGGTCGTGGTGGCGGTCGCATCGATGGGTGCCCTGCTGTCGAGCGGCATCACGTCGAACACCGAGTTCCGCGGCACCAAGCCCGAGAGCGTGATCGGCCAGAAGCTGGTCGAAGACCGCCTCACCGGTCCGCAGCGCATGACCGACTTCGTGATCGTCAGGTCGGCCACCCTCAAGGCCGGCGATCCCATCTTCCAGGGCTACGTCGAGAGCGTCGCCTCGCGGATCTCCGACCTGGGCCCCGCCGTCGTGCAGAACGTCTCGACGCTCTACACGACCCACGACGCGACGCTGCGCTCCCGGGACGGCCACGCGACGCTCATTCCCGTCGTCATGGCCGGTGACCAGGACACCGCCATGAAGAACGTCGCCAAGCTGCACGCGGTGGTGCAGTCGAGCGCGGGCTACGGCTTCACGCTCGCCCAGACCGGCGACGCCAGCCTCAACCAGATGATCACCCAGGTGGCCAAGAGCGACCTCGAGCGCGCCGAGGTCTTCGGCGTGCCGGCGGCGCTGGTCGTGCTGCTGATCGTGTTCGGCGCGCTGGTCGCGGCCGGCCTGCCGCTGCTGCTCAGCATCGTCAGCATCGTGCTGGCGCTCACCATCACCGGACTCATCGGCCAGATCTACCCCATGAACACCTTCGTGCTCAACATCCTCACGATGATGGGCCTGGCCGTGGGCATCGACTACACGCTGTTCGTGATCAGCCGCTACCGCGAGGAACGCGCCCGCGGCCTGGCCAAGATCGACGCCATCGCAGCCACGGGCGCCACCGCCAACCGCGCCATCTTCTTCAGCGGCATGACCGTCTTTCTCGCCATGCTCGGCATGGTCATCGTGCCGCTCGATGTCACCATCAGCATGGGCATGGGCGTCATGCTGGTCGTCTTCACGACGCTGCTCACCACGCTCATCTTGCTGCCCGCGCTGCTCGGCCTGCTCGGCGACCGCGTCAACGCTCTGCGCGTGCCGGTCTTCGGCCGCCTCGCCATGAACCGCGCCCAGGGCCGGTCGGGCCTGTTCGAGCGGCTCGCGCACAGCATCATGCGGCGCCCGGTCGTCTGGCTGACCGTCGCCGTCGTCGTGCTGCTCGCGCTGGCCGCGCCGGTGCTCGTCATGAAGACCGGCAACACCAACATGACGGCGCGCTACCTGCCGGCCGGCCAGTACTCCAAGCAGGGCTGGGACATGCTCGGCCGCGAGTTCTCGCTGGGCAAGGCCAACCCGCTGCAGATCGTCGTCGACGGGCCCGCCGCGGCGCCCCGGGTCAAGCGCGGCGTGGCGCGCCTCGAAGCGGTCCTGCGCAGCGACGGCCGCTTCGGCCCCGCGCAGGCGACCGTCGACAAGGCGGGCGACCTGACGCTGATCACCACCAGCCTCACCGGCGACCCGGCCGGCGACGCCACGCAGGCCCTCGTGAAACACGTCCGTGCGGCCGTCGTGCCGGCCGCCTTTGGCGGCGCGCCGGCGAAGATCTACGTCTCGGGCAACACCGCCTTCGTGGTCGACTACCTGGCCTTCTTCCACCGCTGGCTGCCGATCGCCCTGACCGTCGTGCTCTCACTGTCCTTCGTGCTGCTGCTCGTGGCCTTCCGTTCGATCGTCATCCCGGCGAAGGCGATCGCCATGAACCTGCTCTCGGTGGGCGCCTCGTACGGCCTCATGGTGCTCGTCTTCCAGAAGGGCATCGGCGCGCACCTGCTCGGGCTGACTCACGTCGATACGATCGAGGCCTGGGTGCCGCTGTTCCTCTTCAGCCTGCTGTTCGGGCTCTCGATGGACTATCAGGTCTTTCTGCTCAGCCGCATCAAGGAGCGCTTCGACCACACCGGCGACACCCGCGAAGCGGTGGCCTACGGCGTGGGCCGCACGGCCAGCATCATCACCGGCGCGGCCGCCATCATGGTCTGCGTCTTCGCCGGCATGGCCGGCGGCCAGCTCGTCATGTTCCAGCAGATGGGCTTCGGCCTGGCGGTCGCGGTGCTGATCGACGCCACCGTGGTGCGCACGATCATCGTGCCGGCCGCCATGGAGCTGCTCGGCGACTGGAACTGGTACCTGCCGCGCTGGCTCGAGTGGCTGCCGAACGTGAGCGTCGAGGGGCACGCGGGCGAGAGCGCACCGTTTGGCGAGACCACGCCGTCCGGCCAGACCACGCCCTCCGGTCAGACCGCGCCGTCCGGCCAGCGCCGCCCCGCGCCGTACCCCGACGAGCGCCTGCTGCCCGGACGTGGCGCGGCGGCCACGGGCCGGTAGCGTTCCGCGCACACCTTCGAGGGGACCCCACTCCTCGAGTCCGGGGGGCGGCGGCGCGATAGCGCCGCCGCCCCCTTCGCAACCTTGCGGTGCGCGGGCGCAGCGGGTAGAACGGGGGCATGAGATTGCTCGTCGTCGAAGACGCGGAGAAACTCGCCCGCACGCTCAAGCGCGGCCTCGAAAAAGAGGGCTACGCCGTCGACACGCTGGGCGACGGCCGGCTCGCCCAGGCGCGCCTGCGCAGCCGCGCCGACGAGTACGACCTCGTGCTGCTCGACGTCATGCTGCCCGGCGTCGACGGCTTCACCATCTGCCGCGACCTGCGCGACCGAGGCCTCACGGTGCCGGTGCTCATGCTCACCGCGCGCGACACGACCGACGACAAGGTGACCGGCCTCGACAGCGGAGCCGACGACTATCTGGTCAAACCGTTTGCCTTCGTGGAGCTGCTAGCCCGGGTGCGCACCCTGCTGCGGCGGCCACGGGCGGCACTGCCCGCGGCGCTCGTGGCCGGCGACCTCGTGCTCGACCCGGTCTCACGCTCGGCGCGCCGCGGCACGACCGACCTCGAGCTCACGGCCAAGGAGTTCGCGTTGCTCGAGTTCCTCATGCGCCACCCCGGCGAGGTGCTCAGCCGCGAGCGCATCCTCGATCACGTCTGGGACGACGAGTACGACGCCTCGAGCAACGTGATCGACGTGCACCTCAAGAACCTGCGGCGCAAGGTCGACGGCGCCGACGGCCCGAGCCTCTTTCGCACGGTGCGCGGCGTGGGCTACTGCCTGCGGGCGCCGGACCCGGCGTGACCCCGACCGCCGCCCCCGACGTCTTCGGGCGCGCGACGACGCGCCTCGTGGCGCTCTTCACCACCATCGTCGTGCTGCTGATCGTCGCTTCGGGCGTGTTCATGTACCTGACCGTCAAGTCGAACATCTCCGACGTGGCGCAGGGGCGCGGCGGCGAGGGCGAGAACGCCCTCGAGAGCGAGCGGGCCTCGCGCTCGATCAGCCGCCTGGGCTGGCAGCTCGTGGCCCTTGACGGCGCGATCATCGTGGCGGTCGGCGCCCTGGGCTACTGGTATGCGCGCCGCACGTTGCACCCCATCCGCGAGCTCTACGGCGCGCAAAAGCGCTTCGTCGCCGACGCCTCGCACGAGCTGCGCACGCCCCTGGCCATCATGAAAGCCGACTTCGAGGTGGCGTTGCGCGGCGAGAACGCCGACACGCGCGTGGCGGAGCAGTCCGACGAGCTGCGCGAGGCGGTGACCAGCGGCCTCGAAGAGGTCGACCGCATGAGCGCCATCGTCGACGACCTGCTGACGCTGTCACGCATCGACGCCCATCAGGAGGAGCTGCGCTTCGCGACCGTCGACGTCACGCGCCTGGTGCGCGAGACGGTCGAGGCCATGCGCACGATCGGCGAAGGCGCGCGAGTGGCGGTGGCGGTGACGGCGCCGGAAGGCGCCGTCACCGCCACCGCCGACGCCGCGCACCTCGAGCGCGCGCTGCGCAACGTGGTGCGCAACGCCATCGAGCACTCCACGCCGGGAGGCGGTGTGAGCGTGGCCCTGACCGCCACCCCCGACGAGGCCGCGGTGCGCGTGACCGACCAGGGGGCGGGCATCGCGGCGGCCGACCTCGAGCACGTCTTCGACCGCTTCTACCGGGGCGACTCGCCGCGCTCGCGCGAGGGCGGCAGCGGCCTTGGCCTGGCGATCGCCCGCTGGATCGTCGAGCGCCACGGCGGCCACATCACCGCGACCAGCACGCAGGGACAGGGCACGACGATGGCCTTGCACGTTCCGCTGGCCGGTCCGCGCTGACGCTGCGACCGCCGCGCCGCCTTTCGCGCCGCGCCGCCCCTAGACGATGTCGATGGTGAGCTGGCTCGCGCCGCCGCTCATGCGCACGTCGAAGCGGTCCGTCGAGGCGGCGTAGTTCGCCGACTCGATGCGGCTGCCGCGGCCCATCGAGGCCTGCGACTCGCCGTCGAAGACGAGCTGACTGGCGCCGCCTGTGATCTGGGCGGACAGGGCGCAGCCGGCCGGCCTGTGCAGCCGCACGTCGCTGGCGCCGCCCGAGATGTGCACGGGCACGACGCCGGTGGCGAGCGGCAACCAGATCTCGACGTCGCTGGCCCCGCCGCCCACCTCGAGCGAGCGCAGCGTGAGGCCGCGCAGGTCGCAGACGAGCTTCCACATGCCGCCCTTCATCGAGATCTCCCAGGGCACCGCGGGGTTCAGCGCGATAGTCGACTTGGCGACCCGCCAGTCGAAGGGCAGCAGGTGCCGCCTGTGGCCGATCGTCACGGTGCCACCGTCGACGTTGATGTCTGGGACGCTGCCCTTGAACTCGCCGCGGTAGAGACCGGTCAGCGAGGCGTCGACGCCGATCTTCGCTTTGGCGGCCCCCTTGATGAACTCGAGCCGGCCGCGCGACACGCCGTCGATCGGAGCCGTGAACAGCCCATTCACCGGCGGCGCGGCGGCGTTCGCCATATCAGGACCGGGTGGGGGAGAGGCGATGCCGCGCAGCAGCTCTTCGTAGAACTCGCGGATGCCGCGCAGGTAGTCGCGAATGACGGCCACGCCGGCCGGGTCGATCTGCTCGAGCTGCGCCCGGCCGGCGAGCTCGACCTCGCCGTACACCCGCGCCCCCAGCTCGCGCGTGGCGGCGGTCGAGGTGACCATCACGCGCCGCCGGTCGCCGGGGTCGGCGACGCGGTTGGCGTAGCCGTTGCGCTCCATGCGGTCGAGCACGGTGGTGATCGCGCCCGGAGTGAGGCCGCTCTCTTCGGCAAGCTCGCCGGCCGTCACGCGGCCGCGGCGGTAGAGGATTCCGATGCAGCGCAGGTCGGTGCGGTTCAGGCCGGACTGGGCGGCGACCGCCTCGTCGAGCCGGTCGGCGGTGCGACGCAGCTCGCCAAGCTCGGCGCCAACTTCGTCGATCAATTTGTCGTGGTCGTCTGCCATGTGTCGCCTCGCTGCCGGGAAGAAGATACCGCGCGTGCGGCATTCGTGATCTCGCCTTGCTGGTGGCCTGTTCGCCCTTCGACGGTTGTTTCCTTGGCAAGCAATATACCACAAACAAATAGTTTGACACTCAAAATATCTTGGAAGTAAACTGCTGACGTTCCGGCAATGCCTCTATGCGCGACCGCTCAAGGTCGCCGGCCACGAGGTTCGGCAGAAGTAGGAGTCACATGACTGAGATGGCGATCGAGGCGACCGGTCTCGTGAAGACCTACCCCAAGGGGGTGAAGGCGCTCGACGCGCTGAGCTTCGGCGTCGCCGCGGGCAGCGTGTTCGGCCTGGTCGGGCCCAACGGCGCCGGCAAGTCGACCACGGTGAAGATACTGACGACGCTCTCACGGCCCGACAGCGGCGCCGCTCAAGTGGCCGGCATCGACGTGCTGCGCCGGCCCGACGACGTGCGCCGGGCGATCGGCTGCGTGGCCCAGAAGTCGGGCGTCGACGTGCACGCCTCGGGGCGCGAGAACCTGCTGCTCCAGGGACGCCTGTACAGCATGGGCGGTCGCGAGCTCGACCGGCGCGTCGACACCATGCTCGAGCGGTTCGGTCTGGCCGACGCGGCGCGCCGCGTCACCAGCACCTACTCGGGCGGTATGCAGCGCAAGCTCGACGTCGCGATGGGCCTTGTCCACAGTCCCCAGGTCCTGTTCTTGGACGAGCCCACGACCGGCCTCGATCCCGAGGCCCGCGCCGACATGTGGGGCGAGATCGAACGCCTCGCCGGCGAGGAAGGCCTCACCATCCTGCTCACGACGCACTACCTCGAAGAGGCCGACCGCCTGGCTCACCGCATGGCGATCGTCGACCGGGGCAGGATCGTGGCGCAGGGCACTCCCGAGGAGCTCAAGAGCGAGCTGCACGGCGACGCCGTGCACATCGAGCTCGATGCCGCGGAGACCAACGGGCGCGCCACGGCGGCGCTCGCCGACCTGGGCGAGGTGCGCGACGTCGTGGTCGAGCACGGCCGCCTGCTGCACGCGCGCACCGACAACGGCGCCCGCGCCGTGCCCGTCATGCTGCAGGCGCTCGAGGCGCACGGCCTGCCCGTGGTCTCGGTCACGGTCGCGCGCCCGTCGCTCGACGACGTCTATCTGAAGTACACCGGTCGGCGGTTCGAAGACGCCGACGCGGCCACGGAGGCGACCCGATGACAGCCCTGCGACACACCTACCATCTGACCGTCCGCCAGGTGCGCAACTTTCTGCGCCAGCCCTGGTTCGTGGCGCTCTCGCTGTTCCAGCCGATCATCTACCTGCTGCTCTTCGGCGCCCTGTTCAAGAAGGTCGTCGAGATCCCCGGGTTCAGCACGAACTCCTACGTCTCGTTCCTCACTCCCGGCATCGTCGTCATGAGCGCCATGTTCGCCGGCGGCTGGAGCGGCATGGGCCTGATCGACGACCTCGACCGCGGCGTCATGGACCGCTTTCTGGTGGCGCCCACCAGCCGCGGCGCGATCATGCTCGGCCGCGTCACGCCCCAGGTGCTCACGATCCTCATCCAGACGCTCATCATCGTGGGCCTGGCGCTGCTCGTGGGCGGACGCTTCGGCGGCGGCGTGGCCGGCGCGGTCATGCTGATCGTCGTCTCGACCCTGCTGTCGATCGGCGTCGCGTCGCTGTCGAACGGCATCGCCCTGCTGCTGCGCAAAGAGGAGTCGGTGATCGCTGCGGTCAACATGATCCTGCTGCCGCTGATCTTTCTGTCGTCGGCCTTTTTGCAGCAGAACCTGGCGCCGCAGTGGATCCAGGACATCGCCCGCTACAACCCGGCCAACTGGGCCATCGTGGCGGGCCGCACCGCGCTCTCGAGCGACGCCACGGCGCACACGGTGCTCACGCACACGCTCTATCTGGCCGTCTTTGCGGTCGTCTGCACGTTCCTCGCCACACGGGCCTTCCGCTCCTACCAGCGCTCCGTCTGAGCAACGGCGCCCGGCGCTTGCCCCGTCGGGCGCGGGGGTATGATGCCGGCGAGCGAGAGCTCGGTCGTGTGCGGGACGAAGGTCTTCGGGTCGTAAACCGCTGTGGGGAGGTGACTCCTCCAAAGAAAGCTCCACACTCGCACGCAAGTGCGGGGGAGCTACCGCGCCGGCTTTCGCTCATTGTGCGCGGCCCCTCGGGGCCGCGTTTGTCTTGGGGCAGGCGCCGAAGCTCTAGAGCAGGCCGGTGAAGTTGCCGGTCCCCCAGGGCGAAGCCGCCACGGCATCGGCCACCGCGATGGCGCTGGTCCCCGACCGCAAGGCCGCGAGAATGCCGCCGTAGTAGCCGTTGCGCAGCGTGGCGATGGTCGCGGTGAACCCCTGCGCCCAGCTGCGGTAGGCCTTCACGCCCACCGAGTTCATGGCGGTGGCGCCGGGCTCGGGCATGGTCGTGTCGAGGGGATTGTAGTGGGCTGAGTTGTGCCAGTGGCCGCCCTCGGCCATCTCCCAGGCGGTGATCGCCGCCGCGTTCTGCTGGGTGAGCGGCATGCCGAGCTGTTCGAGCAGCGCTTTGGCCCACGTGATGGGCGTGTAGCTGCCCGAGAGCGGCACCGACGAGACCAGGCCGCCGCTGTGCGGGTTCTGGGCGGCCAGGATGCGCTGGATCTGGCGCGTGAACGCTTCGAGGATGGCGCGCCGCTGGGCGATCTTGTCGGACATCGCCAGGCGCTGCGCGTCGACCTGGCTCTGGGCGGTCTGTGAGGCGCTGCGCTGGCCGGCGAGCGCGTCGGCGAGGCCCGTGACGTGGGCGTTCAGGCGGGCGAGGTTGGCGGTGTCGCGCTGGCCCTGCTCGGTCAGGCGCTTGAAGAAGGTGACTTCGGTCTGCGCCTGGGTGAGGGTGGCCGAGCCGGCCAGCACGTCGAGGAACGAGAACCTGCCCATCTTGTACAGGGCGGCGAGGCGCGCGCCGACCAGGGCGCTCTGCTGGGCGAGCGCGGACTGCGACTGCGAGAGCTGCAGGCGTGTCTGCGAGAGCTTCATGTTCACGGCTGTGAGGTTGGCGACGGCGGCGTTGTACTGGGCGCCGATGACCTTCATCTGCGCCTCGAGCTGCGCCATCTGGCGGCGCTGTCCCTGGACCGCCGCTTCGAGGCCGTTGAGCGTGGTCGGCGTCTGCACGGCGATGATCGCGGTGGGCGAGGCGGCGGCCCGGCCCGGCACCAGCGCGGCGCAGCAGAGGGCGACGGCGGCGGCCGCCAAGGCGGCCGCCGCCGTCGCCCGCACGATCCGTGTGTGCCGACGGCGATCCATGCTAGGTGTATCGGTCTCTCGGCAGCGGCCTTTACACCTGAAACGCCGGCCGTGGGTGAGCGGCCGGCGTTCGCTACTGGGCTGCTAGCCCAGGCGGCGGTGCGCCCTCAGGTCGCAGCGCTGCCAGGCCTTGTCGTTCTCCTCGACGTCGGCGTCGGTCATGAGACACCGCTCGCTCGTACCGGCGACTCTCTCGAGATGCACCTTCCCGTGACAGGTCGGGCACTCGGCAGTCGTCTCGGGGGGAGTCTCGAGGCATACCCCGCAGTAAGGGCAACAGACTTCCATGGCAACCCCCTTCATGACTCCGATCACACCTCGATGGTACTCCTTTTTTACCGGCGTGGGCAGGCGTTTCTTGACGCCGCGCTCGATCGGCGCATGCTTCGAGGGCTAGCGCGAGGTCGCCGGAGCGACCACCAGCCTCACGTTCAGCAGCGGCGTGCCGACGGCGCCCATGAAGCGCAGCCAGAGCGGCAGGTACATCTCCAGTCCGCGCGCGGCGGTGATGTCGCCGACGTCGACGATCCGGGTCCAGCCGAGCCAGGCATCGAGCACGTTGGCGCTCACCCAGGCCTTGGCCGCCGCGTCGTTGCCGGCGACGAACAGGTCGGTGTCTTCGCCCAGGCGTGCCGGGTCGACCATCACGGCGACGGTCACCGTGTTCAACGTCTTTACCACCCGCGCCTCTGGGTAGGCGGCCTGAATGCGTTCGCCCAGCGAGTCGTCGTTGCAGAAGGCCAAGCCGGGCGGCATGCCGTGCGAGAAGTCGAGCGGGTTGGAGAGGTCGATCAGGATCTTGCCCTCGATGTCGGCGGGGTCGGCGCTGCCCAGCGCGGCCAGCGAGGCGGTCCCCGATGTGGCGTTGATCAGCAGTTCGCCGAACGTGGCGGCCTCGGCGAAGGTGCCGGCCGCGGCCTCGCGCCCCACGTCGAAGTTCACGGTGGCCCACGCGTCGGCCGACGGAATGACGCCGCGGGCGCCCAGGTCTTTGGGCAGGTCGGGATCGCGCGCGCTGATCATGACCGCCTGACCGACCGCCAGCAGCCGTTCGCCAAGCGTCTGGGCGACGAGCCCGGATCCTATGATGCCGATGTTCATGGCGCCCTCCGTGACCGACAGTAGCTCTGCGGCGACCGGCGCCCGTTCAGGGCACCGGCGCCCGACCTCTCGACTGTACCCACTGGGCTCCGCGGCGCACGCCGTCGAGCGCCGCGCCGCACCGCCCCGCATGGACGGACGGGTGGGTGATATCGTGGCCGCACAGGTATCGGAGATCGCCGGGCGACGCCCGGAACGACTACGACGGGGCCCTCCATGACTCAGGCAGCAGAGCAGACCCTCGCCCAAGGCATCGACGGCGCCGATTTGCGCCGCTACGCCGACCTCGTGCTGCGCTGCGGGGTGAACCTCGAGGCGGGTCAGAAGATCCTGATCACCGGCGACGTGCAGCACGCCTACCTGATCGCCGCCCTGGCCGAGCGCGCCTACGCCAACGGGGCGAGCGCGGCCGAGACCCTCTACTTCGATGATCGCGTGCTGGCCGCCAAGGCCGGCGGCGCGCCTACCGACGCGCTCGCCGCCTCGGTGCCGGCCTGGTACGAGGCCGCCTACCAGACCGTGATCGACGAGCGCTGGGCGCGCATCCGCACCCTCGGTGACCCCCTCGACGACCCCTACGCAGGCGTGCCCGTGGCGCGCGCCACAGCGCTGCAGACGGCCGTGACCCTGCCGGCCTACCGCACGATCGACGCGCGCATCAACTGGAACCTGTGCCTTTGTCCGACCTCCGCCTGGGCACGACGCATCTACGGCGAGCCCGACGTCGCGCGGCTGTGGCGCGACCTGCGCTACGCCGTGCGCTTAGACGAAGCCGACCCGGTGGCCGCCTGGAGCGCCCGCCACGACGAACTGGCGCTGCGCGCCGCGCACCTCGACCAGGCGGGCTTTGCCGCGCTGCGCTTTCGCGGCGGCGGCACCGACCTCTTCGTGCCGCTGCACGGCGACGCCCGCTGGCAGCCGGCCTGGCTGACCACGAGCTGGGGTCGCGAGTTCCTCTGTAATCTGCCCAGCGAGGAGATCTACGTGGCGCCCGACTTCAGGGGCGTGGAGGGCACCGCCGTGGCCACGCGACCGGTCACCGTGAACGGCGTGCTGGTCGCAGGTCTCACGCTGCGCTTTGTCGACGGCGTCATCGTCGAGGTGACCGCCGACACCAACGCCGACGTGGTGCGCGCCAGCTTAGACGAAGACGCCGGCGCCCGGCGGCTGGGCGAGGTGGCGCTCGTCGATGCCTCGTCGCGGGTGGGCAAGCTCGGCACCGTCTTCTTCGAGACGCTGCTCGACGAGAACGCCGCCTGCCACATCGCCTGGGGCGCCGCCATCCACGACTCGTTCCCCGAGGGCCTGCCCCAAGGCGAGGCCGCTCTGGCGGCGCGCGGGGTCAACGACTCGGCCGTCCATCAGGACGTCATGATCGGCGGACCCGAGGTGACCGTGACCGGCATCAGCGCCGCGGGCGCCGAGCTGCCGGTCCTGGTCGGCGAACGCTGGGAGATCTAGCTGGCGAGCTCGGCGGCGTCGGGCGCGTCCTGTCCGCGAAACTGCGTGCGGTGCAGGTCGGCGTAGAGGCCGCCGGCGGCCAGCAGCTCGTCGTGGCGGCCGCGCTGCACTATGCGGCCGTCCTGCAGCACGAGGATCATGTCGGCGTCGCGCACCGTCGAGAGGCGGTGGGCGATGACCAGCGACGTGCGCCCGGTGAGCGCCGCCTTGAGGGCGTGTTGCACGGCGACCTCCGACTCGGAGTCGAGGTGCGCGGTGGCTTCGTCCAACACCACGATGTCGGGCGCCTTGAGCAGCAGCCGGGCGATCGCCAGACGCTGCTTCTCACCGCCCGACAGGCGGTAGCCGCGGTCGCCCACGACGGTATCGAGACCATCGGGCAGCGACTCGACGAGCGCCATGATCTGCGCCGCCCGCAGCACCTCGTCCACCTCGTCGGCGCTCGCGTCGGGCCGCGCGTAGAGCAGGTTGGCGCGGATCGTGTCGTGGAACAGGTGGACGTCCTGCGTGACCATGCCGATCACCTGGCGCAGCGAGTCGAAGCTCGCCTCGCGCACGTCGACCCCGTCGATGCGCACCGCGCCCGCTCGCACGTCGTACAGGCGCGGCACGAGCTGGCTGATCGTCGTCTTGCCGGCGCCCGACGGCCCGACCAGGGCGATGAGCTGGCCCGGTTCGGCGGTGAAGCTGACGTCGTGCAGCACCTCCTGGCCGGGCGTGTCGTTCAGCACCGCCACCGACTCGAGCGAGGCCAGCGAGACTTCGCTGCTGGTCGGGTAGGCGAAGCGCACGTGGTCGAACTCGATGCGCGCGGGCCCCCGCGGCACGCTCGCGGCGCCGGCCTTCTCGACCACCATGGGCGGCAGGTCGAGGACCTCGAAGACGCGGTCGAACGAGACCAGCGCCGTCATCAGGTCGACGTTGATGTTGGAGAGCGCGGTGAGCGGACCGTAGAGCCGGTTGAGGTAGGCGGTGAGGGCCACGACCGTGCCCACATCGAGCACGCCGCGGACCGCCAGCACGCCGCCCCAGCCGTACACCAGCGCCGTCGCCAGGGCCGCGGTGAGCAGCAGGGCGATGAAGAAGAAGCGCGCGTAGATCGACTGCACGATGTCGATGTCGCGCACGCGCGCCGCCTTAGCCTTGAACTCGTCGCTCTCGGCGTCGGGGTGGCCGAAGAGCTTCACGAGCAGCGCGCCGGCCACGTTGAAGCGTTCGACCATGCCGTTGTTCATCTCGGCGGTGAGCTCGTAGCGCTCGCGCGTGATCGACTGCAGGCGGCGCCCCAGCCAGCGGGCGGGCAGGAGAAAGGCGGGCAGCAGCGCGAGCGCTACGAGAGTGATCTGCCACGACAGGAAGAACATGATGACGAGCACGATGGCCACGCTGATCAAGTTGCCGATCACGCTCGACAGCACGTCGGTGAAGGCTTCCTGGGCGCCGGTCACGTCGTTGTTCAGGCGGCTCACCAGGGCGCCGGTCTGCGTGCGCGTGAAGAAGGCGATGGGCATGCGCTGCACGTGGTCAAAGACCTTCGTGCGCATGTCGTAGATCAGGTTCTCGCCCACCCGCGCGCTGATGAAGCGCTCGATCAGGGTGAGGCCGGCGTCGATGATCGCCAGCACGGCGACGAGCACGGCCAGCACGACGATGAGCTCGGCATCGTGGTGGTAGATGCCCTTGTTGATGATCTCGCGGTAGATCAGCGGGTTGGCGGCGCTCACCACTGCATCGATCACGACCAGCACGAGGAAGACGGCCAGCAGGGCGCGGTAGGGGCGCACGAAGGTGAGGATGCGGCGGGTCGTGCCCTTGGGCACCTTCTCGTGCTGGACCGACTGGTCGCGGCGCAGCGAACGCAGCGCCGTGAAGCCGCCCGGACCCATCATGAGGGCTCACCTGCGCGCGGAGAGGGCGTGTCGCGCCGGTTCAGCACGGTGAGCAGCTCGAGGAGCTGGGTGCACTGGGCGGCGTCGAGCCGCGCGAACAGCGCCTCGGCGCCCGCCCGGCGGGCGCGGCTCAGGCGCGCGAGCAGCTGGTCGCCTGCGTCGGTGAGGCAGACCAGCACGGAGCGGCGGTCGAGGGGGTCGGGGCGCCGCTCGACCAGGCCGGCCGCCTCGAGGGCGTCGACCATGGCCGTGGCCGAGCGCGGTACGACTTCGAGGCGCACGGCGAGCTCGCCCATGCGCAAGGGCGCCTCGGCGCGCGCCAGCAGGCGCAGGGCGCGCGCCTGGCCGAAGGTCAGCCCGAGGGGCTCGAGCTCGCCGCGCGCCGCGCGCCGCAGACGCCACGACGTGCAGGTCAGCAGCTCGCCGAGCTGGGCGACCAGGTCGGCGCCGGCGCCGTCGGTGGTCGCCGCGTCGGTGTCCATCGCGCGGCCGGACGCGTGGTCGGTGGTCGCCGCGTCGGTGTTGTTGCGGTCTGCGGTCGCCGTCATGGCTGCTCCTTGGGCGTTGCCGGCTCGTTTTGGGCCGGCGCATACCATTGAGTCTACCGCATAGTGAGTGTCTCTCAACATAAGGGGCGCATGCCGGCGCGTGCGGCCGACACGGCGCCGTCAACGGGGCCGGCCGTGGCGCGCCGGCCTTCAGCCGTGGAGGCCCGCGGCTCCTTCGGCGACGGCGCGCCAGGTGGCGAGCCGGGTGGCGGCTTCGTCGGCTGAGACGCGCGGCTCAAAGCAGGCCGCCGGCCGCCAGTCGCCTACGGCGGCGGCCGGGTCGGCGGCCTCTCCCGCGCCCAGGCGGGCAAAGGCGGCGACACCCAGCGCGGTGGCGTGGGGCAGAGGGTAGACCTCGACCGGCGCCTGCAGCAGGTCGGCCTGCATCTGCATGAGCGTCGTCGAGCGCGCCAGCCCGCCGTCGACGCGCAGGCGCTCGAGCGGCCGCCCCAGGTCGGCGGCCGCCGCCTGGGCCAAAAAGGCGACCTGGGCGGCGATGCCCTCACAGACGGCGCGCACCAGGTGAGCGCGGTGCGTGCCCAGCGTGAGACCCACGAAGGCGCCGCGCGCCTCGGGCTTCCAGAAGGGCGCGGCGAGCCCCGCGAGGCCCGGCACGAACACGGCCCCGCCGGTGGTCGCGACGCTGCCGCCCAGCGCGTCCAGGTCGGACGGCCGCGCGATCAGCCCGATCTCCTGCAGCCAGCTCACGGCGGCGCCGGCCGCGTAGACCTGGCCGTCGAGGCAGTAGGTCGTCTCGGCGCCCAGCTTCCAGGCTACGCAGCCCACCAGGCCCGAGCCCGAGCGCGTGGCGTTGGGACCCACCGTGGTCAGCAGAAAGGCGCCCGTACCGAAGGTGCACTTGGCCTCGCCGGCGGCGTGGCAGCTCTCGGCAAACAGGGCGGCCTGTTGGTCGACGCAGGCGCCGGCGACCCGGATCGGCGGGCCGAACAGGCGAGTCTCGCCCACCACCGACGCGCAGGGTACGACCGCGGGCAGGTCGTCGGCGGCGATGCCGAAGGCCGCGCAGGCCGCCGGCGACCAGGCCACCGAGTCGAGGTCGAGCAGCATGGTGCGCGACGCGGTCGCCGCATCGGTCACAAAAGCGCCGCAGAGCCGGTGCAGCAGCCAGACATCGGAGGTGGTCACGACGCCGGCGCGGGTGACGTGCTCGCGCAGCCAGGTCATCTTGGGCCCCGCGAAGTAGGGATCGAGCTTGAGCCCGGTGAGCGCCTCGAGCTCGTCGGCCCGCCCGGCCAGCGCGTCGGTCACCTCGACCGCGCGTCTGTCCTGCCAGACGATGGCCCGCGACAGCGGTGCGCCGCTCGCGCGGTCCCAGGCGAGCACCGTCTCGCCCTGGTTTGCGAGGCCGACGGCGCCGACCGGCTCGCCCGCCCCGGCGAGGGCGGCGCGCGCCGCCGCGACCACCGACTGCCAGAGCGCCTCGGGGTCGTGCTCGACGCCGCCGTCGGTGGTCGTGACCGGCGCCACCTGTACCTCGGCTTCGGCGAGCACCTCGCGGCCCGGGCCGAACACGAGCGCCTTGGTGCTCGAGGTGCCCTGGTCTATGGCGAGGGTGTTCACTATAGATCGACGCTGTCCGGCGCCTCTCGCGGGTCGCTGAACCAGTCGCGCTTGTCGAACTCGCCGTCGGTGATGGCGTCGAGCGGCATCTTCATGTACCGGCCGCGCGCCTCGACGGCGACCGCGCCGTCGTCGAGCACGATCTCGCCGGTGCCCTCGAAGAGCCGCGAGGTGTCGCGCGTGACGCGGGCGAGGGCCCTGATGGTGCCGCCCAGCGGCACCGGCCGGCGGAAGCGCACGGTGAGCTCGGCGGTCACGCCCCAGGTGCCGGGGTGGGCGATCGTGATGGCGCGTCCGATGGTCTCGTCTAAGACCGCCGAAGAGATGCCGCCGTGCAGGCGGCCGGGGTAGCTCTGGTGCTCGTTGCGGGCGTGAAAGACGCCCAGCAGCTCGCCGTCGTCGAGCTCGTAGAAGCTGCCGTGGAGGCCGTGAGGGTTCTCGTCGCCGCACACGAGGCACATGCGACTGATGTTCTGGGCGCTGCGCACTTTGCGTTCCAACTCCGCGCTCCTCTCGCCTGCGGCGTCTGGCGTGGGGTCGCCGAACGACCGCGCCGGCGATCGGCCCATCATATGGCACGAGGCCGCCCCGCCGCTCGGGGGCGGCGGGGCGGAACGTCAGGGCGCGGTCGGGCCCGAGCTCAGGCCGGCGTGGCCGTCCGTGGCGTCGAACGGCGGCATGACGCCCTCGAGCATGCGGTACAGGACGCGGCAGGGGTTGGCGAGGTCGAGCGAGGGGTCGATCGCGGCCTGGATGGCGAGACCGTCGATCACCGCCGACAGCAGCTGCGTGAGGCCCAGAAGGTCCGGGTCGTCGAGCGTTCCCGAGGGGGTGGCGACGCCCAGCCACTCGAGCTTGAGGCCCCAGTACCAGCGGTACAGCAGGGCGATCCGCCGCCGCAGCCCTTCGTCGCGCAGCACGTGGGGCAGCATCTCGAAGAACACGCGGAACTCCTCGGCGGCGCCCGCCATGCGGCGTACCTCTTCGGCGAGCTGCTGCGCGCGGCGTGTGGGGCTCACGTCTTTCATGCGGTTCTGAGAGGCGATGTACTCGTCGTGGATCACCGAGTCGAGCACGGCCGCGACGAGTCCGGCCTTATTGCCGAAGTAGTAGGAGATCATCGCCTTGTTCTCGCCCGACGAGGCGGAGACGGCGTTCAACGTGAGCGCGTCGAAGCCGTGGGTGGCGATGAGGCGCTTGGCGGCCAGCAGCAGCTTCCGGGCGGTCTCGGGCAGTGCCGGCAGAGGGTCTTTGAACACTACCTGTGGCCGGCGCACCACGTCGGGCGCCTGGGCTCCCGCGAGAGGCGGCTTGCCCCTGGCCCTTTCGGTCTTCACGATGCCCCCCTACGTCGAGCGCCACTGACTGACCGGTCGATTAGCTCGCCGGGAATCTTACCAGACCAGTCAACGGGCGCGGCCGGTATGGCTCCAGGCGGTGGCGATGCGTCGCCGGGCCGGCTCCGCGGCGGCGACGCGCCGCCGGCGGCCGACCCGCTGCGCTATGCTTGGCCGTGAACGCCAGCGGAGGCCGCGTGAGAACCATCGAAGAAGGGCCCAGGACGACCCCCGTCCTGTGCGAGACCGACGTGCTCGTCGTGGGCGGTGGCCCCGGCGGCCTGGCGGCGGCCGTGAGCGCGGCGCGCGAGGGCGCGCACACGACGCTCCTCGACCGCTACGGCTGCTTCGGCGGCGTCATCACCCAGGTCGGCATAGAGAGCGTGGCCTGGTATCGGCACGAGGGCACGACCGACCTCGAGGGCATCGGCATCGAGTTCGAGCAGCGCGCCAAGGCCTTCGGCGGCACGCAGGCCGAGTGTCAGTCGATAAGCGAGGCCCTCGACCCCGAGCTCTTCAAGTGCGTCGCCGACGAGCTGGTGCGCGAAGCCGGCGTGCAACCGCTGCTGCACTGCCTCGCGGTCGCGCCCATCGTCGCAGACGGAGCGGTCGGCGGGGTCGTGGTCGAGAGCAAGTCGGGGCGCCAGGCCGTTCTCGCGCGCCGCGTGATCGACGCCACCGGCGACGCCGACCTCGCCTACCGCGCCGGGGCGCCCTGCCGCACGACGCCGGTGGCCGAGATGATGGGCGTGAGCGTCGTCTTTTCGTGCTCCGGCGTCGATCGCGAGCGCTTCTTCGACTACGTGAGCGAGTGCGCGCCCACCTACAAGGACTGGACCGCCGGCTGGCGCATGGAGACGAGCGGCAAAGAAGACGATCTCTTCAGCCCCTTCCTGCAGGAGCCGTTCGACCTGGCGCGCGCCGCCGGCATCATCCCGGAGAGCATCACCAGCATCGGCGGCACCTGGAGCCGGATCTCCGACTCCGGCGAGGCCACCGGCCTCAACCTGGTCTACCTGTCGGGCTACGACTGCACCGACGTGACCGATCTCACGCGCGCCGAGATCGAGGGCCGCCGGCAGGTGCTGCTCGCCATCGAGGCCCTGCGGCGTTTTGCGCCGGGCTTTGCCGGCGCCCGCCTGCGCAACTTCGGCATGACCCTCGGCACGCGCGACTCACGCAAGATCCGCGGCCGCTACGAGCTCACCGCGCACGACGTGCGCGGTGAGGCGCGCTTTGCCGACTCGGTCGGCATCTTCCCTGAGTTCATCGACGGCTACGGCGCCCTGGTGCTGCCCACCACGGGGCGCTACTTTCAGGTGCCCTACGGCGTGCTGGTGCCGCAGGGGGTCGAGAACCTGCTGGTCGCCGGGCGCTGCGTGGCGGGCGACCGGGTGGCGCACGCGGCCACGCGCAGCCAGATGTGCTGCGCCGTGACCGGCCAGGCGGCCGGCGCCGCCGCCGCCGTCTCGCTGCGCGACGGCACGACCACCTCGGGGGTCGCCGTGAGGCGAGTGCAGGCCGCTCTCGAACGCCAGGGCGTGCGGCTCTTCTGAGCGGCGTCCACCGGCTACGCGACGACGGACGCCGCCACGGTCCGCCGTGGGGCGCATTTGTGTCAGGTTGACCGATTCTCGCCAGCAGTTCATGCTGACAGAGTGCCGTGTTTCAGAATAAACCAGCTCTGGCAAGGGGTTCTTCTACTAATTAACCGGTCAATCTCTCTTGCCATACCGCGAAACAGCTTGTATGGTGCGACAAATGTGGTTAGGGCCGGAGAAGTCGTGCCGGCGCCGCGCCCAGTCCGGTCCGCGTCGCGGGTCTGAGCTCAGGGGGAGTATCGAACATGGACGACCAAGAGTACCGTAGGGAATATGGCCAGCACCTTGTAGAGCAGGTCATCAACGGCCAGATGACCAGGCGCCAGCTGCTCGTGCGCGCTTCGGTCTTTGGCCTCTCCGCCACCGTCGTCGGCTCGCTCCTCGCAGCGTGCGGCAGCTCCGGCGGCTCGTCCGCGACGTCGCCCTCGGCGGCCGCCAGCGGTAGCGCCCTTCCGCCCGTCGTCACCGGCGGCACGCTGAAGGCAGTCATTCCGCCGCCGCTCAAGACGCTCGACCCGGTCACGATCTACGACCAGGGCGGCATCGTCATGGTCTACCAGATCGCCGAGTACCTGATCGACCTCTCCAACACCAACGCCCTCAAGCCCAAGCTCGCTCTCAGCTGGACTCCCAACCAGAAGGGCGACGTCTGGACCTTCAATCTGCGCCAGGGCGTCACGTTCAACGACGGCACTCCCTTCGAGGCCGCCGACGTGGTCGCCAGCATCGAGCGCGTGATCAACCCCAAGAGCGGTTCGGGCGCCCTCGCCGCCCTCGCCGGCATCCTCTCGCCGGGCGGCACCAAGGCCACCGACACGCACACCGTGACCTTCAACCTCGACAAGCCCTTCGCCGACTTCCCGTACCTGGTGAGCTCGTCGTCGTACAACACGGCCATCCTGCCGCGTAACTACGCCGGCGACTTCCAGAAGAAGCCGATCGGCACCGGCCCCTGGATGGTCAAGACCTACGTCCCCAACCAGCACGCCGATCTCGTCAAGAACCCGACCTACTGGGGCAAAGACGCTCAGGGTCGCCAGCTGCCGTACCTCGACGGGCTCAACTTCGCGTTCGTCACCGACACCTCGGCCGCCAACCTGCAGCTCCAGTCGGGCGCCGTCGACGTGCAGCCGCAGACCGTGTTCCAGGGCGGCGCGTCGGTGCTCAGCGATTCCGCTCTGCGCGTCGACGTCTACCCGTCCAGCGGTATCCGCGAGGTCGCCTTCAACGTCACCAAGGCGCCGTGGACCGACAAGCGCGTCCGCCAGGCCGTGGCGTACAGCCTCGACCGCAAGGCCATCAACCAGGCCCTCTACGGCGGCCGCAGCAACCTCGGCTACGACACCTTCTGGGAGCCGGCTGTCTTCCCGGGCAGCCCGCCCTCGACCGTGCGCACCCAGGACTACGCCAAGGCCAAGTCGCTGCTCTCTGCAGCCGGCCACACGAGCCTCGACGTCACGCTGACCGTGGCCAACTACCTCGAGAACCCGGCCTACGCGCAGCTCATCCAGGCGCAGTGCAAGCCGGCCGGCATCAACGTCAAGATCAACGAGATCAGCTACAACGCGATCTACGCCGGCACCAACGC
The DNA here is from genome assembly GCA_963753695.1 of uncultured Actinomycetes bacterium. Lineage (GTDB taxonomy): Bacteria > Actinomycetota > Thermoleophilia > UBA2241 > UBA2241 > Bog-752. Next base: position 111,247 of record CAVWDG010000009.1, read on the forward strand.
CACCACGCCGTGGCTGAACGCGCCGATGGTCATCGTCGAGTGGGGCAGCCGGCCTACGCCGGGCGTCTACGCTCAGGCCATGCTGCTGCCGACCAGCGCCTGGAGCTCCTCGCACTGGAACAACCCGGCCTTCGTGAAGGCCTTCAACGCGTACGAGTCGACCACCGACGAAGCGAGCCGCACCACGCTGGCCACGCAGCTCTCCTCGATCCAGCAGGACGACACGCCGATCCTCGTGGCGTTCTACATCTCGCAGCTGCGCACCCAGAAGAAGAACGTCTACAACATCCAGGGTCCGGGCTCGTTCTACTTCGACGCCAGCCAGGCCTACATCACCAAGTGACGACCGTAGCAAGAAACTGACGTAAGGGGACCGGGATGGGGCGCCTCATCGGGCGGCGACTGCTGCTCATGGTACCGACGCTTATTCTGGTGTCGATCCTCGTGTTTGCCTTGGCAGAGGTCCTGCCGGGCAACGTGGGGCGCTTCATCCTCGGTCCCTACGCCACGCAGTCGGCCGTCGACCAGCTCAACCGCAACCTGGGCATGGACAAGCCCATCTACGTGCGGTACGTCGAGTGGGCCGGCCACTTCGTCACCGGCCACTGGGGCACGTCGCTCCAGTACAGCACACCGGTGTCTTCCATCGTGTGGCACGCCTTGGGCAACTCGTTGCTCCTGGCCGGTTTCGCCCTGGTGATCATCGTGCCGACGTCGATCCTCGTCGGCGTCTATGCCGGCCTGCGACGCGACAGCTTCATCGATCGGGCTATCACCATCTCGTCGCTCTCGATGACCGTCATTCCCGAGTTCGTGAGCGGCGTCATCCTCATCGTGGTGTTCGCCGTCACCCTGCACTGGCTGCCGGCGGCCGCCATGCCGCCGCAGGGTTCGCCCTTCATCGACCGCTTCTACTACCTCATCCTGCCGGCCATCCCGCTCATGCTGATCGAGCTCGGCTACATCGCGCGCATGGCTCGCGTGGGCACTGTGCAGGTGCTCAACATGCCCTACATACGCACGGCCGTGCTCAAGGGCCTGCCAAAGCGCCGCGTCGTCTTCGGCCATGTGCTGCGCAACGCCCTGGTACCGACCGTCACCGTGATCGGCAGTCAGGTCGGCTGGCTGATCGGCGGTCTCGTGGTCATCGAGTTCCTGTTCGTCTACCCGGGCATCGGCAACTACATGGTCAATGCGGCCCTCAACCACGACCTGCCGTTGCTCGAGGCCTGTGTGCTGGTCATCGCGCTGATCTACCTGTTCTCCAACTTGATCGCCGACATCGTGGTCGCGCTGCTCAACCCGCGCATCCGCATGGGGGGCTGAGGTGGCGGCCACCAGCCCCGACCGCCAGATGGACGAGCTGCAAGCCGACGCCGCGGCGTCGGCCGAATCGCGCCGCCAGCGCCGCTACCTCGTCAAAACGCTGCTGCGCAGTCCCACGTTCGTCACCGGCTGCCTCATCGTGCTCTTCTGGATCGTCATGGGCGTCTTTTCGACCCTGTTCACGCAAGCTCCAGCCTTGCCCCACCCGTTCGCCATTCTGCAGTCGCCCAGCGGCTCGCACTGGTTCGGTACCGACGACCTCGGGCGCGACGTGTTCGCGCGCACCATGGCCGGCGCCCGCACGGTGCTCATCATCGCGCCGCCCGCCACCATCCTCGCGCTCCTGTGGGGCGGCATGGTCGGCCTCATCGCCGGCTTTCATCGGGGCCTGCTCGACGACGTCATGATGCGCATCGTCGACGCCTTCCTGGCGCTGCCGATCATCATCACCTCGATCCTCGTCATCACGCTGCTCGGCAGGTCGTACGCCGTCCTCATCGTCGTCATCGGGGCGCTGTTCACGCCGGTGGTCTCGCGTACCATCCGCTCGGCGGTCATCGGCGAGCGCGAGCGCGAGTACGTCATGGCGGCGCGTCTGCGCGGCGAGCGCTCGGCGTTCATCATGGCGCGCGAGATCCTGCCCAACATCACGCAGCCGATCATCGTCGAGGGCACGGTGCGCCTGGGCTACGCCGTGTTCACCGTCGCCACGCTGTCGTTCCTCGGCTTCGGGCTCGAGCCGCCTTCGCCCGACTGGGGCCTCACCGTCGCGGTCGAGCGGGCCAACCTGCAAGCTGCGCCGTGGACGGTGCTGTTCCCCGCCTTGGCCCTTGCGTCGCTGGTGGTGGGCGTCAACCTCGTGGCCGACGGCCTGAGCTCGGTGTTCTCCAAATGAGCGTCGTGGACCGGCCCGTCGTCCCCGAGGGACCGACGCCGCCGGCGCTCGACGTCCACGACCTCGAGGTCACGTTCCATCGGCGCGGCCGCGACCTGCCGGTGCTGCGCGGCGTCACGCTGCACATCAAGCCGGGCGAGGCCTACGGTCTGGTCGGCGAGTCGGGCTGCGGCAAGACCACGCTGGCCATGGCGGCCCTGCGCTACCTGGCCGCCAACGGCACCGTCGACGCCGGCAAGGTGTCGGTCGAGGGCCGCGACGTGAGCACGCTCTCAGACGAGGCGCTGCGCAAATGGCGCGGCGAGGCCGTCTCCATGGTCTATCAAGACCCGGCCACGGCGCTCAGCCCCGCCATGCGCGTCGGCGACCAGGTCGCCGAGGTCTTCCGCTACCACGAGGGCCTGCCCAAAAAAGAAGCGTTGATCCGCGCCCGGGAGAGCCTGCGCAAAGTCGCGCTGCCCGACCCCGACGCCACCATGCGGCGCTACCCGTTCGAGCTCTCGGGCGGCCAGCAGCAGCGTGTCGTGATCGCCATGGCGCTGGCCGTGAACCCCCACCTGCTGGTGCTCGACGAGCCCACCACCGGGCTCGACGCCACGGTCGAGGCCGAGATCCTCGACCTGATCGAAGAGCTGCGCGGCCGTATTCACGCCGCCATCCTGCTGATCACCCACAACCTGGGCCTGGTGGCGCGCCTTTGCGAGCGCGTCGGCGTGCTCTACGCCGGGCGCCTGGTCGAAGAAGGGCCGGCGCACCAGATCTTCACCGACCCGCGCCACCCCTACACCATGGGGTTGCTGCGCTGCGTGCCGAAGTTCGGCATGAACAAGACCGACGCCGCGTTGCAGACCATCCCCGGCACGCTGCCGGCGCTGGGCGAGCCGCTCGACGGCTGCGTGTACTCGGCGCGCTGCCCGGTGGCCAAGCCGGTCTGCACCAGGCGCGAGCCTGACCTCTTCGCCTGGCCCAGCGATGCGCCGGCCGAGGGGCGCGCGTGGGCCGAGGCGCAGCCGCCCGACCCCGCCATGTTCTCGCCGCATCACTCCAACCCCGTGGGCGATGCCGCCCGCCATTCGCGCTGCTATTTCGCCGCTGATGTCCCCGACATGCCGCACGGCACGCCCGTGCTGGCCACGAGCCTCGAAGTCCGGGTAGGCACGGTCGGCGACGTGCTCGACATCGAATCGATGCGGCGCAGCTTCAGAGACGGCAGCAAGAGGCTGACGGCCGTGAGCGACGTCTCGCTTAGCCTGCGCCGCGGCGAGACCTTCGGCCTGGTCGGCGAGTCGGGCAGCGGCAAGACCACGCTGGCCAAGTGCATCACAGGCCTGATCGCCGCCGACTCCGGCACGGTCACCTTCGAGGGTAAGCAGCTGCGCTCCACCGCGGGCCGCCGCTCGCAAGAGGCGCTGCGCGCCATCCAGATGGTCTTCCAGAACCCCGACTCCACGCTCAACCCCGCCTGGAGCACGCGCGCCATCCTCACGCGCGCGGTGCGCAAGCTGGGCAGCGGCGGCGGGGTGCGCGCCAAGGTCGACAAGCTCTCCGCCGACGTGCGGGTCGAGCCGCGCTTTTTGGCGCAGAAGCCCACCGACCTGTCGGGCGGCCAGAAGCAGCGCATCGCCATCGCGCGCGCCTTCGCCGGCGACCCCACCCTCGTGGTGTGCGACGAGCCCGCGTCGGCGCTCGACGTCTCGGTGCAGGCGAGCATCCTCAACCTGCTCGTCGAGCTGCAGACCAAAGAGCAGGTCTCGTATGTCTTCATCTCGCACGACCTGGCGGTCGTGCGCTACATCTCCGACCGCATCGGCGTTATGTACCTGGCCGAGCTGATCGAGGTGGGCTCGGCCGACGAGGTCTTCAACGCGCCGCACCACCCCTACACCGAGGCGCTGCTGTCGTCCATTCCCAAGCTCGAGTTCGGCGTGGAGCAGCAGCGCATACCGCTGCGCGGCTCCATGCCCAGCCTGAGCGAGCCGCCGACCGGCTGCCGCTTTCACACCCGCTGCCACAGGTTCCTCGGCGACATCTGCGTGCAACAGGAGCCGCCGCTGCAGGAGCCGGCCAGCGGCCACACCTACAAGTGCCACATCCCGCCCGACGAGCTCCTGGCCGCCCAGCTGATCACCGCGGGCGCTTCGGCGACGCCCGATCCTGCGGGCGAGCCCGGCGGGCCCAGCGACTCCTAGCGACTCCTGGCGCGCAGGCCGCCCAGCCAAGGGGCAACGGACTCAGGCGGCTCATCGCGCGCACGCTGTCCGGCTACGGGCGACGGACCCCAGCGAATGCCGGCTAGTCTCTCTCGACTTCGCCGTGCGCGTCGACCAGCGCCGCCAGTTCCTCGATCACAGCAACGCCGTCGTCGACGACCACGGCGTCGGCATTGCGCGTGATCGTGGCGTGATCGTCTGAGTTGATCGCGGCGATGAAGGCGGCGCGCTCTATGCCCCAGTGCAGCGCCGGCGCGCCTGACGCCCCGACCACCAGGCAGACCGCCGGGGCGGTGCGCGTGCCAGAGACCCCGATGAGCCGCTCCATGGGCGCCCAGGCGTTCATGACAACCGGCCGGCTGACGCCGAAGTCGGCTCCCATGCGCTGCGCGGCGCGCGCGATGCGCCCAATGCCCTCAGGACCGGCGGCCCCGTAGCCCGCGACCACCACGAAGCGGCTGTCGGCCAGGCCGCCGGTCGGCGGCCTGGCCACGAGCTCGACATCGCTCCACGGCTCGGGTCCGGCGTCGCCGGGCGCGCCGGGCGCCGCGCTGTCGGACAGCAGTTCGTGGGCGATCGGGGCGACGGGGCGGGCGTCGTTCCACGAGGCGTCGATGACGGCGCACCACGGCCGGCGCGAGAGCTCGAAGCGGCCCACCATGTGGTTGGAGTAGACGTTGGCGCGCGCCTGCAGGCGCGGGCTTGCCGGCTGCGCGTCGTGCGCGCCGGCGAGCTCGGGATCGTGCGCCCCGGCAAGCTCGGCGTCGAGCACGCCGGTGAGCACGGCGCCGTCGCTGCGGCAGGCCAGGCGTGTGAACAGCTCGGCGCCCCAAGGTCCGGCGGGCGCCAGAAACAGGTCGACCTCGCCGCCGCGGGCCTCTGCCAGAAGGCTCTCGGCCATGAGGTCGGGGCGCCGCGGCGCCGCTCGCACGAGCCGCACGTCGCGCGTGGGCGCGAGGGCCACCAGCCCCTGCGCCTCGCGGTCGTCGGCCACGAAGATGACGGTCTCGCCGGTGAGGTCGTCCGTCGGGATGTCGGCCGTGAGACCGTCGGCCAGGAACGCGGCCAGCGCGCGCGCCTGGCGCGGCGCCGTGGCCGACGTGCCGTCGATGAGAGCGGCGAACCTCACCGCGCCTCAAGCAGCGCGCGCAGGTGAGCGTCGTAGAGGAGTCGCGCCTTGTCGCGCGGCGTGGCGCCGTCGACGACGAGCCCGGGCCGGGCGCGATCGACCACTTCGAGACCCCGCAGAGTCGTCGGCTCGCGCTCGAGCGCGGCGGCCACGTCGACCCCCAGCTCGCCCGCGGCGACGATCGCCACCGGCTTGTCGCGTTGTGCGAGGCGGTCGCGCAGGGTCGGCACGCGCAGGTGCGACACCACCGCGTTGCCGACGGCCAGCACGACGGGGCCACGCACAGTGAGGCGTACGAGCCCCTCGTCGGTCGTGCAGGCCACCCGCAGGCCGCCACCGGCCAGCGGCTCGACCTCGGTGACCTGGCTCAGACAGGGCCAGCCGAGCGCTTCGGCCACCCGGAACGGCACCGTGCCGCCGTCGCCCGGCCCGCTGCGGCAGCCGAGCAGCAGAAGGTCGCAGGGCTCGCGCCGCGCGACGTAGCGCGCGATGAGCGGCGCCACCACGGACGGGGCGAAGTCGAGGTCGGACTCGACGTCGAGCCGGGCCGCGCGTTCGTAGCCCAGCGCGAGCAGCGTGGTGAGGTGGGGGTCGCACTCGCGGCCGCCGATCGACAGCGCCGCCAGGCTTGCGCCGCCGCCGCGCTGCGCGACCGAGTCGGACAGGCGCAGCGCCAGCTCGAGGGCGCTCTCGTCGAAGCAGTTGAGCACGCGGCGCACGTAACGCGTCGCTACGCGCGGCGCGATGGCCGCGGCCCCGGCGCCGGCGGCCGCAACGCCCGGCCCCACGGCCTGCGCGGCCCCGGCGGCCCAGTCGGCCGCGCGCAGCGCCTCGAAGTCGGGGGTCACCTTGAACGACACGAGCACGCGCAAGGGGCTCGGTGAGCCCGGAGCGCGCGTGTCGCCCGTGCCGCTCACAGCGGAAAGATCGTCCCCACGTTCATGATGCCGGCGGGGTCGAAGGCCGTCTTGAGCGTCTCGAGGATGTAGTAGGAGGAGCCGTACTCCTGCTTCACCCACGGCGCCCGCGCCTTGCCCATGCCGTGGTGGTGCACGATCGAGCCGCCGCGCTTGAGGGTCTCCTCGCAGATGATGGCGATGATGGGCAGGTAGTACTTGTCGGTCTCGTGCTCGGGGCCCACGCCGACCACGTTGAAGAAGTAGTTGAAGTACATGTTGGTGCCGTTGATGTAGCTGTGCGACGAGTGACCGCCCATCATGGTGATGTCGGGGATCTCGGCGATGATGCGCGCCCGCGCCGCCTGGTAGATGTCGTTGATCGAGCCCCAGTCGGCGGAGATCTCGGTGGTGCGGTTCACGTTGTGGGTCTGGCGGATGCGGTCGTCTTCGGCGGTGATCTTGCTCGCATCCCAGCAGAGGTCGTTGAACCAGGTCTCGATGTAGGCGCTGTCGACCGGCGTGCACTCCGGGTGGCGTGCGACGATCTCGGCGATGCCCTCGGCCGTCGCCTCGGCGATCCCGGCGGGGCCCTCGGCCATGAAGAGCAGCACGCAGTCGTCGGGGGCGGCGAAGTGCGAGAAGTGGATGCCGGCGTCGCCCGGGTCGTAGACCCGCGCCACCGACGGTTTGTAGCCGTTCACCATGACGTCGCGTAGCGCCTCGAAGCCGACCTTCATGTCCTTGAGCGTCCAGCCGAGGAACGTGTTGTTGGCGGGGAAGTACGGGAAGAGCTTCACCGTGACCTCGGTGATGAAGCACAGGGCGCCCTCGTTGCCGATGACGACGTGGCGGATGTCGGGCCCAGCGGCGCGGCGCGGCACGTTCTTGATGCGCGTCACGGCGCCGTTGGGGAAGACCGCCTCGAGGCCGACGACCATGTCTTCGATGCCGCCGTACAGCGTGGAGAACTGCCCGATGCTGCGTGTCGCCACGAGCCCGCCCATGTGGGCCACCGGCTTTGACTGCGGGGAGTGGCCCGTGGTGAGCCCCAGCTCGCGCGCGCGGTCTTCGAGCGCCTGCAGCGGCACGCCGCACTGACAGGTGGCCTGCATGTTGTAGGCGTCGATACTGACGATCTCGTTCATGGCGGAGCCGTCGATGATGATCGAGTCGGGTACGGCGCTCTCGAGGCCGCCCTCGGTAGCCGTGCCGCCGGTGCGCGGTATGACGTTGATGCCGTGCTCGCCGGCAAAGCGCAGGACCGCGGCGACCTGTTCGGCGCTGCGCACCATGGCGATCGCGGCCGGCACCGGCATCGTGTGCACGTCGAAGATGTTCTGCAGCTTGCGGAAGTTGTCGACGCTGCTCTGCACGAGGATCTTCTCGTCGGTCACGACGTCGGCGGGCGCGACGACGCGCCGCAGGCCCTCGGCGATGCCCTCTCTGCTCAGGTCCATGGTGGCGATCCTTTTTCTACTCGCTTGGTGTGTCGGACTGTACGGCCGGGCCGGTCTCTGATGCCCTGGTCAGTGGAAGATCGGGTAGGAACGCTCGAGGATGCCGTCGGTGGCCGTGCCGATGCTCTGGTAGACGGTGCGGTTCATCTGGTGGTAGACGTCGGCGTTGGCCGGGTGCGACGCGAACGACTCGCGCGCTTTGGTCATGCGGGCCACGGCCGTGTCGAAGTCGGGGTAGACGCCCGTGGCGACCGCCGCGCAGATGGCGGCGCCCAGGCTCGCCCCGCCGCTTGCCACACAGCGCGACGAGGGGATGCCGAAGACGTCGGCGAAGATGCTCATGAACAGGTCGCTGGCGGCGCCGCCGCCCGAGACGGCGATCGCCTCGAGCGTGATGCCGAGCTCGTCGCACATGGCGTCGACCTTGTTCTTCATGGTGAGGGCGATGGCTTCGAGGATCGAGCGGTAGACGTGCGCCCTGGTGTGGCGCGCGTCGAAGCCGATCATGACGCCCTTGCGGAAGGGCTTGTCGTCGGGCGCCAGCCAGTCGAGCACGGTCATGAGGCCGTCGCTGCCCGGCGCCACAAGCTGCGCCTCGCGTTCGAGGTAGAGCTCGCGCGAGATGCCGGAGGTGGCGGCGGCCTGGGCGAACTCCTCACCCAAAAGGTCGAGGAACCAGGTGATCGTCCACATGCCGCGGCGTATGCCGTGGCTTTCGTAGAGGTACTTGTGCGGCGCGCAGGCGAAGTTCGTCCAGAACTCGGTGGGCGTCTTTCTGTTCTCGTGGCCGTGCACCATGGAGGCGATGTAGGTGCCCAGCGAGACCAGCGCGGTCTTCTCGTCGATCGCGCCCGAGCCCAGCGCCTCGGTCGCCTTGTCGTTGGCCGTGGTGACCACCGGGAGTCCGACGGGGATGTCGGTCACCGCCGCGGCGGCGGCGGTGACGTAGCCGGCGACATCGCCCGGCATCTGCAGTTCGAACAGCATCTCGCGAGGTATGCTCCAGCGCTCGAAGGCCGCCTGGTCGTCGCTCCACTGCCACGTGTCGGTGTCGATCGGCCACTGACCCTCGATGTTGTTGGCCGCGCTGTCGTTGAAGCGCCCCGTGAAGCGGTGCGTGATGTAGCCCGACGAGGTGGTCACGTAGGCGGTCTCGGGGTTGTCGTGCGAGTAGGGGCGGTAGGCGCGCGTGTCCATCCAGCTCATCACGGGCGACGACAGCGTGCCGTCGCGCTTGAGGAAGGCGCGTTCGCAGCGGATGGTGCACAGGCCGAGCCCGATGATGTCGGCGGGGTCGCCGGTGAAGGCCGCCATGGCGTGCCGGCTGGCCGCGGTGATCGTGTCCCAGAGGTCGTCGTCGGGGTGCTCCACGACGCCGTTACGCGGGCGGCTCATGGCTCGCAGGACCTGCCGGCCCTGACAGACGACGTTGCCCTCGAGGTCGAAGACGACCACCTTGGCGCTCTGCGAGCCGGCGTCGATTCCGATGATGTACTTGCCCGACATCGTTGATCTCTGCTCCCTGGTCATGAGTTGCTTGCGAGCCGGCCGACGGGCCTTGAGCGCGAGTCTGGCGCCGCGTCAGACTAGCGGACCAGATAGCCACCATCCACCAGCACGACGTGGCCGTTGACGTAGTCGGAGGCCCTGCTGGCGAGAAAGACGACGGCGCCCATGAGGTCGGCCGGGTCGCCCCAGCGGCCGGTGGGAATGTGGTCGAGCACACGCTTGTTGGTCCCGGGGTTGCTGCGCGTCTGCGTGGTGATCTCGGTGGCGTAGTAGCCCGGCGCGATGCCGTTGACCTGGATGTTGTGCTGGGCGAGTTCGTCGCAGTAGGCCTTGGTGAGCCCGGCGATGCCGTGCTTGCTGGCGGCGTAGGCCGACGACCACTGTCCGCCCAGGTAGGTGAAGACGGAGCAGATGTTGATGATCTTGCCGCTGCGCTGCGGGACCATGAGCTTGGCGGCCTCGTGGCTCATCTCGAAGGCGGCCGTCAGGTTGACCGCGATGGTGGCGTCCCACTGCGGCCGCCCGAAGTCGAAGACGTCGGCGAGCGGGCACACGCCCGCGCTGTTCACGAGGATGTCGAGCGAGCCGAAGCGCTCGACGCAGGCCGCGACGATCTGCTTGGGCACGCCGGGCGCCGTGATGTCGGCCTTCATGAACTCGTAGCGGCCGCCCGCGGCCGCGATCAGCGGACCGGTCGTGCCGTCGTCGTCGACGATGCTCGGCACGAGCACGTTGGCGCCGCCCTTGGCGAGCGCCAGGGCGAAGGCTTGGCCGAGACCGGTGTTGCCGCCGGTCACGACGGCGTTCTTGCCGTTCAGCGAGAAGAACTCCATCGTGAAATCGCTGATCTCCATGGCGGCTGTCTCCTTTACCGGCGCTAGCGGTGTCGGGCTTGTCTGCTGGGGCGTTCATGCGCTCGCGGCCGCGTGCCGCGAGAACCTGAGTATTCGGCGGAAAGTTCGTCGAGTCAAGCCGTCAAAAGAACCTTCTGCCGTTGTGGATGGCGACGACGGCATTGTGCGCGTACCGACCGTCGTGCGGCAGCGGCGCGCCGCTGCTTTCGGGGGGCTTCGGCTCGAGCGCTTGCTCGGCTCCCGCTCAAGCGCTCACTCGGGCTCCAGCTCGGCCGGGAACCCGGGCGCGCGCAGGTCGGTGCCCACGGCGTCCTCGAGCATCTTGACGACCATGGGCGACTGCGCGTCGCCGCCGTACAGGGCGCGGGCCCGGGCGAAGATCTGCTCGGTGAGGCCGGCGAGCTCGAGCGGCACGCCGAACTCGCGCCCCATCTGGTGAGCGAAGTAGAGGTCCTTGCGCGCCAGGTCCATGGTGAAGTTGATGTTGTAGCTGCCGTTCAGGATGAGCTGGCCCTCGGTCTCGTGCACGAAGCTGTTGCCCGAGCTCGCCTTGATCACGTCCCACGCCGTCTTTAGGTCGACACCGCTGCGCTTGGCCAGCATGAGCGCCTCGCCGTCGGCCACGAGGTGGATGAAGGCGAGCATGTTGGTGATCACCTTGATGGCCGACGCGCGGCCCAGCTCGCCGATGTAGAAGACGCGGTCGCCCATCGCCTGCAGGACCGGCAGGTGGCGCTCGTAGACGGCTTGCTCGCCGCCGACCAGCACGGTGATCATGCCGGCCGCGGCGCGGTGCACGCCGCCGGTCACCGGCGACTCGAGCACAGAGACGCCCTGCTCGGCCGCCAGGGCCGCGAGGCGCTGCAGCTCGTGGGGGTCGTTGGTGCTCATGTCGACCCAACTGCCGCCCGAGGCCAGGCCTTCGAGGATGCCCCGCGGGCCGGCCGTCACCGCGGTCACGGCTTCGGGCGAGGGCAGGCAGGTGATGACCGTGTCGGAGAGGCGCGCCACGGCGGCCGGCGAGTCGGCCCAGGCGGCGCCCGCCTCGAGCAGCTCGTGCGCGGCCTTGGGGTCGATGTCGTGGACGGTCACCGTAAAGCCGGCGCGCAGCAGGCTGCCGGCCAGGTGGCGGCCCAGACTGCCCAGACCGATGTAGCCGATCTTCATGTACGTCGCCTCCGTTGCTCGTGGGTGAAAGGTCGCGGCGCGCTCGCCGCTCTGCTCGTGGCGCTCGCTCGCCGCTCTATCGCTCTACTGGTGTCGCGCGCGACGGATGTCGTCGGGGCCTGCCTGGCAGATGGCGGCCAGGCCGTCGATCTGCTCGTCGCTCAGGCAGGGCTCCTTGGCGGCATGCGCGGCCAGCAGGCGCTCGACCGTGTCGCAGGCCACGTCGTTCTCGGTGCGGCCCTCTTCGAGCCACTTGTCGTAGGAGAGGCGGTTCGACACGCCCGGTTGCAGGTGCTCGCCCGCGCGCACGCGGCGCGCCGTGTCTTTCTCGCCGAGAAAGCCGCCCCCCGGACCCACCCGGGCGATGGACTCGGCGGCCAGCGTGGCGTCGGAGACCTCGACGTCGCCGTAGAGGCGGCGCACCATGGCGGCGATCTCGTCGTCGACGACCGACTGCGGGAGGTACATGGTGTTGTGCGAGTCGATCAGGCCCCAGCCCGTGACGATGTCGGGGTTGGCGCTGCACACGCCGGCTGCCTTGAGGGCCTTCTCGTAGCCGGTCTGCAGCCCCGCATGCTTGCTGTCGGTCGACAGCCCGGGACTCAGCGTGGGCACGCCCACGTAGTGGCCGACCTCGGTGGCCATGGCGGCCATGAGGGCGCTCTCGACACAGCCCAGCGAGAAGGTCGTGCGCAGCATGTCGAGCACGCCGGAGCCAAAGCAGAAGATGAGCCGCGCCCCGGGCGCGGCGACCTGCAGCGCGGTGGCGACGCCCAGGAACTCGGCGAGCCCCTGCACGACCGAGCCGGCCAGCGTGACCGGCGAGGTGGCCCCGGCGATCGTCATGGAGTAGACCTCGATGGGTATGCCCAGGGCGGCCAGCGCGACGTGCACGTCGAGCACCGGCCCTTCGACCTGGAGCGGCGAGGCGGCCGTGCAGACCGTCGAGAAGCGCGGCCGCTCGCGGAACGCGTCGAGGCTGCCCGAGAGCACCTCGCAGATGCGCACGACCGCGTCGACCTCGTTGGGGCAGTCGACGAAGGTCACGTGCTGCGCGGTCTCGGTGAGCATGGTGAAGTACTCGATGAGCTCGCGGCGCTCGAGCGCGACGTCGGTGGCGCTGACCTGGGTCCACATGAGATCGAGCTGCGGGAGCTCGTCCATGAGCGCCGTGCACTCGCGCAGGTCCTGCAGCGTGCTGGGGCGGCGCGCGCCCGTGCGAAAGTCGAGCGTCTTGGCGACGCAGCCGCTGGGCGCAAAGCGGAACTGCTGGTCGGCGCCGATCAGGGCGTCGTCGGCCGGCGTGGCGCCGGCCATCGTGAAGGAGCGTGGACACTGGGCGATGGCCCACTCGACCAGCTCGCGGGGCAGGCGGACGATGCCGGTGGCCTCGTCGACCTGGGCGCCGCGCGCGGCCAGCAGGGGCAGCACGCGAGAACCGGCCAGGCGCATGCCCACCGTCGCCAGCAGGTCGATGGCCTGGTCTGCGATGCGGCTCTTCTCGTGCTCTGAGAGCCACGCGGTCCGTGCCTTCACAAGCCTCACACACCTTCCCTCGGGCCGCAGTCCGCGCGCCGGTGCGCGGGCTTGGCGGCGGCCCGCGCGGCGCGTCCGCAGGGACCGTTCGCAGGGCACGATGTCACCAGCCTCAGGCGGTGTCAACCCGAAACGTTTCGTTCCAACGACAATCTACAGAAATGCTTGTCTTTGCAATGCAGATACTTGAACTGGCGGTGTGAAAGCGCAAGTATTGTGCATTCGCGCTGAGTATCGGCAGGGAGGAGCGTCGTCATGATCAGAGTGGGGCAGGCCCCCTTCGGCACGGTCGCCATGGACGAGCTCGACCGCGGCATCATGCAGCTGCTGCGTCCCAACGCGCGGCGCTCCTATGCCAGCGTCGCGCGCGCCCTCGGCGTCTCCGAGCCCACGGTGCGCAACCGCGTCGACCGCCTCATCGCCAAGGGCGCCATCTTTCAGCGGGCGAGCGTCAACCCCGCGGCCATCGGCCTCCCCGTCGATGCCATGGTCGGCATCCGCGTGAACCGCGGGTACTCCAAGGGGGTGGGCGCGCGCCTCGCCGCCATGGAGAACGTAGCCTACGTGGGCTACACCACAGGCTCGTTCGACATCCTGATCGAGGCGCACCTGCCCGACAACGAGGGCCTCTACAAGTTCTTGAACGAGGACCTCGAAGAGATCGAGGGCGTGGCCTACACCGAGACCTGGCACATCCTGCGCACCGACAAGACCAACATCGAGTGGGAGGGCGAGATGGTCGGGCACGCCCCCATCGAGGTCGTCGACGACCTCGAAGCGGGCACCGCCGACGCGACGGCCGACGATCTCGAACCGGCCGGCGCCTGACGGCGCCGGCCCTGCGATCGGCGGCGCTTGACAAGCCTCGCCGGGCAGTGTCTGATGGGCTACTAATTGACCGGTCGATTAGCACGACCGCCATGGCGTGATCTGGGAGGGGTAAGCGTGACGATCGAAGGACGGGTGCCGACCCGCATGGGCGACGGCACCTTCGTACGCCTGACGCGCAGCGAGATCAAAGCCGATCTCGTGGCCGGGTCAGAGGCGGCGGCCAAGCGGGCCAAGGTGCCCCCGCTGCACGGACGACGAGCTGGACCACCTGCTCGACATCTACGCCTCGTCGGCGCGCTTCACCGGCGTCGACATAGGCGACGAGATCGTGCTCAGCTGCGACGGCACCGGCATGAAGACACACGCCACCCGCATCCAGGACCTGCAGACCTACGAGCAGTGGATGGGCGCCGACCTGCTCGAGCTGTGCGTGGGCGACTACTCGCTCAAGGTCGTGCGCACCAACCTCGCCTACGAGGCGCAGTACATGCACGACGCCCAGCTCTGCACGGTGGCGCCGCTGCAGTACGGCGTGATGCCCAACCTGGGCCTCTACTCCAAGCCCGACGGACCCGTGCGACAACTGGAACGAGCTGCTGCCGCTGGGCCGCATCGACGAGGCCCGCGCGTCGCGAAGAAGAGGCCGTCGAGATGGCCGTCGTCGACATGGTCGACCTGGCCGACACGCAGTGACGAGGCCGGCGCCGACGCCATCGACTGGGACACCACCGGCGCCTCGGGCGACCCCGAGTTCCTGGCCGCGCCTCAAGGCCGACCGCCATCATCCGCGAGAAGTACCCTGACCTTGGCATCCAGCTCGGCATGGCCGGCGAGTTCGTGCTCGGCATGCACGGCCAGCTCGAGTACGAGGGCGTGCGCCTGGCCGGCCTGTGGCCCAAAGACCAGCTGCTGCTCGCCCAGAAGGCCGGCGCCACCATGTTCGGACCGGTCGTCAACGTCAACACCGGCAAGACCTGCGCCTGGAACATCGCCCGGGCGATCGCGCTCGTCAAGCCGTGCATGGACGTGGCCGACGATCCCGGTGCACATGAACGCCGGCATGGGCGTCGGCGGCGTGCCGATGTTCGTGCACCCGCCGGCCGACGCCGTCTGCCGGGCGGCCAAGTCGTGCGTCGACATCCTGCACGCTCGACGGCTTCTAGGTAGGCTCGGGCGATCCGCACGGCATGCACAGTGCGCACGCGCAGGCGGCGGGCATGGGCGGAATGCGAGCAGCCGGAGATCTGGTGGCTCGCATGCAGATGACCCGCGGAATGCGTTTGAAAGAGGCCAAAGAGTACGTCGCCGGCAAGCTCGGCGTGACGCCGTTCGACCTGTCCGACCCCGTCGCCATGACCGACGTGCGCAACGAGTTCGGCTTTGGCCGCATCCACAGCTACGCGATCCGCCAGCCGCGCGCAGGCCAATCAGATCGAGGCCAAGTTCAACATCGCGCGCGTGCTCGACATGCCCATCAACTGCGTCGAGCGCTTCAAGGAACGTACGACGCCGGTCGCCGGCGGCGTGCGCTAGCGAAGGGCACCGATGGGAGGGCGGCGATGATTCGCAATCCACGCGCCGGCGCGCGCAAGAGCGGCGGCTTTCGGCTCGAGGTGTTCACCGACGACGAGCTGCGCGAGATCCACCTCGCGACGCTCGAGGTGCTCGGCCGCACCGGCGTGTTCGTCGAAGACGACGAGGCGCTCGAGATCTTCGCCCAGGCGGGCGCCGACATCGACCGCGAGCGTCGCGTCGTCTGCCTGCCGGCCCACCTGGTCGAAGACGCGGTCGACGCCGCGCCCTCCACGGTCGTGCTCTGCGGGCGCGACCCGGCCAACGATGTGGTCCTAGAAGACGGCCGCGTCGGCTTTACCAACTTCGGCGAGGGCATCCAGGTCGTCGATCCCTACACAGGCGAGCTGCGCGAGTCGCGCAAGGCCGACGTGGCCGACTGCACGCGCCTGATCGACGCCCTGCCCGAGATCGACGTGGTCGAGCGTCCCCTCGGGGCGCACGACGTGCCGCCCGGACACGGCGGCCCTGCACAATGCCGAGGCGATCTTCTCGAACACCACCAAGCACGCCACCATCGGCCCGCTGTCGGGCTTCTGCGCGGTCAAGATGATCGACATGGCGGCCGCCATCGCGGGGGGCCGCGACAGCTTGCGCAAGCGCCCCATCCTGTCGTTCCTCACCTGTCCGGTGAGCCCCCTCAAGCTCGTCGCCGACGCCTGTCGCATCATCATCGAAGGGGCCCGGGCCGGAGTGCCGGTCAACGTGCTGTCGATGGCCATGGCCGGCGGCTCGTCGCCGATCAACCTGGCCGGCACGCTGGTCACCCACAACGCCGAGGTGCTCGCCGGCATCACGCTGGCCCAGCTCACCGTGCGCGGCGCGCCCGTGATCTACGGCTCGTCGACCACCGCCATGGACCTGCGCTACGCGAGCGCGTCGGTGGGCAGCCCCGAGTGCGGCATGATCGGCGCCGGAGTCGCCTGCCTGGCGCGCTTCTATCTGCTGCCCAGCTGGGTCGCCGGTGCGTAGGGCGATGCCAAAGTGGCGGACGCTCAATCCGGTCACGAGAAGACACTCACCAGCCTGCTACCGGCGTTGGCAGGGGCCAATCTGATCTATGGGCTGGGGATGTTGGAATCGGGCGTCACCATCGACTACGCGCAACTCGTCATGGACGCCGAGTTCGCGCGCATGATCAAATTCTGCGTGCCGGGCATCGCGGTCAACGACGCGACCCTGTCGGTCGACGTCATCGCCGAGATCGGCCCGTTCAGCGACTTTCTCTCGCACGACGACACCTACCGCGGCATGCGCGGCCAGTCGCGCTCCAAGCTCATCGACCGGCGGGTCCGCGAGGAGTGGGTCGCCGCCGGCTCGACGACGATCTACGAGCGCTCGCGTGCCGAAGCCTGCCGCCTGCTCGAGACCCACCAGCCGCAGCCCCTGCCCACCGAGGTGGCCGCCGAGCTTGCCGCCATCATCGCGGCGGCCGAACGGGAGCTCGGGGTGGGGCAGGGCGCAGAAGACCGCGTAGGGTAAGGCTGAGGGCGATCACGAACAGCGCCACAGACAGGCCGCGCACGAGGTAGGCGATGGTGTCGGTCGAGCCCAGCAAGCCGAGCTCGCCGAGGATGTTGTGCCAGTCGTGCCCCGCGCCGGAGCCGTCGTCGTTGAACAGCGGCAGGACCATGCGCGTGGCGTCGTAGACGTACACCGAGACGTTGTTCAGCGACTCGGCCACCCAGGCGAGGGCGACGATCGCGGCAAACGAGTCGCGGCGGTGCGCGAAGTAGGCGCACACCGCGAGCGGCAGGGCGACCTGCACGAACGAACCGGCGAACTGCTCCACGATCGTCGGCGCCCAGACGAACACGAGGTGGCCGAACTCGTGCACGCCCAGGTCGGCCCCCGAGAGAATGGGGATCCAGCCGTTGCGCGTGAAGGTCAGCGCGGCGAGGGCGCAGACCGCCGCCGCGGCGACCAGCCACTGCAGCGTGGCGCTCCACAGACCGTCGGGTCGAGGCGCGCGCATGCGGTCCGCCAGCGTCCGGTGCGACTCGGCCGCGCGCAGCGCGTCGGCCCAGGCGTCGAGGTCGGGCCGCGTGGGGGCTTTGCTGCCGCTCTCGCCGATGGTGTCCATGCGGGGTTCATCGGCGTGCCCCGCCCCAGACCTTTAGGTCGTCAGGCCAGGTCGAGCGAAGGGTCGCTCGCCGGAAAGCCGAGCGTGGCGCGCACCGTGCCGTCGCCCTCGACGATCAGCGCGCTGTAGCCGCGCAGTCCGGCCACGCGCGCCAGGGCCTTGCCGCCCGACGCCAGCAGGCCGGTGGCCAGGGCGTCGACGAAGGCCAGGTCGGGCCCCACGACGGTGGCGGCGAGGAGCTCCTGGACGGGCTCACCCGAGGTGGGGTCGAACACGTGCAAGCCGCGTTCGTAGGTGCCCGAGGTGGCCACCGCGCGGTCGTGGCCGCCCAGCGTGACCACGGTGAGCAGGCGGTCGGCGGCCAGGGGGTGACGTATGCCCACGCGCCACGGCTGGTCATCTTCGGGCTCGCCGAACACGGCTACGTCGCCGCCGGCGTTGATCATGGCGCCCGCGGCGCCGCAGGCGCGCACCTCGGCCAGGGCGAGCTCGGCGGCCCAGCCCTTCACCAGGCCGGTGGGGTCGACGCCGCCCGGCATGGCCCAGGGGTCGAACCAGCCGCCCGACGCCTCGCGCGCCCGCCGGCAGAGCTCGAGCACCTGGGCGACCTCGGGCGGCGCGTCTTCGAGTGAGATCTCACCGCGCCGCAGGCGGCTCACGGGGCTGTCGGGCTGCCAGGTGCTGAACACCTGGTCGACGTGGTGCAGCACGGCGATGGCCCGCTGCGCGGCGGCGGCCGTCGCGGAAGTCGTCGCCGCGTCGGCGGTCTCAGAGGTCGTCGGCGACTGTCCGGCGGGTCCCGTGGTCGCCCCCTCGCCGGTCGTCTCAGAAGTCGCTGCCGCCGTTGTCGTCGCCCCCGCCGGCCGGATTGCCAACGACACCACCGTTCCCATTACCGCTTCCGAGAGCTGCATTGGTCCCTCCGGTCTTGGCGATCTTGTCGAGTGCCGATTGCAACGACGCGGCGTACGCCTGGCTTGTGTAGGTGGCGCCCGAGACGGCTTGGATGGGCCCGCCGTTGGTGGCCAGGGTCTCCTGGATGAGCTGCGGCACGATCTGCCCGGTGATCTGGGCAGACTGGGGTCCGTTGATGTTGAGCTTGGCCAGGCCGACGCTTGAGATCTTGCCGTTCCTGGCGCTCACGCGCACCTGGATGTCGCCCAGGCCGCCCGAGATCGACTGGTCGCTGCCGACCGCGCTCGCCCCGGCGCCCACGCCGGCGGTGGCGCCGACCTTCACGGTCTTCGGCAGCGCCGCGGTGCCGCCCGAGCCGGGTCGGTAGCCGACCACCACGCCGACCCCGACGGCCGTGGCGACCAGGATGGCCGCCGGCACTACCGTCGCGCGCTTCATGGGCGTGGTGAGGTTGCCTTGGGCATGGTGACGCTCCTTGCGCTTGTACTAGAACTCGAAGTCTTCGTGATGGACGCGCTCGCTGCGCACGCCGGCCAGCCGGGCCTGGGCGATGAGCTGCTTCATGAAGCCGCTGGGGCCGCAGACATACAGGTCGCGGCTGGCGATGTCGGGCACGAGGCGCTGCAGGTGGCCGGCATCGAGAGGCTGTGCGGCGCGCGAGCCGACGATCTCGTGCAGGCGACCGCCGCGCACTCCGACCAGCTGCGTGATCTCGTCGCGCAGCACGAGGTCGCGGGCCGACGAGCCGCGCAGCAGCACGACCACATCGACGTGGCGCGGCAGGTCTTCGAGCATCGCTCGCACCGGCGTCGCGCCGACGCCGGCGGCCACCAGCAGCACCCGGTCGGTGTCGCGGGCGTAGCGTGTGAAGACTCCGTAGGGACCCTCGATCGCCACCGCTGTGCCGGGCGTGAGCTGAGCCAGCGCCGAGCTGTGCTCGCCCGCGGCCTTGACGGTGATGCGCATCTCGTTGCCGCCGGGCAGGGCCGAGACCGAGTAGGGGTGAGCTCGCCACCACAGGCCGCGCGTGAGAAAGCGGAAGTTCATGAACTGCCCGCCGGCGATCGGCAGCCGCTCCAGGTGATGGCCGCGCACCACCAGGCTGATCACGCCGGGCGACTCCTGTTCGACGCGCGCCACCCTGAGCCGGTGGCTCAGGCTGCGTACGATCGGCAGGCCGAAGCGGTAGCAGAGCACGACGCCCGCGGTCAGCAACCAGAGGCTGATCCAGTAGGCCCGCGCCAGCGGATGACCGAGGAACGGCGTGCCTGTGGCGAGCTGGTGGCTGAAGGCGATGGCCGCGGCCAGGTAGGTGTACAGATGGACCGTCCACCAGGTCTCGTAGCGCATGCGCTTGCGCACGTTGCGATACGAGGTCACGCCGGCCACGACGATCAGCCCCAGGCCGACGACCGCGCCGAGCATGCCGGGGAAGTGCGTGACGAGCGTGGAGAGCTCGTGCACCATGCCCGTCTTCACGCCCTGCGCGTAGCCCAGGGTGATGAACAGGGCGTGAGCGATCAGCAGGATGATGACCCAGGGGCCGAGACGCCGGTGCCAGCGCACGAGCGTGTCCTGGCCGAGGGCCCGTTCGACCGACGGTATGCGTCCGACGAGCAGCACGGTGACCAGCAGCAGGTAGGTGCCCAGCATGCCGGTGAGGCGGCCGATGGCCGTAGCCAGACCGCCGGGGGCCACCAGGTCGTGCGGCGACAGGGTCGGCAGCACGAGCCCCATGGTGATGATCGCACCGAGCAGTGTGAGGGTGCGGAAGATGCGCCCCCACATCAGGTGTGGCCTCGCCTGGGCGCGGGACCGCGCGCCGCTGCGCTCGCCGGCACGTCGCCTGCCGAGCCCATCGGCGAGAGCGCCGGTGTCCCACTCATCACTCACGGTCCTGCTGACCTCCCTTGCGCTGAGCCTCGACTCGCGCGACTTGCCGTATCGGTCACTGACTTCCTGGTAGATGACCGGTGAACATGAAGAGGTCATGAAGAAACGCTGTGGGATGCCTGAGAATCGCGAGCGCCCCCGCCGCCGGGGCGCCGCGTGGGCGGCGACCCCGGAGTGGGCCGGATGGCGGCGCCCTGGATGGCGGGGCCCCGGAGGGCGGTGCTCGTCAGGGCGCTACTTCAGAGGGCGATGAGGATGACCTCGTTGCCCAGCATCGAGACGCGCACCTTGTCTTGCACGCTCATCGTGCGGATGGCTTTTCTTAAGGCGGAACGCACCGTTTCGGGCTTGCGCCCGATCTTGGCGACGTCTACGTCCATGGCCGGCTCGCCGGCGGCGATGAAGGCGGTGATCAGGTCGGGGTAGAACGTCGATGCCGTGCGACCGCGGCGCCGCACTAGAGTCGCCGGGTCTCGGGGCTTCAAATAGTCACCGGGATTCGTCTTCTTTGCCATGCGACCCCTCCGCGATCAGGAAACGACGATGGCTATTAGTACCACAGCTCCGTCTATCGTGAACCACCGTCAATAACCGGGCGTGATCGCGTCCACGGCACAGTCACTCGCTTACTAGGACCATGAAGGCCGCGTCATGGCTGTGCACTCGGCCCGTCTGTTGTCGGGCCGTGCCGTTTCGCACAGCCGTCGGACGAGATAGCATGCTCACCGTGACTCCGACGATCCGCCCTTGCTCAGACGCCGACTTCGACGCCCTCCTCGAGGTGGTCAACGCGGCCGCGACCGCCTACGCGGGAGTCATTCCGCCCGACCGCTACGGCGAGCCGTACATGCCTGCCGATGAGTTGCGCGGCGAGCTCGCCGCCGGCGTGCGGTTCTGGGGGACGGTCGATGACGGCCGGCTGATCGCTGTGATGGGCATTCAAGACGTCGACGACGTGACCCTGATCAGACACGCCTACGTGCTGCCCGGGCGGCAGCGCCGCGGCGTCGGGGGCGAGCTTCTGTCGCACCTGCGGGGCCTGGCGGTCCGCCCGCTGCTCGTGGGCACCTGGGCCGACGCCTCGTGGGCGATCCGGTTCTATCAGCGCCACGGGTTTGGACTCGTCGACCCCACCGAGAAGGATCGCCTTCTGCGCCGCTACTGGAACATCCCGGAACGTCAGGTCGAGACGTCGGTGGTGCTGCGCGCGATCGACCGTCCCGCGCCCGACCGCTAAACGGCGAAGCGCACCGCGACGTCGACGGCGTCGGGTGAGGCGAAGCGCGCGAGGCGCTCGCCCGCACGGGCGAGCGCCTCGCGCGCTTCGCCCGGCAACTCGACCAGCGGCCTCACGACCACGGTCGCCGCCCCCGGCTCGCGCTCGAGCGCCCAGGTGGCCGCCGCGAACCCGTCGAGCAGCACCGCCGGGCCTATGAGTCGCCGGTTCTCGTAGACCGCCTGGTGAATCCGCGCCGGCACGACTCGTTCGGCGTCGACGTAGGCGAGCAGGGTGTTGTCCCAGGCGGCCAGGAACGTGGGCGGGGCTGGGCTTGTGGGGCGGGGCAGGGCGCCTTGGGACAGCGCCGTCCGTTCCAGGTCGAGCAGCTCGCGGCCGCGTTCGTCGCGTAGGCGGCGCAGGCGGGGACCGAGCTGCTGCGCTGCAGCACTCAGACGGGTCACGCCCGCCCAGCGCTGCGCGTCGGCCAGCCGGGCCGGGCCGAAGGCCGCCAGGTAGCGCGTGAGGAGCGCGCCCAAGTCGGGGGTCGGCGGGATGTCGTGGCCCAGCCACACGGCGGCGTCGATCGACGTCGGATTGCCGGGCACTCCCCAGGCGCGCCGGCCAGCGGCACCTGCAGCAGCGGCAGGTGCGCCCGCGCGGCGATCGACAGGGCCTCGGCGTCGGCCGCGGGGTAGAGCTCGTGCATACGGTCGCGCAGCTCGCGCGCCGAGTGGGCTCGGCGAGCCAGGGCCGCACGGCGGCGGTCACCTCGGCCAGCGTCACCCCCGGCGCGTTGCGGCGCACAAAGGCCTCGGCCCAGGCGGTGAGGGTGGGCTGCAGCGCCGGTCGCAGGACGAGGTAGTCGGCGGCGCTCACCAGGTGCTGGGTGGCGCGCATGAGGGTGCCTTTGACCAGCACGCGCCGCAGCAGGAGGTCGGCGAGCTGCTCGCGGCGCAGGCCGGGCAGGCGCGTCCATAGCCCGATCGCGGCGGCCCGCGAGTCTTGCGACTGCAGGCCGGCGATGCGCTCGACGGCGCGCACGACGGTCGCCTCGCGCGGCGCCCGCGGCCGGGCCGTGCTCGGCAGCAGGAGCTGCCGCGCCAGGGTCGCCCGATTGAGGGCTTGCGTCGTGAGGGTGTGGCCGGTCATGATCGAGCCCGGTTCCTACCCACTGCGGGCTGTTGTCGCGCGTCGCGCACGTTGCCCACAGACGACGTGTCGTTGGTCAGAGGGCATACTCCCTTGTCATATACTGGAGACAGCGTGCTGCACCACTCCGACATCGGCGTCTCGACCGGCGCGTTCTCCGAGCTCTCGCTCGCCGACGCCCTGCTGCGCATCGCCGCGCTGGCGCCCGCCGCCGAGGTCTTCTCGTATGGCCGGCACTCGCTGCTCGATCGGGGCAACGCACTCGCCGTCGCGGCCGTCGGGCTGCCCTTCAGCGTCCACGGGCCGTTCACCCACGCCGAGTTCGCCACGACCTCCGGCGCCAAGCACCGCGCGGCCCTCGACCTGCATCGCCGTCACATGGCGGTCGCAGCCGAGCTCGGCGCTTTTCTCTACATCGTGCACCCCGACCTGCACCACCGGCCGCGGCCCTGGAACCCGAAGGTGGTGGCCGCCCTGGAGCGTTCGTTCGACGAGCTGCGCGGCTTGCAGGATCTCTACGGCCTTGAGGTGGCGGTCGAGAACATGCCGATCGCGCGCCACTCGCACTTCACCAGGCCCGGCGACCTCGATCTGCGCGGGCTGGGGCTCGTGCTCGACACCGGCCATGCCGCGCTGACCGGCACGCTGGCCGAGTGGCTCTCGGAGCCGCAGGCCAGCCTGCGCCACGTGCACCTCCACGACAACGGTGGCCGCGGCCACGGCGACCACCACCAGCCGCTGGGCAGCGGCGTGGTCGACGTCGGTCCGGTGCTGGCCGCGGCGCGTGCCGCCGGCGCGACGATCGCCCTTGAGCTCACCAACGAGGCCGACGTGGTGGCGAGCCTCGCCTACCTGCGCTCCCACGACCATCTACTGCCGTTCGCGAACACGATAGACTGACCGGCATGGACCCACGAGACACTCTCAGCGCCACGGCGACCGCCGACGCCGAACGGCTCAGGCAGCGCACGCGGTTCCTCGAAGACATCGAGCCGTTCAACGGTCTGAGCAAGCTCGAACTCGAGCGGGTGGCGCGCTCGGTCGTCGAGCGCGTCGCCGAGCCCGGCGAGGCGGTGCTCGTCGAAAGCGGCGTGCCCGGCACCGAGCTCTACGTGGTGTACGAAGGCACGCTTGAGCTGGTCCACAAAGAGGCCGTCGTCGCCCTCATCACGCGGGGCGAGGTCTTTGGCCACCCCAGCCTGCTCACCGGCCTGCCGCCCGAATTCACGACGCGCGCCAACAGCAGGGCGGTGCTCTACTGCATCCCCAAAGACGCGGCCTTCGACCTGCTCAGCCACCCCGAAGGACTCATGTGGCTGGCCGGCAACCAGCGCGAGCGCCTCATTCAGGCGACGCGCGCCATGCGCGCCCTGCCCGACGTGCGCAACCGCCCCGTGACCTCGCTGGTGCGCAGCGCACCCTTGTTCTGCGAGCCCGACACGCCCATCCGCGAGGCCGCCCGCATGCTCTCCGAAGCCAAACGCAGCGCCATGCTGGTACGCCTGCGTGACGGCCTGGGCATAGTCACCGACGTCGACTTTCGCGACAAGGTCGTGCTCCTGGGCGTGTCGCGTGACGAGCCGGTCACCAAGATCATGACCTCTCCAGTGCACACCATCGGCGCCGAGGTGCTGGCGCCCGAGGCGAGCATCGCGATGATGGCCTCGGGGGTCAACCACCTGCCGGTGCTCGATGCCGAGGGCGACGTCGTCGGCATCCTGTCGGCCAGCAACCTGATGACGCTCGACTCGCGCAGCCCGTTCGCGCTGCGCCGCTCGCTGCAGACGTCGGCCACGCAGGAAGACCTGGTGAAGGCCGCCGCCGACGTGCCCCACCTGTTCGTCGACCTGCTCGAAGCACACCTCGACGCGCCCGCCGTCATGCGCGTGCTCACAGTGCTCTCCGACGCCATGACCGCGCGCCTGATCGAGCTCTCGGTCGCCGCGCACGGCCGCCCGCCGGTGCCCTTTGCCTGGCTTGCCTTCGGCAGCTGCGCGCGCAGCGAGCTCACGCTGGCCTCAGACCAGGACAACGGCTTGGCCTACGCCGACACCGACGACCCGGCTGTCGACGAGTACTACCGGGTGATGGCCGAAGAGGTCAACGAAGGCCTCTCGCGCTGCGGCTTTGCCCTCGACCCGCACGGCGTGCTGGCGCGCTATCGCCAGTGGCGCATGACGCTGACGCAGTGGCAGCGCGTGTTCGCCGACTGCCTCGAGGGCGGCGACATCGAGCGCCTGGCGCGCGCCAGCGTGGCCTTCGACTTTCGCCAGGTGGCCGGCGAGCTCTACGTCGACCTGGTGCTCACCGAGACCATGCGCGAGGCGACCGAGCACAAGGGATTCATGCGCGGCCTGGCTCAGCTGGGCACGCGCACCCGCCTGCCGCTGGGGTTCCGGCAGCGCATCGAAGGCAGCTTCGACATCAAAAAGCACGGGCTCGTGCCCATCCAGAACCTGGCGCGCTACTACGCCTTCGGGCGGGGCATCAGCGCCCACTCCACGATAGAGCGACTGATCGCGGTACGCGAGTCCGACGGCGAGGAGACGGTGGCCGAACGCTCGCTGCGCGAGGCCTACACGAGCATGGCGCACCTGCAGCTGCGCCACCACGCCCACGCCATCCGCAACGGCCTGCCGCTCAACAACGTCATCGACGTCAGCACCCTGCGTCCGCTCACCAAGGTCACCCTGCAAGAGGCCATGCGCGAGGTGGCCGCCGTGCAGAGCCGCTTCCCGCGCCTCGCCGCCCTGCGCTGACGGGCCCCGACGACGACACGCCGCCGCCGGGCGTGGCGCCGGGCGACGACGACTTCGGCGCCTTCGACGAAGCCGGGCGCCTGGCGCCGACTCCACCCATAGCTCCGCGCGAGTCCAACCGCTCGTCGCGGCTCCTGCGTCACGTGGTGGTCGACGTCGGGCCGCTTCGTCGGCACCGCGACTTTCGCCTGCTGTGGTTCGGGCGCGCGGTCTCGCTGCTGGGCTCGATGGTCACCTACGTGGCGATCCCCTATCAGACCTACCAGATCAGCCACTCCTCGCTGATCGTGGGGCTGGTCAGCGCCGCCGCGCTGGTGCCTCTGCTGACCATGGCCCTGGTCGGCGGAGCCTTTGCCGACGCTCTCGACCGGCGCCGGCTGGTGTTGATCACCGAGGTGGCTTTCGCCGGCGCCTCGGCCCTGCTGGTCGCCAACGCCACGCTGTGGCGCCCGCAGCTGTGGGTCCTGTTCGTGGTGGCCGCGCTCATGGCGGCGCTCGACGGCCTGCAGCGGCCGCCGCTCGACGCTCTGCTGCCGCGCCTGGTCGAGCGCGACGAGCTCGCCGCCGCCGGCGCCCTGTCGGCGCTGCGCGGCACCGTCGGCAGCATAGCCGGGCCGGCGCTCGGCGGCCTGTTGATCGCCGCCGCCGGCGTGGGCGCCGCCTACGCCTTCGATGTGGTCACGTTCGTCGTCTCGGTCGTGGTGCTCACGCTCATGCACGCCGTGCCGCCGCCCGCCGACGCCGAGTCGCCCAGCCTGCGCGGCATCCTCGCCGGCCTGCGCTACGCGGCCAGCCGCCAGGAGTTGATCGGCACCTACAGCGTCGACATCGTCGCCATGTTCTTCGGCATGCCCGAAGCGCTGTTCCCGGCGCTCTCCCAGCACCTCGGCGGCGCGTCCGCCCTGGGACTGCTCTTCGCGGCGCCCGAGGTGGGCTCGTTCCTGGCCACCGTGACGAGCGGCTGGACGGCCCGCGTGCATCGCCACGGCGTCGCGGTCTGCCTGGCGGCGGCGGGCTGGGGGCTGGGCATCACGCTGCTGGGCTTCGCGCCCGGTCTGGCCCTGGCCGTGGCCGCGCTCGTGATCGCCGGCTTCTTCGACATGATCAGCGGCATCTTCCGCATGGTCATCTGGAACCAGACGATCCCCGACCGGCTGCGGGGCCGCCTTGCCGGCATCGAGCAGATCTCCTATTCGACCGGGCCGTTGCTGGGCGACGTCGAGTCGGGCGTCGTGGCCTCGCTGGCCGGGGTGCGCGCCTCGATCGCCTCGGGCGGCATCCTGTGCGTCGCCGGCGTCGCCGTGGCGGCGACCGTGCTGCGCGGCTTCTGGCGTTACGACTCACGGCAAGCGGCGCCCGAGGCGCCGCCGCCGGCTTCGCCGGGCGGCGCGCCGTGACCCGGCGCCGCGCCGTGACCTGGCGCCGCAGCGTGACCCGGCGCCGCGCCGTGACCCGGCGCCGCGCCCGCGCAACGGCCCTGCGCGCTGTAGATGGGCGTCTTTCTCTCTATATTGTCACTGGCGTCCGCGTGCACCGAAGCGCGGAGCTGCCCCACCGTAGCGAATCAGGGGAGGACTGATGTCAAAGGAACTCACGGAGGCCGTGATCGAGCTGCGCGAGCAGGACGCGCTGCAGATCACCGACCGGTTGCTCGCCGAGGGAGCCGATCCCCTCACCATCGTCTCGTCGTGCAAGGATGCCATGGAGGTGATCGGGCAGCGCTTCGCCTGCGGCGAGGCCTTCATTCCCGAGCTCATCATGGCCGGCGAGATCATGAAGGGCATCACCGCCAAGGTAAAGCCGCACCTCGCCGCGCAGGCCGCCTCCGAGAAGCTCGGGACCGTGATCGTCTGCACCGTGCAGGGCGACATCCACGACATCGGTAAGGACATCGTGGCCAGCATGCTCGACATCGCCGGCTTCGAGGTCGTCGACCTGGGCGTCGACGTGCCTGTGACGACGGTGGTCGACAAGGTCCGCGAGGTGCACCCCGCGGTGGTCGGGCTGAGCGGCCTGCTCACCATCGCCTTCGAGACCATGAAGGCCACGGTGGCCGCCATCGATGCCGCCGGCCTGCACCAGGGCCTCAAGATCATGGTCGGCGGCGCGCCGGTCAACGAAGACGTATGTGCGTTCGCTGGCGCCGACGGCTGGGCCAAAGACGCCGTGGGCGCCGTCGACCTTGCCAAGACGTGGGTGGGAGGTGCCTGAGAATGTTCACTGAAGACTGGAACGAGCTCACCGCCGATCAGCGGCTCGAGACGCGTCTCGACGTGTGGCAGAACCTGCCGATCGAGTTCGCCTCGCCCGAGGTGGCCACGGCCTATCACGACCGAGTGCAGCTCTGGCGCGACGCCCTCGCCCTCAAGAAGCCGGCCCGCGTGCCGATCACGCCGTGGCTCGGCCTCTTTCCCATGCGCTACTCGGGTTTCACCGGCCACGACGCCTACTACGACTACGACAAGCTGGGCCAGGCCTGGGACAAGTTCCACGCCGACTTCCTGCCCGACGGCCTCGCCATGACGATCGCCATGGTGCCCGGCAAGGTGTTCGACATCCTCGACTACAAGCTCTACGACTGGCCCGGCCATGGCGTCGGCAACGACGCGAGCTACCAGTACAACGAGCGCGAGTGGATGAAAGAGGACGAGTACGACCTGCTCATCGCCGACCCCTCCAACTACTGGCAGCGTTTCTACGTGCCCCGCATGTTCGGCGCACTCGATCCCTGGCAGATGCTGGCGCCGTTCACCGACCTCTGCGAGGCACCGTTCACGGCGCCGTTCTTCGTGCCCTTCTCGCTGCCCCCGGTCAAGGCCATGCTGCAGAAGATGATGGACGCCGGCGACGCCGCCATCGAGTGGCTGCAGGCGTTCATGGCGATCGACGGCAAGCAGATGGCGACCCTCGGCATCCCCCAGATGGCGGGCAGCTCGACCAAGGCGCCCTACGACATATTGGGCGACACCATGCGCGGCACGCGCGGCCTCATGCTCGACAAGTTCCGCCGGCCCGACAAGATAAAGGCCGCCATGGAACGCCTGGCGCCGCTGGCCATCGACTGGGCGCTGCGCTCGGCCGACGCCACAAGGAACCCGCTGGTCTTCATCCCCATCCACAAGGGCGCCGACGGCTTCATGTCCGACGCCGACTACCGCGAGCTCTACTGGCCCACGTTCAAGACCGTGCTGCTCGGCCTGATCGAACAGGGTCTGGTGCCGATGGTCTTCGCCGAGGGCGGCTACAACGAACGCCTCGAGGTGATCGCCGACCCCGACATTCCCAAGGGCCGCATGATCTGGATGTTCGACGACACCGACATGCTGCGCGCCAAGCAGATCGTGGGCGCTCGCCAGGCGATCGGCGGCAATGTGCCCGGCGCGCTGCTCACCATGGGCACGCCCGAGCGCGTCGACGCCTACGTCAAGGACCTCCTCGGCAAGACGGCCACAAACGGCGGCTTCTTCCTGGGCACCGGCATCGTGTTGGACGAAGCCGACCCGGCCTGTTTCAAGGCCTTCTGCGACGCCGGCCGCACCTACGGCGCGGCCGTGTGAGCGGCGGCCCGACGGCGTGAGCGCCACAGCGCAGGGGCGAACGACTCCGCCGACGGCATAAGCGCCGGCCGCCGCCCGTCGGTGCGACCAGCACGGTCGCCCGCCGGGCGGCGAGACGAACGCGCGGAGGCGCCACCCAACGGCGCGGCTGCGCTGACCAGTTCCATCCTTTCATCGCCAGCAAGGAGGACTGATGTCGAACGAACTGACCGACGCCATCGTCGGTATGCGCGAAGACGAGGCCCTGGCCATGGTCGCGCGCGATCTCGACGCCGGCGTCGCGCCCATCGTGGTGCTCGACCAGGCCAAAGAGGCCATGACCGAGCTGGGCCGGCGCTTCGAGTGCGGCGATGCCTTCATCCCCGAGCTCATCATGGGCGGCGAGATCATGAAGGGCATCAGCGAGCTCGTGAAGCCTCACCTGCAGGCCGCCGACGGCGAGAGCGCGCGGCGCGGCGTGGTGGTGATCGGCACGGTGGCCGGCGACATCCACGACATCGGCAAGGACGTCGTCGTGCTCATGCTCGACGTCAACGGCTACGAGGTCCACGACCTTGGCGTCGACGTGCCGGCGGCGCGCTTCGTCGAGGCCATCGGCGAGTTCTCCCCGCAGGTGGTCGGACTCTCCGGCCTGCTCACCCTGGCCTTCGACTCGATGAAGGCCACGATCGACGCCATCTCAGCCGCCGGCCTGCGCGACCGCGTGAAGATCATGGTGGGCGGCGCGCCCGCCGATCAGCAGGTGCAGGACTACACCCACGCCGACGGCTGGGGCAGCGACGTCTCGGCCGCCCTCAACCTCACCGCGCGCTGGACGGGGGAGCGGTCATGAGCGCCCTCACCGGCGAGCAGTTCTACCAGCAGCGCGAGCAGCGCTTCAACGACATCGTCGCGCTGCGCAAGCCCGATCGCGTGCCGGTGATCCCGCTCGTGGCGCACTATTTCCCGACCAAGGTGAAGGGCGTCTCCAACCGCGACGCCGGTTACGATCACGAGCTGCGCCTGCGCTGCCTGCGCGAGGCGACGACCGAGTTCGGCTGGGACATGCTGCCGGCCACCGGCCTGTTCGGCTCCGACGGCTACGAGTCGGTCGGCAGCCTGCAGCTGCGCTGGCCCGGCGGCGACCTGCCCAACGACGCGCCGTTCCAGTTCGTCGAGGGCGAGTACCTGAAGGCCGAAGAGTACCCGCAGTTCCTCGCCGATCCCAGCGGCACCACGCTCGGCACCATCTTCCCGCGCATCGCCGGCAAGCTCGAGGGCCTCGGCATGATCCCGCCGCTCTTCTGGCTGTCGAACATGTACTACCTGCAAGGTGTGGGCGGAGGACTGCTCGCCGCGCCGCCCGTGCGCGCCGCGTTGCGGGCTCTCCTCGACCTGGGCGACGCCGCCGCCGCCGGCGCCGCCGCCGACGCCTCTCACGCCCAGGCGGCCACTGCGCAGGGCTACCCCCGGACATGGATGGCGCCCATCATCCCGGCCTTCGACGTGGTCTCCGACACGTTCCGCTCGCTGCGCGGCAGCACGCTCGACATGTTCCGCCACCCCGACGAGCTCCTGGCCACGATCGACCTCATGCAGGTGCCTACGGTCGCCCTCGCCGTTGGGGCGGCGCAGATGCTCGGCAACCCGCGTATCTTCATTCCCATGCACCGTGGGGCCGGCGGCTTCATGAGCGACGCGCAGTTCGAGCGCTTCTACTGGCCCACCTTCAAGGGCCTGGTCGAGACGCTGGTCGAGCACGGGCTGACCCCGATGCCGCTCTTCGAGGGCGACTACACGCCGCGCCTCAAGTACCTGGCCGAGCTGCCCGCCGGCAAGGTCGCCGGGCATTTCGACAAGGTCGACCGCAAGCAGTTCAAGGAGGTCCTCGGCGACCGCATGTGCTTCTGGGGCAACGTGGCACCCTCGCTGCTGTGCACTGGCACGCCACAGCAGGTCAAAGACGACGTCAAAGAGCTGGTCGAGCTCTTCGGCGACAGCGGCGCGCTCATTCTCGACTCGGGCCTCGGCGTCCCCGACGAGGCGCGGCCCGAGAACATGCTCGCGCTGCGCGAGGCGGCCGACGAGTACGGCGTCTACTGAGGCGCGCCGTCGCGACCGAGGCCGCGGCGGTCTTCACGGGAAAGTAGGGCGGGCGGGGCGAATGCCCCGCCCGCCCTACGCCGCTCAGGCTCCCGTCGTCCGCCAGGTCGCGCTGTACTCCACACGCACGCCGGGTGCGGCCGTGCCGGCGCCGACCGTCGCGGCAGAGGGGCCGTCGAACACCCAGGTGCCGCTCAGTCCCAGCTCGCGGGCCACCAGCTCGAAGTGGCACTGGGCGATGCCCAGGTCGACGCGCTGCAGGTCGGCCAGGCGCAGCACGGCAAAGAGCGGGCTGCCCTTGCCGTAGCCCCTGGTGCGCTGCAGGTAGAAGTGCCAGTCGGCGCCGCGCCGCACCACGCGCCAGGGCTGCTTGTTCGAGGCCGACGGCGCCATACGCACGGCTTCGAGCGCCGTGGCGAACGGGTCGCCGGGGGCCAGGGCGAGCGCCTCGCCGAAACGCTCGTCGAAGAACAGGGAAGAGGCGGGCAGCCTGCGGCTGCCCGCCTCGCGCTCGCGGATGCGCGCCGCGCCGTCGTCGGCTGGGTAGCCCAGCGAGATGACGGCCGGCATGATCTCGTCGCAGGCGAGGCCGCCCAGGCGGGCGGCGAACCGGCCCTTGGTGAAGGTGCCGCCGAGCCAGCAGGTGCCCAGGCCAAGGCCGGTCGCTTGCAGGATGGCCTGCTCGACCAGGTAGCCGTAGTCCTCGGCGTCGTGGGGCCCGCGGCGCACGGCGCCGACCAGAAACCCGGTCGCGCCCTTGATGAACCCGTAGGTGCCCAGGCGCTTCAGGGCCTCGCGGTCGCCGGGGGCGGCGGCCACCAGGGCAAGGCGCACCGGCGAGCCGAACGGACCCACTGTGTGCTCGGCAAGCCAGGCCGAGAGCTCTGCCTGCGCAGCGGCCGCGACGGGCTCGTCGCGGTAGGTGCGGCATGAGTAGCGCGCGTTGATGAGGTGCGTTGACGAGCGTTCCACAGTGGTAGTGAATCGCGCCGGCGCGCCGGAGTCCAGCCTACGGCGTCATCCACACGGGGAAGAGGCCGCGTCCGAGAACGATCGCCGATGCCGGTCGCGTCGGGTCGACGAGCACGATGCGCGCCTTCTTGAGGTTCAGCGGCTTGTCGGACATCGCCGGCGAAGCGAGCGACATGGTCAGCAGGCGACCGGTCGGCGTCCAGGCGAGCCCCTCGAGGCGCTGCATGGAGCCGCCTGACGGAGAGAGGGTCGAGGTGAGCAGGCGGTAGCGGCGGCGCAGCGCCGCGTCGTAGACGAAGACGGCACTCGTGTTGGAGAGCTGCGTCGACGAAGCGGCTCCGAAGGCGACGCGATCGTGACGGGGGTCCCACTCCGGCGCCTGCCGTTGGGCGACAGTCTGGTCGACATCAGTCTGGTCGCCGCTCCCGACCTGGAAATCCGTGCCGCTGACGATGGCGAGCCGCTTGCCGGACACGGTCTCGACGGTCCATTCGGCGCCCACGTCGGAGCCCGTGGCGATGAAGGCCAGATAGCGGCCGTCGGACGAAGGACGGGGACATGCCCACGGGTCCCCGACATCGGGCCCGAGCAGGACGGCGGACCTGAGGGCGACCGGGGCGGCGTACGGCGAGCGTTGCAGCATGAGCTGTTCGGTCAGCGTGCCGTTGCTCTCGGAGTACGTGCCCGCGAAGCGGTCGAACACGAGTTGACCGTGCGGTGCGGACTCTACGCTCGCGCCGCGCACGCCGAGCACCGTCACGGCGCCGCTGTCGACGTCGAGCCGGTTGAGCTGATAGCTCCACGGTTCGTAGGGAGCGGCGACCGCCGCGGCGGCCACCACGATGGTCGTCGGCGTGCTCCAGGCAAGCGACTGGACGTCGCGCAGGCCGTAGCCGAGGGGGGCGCCGGACGAGGCTGCGGTCGCTGAGCCGGAAGATGTCGAGCTCGGCGCCCTGACCGCCCTTGCGCACGACCAGCGCGACGCGGCGGCGGTCGGGCGACAGCTCAGCGGCGCTCACCGCGAACGGCAGACCGGCCAGCCGGGTCCACGAGCCGCTGCTCGGCACGAAGCGCCAGAGCGACTGGCCGTGGGGGGTCGCGCGCACGCAGACCAGGACGGCGCCCTTGCCGACGAGGCGCTGCAGGGCGGCGCCCGACGGCAGCGACACGGCCGCCGGTACGACCGAAGCCGTGGCGGACGGTGCGATAGATGGTACGGCCGACGGCGACGACACGCTTGGTGAGGCCGCTGGAGCGGACGACGTTGCCTGTGCCTGGACAGACGCCGCCGCGTGGCCGCAGGCGGCAGCGACCAGGACGAGCGCGACGGTCGCCAAGTCGGCGACGGTGAGCTTGAACAGGCGTGCTGTCGGCATGAAGACCCCCCGGTCAGACCCGTCGGTCGACACGGCATCGCGCACCGACAAAGCTCCCGCGGACGACCTTGTGCTGCCGATAGTATGAGCCGTCGCGCAGGGGTAGTCCAGAGCCTTGCGACTCGCCGGTCCGACCGACGTCGACGCCGTCGGGTCGGGCT
The DNA here is from genome assembly GCA_963753695.1 of uncultured Actinomycetes bacterium. GTDB lineage: Bacteria > Actinomycetota > Thermoleophilia > UBA2241 > UBA2241 > Bog-752. Next base: position 144,798 of record CAVWDG010000009.1, read on the forward strand.
GCGATTCAGGCGCCGGTGGCTTCCTGATCGGGTACGAATCGCGCGACGTCGGGCTCGTCGAGCGGCTCCCACGTGCCGCGCACGCCGCGGCACGCGGCGCCGAGCTCGATGTGCAGCTCGGCGATGCCGAAGTCGAGGGGCGCCGTCCAGTAGAGCTTCGCGGAGCGGGTGAGCACGAGAGCGCCGTCGTCGTAGCGAAAGCGCCAGGGCTGGCGGTTCACGCCCGAGGGCGCGAGACGCGCGGCTTCGACCGCCGCGCGCGCCCACGACGGCCAGGCCGGCGCGCCGGGCGAGCCGTCGATCCCGGGGGCGATCTTCTCGATCGGCAGCCGGGCCGACGCCCCCACGACGCGTCGCATCAGCCGCTCGCCCGCGGGCCGGCGCTTCAGCGGGTTGCCGACCGGGGTGAGCGCCATCACCCGTTCGCCCGGGGTGAGCTCGACCAGGCCGTCGGCGCGCTCCTTGTCGAAGCTGCCGGCGATCCAGCAGGTGCTCAACCCCAGTGACGTCGCCTCGAGGACGAAGGCCTCGCCCAGGTAGCCGACCTCGGCCTCGGCCCCCACGCGGCCCACAAAGGCGACGGCCAGCGGCGCCCCGCTGACGGCGCCGTAGCTGCCCAGGATCCCGGTGAAGAGGCGATCGACGTCGCTGTCGACCACGACCAACCGGGCGTTGGGCGACGGCTGCACGGCGGCGCAGAAGGCGCGCAAGTGCGCGCTGGCGTCGGCGGCGAGCGGCGTCGCAGGGTAGCGGCGCTGCGAGGTGCGCACGGCGATGGCGTCGTACCAGGTTGCGGAAAGCTCCATGGGGGCCATGATAGCGGACGTGCGCGAAGTCTCCACTAGCGTCGGCTTCGTCAGATCGTCTCTTCCATCTGCCGCACGAGCGCCTCGGTCCATGACTCGAAGGACTGGCCGCCAGCTTCGGCTGTGTTCGCCCACGCCAGATAGAGCATGGCCTTGGCACGCAGCAGCTCGTGCTGCAGTTCGCCAAGGCCCGCAGTGCACGCGTCGTGGCGGCTGCGCAGGACCTGTGCCAGCGAGATGAGGTCGGCGTCGTCGGGAGCTCCCATGGCCTCGCGGAGCTGCTCCAGCTCGTCTTCGGCCTGGTCGGCGCGTTCACGCTCGGCAAGACAGCCGTCTCGGTAGTACTCGAACTCAGGGTCCTTCAAGAGCCGCACACCGCCTTCGATCCGGGGATCGCCGCAACTCCATTCTTGGCCTTTCTGGCCGTTTGTGGAAGAAGGTCACATGAAGGACTTTTCCGCGAGTAGGAAGGCGGTCGATTTCATGAGTGACGCACACGCCGCTGCGCAAGAGCGCTACGAGAGTCTGTGCCAGACGTTCCTCGACCAACCGGGCGTGACCCGCGAGTCCAACGACAGCCCGCACCGCACGGGCTTTGGCTCGGCGGCGCTCAAGGTCGACGACAAGATCTTCGCCATGCTCGTGAAGGACTGGCTCGTCGTGAAGCTGCCGCAGCACCGCGTGGACGCACTCGTGACGATCGGCGACGGCGAGCGCTACGATCCGGGCGGCGGGCGCCTCATGAGGGAGTGGGTGACGGTAGGCCCGGCGGCCGAGGCGCAGTGGAGCGACCTGGCCCGCGAGGCGCACGCGTACGTGTCGCAGCGAGCAGCCTGAGGCGCATGGAACTGACGACAGTCGAGAGCCCTTACAGCGTCGGCGACACGGTCGGGCGCCTGATGGCCGCCGTCTTTCGGCGCGGCATCACGGTCTTCGCCCGCATCAACCACGCGGCCAATGCGCGCGCCGTGGGCCTGAGCATGGCCGACGAGGAGGTCCTGATCTTCGGCGACCCGCGCGCGGGCACCGTGCTCATGCAGGGCGACCCGCGGGTCGGGTTCGAGCTGCCGCTGCGTGTCGTGGTGTGGAGTCAGGACGGCGTGACTCGTATCGGCTACGAGTCGCCCGACAGCTTCGCCGAGGGCTACGACATGGCCGGCCGGACCGAGGTCCTCAGGCGCATGGCCGACCTGCTCGCTGAGCTTGCTTCGGAGGCGACGATGGGCGGCGCGGCGTAGCCGCGCCGCGACGAGGGGCGGCGAGCGGCCGCGCGCTCAGACTCCCAGAACGCGGAGCGCCTGCAAGGTGATCCAGCGACTGGGCTGACCGACAGTCTCGATGGGCACCACAAAACGGTCGTTGAAGCTCTGCTGGAGCTTCCAGCGACCGTCGGCTCCGGCGCGCGAGGCGACGAGCGCGCGGGCTTCGCCCGCGCGCTCGTCGCCCGCCTTCCCGAGCCGCGTCAGGATGCTCAGTATCTCGAGCGCGTCGGTCTGGTACATGAGCGGAAAGCCGAACCGTCGCCAGCCCGGCTTGGAGTCGCGCGTCAGTTCGTGGCTGCGTCTGTGCACGTGGTGGGCCAGCAGGAACTCGGCGCCTTCGTCGAGCGTGCGCTGCACCGCCGCCGAGCGGCGCTCGGGCGGGATCTCGGTGAGCGCCTTTTGAGTGTCTTCACGACGCCCATGAGGCAGCTGTGGCGACCCCAGCACATCTGCCAGGGGTCGTAGGGCCAGCCCGTGGGCGCGGCGCCTTCGCCGTCGTCGAAGCGCGCGCAGCTCGTGAGCCAGTCGATGCCGGCCTGCACGCGCGGGTCGTCGAGCAGGCCCAGGCGGACGAGGCTGAAGACCGCGTTGCCGGTCAGACACGGCACGACGCGCCCGTGCAGCCCACCGTCGCCCTTCTTGCCGCGCGCGGTGGCGAAGCCGCCGGAGGCGCGGTCCTGAGAGTCGCGCAGCAGCGCCTCGCAGCCGCGCCGCAGGCGCTCGTCTGAGCCGTCGGCGCCGAGCTCGGCGAGGATGAGCAGCGTCCACACGGTACCGCGGTACTTGGCGGTGTAGAAGCGATCGCGCCCCTCCCAATGGCCGTCGTCGCCCTGCGCGGCGAGTATGCGGGGCACGGCGCCGCGCGCCATGATCTCGCGCCGCGCCGCGACCGCCTCGGGCGCGCCGGGCGAGACACCAAGGAGCTCGGTGAGCGCGAAGGAGCGTACGGAGGGATCGTCGGCAGCGAGGAGCCAGGGGAAGGGGGATGTCGTGCGGCTCACGCTCACGCCCGCAGCCCGGCGGCGAAGACGAGCGCTGCGACGCGCAAGGTCGAACGGATCGCGGTCATACACCCTCCCCCTGAGCTGAGCCCGGCGCTGCCATGCCGCCGGCCGCGCGATTCTCAGTCTAACCGGGGCGCCGGCCGAGAGCGATGCCCAAGAGCCGAGGCCATGGTGGGCGGCGGCTCGGCCTCCAGGCGGCCGAAGACGTGTCGACCGAGGCGGTCCGACTCAGGCCGCCATCGGCATCTGCGCCAGGCCGAGTTGCGTGAGGAGCCCCATGATGTCCATCTGGCCCCAGTGCTCGGTGATGCGCCCGTCGCGCGAGCGGATGACGTCGATCGCCTCCCACGCGACCGCCTTGCCCGTCGGCGGGTTGCCCATGAACGACCCGGTATTGGTGCCCATGAAGGTGGCCCGCCCACACAGCTGATCGCCGACGCCGAAGCTGTCGTCGATCCTTACTGTGAGGTCGGGAAAGGCCGTCCGCATCATGCCGACGATGTCCTTGACCCCGTCTCGTCCGGAACGGATCCCCGGGGCAGGCTCGTGCTCCTGAAAGTCGGAGCTCACCACCTCGTCGATGACGTTCAGGTCGCCTTTGCCGAAGGCGTCCTGGGTCACGCGTCGGTAGAGCTCCTGATTCTCGCTTACGCTCACGTCGATCACCCCTTCGGTCACACCATTGATGACTGGTGACCGCCCCTCTCCGGCGCGCTTCCCAGAACTCGGAGTACCCCGCCCGCCGCCGCTCTCAACCGATGGGGGCACTGGAGCATCGTGGGGCTGCGGCTAGCTTCAGGTCCGCCCGGGTACGTCGCAAGAGCGGCCAGGCGACCACCAGAAAGGATGGCAGCGACCATGGAAGCCGGATCCCTCTCAAACCCGACACCCGTCGACGCGGGGCGAGTGAACGCCAACGGCATCGACTACTACTACGAGATCCACGGCGAGGGCGAGCCGCTGCTCGTGCTCCACGGCGGGCTCGGCTCGATCGACCTGTTCGGACCGAGCCCCGCCCTGCGCGCCGCCGGCCGCCAGGTGATCGCGGTCGACCTGCACGGCCACGGCCGCACGCCCCTCGGCGACCGGCCGATCAGCCTGATCGACATGGGCGACGACATGGCGGTCCTGCTCGAGCAGCTCGGCTACCGCCAAGTCGACGTGATCGGCTACTCGCTGGGCGGCGGCGTCGCCTTCCGACTTGCGGTGCAACACCCCGAGCTGGTGCGTCGCCTGGTGCTGGTCTCGGCCGGCTTCAGCCAGGACGGCTTCTACCCCGAGATGATCGCCCTTCAGGCGCAGATGAGCGGCGCCAGGACCGACGAGATGAAGGCCACACCGCTGTACGAGTCCTACGCCGCGATCGCGCCGCATCCCGAGGACTTCCCCCGGTTGCTCGATCGCATGGGTGAGCTCATGCGGCAGCCCTACGACTACGCAGACGACGCCAAGGGCCTGCGCATGCCGGTCATGCTGGTCTACGGCGACAGCGACATGTTCCGGCCCGAGCACATGGTCGAGTTCTACCACCTGCTGGGCGGCGGCCTGCGCGACGCCGGCTGGATGCGCGAGAACATGTCGCAGAACCGGCTCGCGATCATCCCCGGTCAGACCCACTACGACATCTTCGCGTCGGCCGCGCTGGTGCCCACCGTGCTGCCGTTCCTCAACGGGGAGATGGGCGCGGCGAACGCTCCGGAGCGGGTAGAACGCGCGGCGTGAGGCCGCAGGGCCGAGTCGGGCAGGCGCGGCGCTCAGCGTGGGGCGCGTCGCTCAGCGCCGGGCGCGTCGCGCCGGTGCTGGTAGTCGTGTTGTTCGTAGTCCATTCGACTGGAGGGTGGCATGCGCAAGTTGATCGCCGGCATGAAGGTCTCTGCCGATGGGATGGTCCGCGGCCCCGAGGGCAGCGCGCATTGGGTAACGGCCTGGTCCGACGACTACGGCCTGACGCCGCAGATCGACGCCTGCGTACTCGGGGGAGGCATGTACCCCGAGTACGAGTGGTACTGGACCACGATCCAGGACGAGCCGGATAGACCGCTTTGGGAGGGTGGACCGGCGCCGACTGCGGATGAGCTCGACTGGGCCAGCTTCGCCGCGCATACCCCACACTACGTGCTCTCGCGCAGCCTGACGTCGGCCAAGTGGCCACAGACGAGCTTCGTGCGGGGACTCGACGAGATCGCCGCCCTCAAGCAGCAGCCCGGCAGGGACATCTACCTCATCGGCGGGGCTCGGACAACGGCGGCCTGCATCGACGCCGGGCTGGTCGACGAGCTCCGGCTCATCGTCTATCCGGTGATCGCCGGCGGGGGAGTGGGGCTCTGGGCGAACACAGAGCGCCGCCGCGAGCTCGAGTTGCAAGCGGTTGAGCGGCTTTCGGATGGGCGGGTGAGGCTGGTCTACGGGGTCGGGTGACGGAAGATCCGCGACTCGCGCGGCGGCGATGCCCTCACGTTGCGTTCAAGACGACAGCAGATCTTGGGAGACGAAGTACCACTCACGCTCAAGCGCCGCTCGCGGCGGCCAGACTCTTGCGGACGTCATTCATGAGCACGACCAGGTGGAGCGGGTTGGTCGGCGATGCTTCGAAGCCATGCTCCTCGTAGAAACGTCGTGCACCGGGGTACCTTGGCGTGAACTAGTACCGCTCGGGCCCCGATGATATCGGCGGCTCGAGCACAGCGCGCAATCGCCTCGACCAGCATGGCCCCGCCAAGGCCTCGTCCCTGCTCGCTTGAATCGACGGCGAGACGCGCTAGCAAGATCACAGGAATAGCCTGAGCGCCCTGACCTTTCGCCAACCGCTCGGTCGCCCCTTGGGGCTCGACGCTAGCCGCTGCGAGGCTGAAGAAAGCCACCACGCGGCGGCTGCGCGCGGCCACGAACGTGCGCGCCTTCTCAGCGCGCTGGTCCGCCAAAGCCTGTCTCGTCAGGTAGAGGTTGAGTGCGGGTACGCCGCAGTCGAAGTCGATGACGGCGTACTGCTCCTGAAGAGGCTCGAGCTCGAGCGGCGCGTCAGCGTTCACCGAAAGGACTCGGCTTGGCGGCGGCCTCCCTGAGTGCTGGCAGGACGCGAGCCGGACGTTCCAGCAGCGCGGTGAACTCGTCCCACTTGTCAGCGGGGAGCACGAACCGAGTCTGATCGGCCAGCACTTCTTCCGCTGAGCGCAACGCCGCCTGGAGCGTGAACTGACTCACCCCCATGTGAGTCGCACTTGCCGCCTGCTCGAGCGTGGCCTTCTCAGCCTCGCTCGCGCGGATGTTGAGGCGCTGGTCCTTAGCTCCTGGGCGGTCGGTCGTCATGGTCATGACATACCCTTTGAGCTCGTTTTTGATGTGCGTACATTGTACTTACATACCGGCGCGCGTACAGCGATCTTCACATGGCTGATGCAACTGACGCCAGGTGCGTGGGCACCGGGGTGGTGGACGTTCGCCAAGCTGGTGGTGCCGAGTCAGGCGAGTAGGGCACCAATATAGGTGTTGTTGAGCCAGAACGACTTCTTGACGACCCGCGCATTGCCGGGCGCGGGCAGTGTGTCGCGATTGTCTCTGCCGTGCGGTCGGACGTGAGCGATCCGACTGTCAGATGGCTTGGGCAATCTGTCTGCCGAGCCATTCCGCACTCTCGCCACGGTCTCCATCCACACGCGTCTTACTTCACCCTCAAGGTCGTCCGCAGGCATCAGCCAGAGCCGAACATCGTCAAGAACGTACTGACCCCGCGGCGACCGCTGTCGATAGACGACAAAGAGGAACGCTTTCGTCAGCAGCTGTCGGAGATCTGAGTCCTCCCACTCCTGTTTCAGAAGGTCGAAGTAGTCGAAGTACGGAAAAGAGATGTGCTCTCGCGGCACATGCCTGCCAAAATCCAGCCTGACTGACCGAACCGTGACGTCTTCTATGGCGTTGTCGGGGTCTACACCCAGGACGGCCTTTGTTGCGGCGGCGTGGAAGTTCTTCGCAGCCGGATTGAACTTCAATCCCAAGCTCCGGCCGATCTCGGCCGCAGTGAGACCCATGAAGGGCACGAACAGCTGGCGTATCTTGGCCGCCTGTGCGGCGAGCAGCGCAGCGTCGAGGTGCTGCGGCAGGTCGGCTGCGTTCGCAGCACAGGGAGGACGTACTTGCCGACGAAGGCGGGCTTGAGCGCAAAGGCGCGGTTTGCGTTGATTCCCAGCGCCCCCTTCTTCGCGGCCTCGAGGTGGTTGGTGAGTCGGCCCGACAGGCCGCCAGGTCCGTAGATACGGAGCATCTTTTGGATGTAGAGCCAGTCGTCCCTGAGCAGCGGCATGCACTCGTCCGGAATGCTCCAGCGCCCCACGTACTTGATGGTGTAGTCCAGCGCGCTCGTGATGTGCTCGTCGAAAAGGTAGAAGACTAGGAGCAGGTGGCGGTTCTTCTTCAGGAACGCCGAGGTCTCCCACTCCTCATCGAGGATGTGCGCGTAGTCGATCATGCTCAGCGACACGCGCTCCTTGGGCACCAGCCGGCCGTCTTTCAGCCGCCTGACAGGGGAGCACTTTAGTTCGAGACCTGCCTCTGCGAAGTCTGGTCGACTCGCGTTGCTGCGCGGAAGCTTGAAGTACAGGAGCTCGAGGTCCTGGCCTAAGCCGCCCTTGCCCCGAGAGACCTCCACGTGAAGGTCAGCCTTGACTGCCTCGCGCAGGGTCCGCCCGATCAGGCGCTTCGCGTAGCGTTCGATCGATGTGGGGTCGGCCTTGTCGTAGTCGAGCGGCAGGACCTGCAGAGGAAGCTGTGAGGCCGGCACGGTTCGACTCCTTCTCGCCGCAGTTCAGTTCACCTGAAGTCTTCGTCAACCTGTCGGTGTGACATTACTCGGGGCGGCTTGAGGCCGGGTCGATCGGCTGATGCTGCAGCCGGACCAGCTGCCGCCAAAGCACTAACGGCTGCCGAGTTCACGACAGACACTATTTTCGCCCCGGCGACGGCGGCAGGCCGCGCCGCTATCGCGATCTTGCGGCTATCGGGAACCGACGCCGCGCGAGTCCTCTCCCTGGTCGCGGGCGATTTACCACCGCCGCGATCGGTCCGGCGCAGACGGTTTGTCAACCCGGCGAACGGCGAGCTGCTAGACGACGGATTGGTGCTGTGGTTCCCGGCGCCGAACAGCGCCACCGGCGAGGATGTCGCCGAGTTTCACGTGCACGGCAGCCGTGCCGTGCTCGCTGCACTCATCGAGGTACTGAGCCGGCTCGGGCTGCGCCTCGCTGAGCCCGGGGAGTTCACCCGTCGCGCGTTTCTGAACGGCAAGCTCGACCTTACTCAGGCCGAGGCGGTCGCCGATCTTGCCGCGGCCGAGACCGAAGCTCAGCGCCGCCAGGCATTGCGCCAGCTCGACGGTGCGCTCGGCGGTCTTTATCGCGAGTGGTCGCGTCGGTTGACCCATATCCTCGCCCATCTCGAAGCCGCGATCGATTTCCCCGATGAGGATCTGCCGCCGGAGATCGAAGATCGCATCCGCGTAGAGACGGGTGAGCTCTCAGCCGAAGTTAACGGCCATCTCGCCGACGGCCATCGCGGCGAAAGGCTGCGCGACGGAATCAGCGTCGCGATCGTCGGCCCTCCCAACGCCGGCAAGTCCAGCCTGCTGAACCGGATCGCCCGGCGAGAAGCGGCGATCACCTCTCCGATCGCCGGCACCACTCGCGACATCGTCGAGGTCGCGATCGACCTTGGCGGCTATCCGATCGTCCTCGCCGACACGGCGGGCTTGCGCGACAGCAGCGACGCGGTCGAACAGGAAGGGCTGCGCCGTGCTTTGCGCCGCGCCGAGGAGGCCGAGATCCGGCTTTTCTTATTCGACGCGCGCCACCCCGCCGAAGCCACCGGCGCCGCGGCCTGGCCCGGCCCCGACACGATCCTCGTCGCCAACAAGATCGACCTGTTGGCGCAGCTTTCAGCCCACCCCGCTTCGCCTGTGGCCGGCCCGGAGCGGGGGAACGAGACAGGTTTGAGGGTGAGGTACGCGCCACCAAAAACCGTCATGCCCGGACTTGATCCGGGCATCTACGGGGCGACGGGTGACGGGGGGTGCGAGAGAGCCGTGGATAGCCGGGACAAGCCCGGCCATGACGACAGTAAGTTATCGTTGTCGACAGGTCCTCTTTTTCCTCCAATAGCGGGAAAGGCGATGGCCGTGCCAACCGGAAGCGCGGGAGCGGCGATCCCGGTCTCTGCCCTGACCGGCGCAGGGCTCGACGCACTGCTGGCAGCTCTTTCCGATCGAATTGCCCAAGCCTATCGAATCGAAGCCCCGGTTCTGACCCGCGCCCGTCACCGCCAGGCGCTCGAAGAGGCCGCAGCTTCGCTGCACCGAGCCTTCGAGGCGACGCTGCCGGAATTACAGGCCGAGGACCTTCGCCTCGCCTTGCGCAGCATCGGCCGAATCACCGGCACGGTCGACGTGGAGGATCTGCTCGACGTGATCTTCCGCGACTTCTGCATCGGCAAGTGACCGGAATTATGTAGCTGAGTCACCCACTTGATCGGCAAATAGCCCGACATGGGCCGCGTGTCGGAAGCGCTGATCTCGCTCGCCGTGAAGCCAGCCGCCAGGAGGAGGTCTGGGGCGATTTAGATCGAAGGGTCCGACGTGTCAAATTGGCTAGATCAGGTAGCTCAGGCTACTTTTCTCAACGGCGGAATCCGGCCCATATGCTCAGCCTCCCTCTGACAGACATCGCGCCATTGCGTTCCTGTATCTTTATCCTGGCCAGTATCATAATGTCTCTCCAACGTGCAAGCTTCCCAAGCTGATACTATCGTCGACAGAATATTATCCGCGCCATTCACACCGTTCAGGTCTCGAACAAGTTGCTGCGTTTCAAGAAAAGTGAGGTCTGTTATTTTGGCCTTGGCCTCAGGTCTTCGTTGAGGTTGCAATTGTTTCAACGAATCTTTCAAGATGCTCCAATTTGCGTTCGTGAGTTTTTCATCAAGAGTAGGAGGCATTACTTGTAACAACATATCAAATCGACCACCGCGACTAAATGCAGCATCGAATCCACTCACATAATTTGTTGCCAGCAGAAAGACAATTTTCCGCGCTCTATTGATAGCGGCAAGTTTGGGAAGCATGGCTGTGGTTATGAACCGAGATACCATGTCCTCGTTGCCAGAGCGGCTTCGCCCAATTTCGTCAAATTCGTCCAAAAGCACCACAATTTGCTCGGCGATAGCCATCGCGCCGAACAATTTGTTCGCCATCGTCTGTATTTTGTCGACGCCCTCCTTTACCAAGTAAGACGGATCAACCGATAATAGTGGCCACTTCAGATAACCACTGATGATCTTTGCTAACTCAGTCTTTGATGTCCCCGGTGGCCCGAAGAGGATCGCCGACATCGGTGTTTCACCGGATAGTCGGCCGCCGTTTTGTATCTTCTCGGCTTCACGGGCTATCGGGTAGACGAAGCGCTGGGCCAAAACCTGCCGAAGACTTCCCTCCGGTCCATCGGACATATGGACGGGAGCATCCAGAAATCCCGGGGCAAAGCCGGACGCGTCATCGTCGGCAGGAGGCACCGTAGAGGGTAGCGGCGCTCGCGGATAGATAGCGCCGACCTCTGAAAACAGTGCGCGCCGGAGTGCTTCTCCGAGGAGACGGTCCAACGTATGCGCAAAATGATAGACCGATGCGGTGGACCAGGACTCAGGCCCCTCTAACTGTGGGTGGTGTCCCGATGCCCAGCCGACCACCGTTCCGGGTTCCTCCGGACGTAGATCAAAGGCCGTCCCTCGGAGGTATTGCGTCGCCTGGGCCAAATACCGGAGATACGGCAAAACTTCATCCCAAATCTCCCTACATAACAACAGTTGAGTAAGTAATTCATATTCAAAACAATAGGCATTGCCTACTTTGCTATAATGAAAAAGTGGGCGGCTTGCAGGCCAAGAGCCATCGGGTTTCTGTTTGCGAAAAAATAACTTTAATGCGTGTCGAAATATCTCCAAATCTTCGGGGCTTTTAACATTAGTCGGTGCTGCGCTCTCCGTTAAAATGAGGGCATAAACCAACTGAAGAGGATCGCCAACGCGACTATCAGCAGAAATTAGCGCTACTTGCTTGTTTATTTCAGCACGCGACCATATATAGACAGCTTCACGAATTTCCTGAGTTGCCTTATCACAGCGATCCAAAATGCGAAATACAAGTTGTGTCAGATACGCCGATGGTGGATACGGCGGAATCGAAATCGACCCTCGCCGCGGTTTATCTCCTTCTTTTTGGGGTGTCTCATTCATCAAATGCGTGATTAGTATTGGTATGGTTTCGTCCAAAATCTTACGGTGGTGATCCGTACTATTCTCATAATCGGGCACGGCCTTGATTAGGTCCAAGACGCCTTCAGCTACGAACGAGAGCGAGAACGGATTATTATCGTCCAAACCCGCGCTGCTGTTCTTCGTGATAAGCTCAGCCGCCACGTCAGCCGTATGACCCACCAGCAGTGAGCCTTCGTCATTCCACAGACCAGCACCTACAAGGGATGACACGCACGTGGCAGTACTCGACAGAGACGCATGAGAGCGATCATCTGGCGCGTGCCAATAGCCGGTATTCGACCCACTCACGTAATAGTTCAGGGTCGATAGATGCGTCTGCCGGATGGCGGCGAGTTGGTTCTTGAGGTGTTCAAGCTCAAGGAACCCGAATTCATTCGCCATCGCAGATCAGATTGGTCGGTTGAGACCGAACGTTTGTGCGAGAAGCTGAGACGTTCGCCGCATCTCTCGCTCTGGCGTCGATCTCCTATCTCCAATCTGGCCGGTCAGCGCAGGCCGCAGTCGTTCCAATGCGCCAATCAACTCTCCGATAGCCCATTCCGGATCGAGCAATACGTGAGTGCGCGGCTCCGCAACTGCCTTGGCGTGAGCGCGCTCTTGGATTGCCGTGCGAATGTCGGGTACACGCCGAACATATTGGCCAATTGTGATGTCCAGTGCTGGCGACGAAGAGTAGACCGGCACATTCAGCACGGATGCCGCCAGAATCTCGCCGCTGGTGGACGGACCTGTGTATCCGTCCGGGCAGACTACCCAAAGAAAGTCCGACGAACGGATTGCCTCAAGATGGCGATCCTCGACCAGCTTGACCGAGCGGAGGCGATCACTCGCCACGAATAGGAACTCACCGGCATGGTCGACGATACGGGGATCGGACGGGGAGAGCACGTCGACCCCGAGGGCGCGAAGCTCGCAGACCGCGCCATAAATCGCTGGCATGTGCCGATGAAAGCTCCCTGACACGGTGGCCTTCAACATTGCCTTCCTCCAGAAACGAGGACCATTAAGACGCCCCCGCGAACGTCACGCCCAGTCCCAACAGACCGCCCCCGACAACCCGAGCCTGTCGACGAGCGAGCGTGCGGAGGCCCCTTCTGGTGATCGCAGCGGTATGCGGGTTATCCTCAGCGGACCAGCGCTCGCACACTTCGACCACCCACTCCGGGCACGACTTCGAGGCATCGTTCAACCAGTTTCCGACCGCCAACTGAACGTAGCGAACGCGATCTTGCCGCACGTTCTCCAGCAGGGACAGTGCCTCCTGCGGGCGGCGCTTAAAGCGCTCGAAATGCGAGCCCCAGACGCTTCGCGGGCGCGTCACCTCGATGGCAAACCGCCTGACAAAAGCGTTCGAGTCGCGCGACAGGGGCTCCAACAGCCGGACCAGCTCTCCGACGCTCAGAAGGATATGGGGTCGGAATGCCATCCATGCCGCCTCGCGGACGGTCATGTTTTGATCAGCCGCAAACGGCAGGGTCAGCCTGAGCCTCTCCGCCAGCGACATCCTTATCCGGTCGTCGTTGACCGCGTAGCACGCCCATTGCCGGACGAGATCGCTCGTGTGGCTGGCGAGGAACCGGAAATTCTCGTCTTGAAGATCGGGTAATCCGTCGGCAATTGCCCGACCAATGGTGGTGAGCCGTGCGGTTATCCGCAGATGCTCGACCTGACCGGCGACATCCCGCAGCGCGGCCCGAAGGGATGCTCCGCTCACCTGGTTTGAGACGCAGCGCGCAAGCGCAGCCATATCCGCAGCCAACCACTCCATTAGGTTGACCGTTTCGACTGTCCCTGCCGCGAGCGCCTGAAGGACCGGCTTCGGTACATCGCTGAGGCGGCGGGCACCCTTCCGTGTAGCCAGAGCGGTCAACATTCCGATTATGTAGATGAAATCTGAGCGAACTTCAATTATTATGACAACCCATCCACCAAGGCTCTCAACGATGCCCATACCGAAGAAAATCCCTTACGCTTTCACACCCAAGGAGGCGGCCAGCATCACCGGCATCAGCCTCCATATGCTCGATTACCTCTATCGAATGGGCTACCTACAGCCAGCCTACGTTCCGCCGGGTACACCCGGCGTTCGCGGTAAGGTACGCTATTATTCCTACCGAGACCTCGTCGTGGCCCGCACGATCCAGCGACTACGCGAGACGGGCGTCGAGCTTGCTCGCCTCAAAGCGGCCATGCAGACCCTGGCCCGCTACAACACGTGGAAAAAATCGGCAGACGATACCACCCCGCTGCGATGGCTCGTCACTGATGGGAAAGAAGTGTTTCTGCGAGATGCCGATGGCTTTCTCGATCAGCTTCGACCCAACGGTCAAAGGTCGTTCGGCTTCGTCGTCAGCCTCACTAACATCCAAAACGAGGTCAAAATACTGATTCCAGAAGAGAAACGAGGTCAATTCTCTATGCGAAATAAGCCGTTTCCCGATTCCTCAGCAGAAAGACGCGGTCGATAGAGTGACGCGTCCTTGTCCTCGGCTGGAGACGCGAGAACTGGCGTGACGTCTGCCGAGCAGGCGACGCGCCGCGGTGTTTCACGTGAAACCTCGACACGTCTGAGCAGGCTCCATACATTCCGCGGCCATGAATGAGATTTTCCGGCGTTACGACGTCGTCGTGGTCGGCGGCGGGCATGCGGGGTGCGAGGCGGCCGCCGCCTCGGCGCGGTTGGGCGCGCGCACCTTGCTGCTGACTCACAAGCGGGCGACGATCGGCGAGATGTCGTGCAATCCGGCGATCGGGGGGCTCGGCAAGGGGCATCTGGTGCGAGAAATCGACGCGCTCGACGGCGTCATGGGCCGCGCAATCGACCGGGCCGGCATCCAGTTCCGTATTCTGAACCGCAGCAAGGGCGCGGCGGTGCGCGGGCCGCGGGCCCAGGCCGACCGCAAGCTTTATCGCCGGGCGGTCGGCGAATTGCTGGCCGAAACCGCCGGCCTCGACATCGCCGAGGGCGCGGCCGAGGATCTGTCGCTCAACCGCGTTGGCCGGATTTGCGGGGTTGTGCTCGGCGACGGGCGTGAGATCGCGGCGGGCCGGGTGGTGTTGACCACCGGCACCTTTCTCAATGGCCTGATCCATATCGGCGAGGAAAAGATCCCGGCTGGAAGGGTCGGCGACCCGCCGTCACATGGGCTGCCGCGGACCCTTGCCCGCACCGGGTTCGCCCTCGGCCGGCTCAAGACCGGCACCCCGCCCCGGCTCGATGGGAAAACGATCGACTGGGCTGGGCTCGACCGCCAGCCGGGCGATGATCCACCGCCGCCGTTTTCGTTCATGACCGAGCGGATTACGACGCCGCAAATCGCCTGCCACATCACGACAACGACCCCGGCGACGCACGCGTTGATCCGCGCCAATCTCGCCCGATCGCCGATGTATTCGGGCGACATCAGCGGCATCGGGCCGCGCTACTGCCCTTCGATCGAGGACAAGATCGTGCGCTTTGCCGAGCGCCAGCGGCACCAGATCTTTCTCGAGCCGGAGGGCCTCGACGACGACACGATCTACCCGAACGGCATCTCGACCTCATTGCCGCGTGACGTGCAGGACGCGATGCTGCAAACCATCCCCGGTCTCGAACACGCGGCGATGCGGCGGCCCGGTTACGCAATCGAGTATGATTTCGTCGATCCGCGCGAGCTTTATTCGAGCCTGGAGACCCGGCGGGTTCCCGGCCTCTATTTCGCCGGCCAGATCAACGGCACGACCGGCTATGAGGAGGCGGCGGCGCAAGGGGTGATTGCCGGGCTCAACGCAGCACTCGCGGCGTCGGGGGCTGAGCCGCTCGTTCTCGACCGCGCCGACGCCTATATCGGGGTGCTGATCGACGACCTCGTCACCCGCGGCGCCAGCGAGCCATACCGGATGTTCACCTCGCGCGCCGAGTACCGCCTGGTCCTCCGCGCCGACAACGCCGATCAACGGTTGACCCCGATTGGGGTGCGCCTCGGCTGTGTCGCCGCCGGACGCGCCGAGAAATTTGCAACAAAGATGGCGGCGCTCGGCGCGGCCCGCGACCGGCTTGCCCGGCTCCGGATGACGCCGCCGGCTCTGAAGCGCCACGGGATCGCAGTCAACGAGGACGGCATCTCCCGCACTGCCGCGGAATTGCTCGCCTATCCCGGGGTCGACCTCGCAAGGCTAGCGGCGATCTGGCCCGATCTCGCTGGACTGACGCCGGAAATCGCCGAGCAGGTCGAGATAGATGCGCGCTATGCCGGCTATCTTGAGCGCCAGGAGCGCGATATTGCCGCGTTCCGCCGCGACGAGGCGTTGCTGTTGCCGGCGGATCTCGACTACACGACGGTCGGCAGCCTGTCGCGGGAGATCTGCGACAAGCTCGCGGTCGCCCGGCCGGCGACCTTGGGCGCTGCGGCGCGGATCTCGGGGGTGACCCCGGCGGCGCTGGTCGCGCTGTTGAAGCATGTGAGGCGGCGTGCGGCATGATAATTCGCCACCGCTGAGCACGCAAGGCTTCGCCGAGATCTTCCCTGTTTCACGTGAAACACTGGCACGCCTCGAGGCCTACGCGGATTTGCTGACCCGATGGTCGGCGCAAATCAATCTCGTCGGCCGGGACACGATCGCCGATCTGTGGCGGCGCCACTTTCTGGATTCGGCGCAGCTGCGGCCGTTCGTGCCCGACGGTGCGCAAAGCCTGATTGATCTCGGTGCCGGCGCCGGGTTTCCCGGCTTGGTGCTGGCGATTCTCGGCGTGCCCGATGTCGAGCTGGTCGAGGCGGATTCGCGCAAAGCGGCGTTTCTGCGCGAGGCGGCGCGCGTGACCGAGGCGTCTGTGACAATCCGCCCCTGTCGCGTCGCTGCCGTGCCGCTGCACTTGGTCGGTGTCGTGACCGCGCGGGCATTGGCGCCGCTCGACCGGCTGCTCGATCTCGCCCAGCCATTTCTGGGGCCCGACACGGTCTGCCTGTTTCTCAAGGGCGAGCGGGCGGGGGAGGAATTGACCCTCGCGCGCAAACGCTGGACAATGACCGTGGTACTGCACAACAGCATAGCCGATCCGCGGGGGGTCGTTCTGCGCTTGCATCAAGTCGTCTGTGAGCCTCACGACAGTTGAGGCCCAGCCGGAGTCGCGTTCGGTTGCGTATCGCGCCCGGATCGTCGCCGTCGCCAATCAAAAGGGCGGGGTCGGGAAGACTACCACCGCAATCAATCTGGCGACGGCGCTGGCCGCGGCAGGCCATCGCGTTCTGGTCATCGATCTCGACCCGCAAGGGAACGCCAGCACCGGGCTCGGCATCCCCCGCCGGGCACGCCGGGTGACTAGCTACGAGCTGATCCTCGGCGAGGCCGAACTGGCTGACGCCGTTCTCGGAACCGAGATTCCGGGTCTGTCGATCATCCCGGCCTCGGACGATCTGAGCGGCGTCGAGTTCGAGTTCATGACCCGTGAGCGCCGTGAGTTCTTGCTGAGCCGGGCAATTCGCAGCCGGGTGCGCGATTACGACGAGGTGCTGATCGATTGTCCGCCATCGCTGAATCTGCTGACGATCAACGCCCTCGTTGCCGCCGATCGGGCGCTGGTGCCAATGCAGTGCGAATTTTATGCGCTCGAAGGGTTGAGCCAGCTGATGCGCACGATTGAACGAGTGCAGCGGGCCTTGAACCCGCGCCTCGAACTGCAGGGCGTGGTGCTGACGATGTACGACCGGCGCAATAATCTGTGCGATCTCGTCGCTCTCGACGTGCGCGAGCATCTCGGCGCCAAGGTCTTCAATACCGTGATCCCGCGCAATGTGCGGGTTTCCGAGGCGCCATCGCACGGCAAGCCGGTGCTGATCTACGACCATCGCTGCGCCGGCGCCCAGGCCTATATCCAGCTCGCGGCCGAATTGTTACGCCGCGCCGCGCCCGGCATGCCGCAATGAGCGACCGGATCAAGCGGCGCCCGCTCGGCCGCGGCCTCGCCGCCTTGTTCGGCGAGACCGAGACCGATGCGACACCGGACCCTGGCGCTCAACGGCGCGTTCCGATCGAGCTGATCAGGCCCGGGAGTTTGCAGCCGCGTCGACGCTTCGACGAGGCCGAGCTCGAGGCGCTCGCCCAGTCGATCCGCGAAAAGGGCGTGTTGCAGCCGCTGCTGGTGCGTGCTGTCGTCGATGACGATGCCGCCTTCGAACTGGTCGCCGGCGAGCGCCGCTGGCGCGCCGCGCAGCGCGCCGGACTCCATGAAGTACCCGTGATCGTGCGGTCGCTCGGCGATTCCGAAGTGCTCGAGATCGCGCTCGTCGAGAACCTTCAGCGCGAAGATCTATCACCACTCGAAGAAGCCGAAGCCTACAGCCGGCTGATCGCGGAGTTTGGCCGCACTCAGGCGAGGCTTGCCGAAGCCGTCGGTAAAAGCCGCAGCCACATCGCCAACACGGTGCGACTGCTTTCGTTGCCGGCCCCGGTGCGCCAGCGGCTCGACGAGGGCGAGCTGTCGGCCGGCCATGCGCGGGCGCTCCTCGCCGGCGCCGACCCCGGGGCACTCGCCGAAGAGGTTGTACGCCGCGGACTCAATGTTCGCGCTACCGAGCGCCTCGTGCAGCGCCGCATACAAGCAACGCAGGGGCGACGCCCGCGGGTTCGCGACGCCGATACGCTCACCCTCGAGCGCGACCTCGGAGCCTATCTCGGGCTGCGCGTTACTCTCGACCCGAAGGCTCGCGGCGGAGCTCTAACCTTGCATTACGCGAGCCTCGATCAGCTCGACCAGGTATTGCGCCTACTGCGCCGGGGATAAACCCCGGAACTACCCGGCAAGGCCGTTGAATGCGGTCGCCAAGGGCTTCGGGCCGTGCCCATTGACCGCTGCGGCTTGCGGCTCGTGAGCACAAGCATCCGTGCAAACATGGATGGCGCCGCCAGCTGCTAGGGCCGCTGGGGGGTGCCGACGATCATCGTCGGATACGAGCCAGACTACCCGCCAACCTTCGGAAGCAAGTTTGCGCGCGCGGGCGATCGCGGGGGATTTTGCCGGGGCGCAATCGCTGTCGGACGCGACCGGCTCGACAAAGGCGCCGTGCGGGACCAAGGCCAGTATCCTCGGATCGACGTCATCGTCATGGAGAACCGAATCGGCCGCCGCCAGCGCTGCGCGCGCCGACTGGGCAAGCAAGTGAGCGTGTGCGGGATCCGAGCGAATTAGAAAGATGCAACCGCAAGCCGCTGTACCCGGCGAAACCGGTGACGAAGCCGAAGGCGCTGAAAGCCGCGACTCCATTGATTCCTCCTTATGACGCCCGGGGCTACGGGCCAGCGCTGAGCTGGCCGCCGGCCCGATGCCTTCCCCGGCGCCATAACAATTGAGCGCAAAATCAATGTCAATGGCCGATATTAAACGTAATATACATGTGGTAAACAGATGCCGTTCTTGCTCCATCGCCCGTCTGGGTTAAGCTCGCGGCCGCGGACTACCGGCCGCTGGATCGGGGATGGCCTTTCGAGAATGTCCGTCGTTTTTAAGCAATTCCCGGCACGACCGGGTACCTGCGCCGTCATTGCCTCGGCCCTGTTGCTTGCCGCCGCCGCTGCAGCGCAACCGCCGCCTAACGCCGACCCCGCGCTGGCGCCGTGGTTCCGCAGCCTGCAGCAGCCCGGCACGAAGATCTCATGCTGTTCGTTGGCGGATTGTCGCGCGACCGAATACCGGATCAGGGCAGACCATTACGAGGCGATGGTCGCCGGGAACTGGCTCTCGGTGCCCCCAGAAAAGATTTTGCACCGAACCGACAATCCGACGGGTCATGCCATCGTATGTTGGACCCCGCAACGCGGGATCATGTGCTTTGTGCGGGCGACCAAATCCTGAGCGTGCGCCAGTTAGCCCTCGCCACGGTTCACGGCGTACCGGGCGCCGGGCCCGCTCCGCCGCCGCGCAAGCTGCCACGGCCCGGCACCCCGGAGGGCCGTGCCGGTGTCGAGGAGCCGCCGGGCTGAGTGGTCGGTAGTGGCGGTGGCTCGGCGCCAAATAGCGGTACGTTCGCCAACCGGCTGGTTTCACCGGGACTGGCTTCCGCTGGCCGTATCAAGGCCTCGAGCTGCCGGTCACTGAGCGCGACCCCGTAATACAATTGGTAGAATTCACGCGCATTTGTGCGCAAATCTTCTTGATAAAGGTCCGGATAAAAGAGATTTGACAGCCAATATAGTCCGATGGCCCGGTTGACCCCTGGCGGGCCGTCGATCCACCCAAACGGGTCGGCCGGCGCCAGGTAGACCCGCTTGCTGCGGACCGCTGCCAGCCCGCGCCACTGCGGATCGCGCAACAGCGCATTATAAAAGCTGCGCTCTTGCGCCACGATGATCTGCGGATTCCACGAAAATATCTGAGCGCGCGTAACCCGGATAAGCCCGCCACGGCCGAGGCCGGCCGCCACATTGATGACGCCGGCCTGGTCGACATTGCTGATGGCCGGGGAGCCGGGGAGACCGGTTTCGAGCCCGTCGCTCCCGCGGCCGTAATAGACCAGCGGCCGGTCTATGGCAGAGCTGATCAGCAGCTGCCCGCGCAGCCCTTCGATCGCATGGTAGGCATAGCTGGCGACAGCGAGGCCGTGATCGCCCGCCCCAACGATCGGGCCGACCTGGCGGAGCATCTCCGGCATCTGCTGGATGCTGTCGTCGAGAAGGATATAGGGAACTCCGGTCTGTTGCTGAATGCGATCAGCGAGCATCACCGTCGACGGTGACAGCACGCCGTAACCAATGATCAAATCGGGATGCAGCCGCTGCACATCGGCTGCTGTGGCCGTCGGAATCGACCCGCCCAATTGTCCGATGACGGGAAGCCGCGCAAAATTTGCCGGCAACAGGTTCCGCTGCGCGCGCGATAGCGGCTCCGTCCAGCCGATCAACTTGTTTGGTACCAGCGCAAAGACAAAGACTGCTGAAGCCGGTCCGGCGGGCATGATCCGCTCAACCTGGTCCGGCAGCATCACCCGGCGTCCGGCCGCGTCGGTGAACACCGCCGCGCCCGCAGGTGCCGAGACGAGCAGGAATGTCAGCAGAACGGCAATCCGCGCTACGAGCGAACGAAGCGGCATCTGCGTACTCGATATTCTCTTAATGGCGGCGGCGACTATAGCGGCGGGATCCGGGTGGCAAGCACCAGCCGGTGCGGTGCAGTTGGCGCGTGATGCCGCCTTCACCGGGTCGGTGCGGGGAGTAGACTGACACTCGCCATATTGGGAGGCATGTATGCGTAGCGATGTCGGCAGGGACGAGCCGGGCGAGGTGCCGGCCGGTGATCCCCACCGCCGCCGATCGTGCCTCTCGATCCCTACCGCTGGCGGCTGTCAGGCAGCTTCGCCGCGCATCTGTTCAAGGCCACGACGCAGCAGCACCATCGGGCGCTCGCTCCGACGATCGCGCGCATGGTGCCCCGTGCGGCTGTCGTCTTCGATGTTGGCGCGCATTCCGGCCAATACACCAAGTTGTTTGCGCGCGCCGCGTTCGCCGGTCGAGTTTACGCGTTCGAGCCTGGAAGCTACGCCCGCGCGATCCTGCGTGTTGTCGTATGGCTGCATCGGCTCGGCAATGTCGCGGTGCTGCCGATGGCGCTCGGCACCCAATGCGGGGTCGGGAACTTGAGCGTGCCGGTCAAGCGCAGCGGCAGCTACGGGTTCGGGCTGTCGCATTTGGGCGCGCCGCAGGAGCGCTGGGTAGCGGTGGCGCAGGAGCTGGTGGCGCTGACTACTATCGACACAGTCGCGGCGGCGCTCGCTCTCGATCGCGTTGATTTGATCAAGGCCGACATCGAGGGCTGGGAGCTTTCACTACTGCGCGGCGCGGAAGACACCTTGCGCCGATTTCACCCCTGCCTGCTGATCGAGCTGTCCGGCGCGCATCTGACCCGTGCCGGCGGAACCCTTGACGCCGCCTTCGCATTTCTGGCCGGGCTCGGATACGCCGCCTTCGAACTAGCACCGGGTGGCAGCCTGGTTCCGGTTTCGACGCCGCATGACGGCGATTTCTGGTTCATTTCGGGCGACGACCGGGCACGCGGTATGCTCTAAGTTCCGCGTGTTCCGGTTGACTTGCTACAGGAGACCGGCGTGACCCGACCGTTCGAGGGCATTCGCATCATCGACGTCACCCATGTACTGGCTGGCCCGTTCGCGGTTTATCAGCTCGCCGTGCTCGGCGCCGATGTGATCAAAGTCGAGCATCCCGACGATCCCGACCAAAGCCGTGACGGCGGTACTGACCGTGCCCTGAACCGTCAGCACATGGGCACATCATTCCTGACTCAGGGTTCGAACAAGCGCTCCATCACGCTTAATCTCGACTCCGAACCGGGCCGTGAGATCCTCAAGCGGCTCCTCGCTGCTGCCGACGTGTTGGTCGAAAATTTCCGGCCGGGCGCGTTCGAAGCGTTGGGGCTCGGCTATGCGGCTATGAGTGCGATCAACCCGCGACTGATCTATTGCTCGATCTCCGCGTTCGGCCAGGACGGCCCGCGCCGCGGCCGCAGACCGCCTATGACCACGTCATTCAGGCGACCTCCGGCTTAATGGCGATGACCGGCACCGAGGAGGTCAATCCAATCAAGTTCGGAGCCCCGGCGGTCGATTACGCGACTGGGACGATGGGGACCTTTGCGCTCGCCAGCGCGTTGTTCCAGCGCGAGCGGACTGGAAAGGGGCAGCATATCGACCTCGCCATGGTTGGCGTCGCGATGATGCTGATGGGCTCGCACCTGACCGGCTACATGCGCACCGGCGCTGAGCCGCGCCCGCACGGCAACAAGCAGCCCTTCGCCACCAATAGCTGCTTACGAAGCCAAGGACGGGCTGCTGATGATCGCCGCCTGCAATCTCGGGCAGCAGCGCCGCTTGTGGACGGTGCTGGAACGGCCCGACATGATCAAGCATGACAATGAGGCGCGCGAGACCAACCGCGCGCGCGAAGCAGCCGTGCTCGCCGATATCATCAAAACGCGCACCGCAGACGAGTGGGAGGTTTATCTACAGGCAAGGCATGTTCCGGCGGCGCGGGTGCGAACGATGGCCGAGGCGGTGGCCGACCCGCATTTCAAAACCCGAGGCGTGTTTCACCAACACGCCTCGGTTTGCCGAAATCGACGGTCCATTCGGGGTGCCGCTGGCCGCCTTCAAATTCGCTCATGGCGGCCCCAGCATCGAGACGCCGCCACCTGAATTCGGCGCCGACACCGACGCGGTGCTCGCCCAGCACGGCTACGATGCGGAGGAGATCGCCGCGTTCCGCCGCGACCGGGTGATCGGCTGAAAGCGGGCCCGAAGCAGGGCCCCGTTTTCGAGGTTCAAACCCCACGGAACTCCGTTTTGGCCGGGCTTAGCCCGGCCGTCCACGTCTTTTCGTCCCGACATCCGCGAGTGAAGAAGTGGACCCCGGGTGAGAGCCCGGGGGAAGGGATAAAGCTGGAGGTGCTTCAATCCAGAGCGATCATGCTTTAGGTGTCTGGGCAGAGCCGGAAGGGCTGGCCGACGCGGTGGCTGGCTCAAGCACGCAACACAACCTTATTGCAGCCGATGTTGCCCGCCGCTGCATCTGCAGCAAATCTGCAGCAAAAATTGGTTGCATACAATCCCTGGGTTCGCCTGGGACTGACGCGACGCCGCAAACTGCGACAACAACACCTCAGCTCCATGACAATCGTTAAGCGCACCGTCGGGTTAATCGAACGGTTCTTGCGACCATTACATACCATTTCGACAAATTTATGATGCGGCGAGCCGCTATGATCCAATCTTCGACGATTGGGTTGGTTGATGGTGTCTGGACTGTCTCGGAATACCTGCCGCCTGTGGCAAAGCATCCGCCCGCGCGCCCATGCTCGAAAAGTAACAATTTTGGAAGGCGGGGTAGGCGAAGCGGCAAGCGCGTGACCGGCCACCCGCTCCGGCACGACAGCGGCGGTGTCAGATGTGAACAGCCACGAAGGCAGAGTGTGTCGAATGACGAGAAGGCGCAGACTCCGGGCGGGGGAAGCAAGCAGACCCGAACGATTGGCTGCGAACGAGGCTGGTTGTGCCCGAATTCCATTGCGGTGTGCCTCGATGAGACGGAAGATCGCGCTCAACAGCCCCGGAAATTTGGGGAATATCGGCTAAGATGGCTCCCCAGTTGTTGTCTCGTGTCTCTCCCGGGCTCCAGGCGTGAAGACCGGGCGCCAACGAGACGAGGCAAAACGATGGCGGCTACGCTTCACGGAGGAGACGGAAACATGGCACAAAAAGGTCGCGGGATTTTCATGGTGTACGTTGATATCGACGCCCAGCACGTGCAGGAATTCAACGAGTGGTATAACAAGGAACATCTGCCGGAATTGCTGTCGGTGCCCGGCATTCTCTCAGCGGCCCGCTATGAGGCGGTCAAGGGTGGCCCGCAGTACCTGGCATGCTATGAACTGGAAAGCGCGGCGGTGATGCAGACGCCGGCGTTTACCAACCGGCCGCGGACGCCATGGGGACAGAAAGTCTCGCCGTCCATTATTGGGAAGAATTTGACACGCATTGTCGGGGAACAGATTTACCCGGAGGGCATGGAAATGCCGGAGCGCGGCATCGCAGCCGGGGGTAGAGATTGGCCGCATGTCCGTCCCTGCCGAGGTCGATGCGGAGTGGAACGCCTGGGACCCGGTCGGGAATATGTGCCAGGTTACCGCAAGGTGCCGGGAGTGATCTACGCCCGCCGCTATCGGGTTCTCGAGGGCGCCAGCGGCTACAGCACGGTCTACGAATTTGCCAGTACGGCGGTGCCCGAAAGCGCGGAGTGGAAGGAACAACAGCAACATTCCTCGCCCAATTCGCCGCGGATGCGGCAGGCCATGACGCATGCGCCGGGTTCTGCCGGGTGTGCGTTAGGGTCAATCCCTAAAGTCGAGGGTGCGCTGGCAGGCTGCTGAAAAACCTGAGTGTCATTCCGGGACGGCCTGTCAGGGCCGGGCCCGGAACCCATGCACACAGGCCAAGCCATTGATTTCTCCCGTCCGTGTTCTTGGGTTCCAGGCTCAGGGCGGTGCCCGCGCCCCCGGAATGACGAGGTTCATGCATTTTTCCTGTGCCAGCTGTCTTGGAGCCGCATGCGCATTTTCACCAGAAAGGCGCGGTTTCACGCCGGCGAGCAGACGGTGCGGCAAAGCGCACCCAGGGCCGTGAGGCCTCATATAGCGTGTTCAGCGTTCGTCATACGTTGCATTGAAGCCATGTTGCGGGCCTCGTGGAAGAAAACGGTCGGATGCAGTTGGCGAGCTCAAAAGTGCCGACTGGTAGGTTGAGGCGGGCAAGACGAAGGGCGGGCGCCTCGC
>CAVWDG010000010.1:0-222170 GCA_963753695.1 uncultured Actinomycetes bacterium
TACGGGCGCTTCTGACGACGCGGCCCGGGCCGCCGGACGCAGCCGTGTGCGCGCCGTCACCTCAGTCGTCAATCGTGACTCCCTCGCTTTTCACCAGCGTCTCGGCTTTGTGCTGCTGCCCGGCGAGTTCGAAGTCGACGGCCTGCCGACCTGCGGCGAGCCCAGCGTGCCCGGGGGCGCCATGGTGCGCTTCGAGCTGCGTCTCGACGAGCCGGAGAACCCCGTCGGCGTCACTCGCTGCGACCGCGCCGGTCTCCATCGGGTCGGACTCGATGCGCTGTTCGACCCCAGCGACCGACGAGCGCGGCTGACGTGGCGACCGACAGGCTCACCGACGCGGCCGCGCTCGCGCTGCTCGAGGGCGGCGACCTGCTCGAGCTCGGGGCGGCGGCCGACGAAGTCCGGCGCCGCCTCCACCCCGCGAACGAGGTGACGTTCATCATCGACCGGAACGTGAACTACACCAACTTCTGCGTCACCGACTGCGACTTCTGCGCGTTCTACCGCCACCCGCGGCAGCCCGAAGGCTACGTCCTGCCCGAGACGGTCATCTTCCGCAAGATCGAGGAGACCCTGGCGCTCGGGCGGCACGGCGCTGCTGCTGCAGGGCGGCCATCATCCGGGCCTGCGCATCGACTGTACGAGACATGTTCCGCTCGATCAAGGCCCGCTACCCGATCCACCTGCACGCGCTCTCGCCGTCCGAGGTCGTGCACATCGCCATTACTGCAGCGGCTCACGGTCGCAGAGACGTCGGCCGGCTGCGCGCGGCGGGCCTCGACTCGATCCCGGGCGGCGGCGCGGAGATCCTGGTCGATCGCGTCGCAGCGACGATCATCGCGCCCCGCAAGACCCGACGGCGAATGGCTGCGGCGTCATGCGCGAGGCGCACCGCTGGGCCTGTCGACCACGGCGACGATGATGTACGGCACGGTGGAGACGCTCGACCGAGCGCGTCGAGCACCTGCGCCGCCTGCGCGAGCTGCAGGACGAGACCGGCGGCTTCACCGCGTTCATCTCCTGGACCTTCCAGCCGGCACGCGCGCTCAAGCGCGGCCGGCCGGATGCCACCGGCCGTCGACTACCTGCGCATGCTGGCCGTCAGCCGGATCTACCTCGACAACTTCGCCCAACCTGCAGGCGTCGTGGGTCACCCAGGGGCTGCGCATCGGCCAGCTCGCGCCTGGCGTTCGGCGCCAACGACATGGGCTCGATCATGATCGAGGAGAACGTCGTCCGGGCCGCCGGCGTGAGCCACGCGGCCACGGCCGAAGAGCTCGTGCGCCTCGATCGCCGCCGCCGGCTTCACGCCGGTCCAGCGCGACACGCTCTACGGCGAGGTGCGGCGCTACCCGCAGACCTGAGCCGGCCCAGGCCCGCCCCCGACATGTGCTTCGCTCGCGTGGGTGGCCGCCGGCCGCGCCGGCCTGCGCCTGCTCTCGGCGTCCGGCCTGCGCACGCCCGGTCTGCCCCCGCCGCAGGCCAACCGTTTTACCACCACGTCCAAAGGGGAATCCCCTCCGTTAGTCGCCTCGGCCTATTGGGGACCGGGGGGCCTTAGTACCGCGGCGGATGGCCTTCCGCCCTCCGCCTGGCTTTCGGAAGGAGGGCACGTGGAAGGCGCAGTGATACCACTTCCCGAACCCAAGAGCAGCGAGACGCTGCAGGCGGCCGACGACGCCAAGGGCCTGAAGACCAACGCCGTAGGCATGCTGTCGAGCATCGTCATCGGGATCGCCTCGACGGCCCCCGCGTACAGCCTCGCCGTGACGTTGGGGCTGATCGTGGTCGTCGGCGGCATCGGGCTCAAGTCGCCCGTGATCATGCTGGTCTCGTTCGTCCCCATGATCCTGATCGCCAGCTCCTACTACTACCTGAACAAGGCAGACCCGGACTGCGGCACGACCTTCAGCTGGGTGACCAGAGCCATCGGCCCGCGCTCCGGCTGGGTGACCGGCTGGGTCATGGTGGCCGCCGACATCATCGTCATGGCCAGCCTGGCGCAGATCACGGGGGTGTACTTCTTCCACTTGATCGGTGCCAACAGCCTCGCCAACTCGCTGTTCTGGGTGACGTTCGTCGGCGTGGCCTTCCTCGTCATCATGTGTGCCATCACGGCGATCGGCATCGAGATATCCGCGCGTCTGCAGTGGTTCCTGCTGGGCTTCGAGTACCTCATGCTCGTCATCTTCTCGGTGGTCGCCCTGACCAAGGTGTACACCGGACACCCTGCCGGCTCGATCCGTCCGGCGGTCTCGTGTTCGTGCCCAACATGAACCTGGGGGCGCTGGCCGGCGGCGTGCTGCTCGCCCTGTTCATCTACTGGGGCTGGGATACCGCTGTGTCGGTCAACAAGAGACCGAGCGCAAGTCGATCGTGCCGGGCATCGCGGCGATACTGAGCACCTTGGCGCTTGTCTTCATCTACGTGCTTGCCACTACTGCGGCGCAGGCCTTCCACGGCCCTGCGTACTGGGCAAGAACTCAGCCGACATCCTGAGTCCCCTTGGTAACTCGGTGCTGGGCTCGGGCTTCGACAAGCTGCTGATCGCCGTCGTGCTGACCTCGGCCACCGCTTCGACGCTCACCACCATCCTGCCCGGCGCCCGCACCACGCTGTCGATGGCCTCGCATCGCGCCATTCCTCCAGTGTGGGCCAAGGTCAACCCGCGCTTTCAGACACCGGTCTGGGGCACCATCATCTACGGCGCCGTGTCGATCGTCTGGTACGTGGGCCTGACGTTGCTCAGCCAGAACGTGCTGGCCGACTCGATCGCCGCCCTGGGCATCACCATCGCCTTCTACTACGGCATCAACGGCTTCGCCGTGCCGCTGTTCTACCGGCACCACGTGTTCGAGAACTGGAAGAAGTTCTTCCTGCTGGGCGTGTTCCCGCTGGTCGGTGGCCTGATGTTGCTCTGGGTGCTCGCGGCGTCGTTCGACAGTCTGTGGTATCCGGTCAACTCAGCCTCGGGCACGTCGTGGTTCGGCGTCGGGCCGCCGTTCGTGCTGGGCGCGGCCTTCCTCGGCGCCGGCGTCGTGGGCATGCTCGCCTTCTGGCTGTTCTCCAAGCGCTCGCGGCCGTTCTTCGCCCGCAAGATGGAGACGGTCGACGCCATGGTGCCCTGGTACGACGAGTCGCGGCCGGAGGAGATCGCCTCACAGCCTGTGGCGACGCCCACCGAGCTGCGGCCGCCCCGGAGAGTGGCCTGAGGACGGCGTCGCGGCACGGCGTCGAGGCAGCCTAAGGGCGGCTCCGGCTGTGGGAGTGCTTTCCGACCGCAAGCAGCACGAACAGGGCGCGGCGGTCGGCAGACGAGACAAACGAGGAGGGGGTGGCCGGCAGGCCACCCCCTCCTCGTTTGGGCTGCGGACGTTGCGCGCCGCCGGCGCCGTCCGCCCCGAGCCGCCCGCGCCTGGCCGGCGAGTCGCGAGCGGTCTGGCTACAAGTCGCCCAGGCGCCCCAATGGCCAGTACGTGAAGAAGGCGCGCCCGATGATGGCGTGGCGCGGCACGGTGCCCCAGTAGCGGCTGTCGCTTGAGTCGGTGCGGTTGTCGCCCATCACGAAGTAGTTGCCCGCGGGTACGCGGAAGGGCTGCGCGAGCGACCACGGTGCATCGGGGTCGGTGCTGGCATACGGGTCGGCGGGGTCGGTGGGCTCGGTGATGCCGTGGACCTTGTCAACGAACGAATCGTTGGCGCGCACGCCGTTGATGAAGAGGTGGCCGCCGTGCACCGACAGCAGGTCGCCGGGCAGGCCCACCACGCGCTTGATGAGCACGTCGTGCGGGGGCCCGGGGCGGCGGAACACGATGATGTCGCCGCGGTGGACCGAGCGATAGCGGTACACCATGCGGTCGACCAGCACGCGCTGCCCGGGCACCAGCGTGTTGGCCATCGAGGTCGATGGAATGAGGTAGGGCTTGACCACGAACCACTGCACGACGATGGCCAAGGCAATCGCGATGATGGCCGTCAGGCCGTAGTCGATGATCGTGCGGCGAGGGCCGCTTTCTGGACGGAGTCTCTTGAACATCCCACCCGCCGAGCTGCTTGATGACCGGGTTCGATCTAGGTTACCTCGACATCGGCCATCCTTCAATTGACTTGAGTCGCGACCGCCGACCGAGCGTGGATCGGCCGGCGGCCGTGCGCTTCGCCGGCCGTCGTGCGCCTAGCGTGCGGGTGAGCGCTCGTCGTCGAACGCGCCGGCGGGCGCCGATGCGAGGCGATCAGCCTCTGCGAGGCTGAGCGCCTCGCCCTGCGACGCGATCTGCGCCCACTTGCGGCCCAGCACGGGCGCGGCGGCCGCGAGGCCGCCCAGCGCCAGAAAGCCGCCCACGCCGATCGCGTAGCCGCTGATCCAGGTGAACAGCAGCGGAGCCGTGAGCGTGCCCACCCAGGCGGCGAGCTGCATCGAGGTCTGCTCCATGCCCTGCACGGTGCCCAGCCAGCGCCGCGGGCTGCATTGCACCAGAAAGGCCTGTTTGGCCGGCATCGAGATGGCCACGGCGACGCCCTCGAGCACGTTGAACAGCAGAAAGACCGTGAGGTTGCGCGTGAAGCCGTACACGATCCACGAGCATGCCGAGAAGGCGTAGCCCACGAACATCAGCCGAAAGCGATTGCCCTTCTCGGCCAGCATGCCGCCGGCAAACGAGAACAGCATGGGCACCGAGAACGCCATCCAGGTGAGGCTCACGTAGGCCATCGACGCGCCCAGGTGGCGCAGCCACAGGCTCCACAGCACCTCCCAGCCGCCCATGGCGAAATGGCTCGTGGCGGCGACCACCAGAAAGGCGATGACCGAGGGGGTGGCCAGCGAGCGGTAGCTGGGCCGGGCCACGCGCTCCTTGCGCTGCGCGGTGACGTGGGCGGGCTCCTTCAAGAAGACGGCGAGCATGATGCCCATGGCCAGCGTCATGGCGCTGCCCACCAGGAAGATCGTGTAAAAGCCGTGCCTGCCGCCCCCGCCCAGCGTGTTGAGCAGGATGGCGAGCGCCGGCCCGGCGACCAGGCCGCCGAACTGCGCGCTCGTGAGCAGGCCGTAGGCGCGCCCGCGGGTCTCGTCGTTGCTGATGTCGGCGATGAAGGCGCTGCCCGCCGGTCCCACCGAGGCTGCTCCGACTCCCTCGCACAGGCGGAAGAGCAGGAACCACCAGGCGTTCGTGGTGGTCACGAACAGCAGGGTGGCGAGTGCGTAGAGGAACATGCCGCTGACCACCACCGGTTTGCGGCCCACGCGGTCGCTCAGGCGGCCGAGCGGCGACGAGCACAGGAACGTGCCGGCGTAGTACATGGAGGCGATGACGCCGATCATCCACACCGGCGCGTGAGCCTGCTCCTGCAGAAAGACCGGCAGGTAGGGCAGGATGGCGCCGAAGCCCGACCACGCCACGAACGAGGCAAAGCAGACCAGCGCGAGCTGAGTCCAGTCGGTCTGACGCAGCGCCGGCGTCTGGCCGGTATCGGCTGGCGGGGTCATGGTGTCCTTCCCTCGCGCGCGGGCCCTTGCGCCGTCGCGCGCCCCTCGGTCCTGCCTAGGCTACCACGAGGGTCGGGGCGGCCTCGCGGCAGCGCGAGCGGGGCGAAGCGGGTCGGCAAGCACAGCGGGGTCGGCGAGCGCAGCGTGGTCGGCGGGGTCGGGGTCGCACGGCGCAGCCGCGGGGAGGCAGGTCGCGGATGTGGCGAGCGCGTCGCTCTAGATGTCGCGCACTATCGGTACGAACAAGCCGACGACGGCCGGCACGAACACGATCAGACCGCACAGCCCGAAGAGAGGTCCCAGTCCCGCCGTCGTCGCAAGCGCGCCGGCCGCCAGCACGCCCAGGGCATCTGGACCCCCTGCGTGAGGGTGAACCTGGTGCCCCAAACGCGTCCGCGCAGCGCCTTGGGAACCACGCTCTGCACATAGGTGTCGATCGAGATCAGCACCGCCGCGTTGGCGGCGCCGAGCACGACGAAGTCGGCGAGGACGAGCGGCAGGGAGTGGACGGCCACGGCACCGTGTAGCAGCCGCCCATGACCATCAGCCCGACCGTCATGGCCAGACCCTTGCGCACGCGCTTTGCCATAGCGGCCATCACGACGGACCCGCCGAGGTAGCCGACGGCGATGGTCGCCTCCATGAAGCCGAACGTGCGCGCGCCATGGAACCGGTCGACGGCGAGGAAGAAGGTGAGGGGATAGAAGGCTCCGACGCCCGCCACTGCCGCAATGGTGACGAGGGTGTTGGCCCGCAGCCCGGCGTGGTGGAGCAGGTACGAGAAGCCCTCGCGGACCTCTTCCCAGAACGCAGGCCGTGCCGGGGGCGCGTCGTCGGTGTCGCCGCTGCCGGCCGCCCTTCTGGAGCCTTTTAGCGTCATCGCCAGCAAGGTCACGGCGGACACGCCGAACGTGGCGGCGTCGACCGTGAAGGTGGTCTTCATCGCGAAGTAGGAGACTACGACTCCGGCCGCGGCAAAGCCCACGATCTCGGTGAGGTGCGAGCTTGCCTCGAGAACTGAGTTAGCGCGCAGCAGGCTGTCGTCGGGCACGATCTCGGGGAGGAGCGCCATCATGCCGGGGTCGAAGAAGACGGTCGCGCACGACGTGAAGAACGCGAGCGCGAACACGCCGGTCGTGGAGTGCAGGGCGACAAACGGCACCGCCAGGACGAGGCCGCCGCGCACAATGTCGGCCGCCACCATCACACCGCGCCTGTCGAGGCGGTCGAGCACGCCGCCGGCCAGCGCCCGAACAGCACGTAGGGGAGGGTGAACAGCGCGAGGACCACGCCTGTCGAGAGCGCCGAATGGGTCGTGTTGTACACGAGGTAAGGAAACGCGATCATGGCGAGTCTGTCGCCCATCTGCGAGATGAACTGACCGCCAAGCAGCAGCAGGAAGTTGGCGTTGCCCGCGAGTTGACGGGCCGGAGTGGTCTCGCCGATGGTCGTCACCCCGGGGTCCTCCCGTTCACTCACGAGACATTGTGGCGCGAAAGCGTTGTCAGTCTAGGCAAAGCAAGACCATTCCGATTCCGGCAGGTTGACGTACGAGGGCTTGCGCAGGCTACGAGCGTGTGTATACCATCCGGACCACGGCCATCGTCAACCTTAAGTTATGGGCACGGTTGACCTAGAACTTTAGGGGGTCCTGATGACTCGCATGCAAACCAGACTTCACTAGTCAGACATCGGCCTATTTGTTCCAAACGGGGAGACCTTCATGACTCGCATGCAGACCAGACTTCACTAGCCGATAGATAGAAGGTTTCGATGAAGAAGATCGAAAACGTCCTGGCGTCGATTGTGCTTGTACTCGTCGCGCCGGGCGGCAATAGCAAGATTCACTAGTTCATCTCTCCATCACTGCACTAAAGCGCCGCCGGCAACATGCCGATAGATACATGCTGTACTGGATGCGGTGCGTGGTGCAAGTGAAAAGCAGCGAGCGTAAATTCGAGTTTCTGGCCGCGGCAGCTGGCCTCTCTGCCGTGTCGCTCTGCGTGTACGCCGCCGTGCTCCTCGGCGGGTCCCCACATTCGCCACACGCCCTGGACGCAGTGATTCTGGCGTTCATCGCCATCATCGCCGAGGAAATGGCCGTTGAGATCCGCGAGCGGGTCACGGTAACGGCGGGAAACCTCCCGATCCTCTTGGCTATCATGTTCTTGGGGCAGCTTCCCGCCTTGGCCGTCGCGGTCGTTGTGGGTCTATGGGGAGCCTGGAGAGAGTCATCGCGAGCGGTTGCCACGTACAACTGCGCAAATCTTGTGATCTCCACCTTCGTGGCCGAAGAGGTCTTTAGCCTCCTCCAGCGACACTTCTCGATTCCTCTGAACTCCGTGACTCCGGCGCTACTCCTGTCGGGCGCGGTCGCTGCAATTCTTTACGAGGCCACAAACAATGTGATGACGAGCCTTGGAGTTTCGGGTCAAGTACGGAACTTCGCCGGGGGCCTACTGGCGGGGCGATGTTGCCTCTCAACTGTTCCAATCCTTGGCGGTAGTTGTTGGCTTGGGCCTTGCAGTTGCCGCCCTGTATGCGAGAGCGGGCATAACGGCCATAGTCCTCCTCTTCATCCCGCTTTTCGCGAGTCAGTACATGTTCAAGCTGCTGGTGCGTGAACGATCTCATGTCGAGAAGCAGAAAGAGCTCACCGACAAGTATCTCGAGATGAACCTGGGACTTGCCGTGGCAATGGTGGTGCTGCTCGACAGCAAGGACGAGTACACGGCCGACCAT
This sequence comes from uncultured Actinomycetes bacterium, assembly GCA_963753695.1. Classification (GTDB taxonomy): domain Bacteria; phylum Actinomycetota; class Thermoleophilia; order UBA2241; family UBA2241; genus Bog-752. Next base: position 8,228 of record CAVWDG010000010.1, read on the forward strand.
TCGGCGGCGGTGGCGATGTACTGCCGCGACATGGCGCTGGCTGCCGGTATGGACGAGAGCGAAGCCGGGAGATCCACCTCGCCGGCCTGCTTCACGATCTGGGCAAAGTTGGCACGCCGGACGCCATTCTGCGCAAGGACTCTACTCTCGACGACGACGAGTGGGCGTACATTCGCCAGCACCCCGAGAAGGGTGCCGAAGTCCTCTCACACATGGCCACCTATAAGAACGTGGCCGACATCGTGCGCTATCACCACGAGCGGCTGGACGGGACCGGTTATCCGCTCGGCCTGAAGGGCGAATCGATTCCCGAGGCCAGCAAGATGCTGGCGGTGGCCGACACCTATCACGCCATGACCTCGGATCGCCCCTACCGTAGAGCCCTGAGTTCGTTCGAGGCGCTCAAGGAGCTGCGGGCGATGGCCGGCGTCGGTCTGGACGCGCGATGGGTCGAGGTCCTGGCAGGCATCCTTCGAGACAAGGACCTTGCCTACAGAGACGGCAGCGCGACTGACTTCATGGACGAGTATGAGCGTGGACGCCTGAACCTGCGCCTACGCGGCGAAGCCCTGGCCGACCTCAGCGGGCTCGAGAGGGCGCGCGAAGACCCAGCGGCAGGCTGAACAGCGCTCTGGCCGTGAGAGCGGCCAGAGCCGCCTTGGCGACGTCCCCCGGTACGAACTGCCCGATGCCACCCCAGACGATCGGCTCGAGGCTCGTCGCGTGGAGCTGCCAGGCCAGCCATGAGGCACCGATCGCGTAGATCGGAACAAGACCGACAAGCGCGATGCCGAACAGCGCCCAGAACCCGTCCGCCTGCCAGTGCTCGCAGAGCGTGCCGACGACATACGCGGCGACCACGAACCCGAAGAGGTAGCCTCCGGCCGGGCCCACCAAAGCACCCGCACCCGACGCTCCCTGAGCGTACACGGGTGCCACAAGGCCGACTATGAGATAGGCGACCACGCTCAGTACGGCGAGCCTGGCGCCCAGCGCGAGCCCTGCAACGAGCACGAAGAACACCTGGAGGGTGAGAGGGACCGGGCCGAAGAGGGGCAGGCTGACGAGCGCTCCGAGCGAGATCAATGCGGCGAACAGGGCCGCGAGGGCGAGGTCACGCGTAGAGGGGGAAGTGTGCAATTGTCAACCCATCGAGTTCACTGAGAGTTGACAATGTAGAGCGCGGGGCGAGCCCTGTCAAAGGCGTCGCCCCGCGCTTGCTCGCTACTGGTGCAACGTGACGTCGCCGGAGTGGAACCGCCGAATGTGGCGATCGGGCAGTTCCACCAGGAGGGCGCCGCGATCGTCGATGCCCGCAGCTTCGCCCACCACGGGTCCCTCGCGGGTCTGCATGCTCACACTGCGGTGGAGCAGGTAGTCGCGCTCGCGAAACTCGCGCAACGTGCGCTCGAAGCCGTTGGTGAGGCAGTCGAAGTAGCTCCGCTCGAGCGTGAGCAGGATCCTGGCCAGCAGGACGCTGCGGTCGACGGTCTTGTCGGTCGCCATCTTGAGCGAGGTCGCGGTCTTCCTGAGCGGCACCGGCAGTTCGGAGAACTCGACGTTGACGTTGATGCCGATGCCCGCGACGACCCAGTCGACCCGGTCCTGCTCGCCGGATACCTCGAGCAGGATCCCGCCCGTCTTCTTGTTGTCGACGATGAGATCGTTGGGCCACTTCAGATGCACCGGGATCTTCACCTGCGCCTCGATCGCCTCGGCGACGGCATCGCCCGTCGTGAGGGTCAGCAGGTGGGCCTCGGTCATGGCCAGTTCGGGCCGCAGGATCACTGAGAAGAGCAGCCCTTTGCCCGGCGGCGACGTCCAGGTGCGGCCCAGGCGACCCCTGCCCTTGAGTTGACTCTCTGCCACGACGACCGTGCCCTCCGGCGCCCCGTCGTTCGCCAGTCGCCGCGCTTCGGCGTTGGTCGACTCGATCTCATCGTGGTACCTGAGCGAGTTGCCGAGGGCCGAGCCCTGGGTGAGTTTGGCGACCACCGGCATGACCAGGCGGCGCGGCTCTTCTTCGAGTCGGTAGCCGCGTCGCGAGATGCCGAGAATGCGAAAGCCCCGAGCGCGCAGCGAGTTCACGTGCTTGTGCACGGCGTTGCGCGAGATGCCGAGTGAGTCGCTGATCGCTTGACCCGAGACGAACCCCGGGTTGTCGCGCAGGATCTCGATAACAGTTTTCTTGCGTGGGCTCATGCGCTGCGATTCTACGAAGACGATCGATGCGGATGATTCCATGAACCCCTCCCGGTCCGATTGCTGAGAGGGAGGCTATCGGCGGCGAGTCGGGGGGGAATCAGCCCATGGTTGTATCTTGCGCGGCGGTCGGTTCGATGACTTGCCGATAGTACAGCACCGCTTGAACGCGGTCCGTGACGCCGAGCTTGGTGAAGATGTGGTTGACGTGCGTCTTGACGGTCTTCTCTGAGAGGTAGAGTCGGGCGGCGATCTCCGGGTTGCGAAGGCCCGCCGCGACGAGGCCGAGCACCTCGTGCTCCCGGCTTGTCAGGTCGCCTGCCGGATGAGCGTCTGTGTCGCCAAGCGGCAGCATCCTGCGCACCGAGCGCAGCTGTCGCGGCGTTCCGTGTCGTCTCGTCCACGCTACAAGCTCTCGTGTGGCGTCGGGATTGGCGTGCCGCCTGCACGCTTCGACCACGAGGTCCTGCAGCGGGTCGTCTCCGGATCTCAGCACGACGATGAACAGCGGCACGGATTTCGCGCTGTGAGCGAGCGCCTGAACAAGCGGGCGCCGGTGCTCGGCAAGCCCGGGGTCGTTCAGAGCCATGAGCGCCAGGGCCGGCCATTGGGCGAACTCCTGGCACAGGAAATCGATGTGGCCGAACTCGAGCTGGGCAGGGAGGCAGGTCCTGAGTGACGTGAGGGCTGAGGGAGCGTCACCCCCAAGCTGAGCAAGGGCCGCCCGGAAGAAGAGGCACTGGTTGCTGATGAAGGCGAGATCCAGCGCAGCACCCTGTCGCTCGATGTCGCCGAGGCGAACCGCGGCGTCGATCGGGTCGCCCGTCAGGCCAGAAACGAGGCAGAGACCCGCCTCGGCTGCCAGCCAAAGCGATGGTGCGCTGATGGACCGCCCGATTCCGGCGGCCTGGCCGTAGGCCATGAACGCGTCGTCGAGGCGGCCCACATGGCGCATGGCGGTCGCCAAGCCACTCAGCATCATCGAGAAAGACCAAGAGTCCTGACTGACCCGGGACATTTCAGTTAGCTGGTCGAGTTCGGCGCCGGTTGCAACCTGGCACCCGTCTGCATATGCCAACCGATCGAGACTGTCGTCGAGCATCTGACGAAGGTGGCCAAGACCGAGACGTTCACATTCGCTAAAGAAGACCTCCACCGTTTGTCGAGCGCTCGCGTAGCATGCCAATTCCCTCTCAATCTCGACGAGAGTTCCAAGGATGGACACCGCTAGGCTCGCCGATCCTACTGCCTGAACTCTCGGCAACGCGGCAATCAGTTGAGAATGGGCAAGCACGTAGCGGCCACGCAGATACTCGCTATTGCCCCTGAGAGCCTCGAGCCGAATCAACTCGCGGGCGCTCGAGGGTAATGCGGTACTTCTCCGCTTCCTTCCAGAGGGCTTCAGAATCCGACCATCGACAGACATACCCCCGTGCAGAGCCCAAGCTGACGAGTGTGTGGACACGCTGTTCCGTGGTCGTGGCCGAACCCAACGCCGCTTCGCACTTGGCGGCCGCCTGTTCAAAATCCCCCTTCCAGAACCAGATGGCTTCGATCGCACTGAGTGCGTGGTACACGCCCCACGAATCGCCCCGGGCGCGAAACGAGGACTCGGCCAGCATCAGGGCATCGAGAGCCTTTGACGAATCGCCCTCGCGCAGTGCCAGCTGCCCCCGCAGGAACAAGACCCACGGGTCGTCGTGCGGCGCGTTCGGAGCCAGTCGGTCGAGCCAGGAGCGCAGAGAGTCGAAGCGGCAGTTGTCGGTGACGAGCTCGCCGCTGCGTGACACCACTCCGAGGGCCTCGCCCGGTTCGTTGGCAGCGAGATAGAGCTCGATCGCCGTCTCGGGGTCGCCCGCGTCTTCGACCGCTCCGGCGGTGTGGAGCTGCAGGTCGCGAAACGCCCCCGCTCCGTATTCGTTGGCGTACCACTGGCGCAGGTAGTCGCGCAGGAGCTGGTGGTAGCGGTATGTGCCGGTGCCCCGGTCGACGAAGGTGAAGACGTTGTGGGCGACGAGCCGCTCGAGCGAGCGCTGCGCGTGGTCGGTGCGGGCCACCTTGTCGGCGAGCTCGACCGTCATGGACTCGAGGCAGCAGGTGGCCAGCAGGAACGCGACGGTCTCGGCGTCTTCGCGGCGAAACGCCTCTTCGGACAGGTACGAGAAGACGTCGCTCGTGAGGCGAGGGTCGACGAGCGCGTGCTCGATGGATCCGAGGTTCGTCCAGTCGAGGGCCCTGCTGATAAGCACAAGGCTCGCCGGCCAACCCTCGGTGAGGTCGGCAAGGCGTTGCGCCTGGCCGTGGGCGAGCCCCGCCCGCGAGCGGGCGGCGAAGAGCTCGACGATCTGCGCGGCGTCGAGGCGCAGATCTTCGAAGCTCACTTCGACGATCTGGTCGTCGAGCTTCAGTCGGGTCGTTGCGATCGTCGGCTGATAGCGCGTGAGCAGCACGAGATGAACGTTCGACGGCAGGTTGGCGAGCAGATAGTCGAGGGTGCGGTTGAGCTCGGCCGATGCGATCGCCTGGTGGTAGTCGTCGATGACGATGTGCAGGTCGCCGTCGACCTCGTCGCGCAGCTCTGAGACGAGCAGGGCGGTCATCTCGGACGGAGACATGGGCACTTCGTGGGCTTCGGCGAAGCGTTCGAGCAGGATGGCGCCGAATCCGGGGACAGGCTCGCGGATGGTCTGCACAAGCGAGGCGATGAGCACGGCCGGGTCGTGGTCGAGGACGTCGAGCCGGTACCATGCCGCTGGCCAGCCGAGCCGGCGCGACGCTTCGGCGACGACGACGGTCTTGCCGTAGCCGGCGGGAGCCCGCACGATGAGGAGCCGCCGCTGGGCGCCTTCGGCAAGCTTGGCGAGCACGCCGGGCCGTATGAGCGCGAGCCCACCGCTGGGCGTGACGATCTTCGCCGCGACGAATGCCGGGACGCCGGCGACGCGGCGACGCGATGGCGAATTCTGGTGATCCCCCACGGTCAGCTCCGATCCGGAAGCCCCGTGCTCCCGCTGCGAGCGCGCCCACTATATCATTCGCAGAGGTACCACCGAGGAGCCGCTTGCGACCTGTGGTTGACAATGCGCTGAGACATCGCGTGACGATTATCCGTAACGTATCCGTCATCCGTAACGTATCCGTCATCCGTAACGTATCCGTCATCCGTAACGTATCCGTCACGTTCTTTCGCTCGCGTTCGTGCAAACCGCCCTGCCGCGTGATCGGCAAGCGCCCGCCCCGTTTCTCCGGTTAGAATAGTGCCAATGGCCAAGCCCCCCCAGAGACCCCCGCGGCGACGCAAGAAGAAAGAGCCGCTCGCCATCCTCCTCCTTGCCCTGCTCGTAGCGCTCGTGGCGTGGCCGTTCGACAAGCTCTTCAGGCGCGGCGGCGGACGGGGCCGCGGCCGGGCGCGTCTCGTCGTCGTGCTCGTCGTGGCCATCGTGCTCGCGCTGCTGGTCGCCGCCGTCGCCTTCGACGCGGCGTCGGCGGGCAACACGATCCATCGCAACATCACCGTCGACAGCGTCGCGGTCGGCGGGCTCACCGTGGCTCAGGCCACCCAGAAACTCGACGCCGTTGCGCTGCGGGGAGGCGGCGTCACGTTCTCGTGGAGCGGTCGGCAATGGCGCCTGACGGCGGCCGAGCTGCACGCGCGCCTGCGCGCCAAGGTCGCGGCCAGCGACGCCTTCGCTTACACACGCACCGGCAACTTCATGACTCGCGGCTGGCGTGGCTTCACGCTGCTCTTCGCCGGCCACCCGGTGGCCGCTTCGGTCACCTTCGCCGAGCCGGCCACGCGTGAGCGTCTCGACGCCATCGCGCAGACGGTCGACGTCAAGCCGGTGCAGGGCGCGGTGTCGATCAGCGGCTCCCGGTCGGTGGTGCGCACGGCCAGGAACGGCCGCGCCGTCGAGCGCGCCGCCGTCGTGCGCCTGCTGGCCGGCGCCGCACTCTCGGGCCGCCAGGTTACCGCGGCGCTGCCGGTCGTCACCGTGGCCCCCGTCGTCTCGACCGCCGACGCCCAGAAGGCCGCCGCGACGGCGACGACCTGGCTGGCGGGGCCGCTGCGGCTCGCCCACGCCGGCCACACCTGGACCATCGGCCGCCAGGACCTCGGCCAGTATCTCGCCTTCGTGCACCTGTCGAGCGAGCCGCACCTGCGCGTGACCTTCGACTCGCCGGTCACCCGCGGCTATTTCGACTTCATCACCCAGCAGGTCGGCAAGCCCGGCAGGAACGCCACCTTCACGACCACCGCCGGCGGCCTGCACGTGCGCATCAAGCACGGCTCGCCGGGCTACGGTGTGGTGCCCAAAGCGACCATCGCCAACATGGACGCGGCCGCCGCCGCGGGCGGCGGCCGCGTGGCGCAGGCCGTCTTCGGCAAGGCGCCGCCCACGCTCAGCGACACCGAAGCGCGGGCCCTGCACATCAGCACGCGCATCGGCACCTACACCACCTCTGTGGCCGGCACCAGCAACCGCCTGACCAACGTCTCGCTGGGCTCGTCGCTCATGAACAACGCGCTGATCGCGCCCGGCAAGGTCTTCTCGGTGAACGCCACCACCGGCGAGCGCACCGCGGCCAAGGGCTTCAAGATGGCGCCGACCATCATCGCCGGCAAGCTCGAAGACACGGTCGGCGGCGGCATGTGCCAGGTCTCCACCACGGTCTTCAACGCCGCCTTCGAGGCCGGTCTGCAGATCGTCGAACGCCACAACCACGAGCTCTACATCTCGCACTACCCGCTGGCGCGCGACGCCACCGTGAGCTACGGCTCCTACGACCTCAAGTTTCGCAACGACACGCCCAACTGGATCCTGCTGAAGACCCACTTCACGGGCTGGGCGCTGACCGTCTCGCTGTACAGCTCGCCGCTGCATCGCCGCGTCGTCTCGTCGATCGGCACCTGGTACAACCCGGTGCCCTTCTCCATCCACAAGCAGGACGACCCCACCCTCACCAAGGGCACGACCAAGGTGGACACACCGGGCGTGGGCGGCATGAGCATCGACTGCTTCCGCAAGGTCTACGACGCGCACGGCAAGCTGCTCTGGAACGACGACTTCAAGAGCGTCTACTCGATGGTCCCCGAGGTGCTGCTGGTGGGCACCAAGGCCAAGGCGACCCCGCCACCCACGCCCTCGGGGTCGAGCACAGCGACGCCCAAGCCCACGCCTTCCTCGACGTAGCGGGGGAGAGGGGGCGCCGCGTGCGGGGCGCGGCCGGGGTGTCGCGGCTCGCGGCGTCCGGCCAGGACGGAGTCGCCCCAGACTGTCTAGGAGCGCTCGCCCACGATCCTCAGGGCAAGCTCGACGGCCTCGGCGGCGCTTGTCGCGCGGTGCACGCCGTCGGCCGCGCCTTCGGCGGGCGTCACGGTCCAGGTCTCGAGCAGCACGACCTCGCGCCCGATCGAGCGCGCCAGGCCGATCTCAGACAGCGTGCCCCACGAGCCGCCCAGGGCGATCGCCACGTCGCCGCTGGCCACCACCGCCAGGTTGCGGGCGTGGCCCATGCCGGTGAGCAGCGAGAGGGTGAGGTCGGGGGCGCCGCCGCCGCGGTCGAGTCCCGGCAGCACGCCCACGCAGTCGCCGCCGCGGCGTCGCGCGCCGCGCGCCACGGCCTCCATGACGCCCGACATGCCGCCACACACAACGACGCAGCCGCGCTCGGCGAGCAGCTCTCCGAGCCGCTCGCCGAGCGCGGCCACCGCCGGCGTGCAGCGGCTGCCGCCGATCACGCTCACGTAGGTGCGGGCCATCAGTCGATGCCGCGCATGATCGACTCGGGGCTGTCGGGGGCGCCGGCGTCGGGCGTTGCGTCTGCGCCGCGCGTGGCGGCTGCGGCGGGCGCAGTGTTCGCGCGCGACCCGGCCTCTGTGGGGGCCGCGCCGCCGGCGCCCGGCGCCGTCGCTGCGTCGGCCCGTCCGCCGATCCAGCCGTGCATCAGGTGGAACCCGTCGCGAAAGCCGCGCTTCTCGTAGAAGCGCTGCGCGCCTTCGTTGACCGTGTCGACGCCGATCACGTACTGGTCGATGCCGCGTGCGGCCAGGCGGGCCTCGGCGGCGTCGAGCAGCGCGGTGCCCAGGCCGCCGCCGCGCTCCTCGCGGTCGACGCACAGGCTGGTGAGCTCGGCGTAGCGGGCGCCGGTCGACCACACCGCGTCGGGCGGGGCCACGTGCACCACGGCATAGCCCACCAGGCGGCCGGCGCGCCGGGCGCCCAGCGCGAACGACTCGCCGTCGGCGAGGAGCCCCTCGTAGATCGCCAGGCGCCGCGGCCACGACTGTTCGTGGGGCACCAGCTCGACGACCGACTCGAGCTCGCGAAGGTGGTCGATCAGTGAGCGCCACAGCGGCTCGACCTCGGCGAGCTGCGCGGCGTCGAGCGGCGCGATGCTCACGCCGGCGCCGACGGCGGTCGCTCCGGCTTCGCCTGCGCCGGCCTGCGCGGCGCTCGTCTCGGTGTCGGACGGCGTCATGTGGGGCTCCCTTGGTCGGTGGTCCGGGCTGTGATCGCGCGCAGCAGCGCGAGCGCTCCCTGCTTGTGCAGCGGCTCGTTCAAATTACCGCATTTGGGACTCTGTACGCACGACGGGCAGCCCGCCTCGCAGGGGCATTCGGCGATGAGCAGCGCGGCGTCGGCGGCCAGCGCGGGGAAGGCCTCGTAGGCGCGTCGCGTGAGGCCTATGCCGCCCGGGTAGCCGTCATAGATGAACACCGTGGCGAGGTCGGTCTGCCAGTGCCAGGCAGTCGACAGGCCGCCGATGTCCCAGCGGTCGCACATGGCGTAGAGCGGCAGGATGGCGATACAGGTGTGCTCGGCGGCGTGCAGCGCGCCGAGCTGGGCGCCCTCGTCGACGCAGGCGCCCAGCAGCTCCGGCGGCAGCGTGTACCAGAGCGCCTCGGTGGTGAAGACCTCCTCGGGCAGGTCGAGCGTGACCGAGCCGATCACCTCGCCGCCGTCGAGGTCGCGCTTCTGGTAGGCGACGACCTGCTCGGTGACCTCGATGGTGCCGAAGTACAGCACGGCGCCGCCGGCTTGCGGCTGCGGTGTGCCGGCGCCGGCGATGACCACATGCTTCTCGACCTTCGCCTGCGTGTAGTAGGCGCCCGAGAAGGGTTCGACCACCACGCTGTGGGCGTCCAGGTCGAGGTCGCGCACCAGGTAGCTTTCGCCGAGGTGCAGGTAGACGGCCCCGGGGTGGACCGAGCGGAACACGCGGCCGGCCTCGACCGTGCCCAGCACGGCGCCGTCACGTCCGTCGGAGATGACGAAGGACTCGGCCGACGCCGAGCGCAGCCCGACCTGGGCGGCGGGGGAGTGGGCGCGCGACCACACCAGAGCGCCACCATGGTCGCGGCGCAGCTTGCCGCTCGCGGCAAGCTGCGCCGCGCGCGCCATGCCGGGCGCCCCGAAGTAGGTCTCGTCGCGCTCGGTCAGGGGGCGCTCGTAGGCGGCCGCGCACAGGTGAGACTCGAGGATGTGCGGGTTAGTCAGGTCGACGATGGCCTCTTCGACTTCGCGCGACAGCAGGCGCTCCGGCTCCCGCATGAAGTACTGGTCGAGGGCGTCCTGGCCGCCCACCAGTACCGCCCAGCCCTTGCCCGCGCGTCCGGCGCGCCCCCAGCGCTGCCAGAGGCTGGTCATGGTGCCGGGAAAGCCGGTGACCAGGGCCACGTCGAGGCTGCCCACGTCGATGCCGAGCTCGAGCGCGCTGGTCGCCACCACGGCGCGCAGCTGGCCGTCGAACAGGCGGCGTTCTATGTCGCGGCGCTGCTGCGGGGTGTAGCCGGCGCGGTAGGGCATGACGGTGTCGGCGGCCGCGCGGTCGCGGTCGCCGACGCGGCGGCGTACGTAGCCGTAGATGAGCTCGGCCGCCTTGCGCGTGGGGGCGAAGTCGATTGCGCGCCGCCCAGCCAGCACGGTCTCGGCGAGCACGTAGCTCGACTCGGCAAGGGCGCTCTTGCGCACGCCCAGGGCGACGTCGACGAAGGGCGGGTTCCAGAGCACGATCGTCTGCTCCGGCCGTGGCGCGCCGTTGTCGTCGACCGCTGCGAACGGCAGGCCGACGAGGCGTTCGGCAAAGGGCTGCGGGTTGGCGATCGTGGCCGAGGCGAGCACGAACTGGGGCCGCGAGCCGTAGGCCTCGCAGAGGCGGCGCAGGCGGCGCACCACCTGCGCCACGTGCGAGCCGAACACGCCGCGGTACACGTGGGCCTCGTCGAGCACGACGTAGCGCAGATGGTGCAGGAACTCGGCCCAGCGTTCGTGGCTCGGCAGGATGCCGGCGTGCAGCATGTCGGGGTTGGTCAGCAGGATGGTGGCGCCGTCGCGTATGCGGGGGCGCTGCGCCCGCGGCGTGTCGCCGTCGTAGAGCGCCGCGACCGCCCCCGGCAGGCGCAGCGCGGCGAGCTTGCGGGCCTGGTCCTGGGCGAGCGCCTTGGTGGGGTAGAGGAAGAGCGCCCGGCTGTGGGGGTCGCGGGCGAAGGCGTCGAGCGTGGGCAGCGCGAAGGCCAGCGACTTGCCGCTGGCGGTGCCCGTGGCCACGACCACGTTGCGGCCCTCGGCCAGCAGGTCCCAGACGCGGCGCTGGTGGGTGAACAGGCTGGTGATGCCCTGGGCGGCGAGGGCCGCGGCGATGTCGGGGCTCAGCTTGTCGGGCAGCGCCGCCGGCTGGGCCGCGCGGGCCGCGCGATGGGTGACGTAGACGACCTGCTCGTGCGAGCCGTCGGTCAGGAATGACAGGTCGGCCATGGGCTCATCCTAGCCGATGCCGGCCAGGAGGTGCCCCGATGACTTGCCGGGGCGGCGCGCCTAGTGCCGTCGGGTGACTTCGTCGTCGTCGCTCAGGCAGGCGTGACTACGTCGCGCGCCTAGTGCCGTCGGGTGACTTCGTCGTCGCCGCTCAGGCAGGCGTGACTACGTCGCGCGTCTAGTGCGTGCGCACGCCGCAGTCGAGGGTGAAGAACACGACGCCCGAGACGCCCTTGATCGTCCCCTTGGAGCGGCCCAGGCCGACGCTGCGGAACCGCCTGGTCAAAATGACGGCGCGGTGCGCCGGGCTGTGCATCCAGGCGTTGAAGATCGCCTTGGGCGTGGCGCCCGGGCCGTAGCCGCAGGCGATGTCTTCGCCGATCGCCCAGCTCGTGTAGCCGGAGTGGCCGAAGCCGAAGCGGATGAGGCGCGCCGCGAACGACTCGCCGCTGTGGGAGCTGTGGCTGAAGTAGTCGTACTTGACCATGTCGCGGGAGTGGGAGCGCGAGGCGCGCTCAAGGCAGCCGATCGCGGTCAGTTTATGCATGCCGTGCTTGGCCCGCGTGTGGTTGATCAGGGCGAGGAGCTGCTTTTCGGGCTTGGTGAGCGTGGCGGCGTGGGCCGAGGTGGCCGGTCCGATGCCGAGCACGGCGACTGCTGCAAGGGCGATGATGAGGGAGAGTCGTTTCACGGCTGCCTCCGGACGGTCGCCCCCGGCGCGGTCGCTGGGGTCGGAATGTGAGCGCACGTCTGCTGGGCGTATCGGAGACAAGTCCGGTTGACTTGAGCTGCGCCTGACGGTTCACGATGTGATGAGGCCGGGAACGCGTTGTCTGAACTGGCAACCAGCCGTCCGGCGCGAGGCTCGCGGAGGGCGCCGCCTGTTGCGCGAAGTCGCCGGCGCGTATACCCTCGTGACTATGCAGAGCCTGAGTAACGAACGACGGCAGGCCAAGAAGGTCCGTCGGAGTCAGGTCAGGCGCCGGCGTTTCACGGCCATCGCAGTGGTCGTCCCTCTGATTATCGGGGCGGTCTGGGCCGCCTACGCCTGGCCCGTCTCCAAGCCGGCCCGTGTGCCCACGGCAAACGTGGTGTCGCAATTCGGGCAGGCCGGCGCCGTCGACCGCCGGGTCGTGGTGGCCAAGCTCGAAAACGTCCCCATCCTGCTGCCCGTCCGGCTCGAAGCGACCACCGCCGTCGCCTTCCACCCCGTCGACAACGCCAACAGCGTCGCGCTCAGCCCCGTGGGCCAGCAGGGCGACCCCTCGGGCGTGACCGGCACGCTGGCCGACCTCTTCGCGAGCGGCGGCATGCGCTACTACATGATGAGCGGCGACGCGAGCGACGCCTCGTCGCGCACCGCCGGCCTCGACGTGGGTGCCGTGCCCGGCGCCTTCGTCTACAGCCCGGTCGACGGCCGCGTGATGGCCGTCACCACCTACAAGCTTCTGGGGCGCTACGAAGACACCGAGATCGACCTGCAGCTCGCCGACGATCCCAGCCTGCTGCTCATCATCACCCACGTGACCAGGGCCCAGGTCATGATCGGCGCCAACGTCACCGCCGGCAAGAGCGTGCTCGGCGCCGTGCGTGGGTTCCCCACCACGCTCGACCAGGGCCTGCGCCGCTTCACGACCGACGCCGGCGACCACGTGCAGCTGGTGGCCGTGCGGGTGCCCACCCAGATCACGGGGTTCTGACCGGTGCCACTGGCCGCGGTGCCGGCCGCCGCCCTTGCGGTGATCGGCGGCTCAGCGACCCAGGGAGGCGCCTTTCCCGGCGACCTGCACCCCGACGCCAGCCCGCTCGCCGAGGGCCTCGTGTTCGAGACGCCCTACGGCGACAGTCCACCCTTTCAGCTGTTCACGCTCTCCGGCGAGCCCGTGCTGCACGTGCGCATGCACGGCTGGCGCCCGGGGGTGCCGCGGGGCTTGGCCTCGCGCCAGATCTTCAGCGTGCTGCACAGGGCCGGCGTGCGCCGCATCCTCTCCGAGGCCGGCGTGGGCAGCCTGAACCACCTGCTCGACCCGGGCGACCTCGTGGTCTGCGACGACTTCGTCGACTTGACGACCGAGCGCGCCGGTGAAGGCGTGGTGGGCGGCCGTCTGCTCATCATGCGCGAGCCGGTGTGCCCGGTGGGCCGCGCGGCGCTGCTGCGCGGCGCCCGGCGCCTGGCGCCCGACCGGCGCCTGTTCTCGCGCGGCGTGTACGTGGTGACCGAGGGGCCGCGCTTCGAGTCGCCGGCCGAGGTCCGTCACCTGCAGAGCGCGGGCGACGTCGTGGGGCAGAGCTTCTCGCCCGAGGTCTGGCTGGCCCGCGACATCGGCGCCTGCTATGCCGGCATCTACCTCATCGTGAACTACGCCGAGGGCGTGGTCGAAGACTGGAGCCACGACGAGCTCAAGCGGCGTTTCACCGACGACGCCCTCGTCATGGGCCGCGTCGTGCTCGATGCCGCCGTGTCGTGGTCGCGCGACGACGCGGCCTGTCACTGCCGCGACCTGCGCAAGCCCACCCTGCTGCACTAGACGCGCGACGAAGTCACGCACGTCTGAGCGGCGACAACGAAGTCGATCGCCGGACTAGACGCGCGACGAAGTCACGCTTGTCTGAGCGGCGACGACGCAGTCGATCGCCGGACTAGACGCGCAACGAAGTCACGCACGTCTGAGCGGCGACAACGAAGTCGATCGCCGGACTAGACGCGCAACGTAGTCACGCCTGTCTGAGCGGTGACGACGAAGTCGATCGCCGGCCTGGCCGCCGATCTGCGCGCCGCCCCCGCCGCCCCGGCCCCACGTCGCCGGTCAGCCCTTGGTCACGAACCACCAGGCAATGATGCCGAGGGCGTTGAACACCGCGTGGAACGTGATGTTCGCGTAGATCGACTTGGTCCAGTAGAAGACGGCCGCCAGCAGGATCCCCAGGCCGAAGATCGGGATGAGCACCGACAGCTGCTGGTGCCACGCGGCGAAGATGAGCGCCGACGTGAGCGCCCCGGCGAGCGGTCCCCACGAGCGCGCCAGTCCCTGAAAGACGAAGCCGCGAAAGAACGTCTCTTCGAGCAGCGGCGCCACCACGACGGCCAGCACGATGAACAGCACGAGCCCGGCGGAGGTGTGGGGGAAGATCGTCACGACGTTCTCTTTGGGCACCGGCCCCAAGATCTTGCGGTAGGCGTAGTCGCTCACCGTGCCGAGCACGGTGGTGGCCAGCACGCCGCCCACGATGACGGCGGCCGCCACGGCCCACGAGCTGGTCTCCTCGAAGCCGCGAAAGCCGTAGCTCGCCAGCGAAAGCCGGTACTTGCGCAGCGAGAAGAACCAGGCCCAGAAGACGAGCCAGCCGTCGACCAGCACGGTCGAGACGATCGCCGCGAGCGCGAAGGCGGCGGTCGGCTTCTGGCTGGCGGCCGACGCGCTCCCGCTCGTGATCGTGCCGAGCACCGTGAGCGTGGCGATCGGCGCGGCGGCGATGAGCACGGCGAAGAGCACGTCGCGGCCGTGCCACGGTACCTGGCCGGGTCGCAGGCCGCGGGCCACGCCGAAGGTCTCACCGGCCGGCTGAGCGGGCGCGCCGGTGGGCCGGGTGCCGTACGGCCGCGCCGGCTGTTGGGGCGTAGCCGCCTGGCGAGCGTCGGGCGGCGGCCAGGCAGGCGGCGGCCAGACGGGTGTCTGTGGCGCGGTCGTCTGTGGCGCGGGTGTCTGTGACGCGGGTGTCTGTGGCGCGGACGGTCGGTACGCCGGCTGCCGCCACGGGGGCGGCTGCTGCGCGGCCGGCGGCGGCCACGTCGAGGGCTGCTGCCCGCCGGGCGGCGGCGGCCATGCTGGTGGCTGCCACGCCACGGGCTGCTGCTGGTCGTCGGACGCCTGCGCCCGGCCGGGCGGTGGACTGCTCGCGACCGGATCCTCGGCGGCCGGCTCGGTCTGCTCGCTGCTACGGTCGTCGTCCACTGCTCCCCTGTCTCCGGTCGTCGACGATTCTACACGCTCGCGCGTACGGGCCGTCGGCGGCGACGGTACGGCGGACCGCGGTCGGCGTCGCGCCGCGATGGGGACCGACCGTTACGAAGGAGACTCGGGCGGTCCGTGTTGCGGCGCCCCCGTGGTCTGCTATACTCACGCCTCGCCAGGGGGCGTGACCCGGTCGGCGCCAGTACGCCGCCCGGGCCCGAGGTTCGTTGACCCCCTCGCGAAGGCCTGCTATCCTAACTTGCTTTCTGTGAAAGGGAGACAGCGTGCGCCAACTGGTGACTCTCGCTTGCCAGGAATGCAAGCGTCGCAACTACCATACGAATAAGAACAAGAAGAACGATCCCGATCGCATCGAGATCAAGAAGTACTGTCGTTGGTGCGGACGGCATACCGTTCACAAGGAAACTCGTTAGGACCGGCGTTGCTCCGCGGGTATGCGGGGCGGCGTCTGGCTTCCTTAGGGCTGTAGCTCAATTGGTAGAGCACCGGTCTCCAAAACCGGGGGTCGGGGGTTCGAGTCCCTCCAGCCCTGCCAGTCGAAACGGAGCATCGTCGTGGCGAAAGCCGTGAGGAACAATCAGACGGGACCGGGCAAAAAGTCCGACTCCACGCAGACCGGCAAGCGCGATGCACGCCCCGCCAAGGGAGCGCCGGCAAAGCGCGCTTCGAAGACGACCCAGGCCAAGCAGCGCGCCCAGTCGCGTTCCGGCCAGAAGCAGGGCTTCAGCATGTCGAAGTTCCTGCGCGACGTGCGTCTCGAACTGTCGAAGGTCACGTGGCCGACTCGCAACGAGCTGCTCATGTCAACGCTCGTCGTGCTCGTCGCCGTAGCCATCGCCGGCGTGTACACAGGGGCGCTCGACTGGGTGTTCGCCCACCTGTTGCAGTACATCCTGCCCAAGTAACAGAAACGGAGTCGGTGTGTTCCAGTGGTATGTGGTCAACACGTACTCGGGCCACGAGAACAAGGTGAAGGAGAACCTCGAGCACCGCATCGTCTCGATGGCGCAGCAAGAGGCGATCGTGCGCGTGGTCGTGCCCACCGAACAGGTCGTCGAGACCAAAGACGGCGAGAAGATCACGACCGAAAAGCGTGTGTTCCCCGGCTACGTGCTGGTGCAGATGGAGCTCACCGACGAATCGTGGTCGGCCGTCAAGAACACCCCGGGCGTGACCGGTTTCGTGGGCGCCGCCAACAAGCCGGTGGCTCTCTCGCGCGCCGAAGTCGACCGCATCCTTCACACCGCCTCCGTCGAACGTCCCAAGCAGAAGGCCGAATTCTCGGTCGGCGAAGTCGTACGCGTCACCTCTGGTCCGTTGTCCGACTTCTCGGGCGAGGTCTCCGAGGTCAACGCCGACCAGAACAAGCTCAAGGTGATGGTCTCGATCTTCGGCCGCGAAACGCCCGTCGAGCTCGGGTTCGAGCAGGTAAAGAAGACAGGCTGACAGCAGTGATCCCCCTGACGAAGCGAGGATGACGTGGCCAAGAAGGTCATGACCATTATCAAGTTGCAGATCCCCGCGGGCGCCGCTAACCCGGCGCCTCCGGTGGGCCCCGCCCTGGGCCAGCATGGCGTCAACATCATGGAGTTCTGCAAGGCGTTCAACGCCCGTACGCAGGCCCAGAACGGCACGATCATCCCCGTCGAGATCACAGTCTTCGAGGATCGCTCGTTCACGTTCATCACCAAGACGCCGCCCGCCGCCGTGCTGCTGCGCGAAGCCGCCGGCGTCGACAAGGGCTCCGGCGAGCCAAACCGCGTCAAGGTCGCCAACGTATCGCGCGACAAGGTGCGCGAGATCGCCGAGCTCAAGATGCCCGACCTGAACGCCAACGACGTCGAAGCCGCGATGCGCATCATCGAGGGCACGGCGCGCAGCATGGGCATTACGGTCGACAAGGCTTAAGCGCAGGGCATCTGCCGACCATCGACCAAGGGTTTGCTAAAGATCGACCGGGCGAACGCCAGCCGGCGTTCGCGGTGGGAGGCGGCCGTCAGGCCGCCGCCTGAACCACAAGGAGGCACCATGGCCCACGGCCGCAAGTACCAGGCAGCCCGCGCTGCCATCGACCCCGACAGGGTCTACACGCCGCTCGAAGGCATGCGCCTGCTCAAGGCGCTCGAAACGGCCAAGTTCGACGAGACCGTCGAAGTCCACTTCCGCCTCGGCGTCGATGTGCGCCACGCCGACCAGATCGTGCGCGGCACCACCATCCTGCCCCACGGCACCGGCCGCACCGTACGCGTCGCGGTGTTCGCCGAGGGCGACAAAGCCCGCGAGGCCACCGAAGCCGGAGCCGACATCGTCGGCACCGACGACCTCGCCAAGCAGATCCAGGCCGGCCAGTTCGACTTCGACGTGGCCATCGCCACGCCCGACATGATGGGCACAGTCGGCAAGCTCGGCCGCATCCTCGGTCCGCGCGGCCTCATGCCGAACCCCAAGTCGGGCACGGTCACCTTCGACGTCGGCAAGGCCGTCACCGACGCCAAGGCCGGCAAGGTCGAGTACCGCACCGACCGCAGCGGCATCATCCACCTGAGCATCGGCAAGAAGTCGTTCGACGAGCGGCAGCTGGTCGAGAACTACGGCGCCGTGCTCGACGAGATCGTGCGCGCCAAGCCGTCGGCCTCCAAGGGCCGGTACCTGAAGAGCGTCAATCTCACGTCGACCATGGGTCCGTCGATCGAGCTCGACGGCACACGGCAGCGCGACCTGCTCGAGAGCTAGCAGTCCCGACGGCGGGCCGGTCCCGCCGTCTCGCGCCGGGCGGGCCGCCGACACGCCGCCCGCCCGGCGCACCGCACCACAGGCGGGGCCGCCGGCAGGCGCAGTTGCCAGCGGCCGGCGCAACACCTATACTGCGCATTCGCGGCGCGTTCGCGCGTCGCCTAAGCCGGTGAAGGTCGGTGTTCCCCGGTGGGGAACGTAAATGGGCCCAGATGGCCCGCCCGCCCGAGGCGAGAAGCGCGCCAGACTTGCACCATGCCTGTCGGCCCGCTCCCGTCCGGGAGCGGGTTTTTTCGTTCGACGCGAGGTCTCACATGCTGCGAAAAGACAAAGAGGCGGTAGTCGAAGAGGCGACACGGCTCCTGGCCGCGACCGAAGCGCTCTACCTGAGTGACTACCGCGGTCTCACGGTGACCGAGCTCACCGAGTTGCGCGCCAAGCTGCGCGACGGCGACGCCCAGCTGCACGTGCTCAAGAACACGCTCGCGCGCCGCGCCGCCGAGGCTGCCGGTCGCGAGCAGATCGTGCCGCTCCTCACGGGCCCGACGGCCGTGACCTTCTGCGGCGCCGACCCGGTGGCCCCGGCCAAGGCGCTCATCGAGTTCATGCGCACCCATCCCAGGCTCGTGGTGCGCGGCGGCCTGCTGCAGGGCGACATGATCGACCCCGAAGGCGTGCGGGCGCTCTCCGCGCTGCCCTCGCGCGACGTGCTGCTCGGCCAGGTGGTCGGCACCATGGCGGCGCCGCTGACCGGCCTGGTCACAGTGCTGCAGGGCACGATCTCGGGCTTCGCCCGGGCGCTCCAGCAGATCGTCGACCAAAAGACGGCAGCAGACGCGGCCTAAGCGGGCGCGCTCGCTGCGGTACTGACTGAAACGAACGTTCCAACGACGAGGTGGACTGACGTGGCAGACAAGACACTTACCAAAGACGAGCTCATCGAGCAGATCAAGAAGATGAGCGTCCTCGACCTGGCCGAGCTGGTGCACGCCCTCGAAGACGAGTTCGGCGTGAGCGCGGCCGCCCCGATGGCCGTAGCGGCTCCCGCCGCCGGCGGCGGCGAGGCAGAAGAGAAAGAAGAGCAGACGGCCTTCGACGTCGTCCTGCAGTCCTACGGCGAGAAGAAGATCGAGGTCATCAAGGTCGTCCGCGCCCTCACCGGGCTCGGCCTCAAAGAGGCCAAGGCGGTCGTCGAAGAGGCCCCCAAGCCGATCAAAGAGGGCGTCAACAAGGACGAGGCCGAAGAGGCAAAGAAGCAGCTCGAAGCGGCCGGCGCCACCGTCGAAGTCAAATAGACACCCGAGTCATCCCGTGGGGCGGCAGGCGCCGCCCTCAAAGCCCTGGTTTGGGGGGTGCAAGTTGTGGGCAACCACATCTTGCACCCTCTTGCCATGCCTCAGATACTCGTGTAATCTATGCGGTCGTGCCGTCCGCCGCATTCAATCGTAGCTCAGCCTCCCTGCGGCTTGCCGTCCTGCGGCTTGCTGCACGCTGCTTCAGCCTACCGAGAGGAGTCTCCACTTGAACCAGCCGAAGTGTCCTCGCGTGCGCACGTCTTTTGCAAAGCTGGACCAGCCTCTGCCGGTTCCCAACCTCATCGACATCCAGAGGGCGTCGTGGAAGTGGTTCCTCGAGGAAGGTCTCAAGGAGACCATCGAAGACATCTCGCCCATCCGTGACTACTCCGAGAAACTGCTCGTCGAATTCGGCGAGTATCAGTTCGGCGAGCCCTCCAAGCCCATCGCCGAATGCCGCAACAAAGACATGACCTTCTCCGCGCCGCTCACCATGGTGGTGCGCTTCGTCAACGAAGAGACCGGTGAGATCCGCGAGCAGCACGTCTTCATGGGCGACTTCCCCATGATGACAGAGCGCGGCACCTTCATCATCCACGGCACTGAGCGCGTCGTCGTCACGCAGCTCGTGCGTTCGCCTGGCGCCTACATCATGGAGCCCAAGCAGGCCGAGCGCGAAAAGCAGGTGCTGATCGCCAACCTCATGCCCCAGCGCGGCTCGTGGCTCGAGCTCGAGATCGACAAAAAGGGCGCCGTCAACGTGCGCATCGACCGCAAGCGCAAGTTCCCGGTGAGCGTGCTGCTGCGCGCCATGGGCTGCGGCGGCAACGACGACATCCTCAAGCTTTTCGACGGGTCCATCTATATCAAGAACACGCTCGACCGCGACTCCACGACCTCGCAAGAAGAGTCGCTCATCGAGCTCTTCCGCAAGCAGCGCCCCGGCGAGCCGCCGACCCTCGACTCGGCCACCGCCATGCTGCGCGGGCTGTTCTTCGACCCCAAGCGTTATGACCTTTCCCGGGTGGGCCGCCACAAGCTGAACTCGCGCCTGCACGGCCACATCGCCCCCGAAGATCGTCCCGCGGGCGACGTGCGCGTCCTCACCACCATGGACATCGTCGAGCTCATCCGCCGGCTCATCGCGCTGCCGCCCAGACTGGGCGTACCCGACGACTCCAAGGACTTCGCCGACGCCGCCATGAACCTGATCGGCTCGCGCCGCGAAGACATCGCCGCCGAGCTCGACGAGTACGAGCACTTCGGCAACCGCCGCCTGCGCACCGTCGGCGAGCTCGTGCAGGACAGTTTCCGCATCGGCCTCACGCGCATGGAGCGCGTCATCAAGGAGCGCCTCACCACCGAAGACCCCGACACCATCGTGCCGGCCACCCTGGTCAACATCAGGCCGGTGGTCGCCGCGCTCAAGGAGTTCTTCGGCTCGTCGCAGCTCTCGCAGTTCATGGACCAGACCAACTCGCTGTCGGGCCTCACCCATCGCCGGCGCCTGAGCGCGCTCGGCGCCGGTGGCCTCACCCGCGAGCGCGCGCCCATCGAAGTGCGCGACGTGCACGCCACCCACTACGGCCGCATGTGCCCCATCGAGACCCCTGAAGGCCCGAACATCGGCCTGATCGGCACCCTGGCCTCGTTCGCCACGGTCGACGAGTTCGGCTTCATCCGCGCGCCGTACCGTAGGGTCGTCAAGGGCAGGGTCACCGAAGAGATCGTCTACCTCGACGCCTCCGAAGAAGAAGAGACCATCATCACGCCCAAGACGGGCGAGGAGCGCGCCGTCACCATCGCCCAGGCCAACGCTCCCTTCGACCCCAAGACCGGCAAGTTCGCCAACGAGCAGGTCCTGGCCCGTACGCGCGGCGGCGACGAAGTCGTCTCCGTGCCGCCCGAGCAGGTCGACTACATGGACGTCAACCCCACCCAGCTCGTCTCGGTGGCCACGGCGCTCATCCCCTTCCTCGAGCACGACGACGCCAACCGCGCCTTGATGGGCTCGAACATGCAGCGTCAAGCGGTGCCCCTGCTTACCACCGAAGCGCCCTACGTGGGCACCGGCATGGAGTTCCGCGCCGCCTGCGACACCGGCGACGTCATCCTCGCCGACCACCCCGGCCGGGTGGCCGCGTGCGACGCCAACGGCATCGTGATCGACCTGGGCAAGGGCGAAGTCGACGAGTATTCGCTTACCAAGTTCACGCGCTCCAACCAGGGCACCCTCATCCACCAGAAGCCCCTGGTCAACGTGGGCGACAAGGTCGAAGAGGGCACCGTGTTGGCAGACGGCTCGTCGACCGACCACGGCGAGCTCGCCCTCGGCAAGAACCTGCTCGTGGCGTTCATGAGCTGGGAGGGCTACAACTTCGAAGACGCCATCATCCTCTCCGAGCGGCTCGTCAAAGACGACGTGCTGTCGTCGGTGCACATCGAGGAGTACGAAGTCGACGCCCGCACCACCAAGCTGGGCGACGAAGAGATCACGCGCGACATCCCGAACCGCTCCGAAGAGTCCCTCAAAGACTTGGACGAGCGCGGCATCGTGCGCATCGGCGCCGAGGTCAACTCGGGCGACCTGCTCGTCGGCAAGGTCACGCCCAAGGGCGAGACCGAGCTCACCGCCGAAGAGAAGCTCATCCGCGCCATCTTCAAGGAGAAGGCCCGCGAGGTGCGCGACACCAGCCTCAAGGTGCCTCACGGCGAGGGCGGCAAGGTCATCGACGTCAAGATCTTCAGCCGCGAGAACAACGACGAGCTGCCGCCGAGCGTCAACCAGCTCGTGCGCGTCTACGTCGCCAAGAAGCGCAAGATCGCCGAAGGCGACAAGCTCGCCGGCCGGCACGGCAACAAGGGCGTGATCTCCAAGATCGTGCCCGAAGAAGACATGCCGTACCTCGAAGACGGCACGCCCGTCGACATCATCCTGAACCCGCTGGGTGTGCCGAGCCGTATGAACATCGGCCAGGTGCTCGAGACGCACCTCGGCTGGGCCGCCCACAGCGGCTTCCAGGCCGACGGTACGCGTCTCAGCGGTCCGGCCTTCGTGGCCTCGCCCGTGTTCGACGGCGCCACGCTCGCCGAGATCGACGAGCTGCTCATCCGTTCGACCGAAGAAGACGGCAGCACGGTCAAGTTCAAGGTCAACGAATCAGAACCGCCGGGGCGGCGTTGCTCGGGCAAGGTCTGGCTCTACGACGGCCGCAGCGGCCTGCGCTTCGACAACAAGGTGACGATCGGCTACATGTACATCCTGAAGCTGCTCCACCTGGTCGACGACAAGATCCACGCGCGCAGCACGGGCCCATACTCGCTCGTCACCCAGCAGCCGCTGGGCGGCAAGGCGCAGTTCGGCGGCCAGCGCTTCGGCGAGATGGAGGTCTGGGCCCTCGAGGCATACGGCGCGGCCTACACCTTGCAGGAGATGCTCACCATCAAGTCCGACGACACCGTCGGCCGCGTCAAGGCCTACGAGGCGATCGTCAAGGGCGAGAACATCTCCAAGCCCAACATCCCCGAGTCGTTCAAGGTGCTCATGAAAGAGGTCCAGAGTCTGAGCCTCGACATGCAGGTGCAGAGCGAAGAGGGTGGCATCCTCGAGGTCCACGAAGAAGACGACGACCTCCTGCGCGCCGCCGAAGAGCTCGGCATCGACCTGTCGGCCAGCCTGCGGGCCCGTGAGGGCCTCGGCGACGAAGCTCTCGAAGTGCCCGGCCTGTCCGGCTTCCTCGGCGCCACCGTGCCGATCGAAGACGGCGACGGCGACGGCGATGGCGACGAAGCGCCGGTGATCGCCGGCATCGTCGACGACGACCTCGACCTGAGCGTCGACGACGACGACGACACGGACTTTCCCGAGATCGCCGGCGCCCTGGGTGTCGACCTCGAGGAGCACCCGGTCGTCGAGGCCGACCACGACGAAGACGACCACAGCGATGAGTAAGCCGGCGATGCGGCCAGAGGGAGCATCCACGTGATTGACATCAACAACTTCGACTCGATCCGGATCGGCCTCGCTTCGTCAAAACAGATCGAAGCCTGGTCGAAGGGCGAGGTCACCAAGCCTGAGACGATCAACTACCGCACGCTCAAGCCCGAGCGCGACGGTCTGTTCTGCGAACGCATCTTCGGTCCCACCAAGGACTGGGAGTGCTACTGCGGCAAGTACAAGCGCGTGCGCTACAAGGGCATCATCTGCGAACGCTGCGGCGTCGAAGTCACGCGCGCCAAGGTGCGTCGCGAGCGTATGGGCCACATCAGGCTCGCCGCTCCCGTCAGCCACATCTGGTTCTTCAAGGGCGTGCCGTCGCGCATGGGCTACCTGCTCGACATCGCCCCCAAAGAGCTCGAGAAGGTGCTCTATTTCGGCGGCAGCTATGTGATCATCTCGGTCGACGACGAAAAGCGCACCGCCGACCTGCCGCTGCTCTCAGAGAAGGTCGAAGAGATCAAGGCGCGGTACAGCGTCTACGCCGACGACCGCATCGCGGCCATCCGCGCCATGCGGGTCGAAGTCCAGCGCGTCCTCGACCACGAGCTCGACGCCGAGGAGTTCCACGCCGGCGGCGAGCCCGACGACGAGTTCGGATTCTTCAACTACTTCGACATCTTCGAGACCTATCGCCGCATCGTGGTCAACGCCGCACAGCTCGGCGCCGACGAGATGAAGGGCCAGCGCGCCAAGGTCGACAAGCTCGCCGACGACTACATCGACCGCGGCACCAAGGCGGTCGACGTCGCCAAGAACAACATCGACCGCGCCTGGGACCAGTTCAAGAGCATCGCCCCGCGCGACGTGGTCGGCGACGAGACGCTCTACCTGCAGATGGAGCGCATGTTCGGCCGCGACTCGGGCTTCGAGCCCGAGAGCTTCGGGATCTACTTCAAGGGCGGCACCGGCGCCGAGGCTGTCCGTGAGCTACTCACGCAGGTCGACCTCGAAGCCGAAGCCGAAGAGCTCAAGCACACGATCGATACCGCCAAGGGCCAGCGCCAGAGCCGCGCCGTCAAGCGCCTGCGCGTCACCTCGGCGTTCCTGCGCTCGGGCAACCGCCCCGAGTGGATGATCCTCGACGTCATCCCGGTCATCCCGCCCGAACTGCGCCCCATGGTGCAGCTCGACGGCGGCCGCTTTGCGACGAGCGACCTGAACGACCTCTACCGGCGCGTCATCAACCGCAACAACCGCCTCAAGCGGCTGCTCGACCTGCAGGCGCCCGACATCATCGTCAATAACGAGAAGCGCATGCTGCAAGAGGCAGTCGACGCCCTGTTCGACAACGGCCGTCGCGGCCGCGCCGTCACGGGCCCCGGCAACCGCGCCCTCAAGAGCCTGTCCGACATGCTCAAGGGCAAGCAGGGGCGTTTCCGCCAGAACCTGCTCGGCAAGCGCGTCGACTACTCGGGCCGTTCGGTCATCGTGGCCGGTCCGCACCTCAAGATGCATCAGTGCGGCCTGCCCAAGATGATGGCGCTCGAGCTCTTCAAGCCGTTCATCATGAGCCGCCTCGTCAGCCGCAAGCTCGTGCAGAACATCAAGGCCGCCAAGAAGATGGTCGAGTCGATGGTGCCCGAGGTCTGGGACATCCTCGAAGAGGTCATCGCCGAGCATCCGGTGCTGCTCAACCGCGCACCCACGCTGCATCGCCTGGGCATCCAGGCCTTCGAGCCGCTGCTCGTCGAAGGCAAGGCCATCCAGATCCATCCGCTGGTCTGCGCCGCCTTCAACGCCGACTTCGACGGCGACCAGATGGCCGTCCATCTGCCGCTGTCGTGGGAAGCGCAGGCCGAAGCCCGCACGCTCATGCTGTCGACGAACAACATCCTCTCGCCGGCTAACGGCAAGCCCATCGCCGTGCCGTCGCAGGACATGGTCATCGGCGCCTACTACCTCACCTTCCACGGCCTCGGCGACCTGAGCAACGTCAAGCCCGAAGACCTGCCCGAGATGCCGCAGGCCTTCTCCAACTACGAAGAGGTCATCCAGGCCTACGAGCAGCGTCTGCTCGATCAGCGCCAGGTGCCCGTGCAGCGTTCCGCCGGCGTCGCCGAGTTCACGCGCAAGGCCATCAGGCTGCGTCTGCCCGACGGCAGCCGCGTGGTCACCACGGTCGGTCGCGCGATCTTCAACATGGAGATCGAGAACGGGCTGCGCGAGCTGCTCGAAGACGACTTCGACCCGACGAGCTACACCTACCTCAACGACAACGTCACCAAAAAGGCGCTCGCCGCCTTCATCAACGAGCTCGTCGCCGCGTACGGCGCCACCAAGGTCGCCCGCCTGCTCGACGTGTTCAAGGCGGTCGGCTTCCGCTACGCCACGCGGGCCGCGGTGACGGTCTCCAAGAACGACGTCGTGATCCCCGAAAAGCGCAAGGCCGCGATCCTCACCGAGCACGAGGACATGGTCACGCAAGTCCAGGAGCAGTACAACACCGGCTTCCTGACCGACCCAGAGCGGCGCGAGAAGATCGAAGAGATCTGGCGCGAAGCCGACGTGCAGATCACGGCGGCCACCAGAGAGAACTTCAACCCTCTCAACCCGATCTACATGATGGCCACCTCAGGCGCCCGCGGCGACATCAAGCAGATCCGCCAGCTCGCCGGCTGGCGCGGCCAGATGTCCAATCCAAAGGGCGAGATCATCGAGCGGCCCATCAAGTCGAGCTTCATCGAAGGCCTCTCGGTGCTCGAGTTCTTCATCTCCACCCACGGCGCCCGCAAGGGCCTCGCCGACACGGCGCTGCGCACCGCCGACTCGGGCTACCTCACGCGTCGTCTGGTCGACGTCGCGCAAGACGTGATCATCCGCGAGGAAGACTGCGGCACGCACGAGTCCATCCCCATGTCGCCGTGGTCCACGCGTAAAGACGATAACCCGGCTCTGCTGGGCACCATCCTGGCGCAAGACGTCGTGCGACCGCACAGCGAGCGCGTCGTGCTCAAGAAGGGCGCGACCATCGACGCCAGCGCCATGGGCCTGCTCAAGGAGCTGTTCGGCAACCTGCCGAACGCCAAGATCAACGTCAAGCCCAAGGCCAACGCCAAGATCGAGAGCATCGCGATCTGGACACACGAGCCCAACGAGAACCTGATCGGTCGTTACCTGGGCAGGCCCCTGGTCGACGAATCG
The DNA here is from genome assembly GCA_963753695.1 of uncultured Actinomycetes bacterium. Classification (GTDB taxonomy): domain Bacteria; phylum Actinomycetota; class Thermoleophilia; order UBA2241; family UBA2241; genus Bog-752. Next base: position 34,329 of record CAVWDG010000010.1, read on the forward strand.
ACCGGCGAGGTCGTCTACGACCGCAACACGGTCATCGACGAGAAGACCCGCGCCGGCATCGTCGAGGTCCTCAGCCACAGCACCGAGAGCGACCCGTCCGTGCCGGTGCGCAGCGTGCTCAAGTGCGACGCCGAGCACGGCGTCTGCCAGCACTGCTACGGCTACCGTCTGGCCACCAACTCCACGGCCGACATCGGCGACGCCGTCGGGCACATCGCCGCGCAGTCCATCGGCGAGCCCGGCACGCAGCTCACCATGCGTACCTTCCACACCGGTGGTGTGGCCGGCGCCGACATCACCCACGGTCTGCCGCGCGTCGTCGAGCTCTTCGAGGCCCGCAAGCCCAAGGGCGTGGCGCGTATCGCCGAGGTCGCCGGTCGCGTCGAGGTGCAAGAAGGCGAGCGCGGTCCCAAGCTGACCGTGATCGCCGACGACGGCACCTCGAAGGAATACACCTTCCCGCGCCGCACGCACATGCTGGTCGAAGAAGGCGACGTGGTCGAGGCCGGCGCGGCCCTCAGCCCTGGCTCGCTGTACCCGGCCGACCTGCTGCACTGGGGCGGCGACACCCGCACCGAGCGCTATCTGGTCGACGAGGTGCAAGAGGTCTACCGCTCCCAGGGCGTCGAGATCAACGACAAGCACATCGAGATCATCGTGCGGCAGATGATGAAGAAGGTGCGCATCGTCACACAGGGCGACACCGTCTTCCTGCCGGGTCAGTTGGTCGACCGCCATCCGTTCCGCACCGAGAACGAGCGCTGCGTCGCCGACGGTGGCAAGCCCGCCGAGGCCGAGCAGGTCATCCTCGGCATCACCAAGGCGTCGCTCGCCACCGAGAGCTTCCTGTCGGCGGCCTCCTTCCAGGAGACCACCAAGGTGCTCACCGACGCCGCCATCGAAGGCAAGGTCGACAACCTCGTCGGCCTCAAAGAGAACGTCATCATCGGCAAGCTCATCCCGGCCGGCACCGGCTTGCGCCGCTACCGCTCGATCGAGATCGAGCCGGCCTGGAAGCGCGAGGCACAGCAAGAGGCCATCGAGGCGCTCGGCTACGGCGGAGGCTCGCCGCTCGATTAGGGTACACTCCGACGACTGCACCCGAGTGGGGGCGAGGCGCCTCGCGCCTTGCCCCCACTCGCAAAGGTTGGTACACTACGCGACTGCCGTCCATTGGGTGGCCGGTCCGAACGACAATCAGGAAGGTTGCATGGCCACGATCAACCAACTCGTGCGCAAAGGCCGCGAGAGCAAGGTCAAGCGGGGCAAGACTCCCGCACTCAAGGCATCGCCGCAGAAGCGGGGCGTCTGTACGCGTGTCTACACGCATACGCCCAAGAAGCCGAACTCCGCTCTGCGCAAGGTCGCGCGCGTCCGGTTGACCAACGGTATCGAGGTCACGACCTACATCCCCGGCATCGGCCACAACCTCCAGGAGCACTCCGTCGTGCTCGTCAGGGGCGGCCGCGTCAAAGACCTTCCGGGCGTTCGGTACAAGATCATCCGCGGCTCCCTCGACACGGCCGGCGTCGCCGACCGCAAGAAGGCCCGCTCCAAATACGGCGCGAAGTCGTAGGGAAGGGGAGCTGTCATGCCACGCCGCGGCACCATCACTCGTAGAGAGGTCCTGCCCGACCCCGTCTACAACAACAAGCTCGTCACGCAGGTCGTCAACAAGGTCCTGCTCGACGGCAAAAAGTCGGTTGCCGAAGGCATCGTCCACGATGCCCTCGAACTAGTCCGTTCACGCACTGGCCGCGAGCCGGTCGAAGTGCTGCAAGAGGCCATCCAGGCTCTCACGCCGCACCTCGAGGTGCGCAGTCGCCGGGTCGGCGGCGCCACCTACCAGGTGCCCGTCGAGGTGCCCGGACGCCGTGCCCGCACGCTGGCCATCCGCTGGCTCGTCGGCTTCGCTCGCGACCGTCGCGAGAAGGTCATGGCCGAGCGGCTCGCCGGAGAGATCCTCGACGCTCTCGCCGGCCAGGGCGGCGCCTTCAAGAAGAAGGACGACATCTTCCGCATGGCTCAGGCCAACAAGGCGTTCGCCCACTACAGGTGGTAGGCGCCTCGCGCTCCTGAACTGGCATACGTCGCGGCAGGCCCGGGTGGGGCAGCGACGCCAGAAGCAAAACCCCAAACGAATGAGCTTCACGTGACAACGACTACTGCTGCACAGCGCGAGTTCACGATCGACAAGACTCGCAATATCGGCATCATGGCGCACATCGACGCCGGTAAAACGACGACCACCGAGCGCATCCTCTACTACACCGGCAAGACCCATAAGATGGGCGAGGTGCACGAGGGCGCGGCCGTCATGGACTGGATGCAGCAGGAACAAGAGCGGGGCATCACCATCACCTCGGCCGCGACCACCTGCGACTGGCGCGACATGCGCATCAACATCATAGACACGCCCGGGCACGTGGACTTCACCGTCGAGGTCGAGCGCAGCTTGCGCGTGCTCGACGGCGCCATCGCCCTGTTCTGTTCGGTCGGCGGCGTCGAGCCGCAGTCCGAGACCGTCTGGCGCCAGGCCGACAAGTACGGCATCCCGCGGATCGGCTACATCAACAAGATGGACCGCATTGGCGCGGACTTCTTCCAGGGCATCGACATGATGATCGAGCGCCTCGGCGCGCACCCCGTACCGCTGCAGATCCCGATCGGGCGCGAGTCCGACTTTCGCGGGATCGTCGACCTGGTGACCATGCAGGCCACCGTCTGGACCGACGAGCTCGGCACGGCCTGGGAGATGACCGACATTCCCGCCGACTCGTCGAGCTCGCCGAAGACTATCGCCACCGCCTCATCGACTCCGTCGCCGACCACAGCGACGCCGTCACGGTCGCCTACCTCGAGGGTCGCGACATCGACCCAGCCGACCTCATGGCGGCCATCCGCGCGGCCACCCTCGACATCTCGATCACCCCGGTGCTCTGCGGCTCGAGCTTCAAGAACAAGGGCGTACAGCCGCTGCTCGACGCGGTCATCGACTACCTGCCGTCGCCGCTCGACGTGCCGGCCGTCCACGGCCTCTCGCCCGACGGCGCCGACATCATCCGCGAAGCCGACGACGGCGAGCCCTTCTCGGCCCTCGCCTTCAAGGTCATGACCGACCCCTACGTCGGCAAGCTCACCTACTTTCGCGTCTACTCCGGTCAGCTGCTCGCCGGCTCGTACGTCTACAACTCGACCAAGGGCCGCAAAGAGCGCATCAGCCGTCTGCTGCAGATGCACGCCAACCACCGCGAAGACCTCGAGGCCATGTTCGCCGGCGACCTCGGCGCGGCGGTGGGCCTCAAGTTCACCGGCACGGGCGACACGCTGTGCGAGCAGTCGCACGCCATCGTGCTCGAGTCCATGGTCTTTCCCGAGCCCGTCATCTCGGTGGCCATCGAGCCCAAGACCAAGGCTGACGAAGACAAGCTTTCCGCCTCGCTCGCGCGCCTGGCCGAAGAAGACCCCACGTTCCGGGTGTTCTCCGACGAAGAGACCGGCCAGACGGTCATCTCGGGCATGGGCGAGCTCCATCTCGAGATCATCGTCGACCGTCTGCTGCGCGAGTTCCGCGTCGATGCCAACGTAGGCCGGCCGCAGGTCGCCTACCGCGAGACCATCCGCAAGCGCGCCGAGAAGGTCGTGGGCAGGTTCGTCCGCCAGAGCGGCGGGCGCGGCCAGTATGGCCACTGCGTCATCAACCTCGAGCCCAACGAGCCCGGTGGCGGCTACCAGTTCGAGAGCCGCATCATGGGCGGCTCCATCCCGCGCGAGTACATCCCGGCGGTCGACCAGGGCATCCAGGAAGCGATGACCACCGGCATCCTGGCGGGCTATCCCATGGTCGACGTCAAGGTCGAGCTTATCGACGGCACCTATCACGACGTCGACTCGTCTGAGCTGGCCTTCAAGATCGCCGGCTCGCTGGCCTTGAAAGAAGGCGCCCGCAAGGCACAGCCCGTGCTGCTCGAGCCCATGTCGGCGGTCGAGGTAGTCACCCCGGCCGACTTCATGGGCGACGTCATGGGCGACTTAAGCTCGCGACGGGGCCACATTGAAGGTATGGAGCAGCGCGGTAACGCTCACGTCATCACCGCTACGGTGCCGCTCTCTACCATGTTCGGATACGCCACCGACCTGCGCTCCATGTCGCAGGGTCGTGCCACCTACACCATGCAGTTCAAGCACTATGCCGAGGTGCCTGCCGGCATCGCGGCGGATATCGTAGCAAGGGTCAAAGGTGTCTGAGATGGCACGGTTTGCCCTTGCCAAGCCGGATTGTGTATACTGCCAGTCTTGCGGTCGGGCAGGTTCCCTCGCCGCGACCATCGACTGGGTATCACGTCCCCCTGAGTGTCCATTGCCTTCGGGTGCCGGGATAAAGGAGTAAGTACATGGCAAAGCAGAAGTTCGACCGCAGCAAGCCACATATGAACGTGGGCACGATCGGGCACGTCGACCACGGTAAGACGACCCTCACTGCGGCGATCACGCTTGTGCTTCACAATCGCGGGGGCAACACTCAGTTCGTCGCGTTCGATCAGATCGACAAGGCTCCCGAAGAGCGCGAGCGCGGCATCACCATCGCCACCGCTCACGTAGAGTACGAGACCGAGACTCGCCACTACGCGCACGTCGACTGCCCAGGGCATGCCGACTACATCAAGAACATGATCACGGGCGCCGCCCAGATGGACGCCGCCATCCTCGTGGTCGGCGCCGACGACGGCCCCATGCCGCAGACGCGTGAGCACATCCTGCTCGCTCACCAGGTGAACGTGCCTAACATCATCGTCTACCTGAACAAGGTCGACCTCCTCGACGATCCCGAGCTTCTCGAGCTCGTCGAAATGGAAGTCCGCGAGCTGCTCTCCGACAACGACTTTCCCGGAGACGAAGTCCCGGTCATCTCGGGCTCGGCGCTCAAGGCCCTCGAGTGCGGTTGCGGCAAAGACGACTGTGAGTGGTGCTCGTCGATCGTCAAGCTTACGCAGGCGCTCGACGAATACCTTCCGCAGCCAGTGCGCGACGTCGACAAGCCGTTCCTCATGCCTGTCGAAGACGTCTTCACCATCACCGGTCGTGGCACGGTCGCTACGGGCCGCGTCGAGCGCGGCGTGGTCAAGGTCGGCGAAGAAGTCGCCCTTATCGGCATGCAGGAGAAGATCGACAAGACCGTCGTCACCGGCATCGAGATGTTCCGCAAGCTGCTCGACGAAGGTACCGCCGGCGACAACATCGGCATCCTGCTGCGCGGCGTCAAGCGCGAAGGCATCCAGCGCGGCATGGTCGCCGCCAAGCCTGGCAGCATCACGCCGCACACGCACTTCAAGGCTCAGGTCTACGTGCTGTCAAAAGACGAAGGCGGCCGTCACACGCCGTTCTTCAACGGCTACAGGCCTCAGTTCTACTTCCGCACCACCGACGTGACCGGCGTCATCACCCTCGAAGAGGGCGTCGAGATGGTCATGCCGGGCGACAACACGGTGATGGAAGTCAAGCTCATCACGCCGATCGCCATGGACGAAGGTCTGCGGTTCGCCATCCGCGAGGGTGGCCGCACTGTGGGCGCCGGGGCGATCTCGGAGATCATCGAGTAACAGACGGCGTAGCGTCGATCAGTGGAACGGGCGTGTCCGCGACTTAGCGACAGGGACACGCCCGGCCACGTGAACAAGACAGAAGGCGAGAGTTGGCTCAGCAGAAGATACGCATCAGGTTGAAGTCCTACGATCACGAACTGATCGAACGCAGCGCGCAGTCCATCGTCGAAACGGCGCAGCGCAGTGGGGCGACTATCTCGGGTCCGGTGCCATTGCCGACCGAGAAGAACGTGTACTGCGTGATCAAGAGTCCGTTCAAAGACAAGGATTCCCGCGAGCACTTCGAGATCCGCACCCACAAGCGGCTCATCGACATCCATCAGCCGACCCCCAAGACGGTCGACCAGCTCATGCGCCTCGACCTTCCGGCCGGCGTCCACATCGAGATAAAGCTTTAGCGGTATGAATGGCATCATCGGCAAGAAGGTCGGCATGACCCATCTCTTCGACGAAAACGGCAACCGCGTCGCGGTCACCGTCGTCGAAGCCGGGCCCTGCACAGTGACCCAGGTACGCACGGCCGAAAGCGACGGCTACTCCGCAGTCCAGCTCGCTTTCGAGGACTGCAAAGACAAGCAGCTCACCAAGGCCGAGCTGGGCCACCTGAAGAAGGCGGGTCTCAAGCACGGCAAGCGGCACCTCGTCGAGTTTCGCGGCATGGCCGACCTCAAGGTCGGCGACACCGTGACCGTCGAGGCCTTCGAAGACGGCCAGCACGTCAGCGTCACGGGCGTCTCCAAGGGTAAGGGCTTCCAGGGCACCGTGAAGCGTCACAACTTCGCACGCGGCCCCGAGACCCACGGCTCGCACAACGTGCGGGCCCCTGGCTCGATCGGCGCGAGCGCCTACCCGAGCCGGGTCTTCAAGGGCAAGCGCATGTCAGGACACATGGGCGCCGAGCGGGTCACTCAGCTCGGCCTGCGAGTCGTAGCGCGCGACCCCGAGAACAACCTGTTGCTCATCAAGGGCGCGGTTCCGGGCGCCACCAATTCAGTCGTCATCGTCAAGGGTACGTGATCGTGGCCGACGAAAAAGACAAGACTCAAGACACCGCGCCGGCCGAAGGCGCGGCCGACACGCAGGCCAAGCCGGCCCGCGCGCCGCGCAAGCCGGCGGCCAAGCCGGCCGCCGCCAAGGCCAAGGCAGCCAACGCCGACGAGCCCGACGCCAAAGCCGACGTCGAGACCGCCGCCAAGGCCGTCGAAGCCGCCGATGCCGCGCCCGCCAAGCCGGCGCGGCGCCGCGCCAAGCCGGCCGCCGACACGCCGGCCAAGGCCAAGCCCGCGCGCAAGCGCGCCGCCACGGTTAAAGCAGCCGCGCCGGCCGCCGCGCCCGTCAAGGCCGAGCCCGCAGCTCCCAAGACGCCGCGCCAGAAGGCCGCCAAACCGGCCCCCCGGCCCGTCGTCAACCGCGCCCCCGACGAGCGCACCGCGACCGTCTTCGACGCCGATGGCAAGCAGGTCGAGGAGATCAAGCTGAGCCCCGATCGGTTCGGCCTGACCGCCGACATCAACCTGCTGCACCTGGCGGTGCGTTCCGAGCAGGCTGCGCGGCGCAGCGGCAGCGCAAATACCAAGACGCGCGGCGAGGTCTCCGGTTCGACCGCCAAGCTGTACCGCCAGAAGGGCACCGGCCGGGCACGCGCCGGGTCGGTCAAGTCGCCTACCCGCATCGGCGGCGGCACGGCCTTCGGCCCCAAGCCGCGCTCGTACGACCTCAAGCTCAATCGCAAGGCGGCGCACAAGGCCCTGGCCATGGCGCTCTCCGACCGCGCCGAGGGCGGCAGTATCTACGTCGCTCGCGGACTCGATCTCGACGAGCCGTCTACCGCCGCCATCGACAAGCTTCTCATCGCGCTCGACCTGGCCGCCCCGGTGCTGTTCGTCACCGACGACGAGCCTGTGGTCACCAAGTCCGCGCGTAACCTCAGGTATGCCGAGACCGGCGAGGTCCGCCGTCTCTCGGTGGAGCAGGTGCTTCGCAACCGCTCCATCGTGGTGACCGAAAAGGCGCTCTCCGTCTTGACTGGAGCATGACCATGATCGAAGCCGAAAAGATCGTCATCAGGCCGATCATCTCAGAGAAGAGCTACGCTCAGATCGACCACCACAGGTACACCTTCGAGGTGCACCCCAAGGCGCACAAGACCATGATCGCCCAGGCGGTCGAGCAACTCTTCAACGTCAAGGTCCTCGGCGTGGCTACGTCGCATGTGCCGGCCAAGCCCAAGCGGCGCGGCTGGGCGTCGGGTCACACCACGGCCTGGAAGAAGGCCGTCGTGCAGCTGTCGCCGGCCGACAAGATCGAATTCTTCGAGGGCAGGTAATGGGCATCAAGAGCTATAAGCCGACCTCTCCGGGCCGGCGCTTCATGACCACCGAGACCTTCGAGGACGTCACCCGGTCCGAACCGGAGCGCTCGCTCGTCGAGCCCGTCACGCGCAAGGGCGGCCGCAACAACAACGGCCGTATCACGACTCGTCATCAGGGTGGCGGCCACAAGCGGCGCTACCGGGTGATCGACTTCAAGCGCGACAAAGACGGCGTGCCGGCCAAGGTCGCCCACATCGAGTACGACCCCAACCGCTCGGCTCGCATCGCGTTGCTGCACTACGCCGACGGCGAGAAGCGCTACATCGTGGCGCCGCAGGGTCTCAAAGTGGGCGACACCGTCGAATCGGGCCCCAAAGCCGACATCAAGGTCGGCAACGCCCTGCCGCTCGAGTCCATCCCGACGGGCACGACGATCCACAACATCGAGCTTTACCCCGGCCGCGGCGCCCAGTTCGTGCGCAGCGCCGGCACCAGCGCCCAGCTCCAGGCCAAAGAAAAGGGCTACGGGGTCGTGCGCATGCCGTCGAGCGAACTGCGCCGCATCAGCCTGGCTTGCCGGGCGACGGTCGGCGAGGTCGGCAACTCCGACCACTCCAACATCGACGGCGGCAAAGCCGGCCGCACCCGCTGGCGCGGCGTGCGTCCGACCGTGCGCGGCACGGCCATGAACCCGGTCGACCATCCGCACGGCGGCGGCGAGGGCAAGACCACCGCCGGGCGCCATCCGGTCACGCCATGGGGCGTGCCCACGCTTGGTTATCGTACAAGGTCGGACCACAAGCGCTCCGACAAGCTCATCATCCGTGGCCGCAAGCGCGGCAAGCATTCGTGAGGCAGGAGGAAGCCTCTTGAGCAGGTCAGCGAAGAAGGGTCCGTTCGTCGATGAGCGTCTTATGTCACGCATCAATGCGATGAACCAGGCCGGCCAGAAGCGCATGGTCAAGACATGGTCGCGGTCTTCGACCGTCTTTCCCGAGATGGTCGGTCACACGATCGCCGTCCACGACGGTCGCAAGCACGTACCCATCTTCATCAGCGAGTCCATGGTAGGGCACAAGCTCGGCGAGTTCGCGCTGACGCGTACCTTCCGCGGACACGTCAAGAGCGACCGATCGGCGAGACGTTAGCGATGGCAGTAAAAGCACAAGCCAAATACGTGCGCATGTCGCCGCGCAAGGTCCGCGAGGTCGTCGACCTCATCCGGGGCAAGTCTGTCGCCGACGCGCGCACCACGCTGGTGTTCGCTAATCGCGGCGCATCGGGCATCGTCGCCAAGGTGTTGAACTCGGCAGTCGCCAACGCCGAGAACAACAACAGCATGTCGGCCGACGATCTCTACGTCAAAGAGGCCTACGTCGACGAAGGTCCCACGCTCAAGCGCTGGAAGTTCCGCGCCATGGGCAGGGTCAACCGGATTCGCAAGCGCAGCAGCCACATCACCATCGCGGTCGACGAAAGGAAGCGGGCGTAGTGGGCCAGAAAGTGCATCCCGGCGGCTTCCGGATCGGCGTTATCCACGACTGGAAGTCGCACTGGTATACCGAAAAGAACTTCAAGGAGTACCTCGCCGAAGACGAGAAGATCCGCAAGCACATCTTCGGCAAGCTCGCTCACGCCGGCCTTTCGCGGATCATCATCCGCAAAGACCAGAACAACGTGACGATCGACATCCACACGGCCCGTCCGGGCATCGTGATCGGTAAGAGTGGGTCAGAAGTCGATGCGCTCCGCAAGGAGCTCCACGCCATGACCCTGAAGAACGTGCAGGTCAACATCGTCGAGGTCAAGCGTCCCGAACTCGACGCCGTCCTTGTCGCCCAGTCCATCGCCGAGCAGCTCGAGAACCGCGTGAGCTTCCGGCGCGCCATGAAGCGGGCGCTCACCAGCGCCATCCGCTCGGGCGCGGCCGGCATGCGCGTCAAGTGCAGCGGCCGCCTGGGCGGTTCCGAAATGGCCCGCAGCGAGCACTACAGCGAAGGTCGCGTGCCGCTTCATACGCTGCGCGCCGACATCGACTACGGGTTTAAAGAGGCCAAGACGACCTTTGGTCGGATCGGCGTCAAAGTGTGGATCAACAAGGGCGAGATCATGCCCGAGGGGTTCCCGGTCACCGGCCGTCAGCCGGAGCGTGAAGAGCCGAGTCGCGACCGCCCGCGTGGCGATCGTCGTCCCCGGCGTCCGCAGACCGATCGTCCGGCGCCAAGAAGATAGCGGGTAGGCACAATGCTTCTTCCCAAGAGAGTCAAGCACCGCAAGCACCAGCGCGGCCGCATGCGCGGTCTCAGCAAGGGCGGTACCGAGGTCGAGTTCGGCGAATACGGTCTCAAGGCGCTCGAACCAGGCTGGGTCAACAACCGCCAGATCGAGGCCGCCCGTATCGCCATGACGCGCTACATCAAGCGCGGCGGCAAAGTCTGGATCAACATCTTTCCGCAGAAGCCGGTCACCAAGAAGGCGGCCGAGACCCGCATGGGCGGCGGCAAGGGCTCACCCGAAACGTGGGTCTGCGTCATCAAGCCGGGCAAGGTCATGTTCGAGCTCGCCGGAGTGAGCGAGCCGGTAGCGCGCGAGGCCATGAGACTGGCCACGCACAAGCTGCCGATCAAGTGCAAGTTCGTGACACGGGAGGCGGACCTCTTTGAAGGCTAGACAGGTTCGAGAACTCTCCGACGAGGAGCTCGAGGTGCGCATCCGCGACACCCGCAAAGAGCTCTTCAACCTGCGGTTCCAGCACGCGACCGGCCAGCTCGACAACCCGCACAAGTTGACTATCGCGCGGCGCGAGATCGCCCGTCTGCTGACGGTGCACATCGAGCGCGAGCACGCACACGTAGGCGGAGGTGAGGGCTGATGCCGGCCCGCAAGTCAGATTCGGCCGGCGTGCCGGCCAAGAAGGCCTCGGCGGCTCGTAAGCCGGCGGCCAAGAAGGCGGCCGGCAAGTCGTCGGCCAAGTCCGCGGCTGCTCGCAAGGCAGCCGCGAGCAAGACGGCGGCTCCGGTCGTCGTCAAGAAGCCGGTCAAGCCCGCACGGCCAGCGCCGGAGCGGGTGCCCGGACGCAAGGAGCGCCGCGGCGTCGTCGTGAGCTCCGCGATGGACAAGACCATCGTGGTGCGCATCGACGCGGTGCGTTCGCACGAGAAGTACGGCAAGGTCGTGCGTCGCACCAGCAAGCTGCACGCCCACGACGAGCACAACGTGGCCAACATCGGCGACGTCGTGCGTATCGTCGAGACTCGTCCGCTGAGCGCCACCAAGAACTGGCGGCTGCTCGAAGTGCTCGCCAAGGCAAAGTAAGAGGCGGAGAACCAAAAGATGATCCAGACCGAGTCGAGACTGAGAGTGGCCGACAACACCGGCGCCCGCGAGATCCTGTGCATCAGGGTGCGGGGCGGTTCGCGGCGGCGGTACGCCCGTGTGGGCGATGTCATCGTGGCCACGGTCAAGTCGGCGACACCTGGAGGCAGCGTCAAAAAGGGCGATGTCGTCACCGCCGTCGTGGTCCGCACCAAGAAAGAGTTCGGACGCAAAGACGGTACGTACATCGCCTTCGACGAAAACGCCGCCGTGCTGATCGACAACCAGAACAACCCGCGCGGCACGCGCATTTTCGGGCCAGTCGCGCGCGAGCTGCGCGAGCGGAATTTCATGAAGATCGTCTCTCTGGCCCCGGAAGTCCTGTAGGGCCTGGGTGAGGGAGCTGAGGTCAAGCATATGTCGGTAATGAAGATCCATAAGGGCGACCAGGTCATGGTCATCAGCGGCAAAGAGTCGGGCAAGAGCGGCAAGGTGCTGCGCGTCGACAAAGAGAAGCGCCGCGTGGTCATCGAACGGCTGAACATCGCCAAAAAGCACACGCGCCCGAACCCCAAGAAGAACCCGCAGGGCGGCGTGGTCGAGCAAGAGGCAGCCATCGACGCCTCCAACGTCATGCTCGTCTGCCCGGCTTGCAGCGAGTCGACCAGGGTCGGCTATCGCTTCACCGACGACGGCACCAAGGTGCGCGTCTGCCGGCGGGCGGGCTGCGGCAAAGACATCGACAGGGCATAGGCATGTCACGACTTAAAGAGAGATACGCAGCCGAGATCGTGCCGGCGCTCCGCGAGCGCTTCGGGTACGACAACATCATGCAGGTCCCGCGCGTCACCAAGGTCACCCTCAACATGGGTGTCGGCGAGGCCAAGACCAACGCCAAGTTGCTCGACGACGCCGTCGTGGAGATGACCCAGATCAGCGGGCAGCACCCGGTGATCACCAAGGCCCGCAAGTCGATCGCCAGTTTCAAGCTGCGCGAAGGCATGGCGATCGGCTGCAAGGTCACCTTGCGCGGCGAGCGTATGTACGAGATGATCGACCGCCTCGTCTCCGTGGCGCTGCCCCGCATCCGCGACTTTCGCGGCATCGCGCCCGACCAGTTCGACGGCCGCGGCAACTTCTCCATGGGCATCCGTGAGCAGACGATCTTTCCCGAGATCGACTACGACTCGGTCACCCAGATGCGCGGCATGAACATCACGATCACCACTACGGCGGCCACAGACGAAGAAGGTCGCGCCCTGCTCATGTTGCTGGGCATGCCCCTTCGAGTAGAAGAAAGCTAGGAGTTAGCACATGGCCAAGACATCTCTGGTTGTGAAGGCCGCCCGCAAGCAGCGGTACAGCACCCGCGAATACCACCGGTGCATGCGCTGCGGACGTGCGCGCGGTTACTTCCGTCAGTTCGGCCTGTGTCGCATCTGCCTGCGCGAGCTCGCTCACGAGGGCGTCATTCCGGGCATGACCAAGTCGAGCTGGTAAGGGGGGCGACGAGAAATGTCAATGACTGATCCCATCGCCGATATGCTGACCCGCATCCGCAATGCGAACCAGGCAAATCACGCCGAGGTCGAGATCCCCGCTTCGCACATGAAGGCGGGTATCGCCAAGCTGTTGCTCGAGCAGGGCTACATCACCGGTATCGAAAACCGGCGCGGAGAACACGGCGAACTGCTCGTCATCGGCCTCAAGTACGGCAAGAACCGCGAACGCGTGATCTCCGGCATCAAGCGAGTCTCCAAGCCGGGTCGCCGCATCTACGCGCGCAAGGATCGTCTGCCGAAGGTCCTGGGTGGCCTCGGTGTCGCGGTCATCTCAACGTCACGTGGTCTCGTGACCAGCTCAGAGGCACAGCGCCTTGGGCTGGGCGGCGAGGTCATCTGCTTCGTCTGGTAGGGAAAGACCCATGTCACGTATCGGAAGAGCTCCCATATCCGTGCCGGCCGGCGTCGAGTTCGCCAACGTGCACGGCGTAGTGACCGTCAAGGGCCCCAAGGGCGAACTGACGCAGCGCCTGCCGCGCGAGATGATCATCACGCTCGACGACGGCACGATCACCGTCGCGCGGCCCACCGACAGCGCCCCTCACCGGTCGCTGCACGGCCTTACGCGCACGCTCATCGCCAACATGGTGCAGGGCGTCACCGACGGCTTCGAGAAGCGTCTCGAGATCGTCGGCGTCGGCTATCGCGCCAGCATGAAGGGCGCCGACCTCGAGCTGCTGGTGGGCTTCAGCCACCCGGCCCTCGTCGTCCCGCCCGCGGGCATCGAGTTTCAGACGCCGTCGCCCCAGGTCGTCCTGGTGCGCGGCATCGACAAGCAGGCCGTCGGCGAGGTCGCGGCGCAGATCGGCACCTGCGTCCTCCCGAGCCGTACAAGGGCAAGGGCATCCGTTATGCGGGCGAGTACGTCGCGCGCAAGGTCGGCAAGCGCGCCTAGGCGTGACGAGACCAGAAGGAACTGACGCATGACTACCAAGACTACCGTCGAGGCTCGCGCCAAGCGGCGCCGCCGGATCCGCGCCAAGGTCGTTGGCAGCGCGGCGCGCCCGCGTGTCTCGGTCTTTCGTTCGAACCGGGCGATCTACGCCCAGCTCATCGACGACGCCAGCGGCACCACCCTTGCGGCGGCGCGCTCGAGCGAGATCGACGGTGACGGACTCGACAAGTCCGGCGTGGCCAAGAAGGTCGGCATGCTGCTGGCCGAGCGGGCGCGCGCCGGCAATATCGACTCGGTCGTGTTCGACCGGTCAGGTTACCTGTACCATGGGCGCGTCAAGGCGCTCGCCGAGGGCGCCCGCGAGGGCGGGCTCGTTTTCTAGCGAGAAAGTGAAGGAAGCTCTGTGGCCAGAACACCTGCTGATGGAGTAGAGCTCAAGGAACGCGTAGTCGACATCAACCGCGTCGCGAAAGTCGTGAAGGGCGGTCGTCGCTTCTCGTTCACCGCTCTCGTGGTCGTTGGCGACGAGAACGGCAACGTGGGCGCAGGCTACGGCAAAGCACGCGAGGTCCCGCTGGCCATCCAGAAGGCGATCCTCGACGCCAAGAAGAACATGTTCAAGGTGCCGCGCTACCGCACGACGATCCCTCACGAGATCCTCGGCGTGTACGGCGCCGGCCGTGTGCTGCTCAAGCCCGCCTCCGAAGGCACGGGTGTCATCGCGGCGGCCGGCGTGCGCGCCGTGCTCGAGCTGGCCGGCGTCCACGACATCCTTACCAAATGTCTGGGCACCACCAACCCGATCAACATGGTGCGCGCCACGGTGACCGGCCTGCAGGGTCTCAAGACCCCGGCCGACGTCGCCCGCCTGCGCGGCCTGACGACAGCCCAGGTCCTCGGCCTGCCGCCTCGCGGCGCGGCCGTCGACTCACAGAAGGCCGACGACACTCCGGCCGCCGAAAAGGCGTGACCATGGCCGACCTCGAGATCACCCAGATAAAGAGCGGCATCGGTACGCCGCCCGACCACCGCGGCACGTTGCGGGCGCTCGGTATCAAGCGCATGCACCACACCGTGGTCCAAGAAGACAACCCCGTCATCCGGGGCATGATCCGCAAAGTGGCGTACCTCGTCGAGGTACGGCCCGCCACGAAGAAATCGTGAGTACAGCATGAGCGATCTTGGTCTCAACGACCTCAGGCCCAACCCGGGCTCCACAAAGAACACCAAGCGCCTCGGGCGCGGCAAGGGCAGCGGCCAGGGCAAGACTGCCGGCCGCGGCCACAAGGGCTTCAACGCCCGCGCCGGCGGCGGTGTGCGTCCCGGTTACGAAGGCGGCCAGATGCCGCTGTACATGAGGCTCGGCAAGCTGCGTGGGCCCAACGCCAAGAAGAGCATGCCCATCGGGCCGTTCCGCACGTACTGGGTGCCGGTCAACGTAGGCACGCTCGCCAAGGCGTTCGAGGCCGGGGCCGAAGTCACCCCCGAGGCCCTCGTCGCCAAGCGCATCGTCAAGAACACCCGCACGCCCATCAAGATCCTGGGCAACGGCGAGATCACGATCGCGCTCACTGTGCGCGTCGAGGGGTTCTCTCAAAAGGCGGCCGAGAAGATCGTGGCGGCCGGCGGTAGCATCGAGCTGCTCTAACCTGAGCTGCGAACAAGGCGGGGCGCGGCATGAATAACAAGCTCTGGCAGTCGCTGGCGAACTCCTGGAAGATCCCGGAGCTCCGCAAAAAGCTGCTGTTCACGGCGGCGATGATCGCCATCTATCGTTTCGGGTCGCACGTGCCGGTGCCGGGCGTGAATATCCAGGCCCTCACCAACTTCTTCAACAGCGGCGCGAGCGGCGTGGTCGGGTTCCTGAACCTGTTCTCGGGCGGCGCGCTGGGGCGCGTGGCCGTGTTCGCGCTGGGCATCATGCCGTACATCACGGCGTCGATCATCATGCAGCTCCTCACGGTCGTCATCCCCAAGCTCGAAGAGCTGCAAAAAGAGGGCGAGCAGGGCCAGAAGATCATCACGCAGTACAGCCGCTACCTCACCGTCGGGTTGGCCGCGGTGCAGTCTATCGGCTATATCTTCCTGTTTCGCACCTACCACGCGCTGCCCAACCTGACCATCACCAGGTTCGCCCTGATCA
Organism: uncultured Actinomycetes bacterium; assembly: GCA_963753695.1. Classification (GTDB taxonomy): domain Bacteria; phylum Actinomycetota; class Thermoleophilia; order UBA2241; family UBA2241; genus Bog-752. Next base: position 50,159 of record CAVWDG010000010.1, read on the forward strand.
TGTTCACCCTCACCGCGGGCGCCACGGTCGTCATGTGGATCGGCGAGCTCATCACGGCGCGGGGCATCGGCAACGGCATGTCGATCCTCATCTTCATCAGCATCATCTCGCGCCTGCCGGGCGGCATCCAGAAGTTCTTCCAGGGCTCGATGGGCCTGCCGTCGCAGATCGGCTTCGTCATCATCGCCCTGGCCGTGGTCGTGGGCGTCATCTGGATCACGAGCGGCGAGCGTCGCATTCCCGTGCAGTACGCCAAACGCATCGTGGGCCGCCGCATGATGGGCGGCACGAGCACGTTCATCCCGCTCAAGGTGAACATGGCGGGCGTGATCCCCATCATCTTCGCCTCGTCGGTCATGCTGATCCCGCCGACGATCGCGCAGTTCCTGCCGGGCGGCCAGACGAGCTGGTTCTCGCGCGCCTTCGGGCCGAGCTCGATCCCCTACATCATCGGCGAAGCCCTGCTCATCATCCTGTTCACCTACTTCTACACAGCGGTCACGTTCAACCCGATCGACCAGGCCGACAACCTCAAGAAGTACGGCGGCTTCGTGCCCGGCGTGCGCCCGGGGCGGCCCACGGCCGAGTTCCTCGACCGCATCCTCACCAGGCTCACGCTGCCGGGGGCGCTGTTCCTGGCGTCCCTTGCCGTGCTGCCCTGGATCCTCTATCGTTTCTTACAGGTGCCCTTCAACTTCGGCGGCACCTCCGTTCTGATCGTCGTCGGCGTTGCGCTCGACACCATGCGCCAGATGGAGGCACAGCTGCTCATGCGGCACTACGAGGGTTTCCTAAAGTAGATGGCCTCCCGCCCACTCGACATCGTGCTGCTGGGAGCGCCGGGGTCGGGTAAGGGCACGCAGTCGGCGCGCATCGCGCCGGCGTTCTGCCTGACCCATATCTCCACCGGTGAGATCCTGCGCGCCGCCGTCAAAGCCGGCAGCGCGCTGGGCGTCGCCGCCAGCGCGTCCATGAAGACCGGAGAGCTCGCGCCCGACGCCATCGTGATCGGCATCATCCGTGAGCGCCTTTCCGAGCCCGACACCGCGGCGGGCTTCATGCTCGACGGCTTTCCGCGCACGCTCGATCAGGCCGTGGCGCTCGACGACATGCTCGCCGACGCCGACCGTCAGCTCACGCTGGTGCTGCTCATCGACGTGCCCGAGCGCGAGCTCGTTCAGCGGCTGGCCGACCGCCGCACCTGCTCGGTGTGCAAGCGCGGCTACAACCTGGTCTTCGAGCCGCCCAAAAACCCCGACGTATGCGACGCCTGCGGGGGCGAGCTCTACCAGCGCGACGACGACAACGAAGAGATCGTGCGGCACAGGCTGCAGGTCTACGTGCGCCAGACGGCGCCGCTGACCGGCTACTACCGCGACAAAGGCATTCTGGCGACCGTCTACGGCGGGGGACGCAACCCCGACCAGGTCTACGCCGACATCGAACACGTGCTGACCGCGGCTCAGCGGCAGGGGGCGACTCAACCGGCATGATCGTGCGCAAGTCACAGTCCGAGATACGCCGCATCGCCGCGGCGGGCGCCATCCTGGCCGACTGCCTCGACATGCTGATCGGCGCGGTCAAGCCGGGCGTCAGCACCCTCCAGCTCGACGGCATGGCCGAAGAGTTCATCCGCGCCCGCGGCGGCACGCCGACCTTCCTCGGCTACCGCGGTTTTCCCAAGTCTATCTGCGCCTCGCCCAACGACATGGTGGTGCACGGCATCCCCGGCGCCTACGAGGTCGCCGAGGGCGATGTTCTGTCGCTCGACGTGGGCGTCACCCTGCAGGGCTACGTCGCCGACTCCGCGACCACGGTGGCCGTGGGCGACGTCGGTCCCGAAGCCCTGCGCCTGCTCGACGTCACGCGCCATTCGCTCGAGGCGGGCATCAACGCCTGCAAGGTGGGCAACCGCCTGGGCGACATCTCGCACGCCGTGCAGGAGGTCGTCGAAGCGGCCGGCTTCGGCGTCGTGCGTTCGCTCGTCGGCCACGGCGTCGGGCGCGAGATGCACGAAGAGCCGCAGATCCCCAACTATGGGCCCGCCGGCAAGGGGCCGCGCCTCGAAGCCGGCATGGTCTTCGCCATCGAGCCCATGGTCAACGTCCACGACCACGACGTCTACGTCGGGCCCGACCGCTGGAGCATCTTCAGCGCCGACGGTTCGCTTTCGGCACACTTCGAGCACACGGTGGCCCTCACGGCCGCCGGTCCACGCGTGCTCACCAGACGGACGAGCGAGGTGATGGGCGGCTCAGGGAAGGCGGTCACCGCCTGACGGCTCCGCCGACATCCTCGACTCGGCAAAAGCGCTGTGGTATCATGAGCGGCCGCGTTCTCGAACGACAGGGAGTATGGCAAACAAAGAAGAAGCGATAGAGATCGAAGGCGAGGTAGTAGAAGCCCTGCCGAACACCATGTTCAGGGTGCTCCTCGACAATAAACACGAAGTACTCGCGCATATTTCGGGCAAGATGCGTATGAACTACATCCGCATCCTGCCCGGCGATCGCGTAAAGGTCGAACTGTCACCGTACGACCTCAAGCGCGGGAGAATCACCTACAGGTTCAAGTAGGCGCTCGAACCGGTGATCGAGGCAGGCGTGCCCGCCGGTTCTGGGGGCCGCTTGCGCGTTCAAGTGAGGATGGCATGAAGGTCAGAGCATCAGTAAAGCCGATCTGCGAGAAGTGCAAGGTCATCAGGCGGCATGGTGTCGTTCAGGTGATCTGCACCAACCCGCGTCACCGGCAAAGGCAGGGGTAAAGGAATGGCACGAATCGCGGGCGTCAACATCCCGCCGCAGAAGCGGGTCGAGATCGGTCTCACCTACATCTACGGCGTGGGCCGGTCGACCTCTAACACCATCCTCGCAACCTTAAGCATCGATCCCGATACCAAGGTCCGCGACCTGACAGAAGAAGAAGTAGTGCGTCTGCGCGAAGCCATCGACGGGTCGGTCACCGTCGAAGGCGACCTTCGTCGCGAGCGTTCGCAGAACATCAAGCGGCTCATGGACATCGGCTGCTACCGCGGCATCCGTCATCGCCGCGGCATGCCGGTCGACGGTCAGCGCACCAAGACCAACGCCCGCACGCGCAAGGGTCCCAAAAAGACTGTCGGCGCGCGCCGCAAGAAGTAACCAAGTCGAGCAGACGACCCGGAGGTCGAGAGCAGAGTGGCAAGACCGCAAAGAGCCAAAGGACGCCAGCGGCGCAAGGTTCGCAAGAACATCGCCATCGGCCAGGCGCATATCAAGACGTCGTTCAACAACACCCTGGTGACGCTCACCGACAAAGAGGGCAACGTCATCGCCTGGGAAAGTGCCGGCGCGGTCGGCTTCAAGGGCTCGCGCAAGAGCACGCCGTTCGCGGCGCAGGTCACCGCCGAATCCGCGGCCCGCAAGGGCATGGAGCACGGCCTGCAGAAGGTCGAAGTCTTCGTCCGCGGTCCGGGTTCCGGACGCGAGACGGCTATTCGTTCGCTGCAAGCTGCGGGGCTTGAGATCCTCGGCGTCAAAGACGTGACGCCGGTACCGCACAATGGCTGCCGCCCTCGTAAGCGGCGCCGGGTCTAGCGAGGTGCGCGCCGATGGCTAGAGATCTTTCACCGCAGTGCAAGCAGTGCCGCCGCGAAGGCATGAAGCTCCTGCTCAAGGGTGAGCGCTGCTTCACCGACAAATGCGCGGTCGAACGCCGCGCGTACCCGCCGGGCGAACACGGGCGCGGGCGCATCAAGCAGTCCGAGTATCTGCTGCAGCTTCGCGAAAAGCAGAAGGCACGGCGCTTCTACCAGGTCCTCGAAAAGCAGTTCCATCACTACTACGTGGTGGCGAGCGGCCAGCAGGGCATCACCGGCGAGAACCTTCTTCGACTTCTCGAGATCCGGCTCGACAACGTGGTCTACCGGTTGGGCTTCGGCGCTTCACGCCGCCAGTCTCGCCAGCTTGTCCGTCACGCCCATTTCCTGGTGAACGGCAAGAAGGTCGACATCCCGTCGTACCAGGTGCGGCCCGAACGACGTCATTCTCGGTCAAAGCCTCGAGCAAGGCTACCGAGACGATCCGCGCGGCGACCGACCTCACGGCTTCGGTGGCCCCGTGGCTGCAGGCCGATCACGACAACCTGACCGGCAAAGTCCTGCGCGTTCCCGAGCGCAGCGAGATCTCGCGCCGGTGCAGGAGCAGCTCATCGTGGAGCTCTACTCGAAGGTCGACTCATCTCCCGGCTCTCAACCTGAGCCGACAAGAGAACATTACAGGAGGCCAGTTGCTACCTTCCAGATGCCCAACATCACCCGCGAGCAGGTGGCGAATAACCGCACACGCTTCGAGGTAGAGCCGCTCGACCGGGGTTTGGGCACACCTTCGGCAACGCGCTGCGGCGCGTCCTCCTGTCGTCGCTCGAAGGGGCGGCCGTGAGCTCGGTCAAGATCGAAGGGCGTCTCGCACGAGTTCTCTACGCTGCCAGGCTTAAAAGAGGACGTCACCGACGTCATCCTCAACCTCAAGGGGATCATCTGCCGTCTGCACGGTGAGCTCGATGAGGTCCAGGTGCGTCTGGTCAAAGACAAGCCCGGCAAGGTCGTAGCTGCCGACATCGACATACCGGCAGAGCTCGAGATGCTCAATCCCGACCACCACATCGCCACGCTCTCGGGCGGCGGCGTCCATCGAGATGATGCTCACCATCCGGCGCGGCACCGGTTACGTCGCGGCCGAGGGCAACAAGGCCCCGGACACGGTCATCGGGGTCATGCCCATCGATTCCATCTTCAGCCCCATCAAGCGGGTCTCCTACCACGTTGAGAGCGCCCGTGTGGGCCAACGCACCGACTACGACAAGCTCATCCTCGATGTGCCACCAACGGTGCGCATGACCCCCGAAGAGGCGCTCGGGAGCCGGCCGAGACTCCTGGTGGACCGCCTGTCTATCTTCACCGACCCGGACCGTTCCCGGGCGGCCGACGAGTTCCCCATAGAGGGCGTCTGCGCGGCAGCCCGCGGTGGCATGGACGACGTGCTCATCGAAGAACTCGAGCTGGGCGTGCGCTCGTACAACTGTCTCAAGCGCGAGGGCATCCAGACCGTGGGCGACCTCGTCACGCAAGACGGAGGCCGAGCTGCTGAACATTCCCAACTTCGGCAAGAAGAGCATCGACGAAGTCCAGGAGAAGCTCGCCGAGCGCGGGCTCGCATTACGGGGTGACGACTGATGCGCCATCAAGAACTCGGGCCGCAAGTTCAACATGGCCCCTGACCAGCGCAAGTCGCTGCTGTCCGGGCTGGCGGTAGCCGGTGCTCGAGCACGAGAAGATCAAGTGCAGTGACGCGCGCGCCAAAGAGGTCGCAGTCGCTGGTCGAGGAGACCATCACTCTCGGCAAGCGCGGCGACCTCCCGCCCGCCGGCAGGCGATCGCCAAGCTGCGCAACAAAGAGATCGTCTACAAGCTGTTCAACGACGTCGCTCCGCGCTACGCAGATCGCGCGGCGGCTACACCCGCGTCATCAAGCTTGGCCCGCGCCAGGGCGACGCGCGAGAAGGTGTACTCGAGCTGGTCTAGCCTGCGAGGCGTGGCACCCCGAGGTGTGCCGGGGGCGGGGGCGCCGTAGGGCGCCCGCCGCCCGCTTTTTTGTTCTCTTGGGCGCGCGGTCGCAGGCACGCGCCCGTCGCGGCCGGCAGAGCGTGAGCACTCGGAACCGCCGGAGGGCGCGTGCTGATCGACATCAGGGGCTGCGGTTCCGCGTACGGCGGCGCGCTCGAGGCGGCTCTGGGTGGCGTCGACCTGATGGTCGGCGCAAGGCGAGTTCGTCGCCGTCGTCGGCGCCAACGGCTCGGGCAAGTCGACGCTGGCGCGACTGCTCGGCGGCCTCGAGACGCCCGTCCGGAGCAGATCGGGCCGTCGGTCTGCGGTCACGAGCTCACTGGAGCCCGAGGGCCGCGTGCTCGCGCGCCGCGAGGTCGGGCGTGCTCTTCCAGAACCCCGAGAACCAGCTCGTGGCCGAGTGCGTCGAGGAAGACGTCGCCTTCGGCCTCGAGAACATCGGCCTGGCCGCCGCAGAGCCATGCTCGTCGAGTCGACGAGATGCTCGCGCGGTTCGGGCTCGCGGATCTGCGGCTGCGCGAGCCGCATCTGCTCTCCGGCGGTCAAAAGCAGCGGACGGCACTGGCCGGCGTGCTCGCCGTGCCTCGCCGGCGTGCTCGTGCTGGACGAGCCCACGGCGATGCTCGACCCGGCGGGTCGTCACGAGGTGCTCGGGCCGTGTGCGCGCTGCGCGCCGACGGCATGACCGTCGTGTTCGTCACGCAGGAGATGGACGAGGTCTGAACGCGGACCGCGTCGTGGCTCTGGAGCCGGGCGCGTGGCCTTCGACGGGCCTGTGCGGGCCTGTTCGCCGATCTCGCGCTCTTGGACCGGCTGCGGCTCGGCCTGCCGCCGGCCGCCGAACGGGCCGAGCCGTTGAGCGCGGCGCCTGCCCGAGCTCGCGCTCACGACGAGCTGGTCGCCGCCGGCGCTGCGCCGGTGGGCGGTCAACGAGCCGGACGTGGCTCGGCGCAGGAAGCCGGGTGACCGACCCGCGGTGCCGCCACCGTCCGGTGCGCTGCCGGCAGTCGAGCCCTGGGCATGAGTCTGGCCTGCGCCGGCGTGTGGGTTCGCTACGAAGAGGGGGGCGGGCCAGGTCCCGGCGCTGAGCGGAGTGACCTGGAGCTGCGCGCCGGGGGCGCCGCTGGCCCTGCTGGGCGCGTCGGGCTCCGGCAAATCGACGCTGCTGCAGCCGTGCGCGGCCTCAACGACGCCAGACGAGGGCGCGTCGTGCTCGACGGGCTGGCGACCGGCGACGGCGGCCTACGACGGACCGCCGCCGCGCAGACAGGTCTCGTCTTTCAGATGGCCGAGATGCAGCTGTTCGCCGACAGCGCGGCCGAGGATGTGGCCTTTGGGCCCGCGCAGCTCGGCTGGCCTGCCGGCCGAGGTGGACGACGCGGTGACGGGCGCCTGGAGCGCGTCGGACTGCCGCGCAGACCGGTTCGGCGCGCGCGCATCCCTACGCGCTTTCGGGCGGCGAACAGCGCCGCCTGGCGCTCGCCGGGGTGCTGCCATGCGGCCGCGCCTGCTGCTCCTCGACGAGCCATTCGTGAGCCTCGATCCGGGCACGCGACGCGAGCTGCAGGCCATCCTGCGGCGGCTGCAGGCCTCGGGCGTGGGCCTCGTGCTGGCGACCCACGACGTCGACGTCGCGTGGGCGCTCTGTGACGAGCGTCTGTTGCTCGATAGGGCGGCGTGGTCGTCGCGGGCCTCCGGCGCGTGGGCCGTCGGAGAAGGGCGCCCGCTGCTGGCCGCACCGGCTGCGCGAGCCGCTGTTCTGGCGCAGCTGTGGCGGCGGCTCGGGCGCGATCCGGCCGAGGCGCCCCACGCCGCCGCGCCGCCGAGGGCTGCTGTGAACGACGGGAGCGAGGGTGGTCGCGTGAGGCTGGCGTCGCCCAGTACTACCCGGCGCCTCGCCCATCCACCGGCTGGATCCCGCGCTGCAAGTTCGTCGCCGTCACGGCGCTGGCCATCGGCCTGTTCGTGCGTGACTCGTTCGCTGGTCTGGCCGTGTATGGCCGGCGGCGGCGCCGTCGCCTAGCGCTCAGCGGCGTGCCTGTCTGGGTGGTTCTGCGCGCGCCTTGCGGCCGCTGCTGTGGCTGCTCGGGCTCACGTTTGGCTGCAGCTGCTGTTCGCGCCGCGGGGACGCGTTTTACACGTTTGGGCCTTCCACCTGTCGGCGCAGGGCTCGCGCATCGCCGGGTACCTGAGCCTGCGCCTCGTCGTGCTCGTCCTCGCTGGTCGGTGCTCACCTCACGACGCCGCCGATCGCGCTCACCGACGCGCTCGCCTGGCTGGGGCGGCCCCTGCGCCGCCTGCGCGTGCCCACCGAGGAGCTCGCGCTCATGGTCACGATCGCCCTGCGCTTCATCCCCACGCTGCTCAGGAGATCGACACCATCATGAAGGCGCAGCGGGCGCGGGGCGCAAGCTTCAACCGCGGCGGGCCGCTGCGCCGCGCGTCGCGCCCTGGTGCCGGTGCTCGTGCCGCTGTTTATCTTAGCTTTCGCCGGGCCGACGAGCTCGCCCTGGCGATGGAGGCGCGCTGTTACCTGCCGGGCGATCGCCGCGCACCCACCTGCACCCGCTGCAGGCCCATCGGCCGACGCCGTGCTGCTCGTGGCGACCATGGCCGTCATCTTGCTGGCGGAGCTGATCTAGGGAGGGCGGACCCGGTGACGACGTTGCGCCTCGACCTGGCCTACGAGGGTACGCCATTCGCGGCTGGGCTCGGCAGCCCGGCCGGCGCACATGCAGGGCGAGCTTGAGGCTGCCCTGGCGACGGTGTTGCGCGGCGCCGTGCGGCTGAGCGTGGCGGGGCGCACCGACGCCGGCGTGCATGCGTCGGCCAGGTGGCTTCGTTCACGCGTCGGCGGGCGTGGTCGGCCCGGAACGCCTGCGTCTTGCCCTGAACGCCCTGCTGTCCGGCGAGACGTCGGTGGCCGGCGTGTCGCGGGCGCCGCCCGGGTTCGACGCCCGGCGGCCGCCGCGCGCTCCTACCGCTATCGGCTGTGGCTGCCGGACTCAAGGCCGGTCTTCGAGCGTCTCTACGTGTGGGACGTGCGCGGCGCGGTCGACCTCGACCTGCTGCAGGCCGCCGCGGCTCTGTTCGTGGGCCGCGCACGACTTCTCGGCGCTGACCTCGTCGGCGCGCTTCTACCGCACCTGTTTGCGCACCGTGGCCAGTGCAGGGTGGCGCCTGCAACCCGAGCGGCCGCGAGGCTCAGTTCGAGATCACCTCCGACAGCTTCCTGCACAACATGGTGCGGGTCGCGGTGGGGTCGATGGTCGACGTCGCTCAGGGCCGTCTGAGCCTCGCGGAGCTTTCGGACGGGCTGGCGGGCGGACGGCGCGTCGAGCTCGGCCGCACCGCGCCGGCCCGCGGCCTCGCCCTGCTACGGGTCGACTACTGACGTGGCGCGTCGCGGCCTGGCCTGGCTGACCATCGGGCGCCTCGAGGTCGTGGCGGTGGTACTGGCCGCCGTGGCCGGCGTCTACAGCCTGGCGAAGAGCGATCAGGCGTCGGTGCGCCTGGCGATCGTCGTGCTGGCGCCCACCCTCGAGGCGGCGTTGCCCCTGGCGGCGCGGGTGTTGGCTCCGGGGCGCCGCCACGCGGCGCGCGTGATCGCCGCGCTGCTGGTGTCGTTCTACGTGGCGTTCGCACCCATCGGCATCGACAACTATGTGTACCTGCCGGCCGTGGTGGTGCTGCTCGCGGTGATCGTCATGAGCAACCGCGAGCGCTGGCGCGAGATCCGTTCGCGCGGCGACGCGAGGCGCTGATGACTCGTCGCGCGCCTAGTGACTCAGGAACTTGGCGACCGTGCGCGCCTTGACCGTCGGGTCGACCACGACGTAGTCGCCACCACCGATCATCTGCGGGGTGCCCTGCAGCACCGTCTTGAACTGGCGGGCCCCCTTGGCGCGCCAGTCGAGGTAGGAGAGCTCGATGATCTGGTTGGTCGACAGGTCGGTGCTCACGTCCTTCATGAACTGCGAGCCGATCGTCGGCAGATGAAAGAAGTTGCCGGGGCGCGCGATCTTCGTCTCGAGCGCCTGCACGACCTGCTGCTGGCGGCCCATGCGCATGAAGTCGTTGTCGGAATGGCGCACGCGCGAGTAGATCAGCGCGCGCTTGCCGTCCATGAGCTGCGGGCCCTTCTTGAAGTGCACGGTGGTGTTGCCCGAGTACCACGAGGTGATGTCGGACGGCACGTTGACCACGACGCCGCCGACGCTGTCGATGAGGGAGGGAAAGCCGTGGAAGTTGACCACCATGACGTGGTTGATAGGTACGCCCGTGAAGCTGCTGACGACCTTGACGGCCAGCGTCGGGCCGCCCCAGAAGTAGGCCGCGTTGATCTTCATCTGGCCGCGGCCGGGAACGGTGACGAGCGTGTCGCGAGGAATGGAGAGCTGACTCACCGTGTGCGTGTGAGGATCGAAGCGCATCAGCAGGATGCTGTCGGAGCGGGCCGGCTCGTGACCGCGCTGATCGGAGCCCAGCACGAGCAGGGTGGTGGGGCTGCCGAGCACGCTGCCGTGCGAGTCGGCCAGGGCGGTGCGGGTCTTCCTGGTGATATGGCGGTTGCTCCTGGCGACGGCCTTGTCGAAGGTCCGATACCCGAGGATGCCCCAGACCCCGAATGCGATCGCCAGGGCGAGCGGGATGGCCAGCAGATACCACCAGCGAAAGCGCCGGCGCGTGCGAGTCGCCGTCGGGTCGCCCTTGCCGCGGCGCGACCGGCCTTGCCGGTCGGTGCGGTAGACGCTCGGCGGTTCGTCGTGCGACCGCGTGGTGCGCACGCCGTTCGCCGCTCCGCCGCCGCCGCCTCCGCGGCTGCCGGTAGCGCCGCGCTCGCGGCCGCTTGCGCTGCGCTCGCGGCTGCCTGAGAGGTCGCGCTCGCGGCCGCCGGCGGCGGGGCGCTCGCGGTTGCCCGCGGAGCGCCCCGGCGGCGCGGCGGGCGGCTGGCCGGGGGCGTCGATGCGCGGCCGCCGGACGCGCGCGGCGCGGTATCTGTTATAGGGCTTGTCGTCTGTGTGGCTCATCTGTCGCCTCGTGGTGCTCGTCGCGGGGGCGGCCTGGTGAGCGGGCCTTCCGTCGGCGGCGGACCGGCGACGCCGCCTGCCGGCGCGCGTGGCTCAAGGCCGCTTGCGGGGGACCCGGTGAGGGTAAGTACGCCTCGTCACGGGGAGTTTCCTTCTCTGAAGTCAGTGTACAGCATGGTATCGTGCCGGAGCGGCCCTTCTGCGGGTCCGTTCGGCGGGAGGTGTCGGCCAGCATTGAGTACGTCGCGTTCCATCGTGGGTGTCGATCTCGGCGGCACCAAACTCGCCGTCGGCCTGGTCGACGACAACCTCGGGATCCTCGCCCGCAGCATCGGTCCGGCCGCCACGGCATCGCCCGAAGCCTGCCTCGACGACATCTACCGGCGCCTCGACGCGGCCGCGGCCGAGTACGGCCCCATCGACGCGATCGGGGTCGGCACGGCGTCGATGGTCGACTTTCGCGGCGGCCGTATCGTGCAATCGGTCAACCTGCCGTTGCGCGACGTGCCCCTGCGCGACCTGCTGAGCGAGCGCTACGGCGTGCCGGTCGTGGTCGACAACGACGCCAACGTCGCCTGCCTTGCCGAGTTCCGCTACGGCGCCGGCAGCGGCACGAGCGAGATGATCATGCTCACGCTGGGCACCGGCATCGGCGGCGGCATCGTCACCAACGGTCACCTCTATCGGGGCGCCAGCGGCGCCGCGGCCGAGATCGGCCACATGATGATCGACTTCGACGGGCCGCCCTGCCGGGGTTCCTGCCCCAACCACGGCTGCCTCGAGGTCTACGCCTCGGGCCATGCCATGGGCGAGGCGGCTCGCGACACGGCCCGCGCCCAGCCCGACTCCGCGCTGGGGCGCGCGCTGGCGGCCGGCGACGAGGTCGGCGGTCCGCTGCTCAGCGCGCTGGCCCTGGCCGGCGACCCCGTGGCGACCGCCGTGCTCGACGGCATCGGCGCAAAGCTCGGCCTGGGCATCGTCAGCCTGGTGAACATCTTCAACCCCGAGCCGTCGTGGTCGGCGGCGGCGCGGCTCAGGCCGCCGACATCTTGCTCGGGGCGGCCCGCCGGGTCGTGGCCGAGCGCGCCCTGCAGCCCAATCGCGACCAGGTGCGCATCGTGCCGGCTCGTCACGGGGTCGACGCCGGCGTGCTCGGCGCCGCCGCGCTGGCGATCATCGAACTGTTCCCCGATCGGAGCCGGGGCATGGTCGCTCGCTGTAGGCCGCGGCACGCAAGTCGACGCTGCGGGGCCGTGTTGCCGAGCACGCGGGCTCCCGGTATCCTTGGAACAGGACGTCAATCGTGGGCGAACGCCGCACGGCTTCGCCGACAGGAGGTGACAAGGCCACATGGCGCACAAGATCACTGACGAATGCCTTGCTTGCGCGGCTTGCGTAGACGAGTCCCGAAGGCGCGATCTCCGAGGGCGACGACATCTACGTCATCGACGCTGAGCTCTGCACCGATGCGGCACGTGCTCGAATGGTGCCCAACGAAGCCATCGTCGCCGAGTAGCGTTACGGACGATTCCTTGTGCCAGGCGGGGCGGCCCGATAGGGCTCAGGCGCCGACCTGGCGGCCGACCTCTTCCGTGTGGGGGCGGGGCGCGCGCATGAAGCGCGCACCCCGGCCCGACTTCGTCGGTGAGCGCGACGCGCGGCGCCCGCCGCAGCCCACGGGGCGACGCGACAAGCCGTCGCCACGCCTGGCCACAAAGCTGCAGTCCGCGAGGCGTGCGGTCGATACTCTTTGCCAGCGGGACCCACAGCCAGCGAACCCTCGGGAGGGGCGGCGACGCGGCCAAGCGGCATTCGCCCTCCCGACACGGTGTCGCCGGTCGTGGGTCCCGCTTTTTCGCTTCTGTATGAGAGGATGCGTCCGTGCTCTACGTCTGCGCGACGCCGATCGGCAATCTGGGCGACGTCACGGCCCGCGTGCTGGAGGCGCTGACCACGGCGGACCTGGTGGCCGCCGAGGACACGAGGCGCACCCGCAAGCTGCTCAGCCACTTTGACATCCACACGCCCCTGACGAGCCTCTTCCAGCACAACGAGGCGCAGAAGACCGAGGAAGTGCTCGGCATGCTCCGCTCTGGCAAGGACGTGGCCCTCGTCAGCGATGCCGGGATGCCCGGCGTGTCCGATCCCGGCATGCGCCTGATCTGCCGCGCCGTGGCCGAAGGCCTTCGCCGTGACCGTGCTGCCGGGGGCGTCGGCGGTGACCACGGCGCTCGTGGCCTCCGGCCTTGCCGGTGACGGCTTTCGCTTCGTCGGCTACCTGCCCCGCCGGCGTCAGGAGCTGGACGCCGCGTTGCGCGGCTGGCGCCGCTGCGGCGGCCTGGTGGTGGCCTTTGAGACCGGCCAGCGGCTGGCGCGCAGCCTCGTGACGCTGGCGGCGAGTCTTCCCGACGCTCGGGCGCGGTGTGCCGCGAGCTCACCAAGGTACACGAGGAGGTGGTGCGCGGCACCACGGAGCGAACTGAGCCGCGTACGGTCTCCGCGGACCCGACGCGGGGCTGAGGTCACGGTGGTGGTGAGATCCGCTCGGCTCGACCTCGGCGAGCCGAGCACGAGACCGGCGAGCGGGCCGCGGGCGGCGGCGGCCGAGCTGCGCCGGGCCGGCCTGTCGCGCCGCGACGCCGCCGCCGCCCTCGCCGTCTGCCTCGGGGTCAGGCGCAACGAGGCCAAGCGCCTGGTCGACGAGGCCGGCCCGGAGCGCTGAGGCGACTTCGGCCTCGGCACGGCCTCGGAACAAGGAGGCGTTCAAGTGGACCTGCTTGCCGAGCTGCGCACGCGCACCTGATCTTCGACGGCGCCATGGGCACGCAGCTCATCGTCGCCGGCTACCGGCCGACCGAGGCGCCCGAGGCGTGGAACTCAACGCGCCCGAAGAGGTGGCCGGCATCGCACCGCGCCTACCTGGCCGCGGGCGCCGATATCATCGAGACCAACAGCCTTCGGCGGCAGCCGCGCCAAGCTCGCCGCCTACCACGCCGCCGAACGGGTCGCAGAACTGAACACGGCGGGCGCGCGCCTGGCCTGCGCGGTGCGCGACGAGGTCCGCCCGGCCGGCTCGTGGCCGGCGACATAGGGCCGTCGGGGCGCATGATGCCGCCCCTCGGCAACGCCACCTCGCCGAGCTGCGCGACGTCTTTGCCGAACAGGCCGAAGCGCTGGTCGCGGGCGGCGTCGACCTGATCAGCCATGACGACCATGTTCGATTTGCGAGGAGGCGCGCGCCGCCGTGCGTCGGCGCGCGCGCCATGGCGGGCTCGCTGCCGGTCTTCATCTCGATGGCGTTCAAGCCCTCGCCGCGCGGCTACCGCACCATGATGGGCGTCACGCCGGCCCGGCCGCCGCCGCGCTGCTCGACGCCGGCGCCGACGTGCTCGGCGCCAACTGCGAGATCACCTCGGAGGAGATGCCCGCCCTGGTGCGCAGAGTTTCGCGCCGCGACCGACGCGCCGCTCGTGATGCAGCCCAACGCCGGGCAGCCGCGACTGCTCCAGGGTCACACGGTGTACGAGGAGACGCCCGAGCACTTCGCGTCGTTCATGCCGGCCATCGTGGCCGCCGGCGCGAACCTGGTGGGGGGCTGCTGCGGCACGACGCCGGCCTAGGCGGTCACGGCGCTGGGCGCTAGCCAGCGGCCCTGGGGGCTCGGCCGTAGCGACCTACTTCTCGCAGCGCGCCGCCGGAACCGCCGCCACCGTATCGAAGATGAGGCGCACGGCGTGCAGCGCCGTCGAGCTCCATGGCGGTCGTAGAGCGGATTGACCTCGACCATGTCCATGCCGACCACGTGCGAGCGCAGGGCGACACGCCCGCAGCAGCGCCTTGGCTTCGTAGTAGCTGAAGCCGCCCGGTTCGGGCGTGCCGGTGCCGGGCGCGACGCTGGGGTCGAGGCAGTCGATGTCGAAGCTGATGTAGACGTCTTCGCCCGGTTCGATGTGGGCCACGAGGTCGGCGACCGGCGTGGCCTTGGCCTGCTCGCACCAGAACGTCTTGACGCCGCGCTCGCGGCCAGCTCGATCTGGTCGGACGCGGTGTGCAGGCCGCGGATGCCGTACTGGGTGACGCGCCGCGCCACGCCGCTCTCGTGCGAACGCACGATGGGGCTGGCGTGGGTGAAGCGCATGCCGGCTTCGTCGTTCCAGTAGTCCATGTGGGTGTCGAACTGCACCAGGTGCAGTGGGCGCCCGCCGAAGCTCTTGGGGAGCGGGGAACGTATGGAGTGGTCGCCGCCCAGCACGACGGGGAAGAGGTCATGCTCGAGCAGGCGCGCCACGCGCGCCCCGATCAGCGGGTGGCTGCGCTCGGGCTGCGCGGTGGGCGGCAGGTCGACGTCGCCCGAGTCGACGAAGCGCACCCCGCCCAGCAGCGACGCGCCGACCTCGCCGTCGTAGAACGGCGTCGCGCCGTCGCGGTAGGCGTAGTTGGTGGAGGCGTCGCGCATGGCGCGCGGCCCGTAGCGCGCGCCGGGACGGGCCGTGGTGGCTTCGTCGTAGGGGATGCCGAGAATGGCCACGTCGGCGTCGGTGCTTCGGGGGTCGGCGATGTAGGGCGCCTTGAAGAAGCTCGCGATGCCGGCAAAAGGCGGGGATTCTCCCATGGGGGGAATCATACCGGAGCGATAACGGACGTGGGCGCGCGAGCGAGCCTCCGGGCGTCGTGACGCGTGATATAGGATAGCGCCCGCGGGAGTTCTCGGAACTCGGAAACGACGGGAGAGCCATGAAGATCCAGCGGAGACCCACCAACGTGCTGCTGCCTGTTCCGCTGGTCATGGTCAGCGTCGCCGGCGTCGATGGCGGGCCGCCCGACGTGGCCACCGTGGCCTGGGCGGGCACCGTGTGCTCCGCGCCGCCCATGCTGAGCATCTCCGTGCGGCCTTCGCGCCACTCCTACACCTTGCTGCAGCGCAGCCACGAGTTCGTGGTCAACGTGCCGCGCGCCTCGCAGGTGCGCGAGGTCGACCTGTGCGGCAACGCCTCGGGGCGCGACACCGACAAGTTCGCCGTCTGCGGCTTTCACACGGTGCCCGGGGCCATCGTGGGCGCGCCGCTGATCGAAGAGTGCCCCATCAACATCGAGTGCGTCACCCGCCATCGCCTGAGCCTGGGCGCGCACGACCTGTTCATCGGCGAGATCCTCGCCGTGCACTACAGCGACGACGTGGTCGACTCGCGCGGCCGCCTGCAGGTCGGCAAGGTCGACCCGCTGGCCTACGTGCAGGGCGAGTTCTGGACGCTGGGCGAGAAGGTCGGCAGCTACGGCTTCACGGTCAAAGAACAGAGCAACGAGGCCAGAACGTGAGCCGTTTCTCCATCACCACGCCCATCTACTACGTGAACGCCGACCCCCATCTGGGGCACGCCTACACCACGATCGCCGCCGACATCCTGGCGCGCCACCACCGCCAGCTCGGCGACGACGTCTTCTTCTTGACCGGCACCGACGAGCACGGCAACAAGGTGGCCCAGGCGGCCGAGCTCGCCGGCCTTACCCCGCGCGCCCACGTCGACACCCTGGCCCCGAAGTTCCGCGAGATGACGCGCCAGGTGAACGCCTCGAACGACTTCTTCATCCGCACGACCGACCCCGAGCACGAAGCCTACGTGCGGCGCTTTGTCGAAAAGCTGCAGGCCGCCGGCGACATCGAAAAGCGCGCCTACGGCGGCCAGTACTGTACCGCCTGCGAGGCTTTCTACTACGAACGCGACCTGGTCGACGGCAAGTGCCCGGTGCACGGTACCGAGCTCGTCTGGCTCGAAGAAGAGAACTATTACTTCCTGCTGTCGCGCTACCAGGACCGGCTGCGCGACTACTACCTCGCCAACCCCGACTGGGTGAAGCCGCGCTCGCGCTACAACGAGGCGCTGTCGTTCATCGAGGGCGGCCTCGACGACATCTCGATCAGCCGCAGGTCGATCACCTGGGGCATTCCCGTGCCGTGGGACCCGGAGCAGGTCATCTACGTCTGGGTCGATGCCCTCATCAACTACGTCTCGGCGCTCACGTACGCCCGCCCCGGCGAAGACCTCGAAGCGCGCTACTGGCCGGCCGACACGCACCTGCTGGCCAAGGACATCCTCAAGTTCCACGCCGTGATCTGGCCGGCCCTGCTGTGGAGCGCTGGCTACGAGGCGCCGCGCAGCGAGTTCATCCACGGCTACCTGCTGATGGGCGGCGAGAAGATGAGCAAGACGCGCGGCAACGTGCTCGACCCGTTCGCCGTGATCGCGCAACGCGGCGTCGACGCGCTGCGCTTCTACCTGTTCCGCGAGGTGACCTTCGGCCAGGACGGCGTGATCAGTCTCGAAGGGTTCGAGCAGCGCTACAACAACGAGCTCGCCAACGAGCTCGGCAACCTGGTCAGCCGCGTGGTGTCGATGATCGCCAAGTACCGCGGCGGCCACCTGTCGCCGGCCGCGGCGCCGGGCGGCGACCAGGGCCTCGCCCCCGAAGGCGAGGCCATGGTCGCCACGGTCAGCGATCGCTTGGGCGCGGTCGAGATCACGGCCGCCCTCGAAGCGGCCTGGGAGTTCGTGCGCCGGCTCAACCGTTACGTCGAAGAAGAGGCTCCCTGGAAGCTCGCCAAAGACCCGGCCCAGGCCGAGCGCCTCGACTTGGTGCTGCACGGCCTGGCGGCCGGGCTGCGCCTGGTCGCCCTCACGCTCTACCCGGTCATCCCCGATACGGCGGTCGAGATCCTGCGCCGCCTGGGGCAGCCCCACGAAGCCGCCGACCTGGCCCTTGAGCGGGCGCGATGGAACGGCCTGGCCGCGGCCGACGTAGTCACCGCGCCGCCGCTGTTCCCGCGCATCGACGCCGAGGCGTAGGGCGCGGGCGTGCCGAGCGGCGACGACCACAGCGAAGGGGGCGCAGTCGCCGGGCTGGTCGACACCCACTGCCACCTCGACCTGCTCAAGGGCACGCCCGACGAAGCGCTTGCCGAGACACGCGCGGCCGGCATCGAGGCCGTCGTGGCGGTGGGCATCGACCTGCCCTCGTCGCGCACGGCGGCCGCCCTGGCGGCGCGTCACGCCGACGTGTATGCCGTCGTCGGAGTCCACCCCCACGACGCCCTGGGCTTCAACGGCGTGGTGCGCACCGGCCTCGAGCGGCTGCTGAGCCAGCCCCGAGTCGTCGGCGTCGGCGAGTGCGGCCTCGACTTCTACCGCGATCTTGCCCCGCGCGACGTGCAGCGTGCCGTCTTCGTCGAGCAGCTCGACCTGGCGCGGGTCGCGGGCAAGCCGGTCTGCGTGCACAGCCGCGACGCGGGTGGCGAGACCTTCGCCCTGCTCACCGAGCACGGCCAAGGTCTGCGCATCGTCTTGCACTGCTTTTCGACCCCCGAGTACGTCGAGCTCTGCAACGAGCGCGGCTACTACGTGTCGTTCGCCGGCAACCTGACCTACAAGAACTCGGTCGAGCTGCAGCAGGCAGCCGCGCTGGTGCGCGACGAGCTGCTGCTGGTCGAAACCGACGCGCCCTTCCTCACGCCCATGCCGCGCCGCGGGCGGCCCAACCGGCCGGCCTACGTCGCCCTCACCGCCCAGTTCCTGGCCGAGCTGCGCGGCTGGAGCCCCGAGCAGGTCGCCGCCGTGACCACCGCCAACGCGCGGCGGGCCTTCGGCTTAGCCGCGCCGGTCGCGCGGCCGTCGTGAGCCACGCGCGCCCGCCGGCTCGGCGGCGGTACGGCCAGCACCACCTGGTCGATCGCGGCACGCTCGACGCCATCCTCGCCATGGCCCACGTGCAGCCCGACGACATCGTGCTCGAAGTGGGCGCCGCCGACGGCCTGCTCACCAGGCGGCTCGTCGAGCAGGCGCGCTACGTGCACGCCTTCGAGATCGACCACCGCTTCGCCGAGGGGCTCGACAAGCTCGCCGCGGGGCGCGACGACCTGCGCATCCACCTGGTCGACGCCCTGCGCTACCGGCTCGCCGGCCTCGATCCGGCGCCGACCGCGCTGGTGGCCAACCTCGCCTACAACATCGCCGTGCCGCTGCTCATGCGCTCCATCGCCACGGTGCCCAGCCTGCAGCGTTGGGCCGTGATGCTGCAGCGCGAGCTCGCCGAGCGGCTGTTCGCAGTGCCCAGCACCAAGGCCTACTCGGCCGTGTCGGTGCTGGTGCAGCTCTCCTGCGAGATCGAGGCGCAGCGCGCGGTGCCGCGCACCGTCTTTGCTCCGCAGCCGCGGGTCGATCGGCCTTTGTCACCTTCAAGCGCTCGGGCCCGCTGCCCTTCGACCACACCGCCGTGCTCGAGACGCTGGTGCGCACCGCGTTCGGGCAGCGCCGCAAGCAGATCGTGAACTCGCTGTCGGGCGCCTCGGCCCCGGGCGCGGAGCCGCTCACGCGCGGCGACGTGCAGGCCGCCCTCGAGGCGCTCGGCCTGCCCGACTCCACAAGGCCCGAAGAGCTCACACCGCCGACCTTCGTGGCCCTCGCCAGGCAGCTCGGATGGCTGCCGCCGGCATGAGTGCCGCCGACGAAACGCCGCGGCCCGCCTTCGTGCCGCCCGCGACGTCGGTCGCCCAGGTCGCCGCGCCGGCCAAGGTCAACCTCGGCCTGCTGGTCGGGCCGGTACGCTCCGACGGCTTCCACGAGATCTTCGCCCATGCTGCCGGTCACGCTGGCCGACTTGGTGACGGCGCGCCCGGCGCCGGCAGGCGCCGGCCTCGTCGTCGAATGCGACGTGGCCCCCGGCGAAGACAACCTCGCCGCCAAGGCGGTGCGCGAGCTCGAGCGGCGTCTGGGGCGCAGCTTCGACGTGCGCCTGAGCATCGCCAAGCGCGTGCCGGCGGCGGCGGGACTGGGCGGCGGCAGCTCCGACGCCGCGGCCGCGATCCGCGCCGTCGAGCGGCTCTTCGAGCTCGACCTGCCGGTGCGCCTGCGCTACGAGATCGCCGGCGCCGTCGGCTCCGACGTGCCCTTCTTTTTGTGGCCCGGGCCGCAGCTCGCCATGGGGCGCGGCACCGTCCTCAAAGAGATCGTCCTGCCAGAGCCTCTGCACATCGTGATCGCCCTGCCCGGCCTCGCGCTGTCGACCGCCGACGTCTACCGCTGGTTCGCCAAGCGGCCCGGCGCTCCGGGCACGGCGCTGGCCGAACGCCGGTCGTTCGCGGAGCGCACGCAGGCGCTCTACGCGCGCCTGAGCGCCGCGCAGCGGCCGCGCGACCTGACGGCGGTCATCGACAACGAGCTCGAGGCGCCGGTCGTGGCGCGCCACCCCGAGATCGGCGAGCTCAAGGCGCGCCTGCTCGCCGCCGGCGCGTTCGCCGCCGCCATGAGCGGCAGTGGCTCGAGCGTGTTCGGCCTGTTCCCGAGCGCGGCGGGCGCGCAGCGCGCGGTCGTTTCGCTGGCCCCTCTGCAAGCCGTCTACGTGACCGACCTGCAGCCCGGCGACCCCGCCGACCTGCAGCCCGGCGACCACGACGCGCCGGGCCAGACCCCGCCGGAGCCACGCGCGCCCAAGTGATAGACTGCCGTGGGGCAAGAGCCTCTGAATGCTTGAGCCGCTGGGGCGTGGCCAAGTGGTAAGGCAACGGGTTTTGGTCCCGTGACCGGAGGTTCGAACCCTCCGCCCCAGCCAGACCGCGGCCCCTGAGCCGCGCACCGACGTCCACACCGCCGCGAGGGAAACGGATGCCATGTCTGTCGAACAGCCGATGACCTCTTCGCGCGCGAGCCGGCCGCTGGCCGTGATCGTCCTGGCCGCCGGCCTGGGCACGCGCATGAAGTCCGCGATCCCCAAAGTCATGCACCCCGTCTGCGGACGGCCGCTGCTCGCCTACGTGCTCGACGCCGCCGCCGCCCTCGACCCGGCGCGCGTGGTCGTGGTGACCGGCGCCGGCGACGACGACCCGGTGGGCGCCGCGCTGCCGCCCGGCGTGCAGCGCGCCGTGCAGACCGAACGCCTGGGCTCGGGCGACGCCCTGCGGGCTGGCATGAGCGGCCTGACCGACTTCGAAGGCGACGTCATGGTCCTCATCGGCGACGCACCGCTGGCCGGCGCCGAGCTGTTCGCCGGACTGCGCCGCCACCACGTCGCAGTGCACGGCGCGGGCCACCATCACCACGGTCGTGCTCGCCGATCCCGCGCACTACGGCCGTATCGTGCGCGACTCGGCCGGCGACCTCACGGCCATCGTCGAGGCGCGCGACGCCTCGCCCGAAGAGCTCGCCATCACCGAGATCAACTCCGGGTTCTACGTGTTCGACGCGGCCGAGCTGCGCCGCCTTCTGCCGACCCTCACCGCCGACAACGCCCAGGGCGAGTACTACCTCACCGACCTCATCGATCGCTTTCTGCGGGCCGGCGACAGGGTGGCCGCCTTTCTCACCGCCGACGTCGAGGCCAGCATGGGGGTCAACTCGCGCGTCGACCTGGCCCAGGTCAGCGCCATCATGCGGGCCCGCATCCTCGAGCGCCTCATGCTGGACGGCGTGACGATCGACGACCCTGCGTCGACCTACGTCGACTGGGGCGTGACGGTCGGCTGCGACACGGTCCTGCGGCCGCAGACCATGCTCACCGGCGCTACGGCGATCGGCGTCGGCTGCACGGTGGGGCCGGGCTGCTTTCTGGCCGACGTCACGGTCGACGACGGCGCCGCCATCATCTCGTCGCACCTCATAGGCTGCCGCGTGGGGCCGGGCGCGAGCGTCGGTCCGTTCACCCACCTGCGGCCCGGCACCGAGCTCGGGCCGAGCTCGCGGGCGGGCAGCTTCGTCGAGATCAAGAAGAGCCGCGTGGGCACGGGCAGCAAGGTGCCACACTTAAGCTACGTGGGCGACACGACCATCGGCGACGACACCAACATCGGGGCCGGCACGATCACCGCCAACTACGACGGCCAGCGCAAACACCCGACCACGATCGGTAGCGACGTGAGGGTGGGCAGCGACACCGTGTTCGTGGCGCCGGTGACCGTGGGCGACCGCGCGGTCATAGGGGCCGGCTCGGTGATCACCAAAGACGTGCCCGAGGGCGCTTTGGGCGTGGCGCGCGGCCGTCAGGAGAACGTCGAAGGCTACGCCGACCGCCGTCGGCCGCGGCCCGATCGGACCTAGCCGCCGACTGGCGGCACGGTAACAGCGGTACCTCTGGTACAATCCAAGGCCCGCAAGGCTTTTTGTCGCGAAGGGATTCGCCGTGACCAACAAGATGTGTCATGTGGTGGGCACGACGCAGCGCCGCCTCATGGTGTTCGCGGGCCGCAGCAACCCGCAGCTCGGCGAAGCCATCGCCTATCATCTGGGCATCTCGCTTGGTCCCATCCTGCTCAAGACCTTCGCCAACGGCGAGATCTACGCGCGCTACGAAGAGAGCATCCGCGACGCCGACGTCTTTCTGGTGCAGTCGCCGCACGGCAAGTTGAACCAGCAGGTCGTGGAGCTGCTCATCATGGTCCAGGCGGCCAAGCTGGCGTCGGCCCACCGCGTGACCGTGGTGCTGCCGTACTTCCCCTACGCCCGGCAAGACAAGAAGAGCGCCGCCCGCGAGCCTATCGCGGCGCGCCTCATGGCCACGCTGCTCGAGGCCTCCGGCGCCGACCGCGTGCTCTCGATGGACCTCCATCAGGGCCAGGTCCAGGGCTTCTTCGAGATCCCGGTCGACCACATGACGGCCGTGCCCATCCTGGCCGACTACTTCCGGTACCGCGGCCTGGGCGACGCCGAGCTCGTCGCGGTGTCGGCCGACGCCGGCGGCGTGAAGCTCGCCAAGCGCTTCGCCAACCGTCTCGACGCCGACCTCGCCGTGCTCACCAAGATGCGTCCGGCCCACAACGTGGCCGAGACCATGCACTTCATCGGCGACGTCGACGGCAAGGTGGCCATCGTGGTCGACGACATGATCGACACCGCCGGCTCCGTCGTGAACGCCATCGACACCCTCTACGAGCACGGCGCCAGCGAGGTCTACGTCACCGCGACCCACGGCATTTTCTCGGGCCCGGCGCGCGAGCGCATCGCCGCGTCGCCCGTCAAAGAGATCGTGGTCACCGACACCCTGCCGGTCGTGCTCAATGTGACCGACACCAAGATCAAAGTCCTGTCCGTGGCGAGTATCCTCGCCGACACAATCAAGCGCGTGTTCGAAGGCGAATCGGTCAGTGAGCTGTTCGCCGGCGAGAACGCTCTCTTCTAGCAGGAGACAGACAACATGGATCGAGTCAAACTCGTCGTACACCCCCGCGACGTCGACGGCAGCCGCGAAGCGCGCCGTCTGCGCCGCCGCGGCCTGATTCCGGCCGTCATGTACGGCTCGGGCAAGCCGGCTGTGAGCATCGCCGTCGAAGAGCACGCGCTGCGCGCCGCCGTCGGCACCGGCGCCGGCATGCACGCCGTGCTCGACGTCATGATCGAGGGCCAGACTAAGCCCCACGTCGCGATCGTCAAGGAGTTCGAGCTCCACAGGGTCAAGCACTTCGTGACCCACGTCGACTTTCAGGAGATCGACCTCACCGAGACCATCGAGTCGAACGTGACCGTCACCCTCGAGGGCACGCCGGTCGGCGTCAGCCTGAACGGCGGCCTGCTCGACGTCATCTCGCGCGAGGTGACCGTCAGCGCCCTGCCGACCGACATCCCCGAGCACCTCACGCTCAACGTCGAGAAGCTCGACGTGGGCGATGTGGCGCACGTCTCCGATCTCACGGCGCCCGAGAACGTCACCATCCTCGACGACCCCGACGACGTCGTGTGCTCAGTGCTGGCGCCGCGACTCGCCGAGGAAGAGCCCATCGAGGGCGAGGCCGTCGCGGCCGAGCCCGAAGTCGTGGGCGAGCGCGAGGCCGAGACCGAGGAGTAGACGCTCACGGCCGGCCGCGCGGGTCGCACTCCGTCGCCGGGGCAGCCGGTCGAGCTGCTCGTCGTCGGCCTCGGCAACCCCGGCGCCCAGTACGCCTATACGCGTCACAACGCCGGCTTTCTGGTCGTCGAGACTCTGGCCGGCAGGCACGGGTTCCCGCGCGCCAAACGGGCCTACAGCGGACGTTACGCGGCCGGCTCCATAGCCGGCCGCGGCGTCGGCCTGCTCATACCGACCACGTACATGAACGAGTCGGGCCGCAGCGTGGCCGCCGCCCTGCGCGACCTGCGCCTCGGCGAGCCCGAGCTGCTCGTCGTGCACGACCACATCGACCTGCCGTTCGGACGGCTGCGCCTGACGCACGCCGGGGGGCACGGCGGCCATAACGGCATCCGCAGCCTCTTCGAGCTGGTCGGGCGCGACTTCGACCACGTGCGCATGGGCGTGGGCCGCCCGGCGAGCACCGAACCCGACGTCGTGGCCGACTACGTGCTGGGCCGCTTCAGCGAGTCGCGCGCCGACGTCGACGACCTCGTCGGCCGCTCGGCCGACGCCGTCGAGCTCTGGGCGGCCGAGGGCATCGACGAAGCCATGAGCCGGCTGAACGCGGAGTAGGCGATGCCACTTGGGGGCTACTGCCGGGCCTGCCGGCGCTGGGTGTGGCTGAACACCTACGGCGAGTGCCAGTTCGGCCATCCGGCCAGCACCGTGAGCGACGTGCAGCAGCTCAAGCCGCGCGACGGCGACGAGCAGACCCAGCTCACCATCGACGCGGCGCGCAGCTTCGCGCTGCGCCGCCGTTCGGGCCCCGCCGCCGGCTGGCGCCACTCGCTGTGGATCGTGTTCACGCTGCCGTTCGGTCTGCTCAGCTGGCTGGCGTTCGTCTACATCGGGCTGCGCGCCCGGCGGGTCGAGTGGCTGGTGGCGGGCATCATCTACGCCGTGCCGCCGATCCTCGTGGCCGCCTTCCACGGCACCGCCCTGTTCTGGCCTCTCGTGGCGGTGGCGCTCACGACCTGGGTGATCTCCATCCTGCACGCCGTCCTCGTGCGCGGCCAGTACCGCGCCGTCATGCTGGCCGGCGGGCCCGCCGGGCTGCTGCCTGCCGCTCCCGACGGCAGCTACGAGACCGAGCGCCTGGCGTTGCCCAGCGGGCTCGACGCCGACGTCGTCCACACCCTCGAGGCTGCCCAGGCGACGGTCGACGAGATCGCCGCCGCCGGGCACGGCATCGACGCCCCTCCGGTGCGCGCTCGCGTCGAGATGCTGTGCCGCACGGCGCAGCGCATCCTGGCCGAGCTGCGCGACGACCCCCGACGTCTCGGTCTGGCGCGCGCCTTCCTGACCTACTATCTCGAGGCCGCCGGGCGCATCGTGGCCGGCTACGCCGACCTCGCCGACAAGCGCCTCGACCCGGCCCAGGTCGAGCCCGTCCTCGAGCGGGCCATCGTGGCCCTCGACACGGTCCAGCAGGCCTTCGACCGCGAGCTCGTGAACCTCGCGCTGAGCGACGTCATCGACTTGGACGCCGAGATCGCCCTGCTCGAGACGACCGCCCGCATGGAGCCGCTCTAGGGGTTCTTGCGGCGCCGCCGCGGGTGCGCCTGATCGGGCGCGCCGCGCAGCGCCGCGCGGGATCGACCACCCCGCTTCGCGGCCCGCCCGAGCGCGATTGCAGCGGCCCGACGCGGTGCTAGGATGGATTCCGGTCCGGCGCCTTGCGGGACCGACCGACACTCGAGGGGGGTCCATGGTCCTGACGCTGGTCATTCTCGTCATCGTGGTCGTCGTGCTGTGGCTCGGCGCCCACTTCGTCATCGGCATCACGATGATCAAGAGCGACGAGGTGGGCCTCGTCGAAAAGCGCTTCTCGCACAAGGGCTCGCTCGACAAGGCGATCATCGCCTTGAACGGCGAGGCCGGCTACCAGCCCGACGTGCTGCGCGGCGGCATCCACCTGCGCAGCCGCATCCAGTACCGCATACACCGGGCGCCCCTTGTCACCATCCCGCAGGGCCAGATCGGCTACGTGTTCGCCCGCGACGGCCAGCCGCTGCGCCCCGAGCAGACCCTGGGCAAAGTCGTGCAGGGCAACAGCTTCGAAGACGTGCGCTTCTTCATCGAGAAGGGCGGCCAGCGCGGTCCGCAGCGGGCCATCCTGCGCGAGGGCACCTACGCCCTCAACCTCATCCAGTTCGTCGTGCTCAGCGAGCAGCGCCTCTACTTCATGGCGCTCGACGGTAACGACCGCGACATCATCGAGCGCATGGGCGCCGCTCTCGACAAGATCCAGGGGTTCCGGCCGGTCGTCATAGGCGGCGGCAGCAACGACCTGGTGCAGTTGTCCGACTCGCAGCGCAAGAGCGACCGCTGGGCCGGCGAAGACTCGCCCGAAGGCGCCGACGAGCCGAAGCGCTCCGACTCGGAGCGCCAGGGCGACGTGGTGGGCATCGTCACCGTCCACGACGGCCCGTCGCTGCCACAAGGCGAGATCATCGCCCCGCTGGTGGGCACCGATCCCAAGTCCGAGACCTTCCACAACAACTTCCAGGACCCCGAGAAGTTCCTGGCGGCGGGCGGCCTGCGCGGCAAGCAGTACCAGGTCCTGACCGACGGCACCTACTTCGTCAACCGCCTCTTCGCCACGGTCGAGTTCGTGCCCAAGACGGTCATCGAGATCGGCTGGACCGGCGTCGTGGTGTCGTTCTTCGGCGAGAAGGGCGAAGACGCGAGCGGCGACGAGTTCCGCCACGGCGAGCTCGTCGAGGCCGGCAAGAAGGGCGTCTGGCAGGAGCCGCTGATGCCCGGCAAGTACGCCTTCAACACCTACGCCGGCCGCGTCGAGAAGGTGCCGGTCACCAACTTCGTGCTCAAGTGGATCACCAACGAAGCCGGGCCTCACGGCTTCGACCAGAACCTGTCCGAGATCGGCCTGATCACCAAAGATGCCTTCGAGCCCACCCTGCCGCTGTCGGTGGTCATCCAGATCCCCTACCGCGAGGCGCCGCTCGTCATTCAGCGCTTCGGTAACATCCAGCGGCTCGTCGAGCAGACACTCGACCCCATGGTCGGCTCGTATTTCAAGAACGTCGGTCAGCGCATGACCCTGATCGAGCTCATCCAGCGGCGTAGCGACATCCAGGACCAGTCCACCGAGCAGATGCGCGAGAAGTTCGCACGCTACAACCTGCGCCTCGAAGAGGTGCTGATCGGCACGCCGCACGCCTCCGACACCGACCAGAAGATCGAGCAGATCCTCTCGCAGCTGCGCGACCGCCAGATCGCCGACGAGCAGGTCATCACCTACGACCGCCAGCAGAAGGCGGCCGAAAAAGAGAAGGACTTGAACGAGGCGCAGGCGACCGCCGCCCAGCAGACGCAGCTCACCCAGTCGGCCATTCAGATCGCCATCACCGAGAACGCCGGCAAGGCCGAGGCCGTGAAGGCCATCCAGGAGGGCCAGAAGATCACCACCCTGGCGGCCGCCGACGCCCGCAAGATCCAGGTCATCGCCGAGGCCCAGGGCGTGGCCGAGGCCAAGATCGGCCTGGGCAAGGCGATCGCCGTGAGCGAGCAGGTCAAGGCCTACGGCGGCCCGGGTTACCAGGTCGCGCAAGACGTCATGGCGCGCGTCGCCGCGGCCATCCAGGAGTCGGGCGTGCAGATCGTGCCCAGCACGGTGATCAGCATGGGCGACGGCGACGGCCACGACGGCACGAGCGCCTTCTCCAACCTCCTCGGCCTGCTCATGACCCTGACCACCAGCGAGAAGCTGGGCGTCGACTTCACCGGCTGCGAGGAGACTCCCGAACGGCAGGCGGCCATCGACGCCATCAAGGACCAGCTCCTCGAGAAGCTCGCCTCCGACCCAGTGCCCGAGGCGGCGCCGGTCGTGGTCGCAGCCCCGATCGACGACGCGGCGGCCGTGGTCAAGGACGCCCTCGACGCATCGGCGGCAGCCGTCGCCGACGGCGGGTCGACGACCGCCGAGGCCGCGGCACCCGCCACGGCCAGCGTGACCGCCGCGGCCGCCACCGGCGCCGTCACGAGCGCCGCGGGCGCGGCGCTCGACGTCACGATCGCGGCCGCTACGCAGGCGCAGCCCGCCGCGGTCGACGACGTCAAGACCTCGACGACCGGCGGCGACCAGCCCCACGGCGATGGCGTCGACCGCTGGCTCGCCCAGAACCAGGCGGTCATGCCGGCCGCCTCCAAAGCCAACAAGCGCCCGCGCAAGCCGGCGGGCCCGGCGCGCGACTAAGGCCGGGCACAACAACGAGCGCCACAAAAGGGGCGGCGGGCCGGCAGGCCCGCCGCCCCTTTTTCATCTCTGAGGCAGGCGCGCACCTGTATCGCAACCTCGCGAGCCGGCGCGCGCATGGGTGCCTCGCGCTCCTGTCGGGTACAATCGAGTCCGCCATCGACTGACCCCGGCGCCCGGCGCGCCGGGGCTTTCGGCGTGTGCGGCCATGTTTCTCGATTACCTGACAAACGATGAGCGGTTCACCAAGGCCGCCGGCGCGTTGCGCCGGGGCTCGTCG
Organism: uncultured Actinomycetes bacterium; assembly: GCA_963753695.1. Lineage (GTDB taxonomy): Bacteria > Actinomycetota > Thermoleophilia > UBA2241 > UBA2241 > Bog-752. The sequence continues at coordinate 78,154 of CAVWDG010000010.1, forward strand.
CTGTACGCCCCGAGCTTCTACGCGCCCTATGTGCTGGCCGGGCTGATCCGCGCGGTCGACGCCCCCGGCTGGCTCGTCATCGTGCCTGACGCCGAGCAGGCAGCGCGTCTGGCTGCCGAGCTCTCCGCCTACCTCGAGCGCGATGTCGAGACATTGCCGGCGCGCGGCGTGCTCTACGGCGCCGACGTGGCGCCGGCGGCGCACGTGCTCGGTCAGCGCCAGCGGGCGCTCGCCGCGCTCGAGAGCGACGGCGGCGTGGTCGTCGCCGACGCCGTCGCCGCCCTCGAGCGCTTCATCCCGCTCGCCTTGCAGCCGCCCCCGCTCGCCCTGGCCAAGGGCGACGAGGCGCCTTTCGATCAAGTGCTCGCCTCGATCGCCAGCCTGGGCTACGAGCGCGCCGAGCAGGTGCGCGAGCGCGGCGAGTTCGCCGTGCGCGGCGGCATCGTCGACGTCTATCCCTCGACCGGCGATCCGGTGCGCATCGAGTTCTGGGGCGACACGGTCGAGTCGCTGCGCCGCTTCTCGGTGTTCTCGCAGCGCGCCGTCGCTGAGGTCGAGCGCTGCCTCGTGACGACGGCCACCGAGGTCGACCCGACCGGCGACGAGGTACAGACCGCCGTTTCGCAGGAGCTCGCCTCGTGGGAGCTCGCCGGTCGCGACGAGGCCCCCGACGACGCCTACCGGCGCGCCGAGACGCGCGCCCTGGCACGCCTGTCGGGGCGCTTCATCGACCTCGGCGGCATCTGCGAGCGGCGCGCCCTGCGCCTGGCCACGGTCGGTCCCGACGACGTGGTGCGCTCGCTCGCCGGATTCGACTCTGAGCTGTCGGTGACCCTGCCCGGAGAGCTGCGCGAAGATTTCTACCTGCCGCTGCTCGAAGTCCGCCGTCTGCTGTCGGACGCGGTGTCGGTGGAGCTCGTGCAGCGCGAGCAGCGCGTGCAGTTCCACGCCGCCCGGCCGCAGGCGGCCGGGCGCGACATCGCGGCCGCCGAGCGCGATCTGCGCCGCCTGGCCGACGACGGCTATCGCGTGTTCGTCACCTTCCGCCACCCCGGCGAGGCCACGCGCGCCGGCTACCGCATGAAGAGCCTGGTCGTCAGCCAGCTCGAAGCGGAGCAGCTGCGCGAGGACGGGGCGACCCCGGCGGTCGGCCTCGGCCTGCCGGCGGGCGTCTACTTCGTGGCGGTCGCGCTGCGCGAGGGGTTCATCTCGAGCGAGCTCAAGCTGGCCGTGATCGGCGAGCACAGCCTGCTGCGCGCCGCGCCCTCGGGGCCACGTTTTGGGGGCGGCGCCCACCTGACGTCGTTCTTCGACCTGAAGCCCGGCGACTTCGTGGTGCACGAAGACCACGGCATCGCCCTGTTCTCGGGCATCGAGACGCGCACCGTGGCCGGGGTCACGCGCGACTACCTCTTCCTGGCCTTCAAAGAAGAGGACAAGCTCTTCGTGCCGCACGACCAGATCGGCAAGGTCACGCGCTACATCGGCGCCAGCGGCTCGGCGCCGCCGCTCAACCGTCTCGGCGGAACGGCCTGGCTGGCCGTCAAGACGCGAGCCCGCAAGGCGGTCGCCGAGATGGCCGGCGAGCTGCTCACGCTGTACGCCGCCCGCCAGGCGGTGCCCGGTCACGCCTTCTCGCCCGACGGCGAGCTCACGCGCCGCCTCGAGGACAACTTCGAGTTCGAAGAGACCGACGATCAGGCCGAGGCCATCGACGACGTGAAGAACGACATGGAGGCCGCCCACCCCATGGACCGCCTCATCTGCGGCGACGTAGGCTACGGCAAGACCGAGGTCGCCCTGCGCGCCGCCCTGAAGGCCGCCGAGGGCGGCAAACAGACGCTCATGCTGGTGCCCACCACCATCCTCGCAGAGCAGCACTACCTGACGTTCAGCGAGCGCTTCCGCGAGCTGCCCGTGGGCGTCGACATGGTCTCGCGCTTTCGCACCGCCGCCGAGCAGCGCCGCATCCTCGCCGAGTTCAACAAGGGCAAGGTCGACGTGCTGATCGGCACGCACCGCCTGCTGTCGCGCGACGTCGCGCCGCGCGACCTGGGCCTCGTGATCGTCGACGAAGAGCAGCGCTTCGGCGTGCGCCAGAAGGAGCTGCTGCGCCAGTTGAAGATGCAGGTCGACGTCGTCAGCCTGTCGGCCACGCCCATACCGCGCACCCTGCAGATGAGCCTCACCGGCATCCGCGACATCTCGGTCATCGAGACGCCGCCGCGCGGCCGCCACGAGGTGCGCACCTACATCGGCGAGTTCCGCGACGACCTGGTGCGCACGGCGATCGAGAAGGAGCTCGCTCGCGACGGCCAGGTGTTCTACCTGCACAACCGCGTCGAGACCATCGATCAGGCGGCCGAGCAGGTGCGCGACCTTGTGCCGGCGGCGCGCATCGCGGTCGGCCACGGCCAGATGCACGAGCGCGAGCTCGAGAAGGTCATGCTGCGCTTTCTGTCGGGCGAGGCCAACGTGCTGGTCTCGACGTCGATCATCGAGAGCGGCATCGACGTGCCCACCGCCAACACGCTGATCGTCGAGCGCGCCGACATGCTGGGGCTCGCCCAGCTCTATCAGATCCGCGGTCGCATTGGGCGCAGCGACCAGTATGCTTACGCCTACCTGCTCTACCCGAGCGAGGAGTACCTGACCGCCGATGCCGCCGCTCGCCTGCGCACGCTGTCGGACTACACCGAGCTGGGCTCGGGCTTCAAGATCGCCATGCGCGACCTCGAGATACGCGGCGCCGGCAACCTGCTCGGCGACGAGCAGTCGGGCCAGGTCGCGGCCATCGGCTTCGAGATGTACGCGCAGCTGCTCGAGGAAGCCGTCGCCGAGCAGCGCGGCGAGCCGCCGGCCAGTCTGCCGCTCGTGCGCCTTGAGATCCCGGTGACCGCCTACGTGCCGCCCGACTACATCGCCTACGAGGCCACCAAGATCGACGCTCACCGGCGCATCGCCCAGTCGAACGAGCCGCGCGCCTTAGACGAGGTCCGGGCCGAGCTCACCGACCGCTTCGGCGCGCCGCCTGAGCCCGTCGAGAACCTGCTGCTGCTGCAGTCGATCAGACTGCAGGCGGCGGCGCTGCGCGCCAGCGCGGTCGTTTTTCGCGGCGGCCGCCTGCAGGTCGAGGGCCTCGATCTGGACGACGCCTGGGCGGCGAAGCTGCGCGCGACGAGCGACGATTACCTCTATTTCAAGCAGAAACGCACGCTCACGGCGCTCAAGCGCGGCGAGGCCGCGCCGATACTCACGTGGGTGGGTTCGACCCTCGATGCTATAATCGAGACTCACGACAGCTGACTCACGCAAAACTTCCGAAAGAGGCCGTTTATGAAGAAACTCGCCTTGGTCGCGCTCGCGCTCTTCCTGGGCCTTGCCCTCCTCGTCGCTGCTGGCTGCGGCGGCAAGGTCCCGCAGGGCGCCATCGCCACGGTCGGCGGTGTGCCGATCACCCAGGCGCAGTTCGACCAGTACATCAATCAGGCCAAAGCGAGCGCCGGACAAAGCGGCCAGCCGGCATTTCCCAGCCCCGGCACCACCACCTACAACCGCTACGCCGCCGAGATCGTCAACTACCTCACCCAGCAGCAGGTCGTTCTGAACGCGGCCGACAAAGACAAGCTCACCGTCACCGACGCGCAGATCCAGACGCAGCTCGCCCAGATCGCCACCCAGTACGGCGGCACGCAGAAGATGTACGCCGCCGCCAAGAAGGCCGGCATGGACCAGGCGCAGCTCAAGACCTACGTCAAGGACTCGCTGATCGGTCAGAAGCTCTACCAGAAGGTCATCGGCACCTCTACGCCCACCGAGGCGCAGATGCAGGCCTACTACAAGGCCAACAAGTCGACCTTCGACCAGGCCGCCACGCGCACGGTGCGTCACGTCCTGGTCAAGACCAAGGCCCAGGCGCTCAAGGTGCAGGCCCTGCTGACCGCCAACAACTCAAACGCCAACTGGGCCGCGGTCGCCAAGAAGTACTCGACCGACACCGGCACCAAGAACAGCGGCGGCAGCCTCGGCGCCATCAAGCGTGGCCAGATGGTCAAGCCCTTCGAAGACGCCGCCTTCTCGCTCAAGATCAACACGGTCTCGGCGCCCGTCAAGTCGCAGTATGGCTGGCACGTGCTCGAGGTCACCAAGATCACGCCCGCCAAGGCATCCACCTACGCGGGCTCCAAAGCCGCCATCAAGAGCACACTCACCAGTCAGCAGCAGCAGAAGGCCTGGTCGACCTGGCTGGCCAAGGCCCAGAAGGCCGCCAAGATCTTCTACGCGGCGGGCTTCAATCCCGATAGCCTGACCGCATCTCCGGCCCCGTCGCCGTCGTCAAGCAAGTAAGGGCGCCGCGGCGCGCCGTGCCCACCCGGCAACAGGCATGAGCATACGGTTGCTGTACGTCGGCGCCGCCGTCGAGCTCGCTCCCGCAGCATCGCTGCGCGCGCTCGGCGGCGGCGCCGTGCTGCTCCCCCGCGACCTGCCGGCCGATCTCGTCGAGCTCGTCACCGGCGCGCTGGGCGGGCCGCCCGCCGGCGAGTTCGGCATCGACGACGTGCAGGCGGTCTGCGAGCAGGGCGTGGCGGGCACCGTCACCCTGTGCATCGCCGGCAGCCGCGGACCGGCCCTCGCCCGCGCGGTGCGGGCTCACGCCCTCGCTCGAGGACTGCCGCTCGAAACGGTGCCGGGCGCGGAAGCCTTCGACGACTGCCTCGTCGCCCAGGAGCTCATCTCGCTGCGCCACATCACGGCGGTGCTGCGCGAGCAGTGCCCGTGGGACCGCGAGCAGCGCGCCATGGACATCGTGTCGTACACGATCGAAGAGGTCTACGAGCTCGCCGAGGTGATCATGGCCGAGCGCCTCGACGACCAGCACGACGAGCTCGGCGACGTGCTGTTCCAGGTCTACTTCTTGAGCCGCCTGCTCGAAGAGCAGCACGCCGGCGACCTGGGCAGCGTGGCCGCCGAGATCGAGACCAAGCTCATCCGCCGCCACGCGCACATCTTCGGCGAAGAAGTCGCCGAGACGGCGGGCGAGGTGCGCGGCGTGTGGGAGCGCGTCAAGCGCGACGCCGAGGGCCGCGAGGGCGTGTTCCACAACGTGCCCGCAACGCTGCCCGGACTGCTGCTCGCGCGTAAAGTACAACAGCGCGCCGCGGCGGTCGGCTTTGACTGGGACACAGTCCTCGAGGCGTTCCCCAAGATCGCCGAGGAGCACGGCGAGCTGGCCGCGCTGCTCGAGGGCCCGTTGCTCATGTCGGGCGAGGGGCGCGCCGGCTTGGCGACGCTCGAGCAGCGGTTGCGCCACGAGTTCGGCGACCTGCTGTTCGCCACGGTGAATGTGGCTCGTAAGGCGGGCGTCGACCCCGAGATCGCGCTGCGCGAGGCCTGCGCCCGCTTCATCCGCCGGGTCGACAGCGCGGCCGAGCTGGCGCGACGCGAAGGTCAGGAGTGGGCTAAGCTCGACCTGACACAACAAGACGACTACTACCGCCGCGCCAAATCGGGCGAAGGCGGTCTTTACAGCGATCTCCAGGAGGACAGCACATGACCATCATCGTCGACGTCGTCGGCCGACAGATCCTCGACTCACGGGGCAACCCCACGATCGAGGTCGAAGTCGAGCTCGAGTCCGGCGCGGCCGGGCGCGCCGCGGTGCCCTCGGGCGCTTCGACCGGCGAGTACGAGGCAGTCGAGTTGCGCGACGGCGGCGACAGCTACGGTGGCAAGTCCGTGCTGCAGGCCGTCGACCACGTGAACAACGAGATCGCCGAGGAGCTCCTTGGCCTCGACGCCACCGACCAGCGCATCGTCGACCAGACGCTCATCGCCTTGGACGGCACGCCCAACAAGGCCAACCTCGGCGCCAACGCCATTCTGGGCGCCTCGCTGGCTACGGCCCACGCGGCCGCGGCGGCGGTACAGATGCCCCTCTACCAGTACATCGGCGGCTGCAACGCGTACATGCTGCCGGTGCCCATGATGAACATCATGAACGGCGGCAAGCACGCCGACAACAACGTCGACCTGCAGGAGTTCATGGTCATGCCGGCCGGCGCCAAGAGCTTCGCCGAGGCGCTGCGCATGGGCGCCGAGGTCTTCCACAGCCTCGCCGGCGTGCTCAAGGCCCGCGGCCTGTCGACCTCGGTCGGCGACGAGGGCGGCTTCGCCCCCAACCTGGGCTCCAACGAGGAGGCCATCCAGGCCATCGTCGCCGCCATCGAAAAGGCCGGCTACGAGCCCGGCAAAGACATCTTCATCGCCCTCGACCCCGCCGCTAGCAGCTTCTTCGTCGACGGCAAGTACGAGCTCGCCGGCGAAGGCCGTACGCTCGATTCGGCCGGCATGGTCGACTTCTACGCCAACCTGGTCGACAAGTACCCGATCATCTCGATCGAGGACGGCATGGCCGAAGACGACTGGGACGGCTTCAAGCTCATGACCGACACCCTCGGCAACCGCATCCAGCTCGTCGGCGACGACCTCTTCGTGACCAACACCGAGCGCCTCGCGCGCGGCATCGAGGCAGGCAGCGCCAACTCCGTCCTCATCAAGCTCAACCAGATCGGCACGCTCTCCGAGACCCTCGACGCCATCGAGATGGCCAAGCGCGCCGGCTGGACCGCCGTCGTGTCGCACCGCTCGGGCGAGACCGAAGACGTCACGATCGCCGACGTCGCCGTGGCCACCAACGCCGGCCAGATCAAGACCGGCGCCCCGTCGCGCACCGACCGCGTCGCCAAGTACAACCAGCTGCTGCGCATCGAGGAGATGCTGGCCGAGGCCGCCGTGTTCCCGGGCCTCAGCGCGTTCTACAACCTCGGCCGCTAGAGGCCGTCGATCGACTGCGTCGTCGCCGCTCAGGCAGGCGTGACTGACGTCGCGCGCCTGGTGACCGCGAGCCCACGGCGTGCCGCCTCACCCAACGCAAGGCGGGGCAGGGAAAGCGCAGGCGCGGGCGAACTCAAGCGGTATGGCTTCAGGTAGCACCGCATCGTCGCGCCGCGCGACCCGCGAGGGTCGCGCGGCGCAGACCACCTCACGCCGCAAGCCGTCGGGCGCGGGCGACAAAGTCGCCCGCGCCCGACGGCGCCGCGGCTCGCCGGTCGAACTGCGCCCGTTGCGGCTCGCCGCGCTCGCCCTGCTGCTCGTCGCGGCGGCGTTCTACGTCTCGCCGCTGCGCGCCTTCTTCGCCCAGCAGGACCGCTACGACCGTCAGGTCGCCGCGCTGGCCCAGGCCCAGGCGACCAACCGGGCATTGCACACCGAGCTGGGTCTTATGCGCACCCGCGACTTCATCACTCGCCAGGCCCGCGAGCAGTACCAGCTCGTGCCCGCCGGTCTGCAGGCCTTCGTGGTCAAGGGCCTGCCCAGGGCCAAGACGACCAGCAGCTCCGCGCGGCGCGCGGCGGCGACTCCGGCGGCGCCTTCGATCTTCGCCCGCCTCAGCGACCTCTGGCACACCATCCGCGAATGACGCGTGCGTCGGCCCGCCCGCCGGCACCCCGTGACCTGGCCTGCGTCGCGCTTCAGCTCGGTCGTGAGCCCCGGCCGCTGCGTCGCGTGGCGGCGCGCTGCCCCTGGGGCGGTCCCGCGGTCGTTGAGAACCTGCCCTACGACGCCGCCGGCCGGCCGTTCCCGACCCTCTTCTGGGCGACCTGCCCGTCGCTTGTGGCCGCGGTCAGCCTGCTCGAGAGCGCCGGCGGCGTGCGGCGCTTCGAGGCGTTAGCCGCCGACGATGAGCAACTCCACCGTTCGCTGCTCGCGGCCACCGCCTACGAGCGCCGCCGCCGTCGCGCCCTGGCGGCGCGCAGCGCCGCCCCACAGCGCGACGGCGGCGCTTCGCTGGCCACGGGGATCGGGGGCGTCGCCCGGCCCGCGGCGCTCAAATGCCTGCACGCCCACGCCGCGCACGCGCTGGCGCGCCCCGGCTACCTGCTGGGCGAGCGCATCCTTGCCGCAGCGGCGCCGCTGTACCCGGCGCGGGCCTGCTGCATGGGCGAGCCGTGCGACGCGGGTCACGAGGGCGGGGGAGAGGGGAAGCCGCGGTGAGGATCGCGGTGGTCGACCTGGGCACCAACTCGGCGCGCCTGCTGCTGGCCGCGGTCGAAGAAGGGGTCGTGCACGACGCAGCCCGCCTGACGACCGTGACACGCCTGGGCGCCGGCGTCGACCGGCAGCGACGCGTCGACCCTGACGCCGCCGCGCGCACGCGCAGTTGCCTGGCCGGTTATGCCGCGCGGATGGCGGCCTACGCTCCCGACGCGCGCCTGCTTGTGGCGACCAGCGCCCTGCGTGATGCCGTCGACGGCCGCGCGTTTCTCGACGCCCTCGCGGCCGAGTTCGACCTGCCGGCGACGATCCTGAGCGGCGAGCAAGAGGCGGCGCTGTCGTACGCCGGGGCGCTCAGCGGGTCCGCCGCGGCGGTGGCGCTCCCCGTGCAGCGCCCGGCCGCCGCCGTCATCGACATCGGCGGCGGCAGCCTCGAGCTGGCGGTCGGGACGCCGCCCGCGGCGGAGCCGTCCTTCGTGTGCAGCCTCGACATAGGCGTGGTGCGGCTGACCGAGCGGTTCTTCGCCTCGGATCCCCCCTCTGAAGGGCAGTGGAGCGCCGCGGAGGCGTTCGTGCGGGAAACCCTCGCCGCGGCAGTGCCCGACGGCCTGCGGGCCACCGTAGGGCGCGGCATCGGCCTGGCCGGCACGTTCACGACCCTCGTCGCCCACAAGTTGGCGCTGCATACCTACGACCGCGCCTTGGTCCACGGCCACGAACTGACACTCGCCGACATCGACGCCGCGCTCGCCGCCTTCAGGCGCATGCCGAGCGCGGCGCGCGGCCGGCTGGCCGGCATCCAGCCAGGCAGGGAAGACGTGATCCTGGCCGGCGTGCTGCTGGCCCGCGAGGTCTGCCGCCTGTTCGATCTGCCCGGCGTGCGCGTGAGCGAGGCCGACCTGCTCGACGGCGTCGCCCTGCAGCTTGCCCGCGGTTGAGGCCGGGCCCAACTGGGCCCGGCCTCCATCTCTAGCAGAGAGCTACCTCGGCGGGCAGAAAGCCCTTACGTGAGTGGCGCGTGAGCGACGCCGCCGCGAGGCGACCGGGCCACGACTGTCGGGCGCGCGGCCGTCAGCACTGCGAGGAGCGAGACCGCCAGCAGCGCCGCCCCGCCCACCAGCCCGCCCATGTGGAAGGGCGTGGTACCGAACCAAGTAGAGCATTGCGGGTGGAGTGCAGATCAGGGCGCATCTTGTGTCGCCCATGAGCGGCCGCCTATGCTCATGGTCGCGGGACGGTATCGAGTATCTTCCCTCGTGAGGGATCAGGGCCGCGCGTGTTGTCTTGGAGAAAGGACAGAGCGTGAGTAGCAAGCTCGAAGTCATGGTGGGCTTCGCCCAATCCGACAGCGAGGTCGCAGGGCTTCACGACTGCATCGAGGTCACCGCAATCAACCGCGAGACTCGCCCAGTGACCATCATCGCCTGCGTCGTCTTCTTGCCGATGGGTCTTCGACTGCCCCCCGACGCGCCCCGCGTCGCGTATCCCTTTGACCTTGGGCCAGGCGCTGAATGCGTCGAGCACTTTGACTGTCGCGACCTCGCTGCGCGCGCCCGTGAGTACGGCTACACGGGCAAAGTCGAACTGGACGCAGCGTTCTTGGAGAGCGGTGGCATGGAAGAGTCCGGCATGGCTCCCTACATGCGAAGGATGACACGGGGACGAGAGCATCGAACTGGATCGTTTGTCTTCAATGTGGATAGGTGGCAAGAAGCCCGACTTTGACCGCGCCATAGGCCAAGGCGTCACTCCTTGGCAGGCAAGCTCGATGCTGGCACGCTGTCTACCGCGACGAGGGTGGGGCGCTGACCCTTGCCGGGGCTCGCCCGAACGACGATCCCTGTCCGGACACACCAAGCTTGAGGCCCGCCCGCCCGCCCCTCACTGGCGCCCCCCGACCTGCGCACGTATGATGCCGACCATGGGCGGGAGGCACCTAGCCGGAGTGGCGGAACGGTAGACGCCGGCGACTTAAAATCGCCCGGGCCAGCGCCCGTGTGGGTTCGACTCCCACCTCCGGCACCAGTCTCTGCCCGGCCACGCCCGTGATCACGCTGACCGTGCTGGTGCTCGTCGCCATCGCCGCCGGCATGTTGGGGGCCATGCTCGGCGTGGGCGGCGGCATCGTCATCGTGCCGGTGCTCACCCTGTTTCTCAATGTGCCGGTCAAGAGCGCCATCGGCACGAGCCTGGTCTGTGTGGTCGTCACCTCGTCGGCCTCGCAGATCGTCTACGTGGCGCGCGGCTTCACTAACAGCCGCCTGGGCATGACCCTCGAGGTGGCGACCACGCTGGGCGCCCTGGTGGGCGGCGTCACCGCCATCCTGGTCAGCGGCCGCGCCATCTACGGTGTCTTTGCCGCCGTTTTGGTCTACGTGCTGATCAGCATGGAGCGTAAGCCGCCCTTGCCCCTCCCGGTTGACCCGCGCTCGGCGCTGGGCGGCTCGTTCGTCGACCCCGACACCGGCCGCGAGGTCGCCTACGGGGTGAACCACCTGCCCGGCGGGCTCGCGCTGAGCTTCGTGGCGGGCAACGTCTCTGGGCTGCTCGGCGTGGGCGGCGGCGCCATCAAGGTGCCGGTCATGACCCTGCTCATGCGGGTGCCGCTGCGCGCCGCCATCGCCACCAGCAACCTCATGATCGGCGTCACTGCGGCCACCGGCGCCCTCATCTTCTTCGGCCGCGGCCTGGTCGAGCCGCGTTACGCCGTGCCGGCGGCCCTGGGCATTCTGGTCGGCGCCCAGCTCGGCACCCGCGTGGCCAACCGCGTGAGCGCCGCGCTGCTGCGTCGCGCGTTCGAAGTGCTGCTCGCCGTGTTCGCGGTGCAGATGGCGCTCAAGGCGTTCGGCATCTGATGGCCGACGATCGACACGATGGCGGGCGGGGCGGCGGGCGGCGCGACGAAGGCGCCGCCGCGCGCGGCGGGCGCGGCGGGGGCGGGGGAGAGCCCGGCCGGCGCGCCGCGAACATCGACACCGTCGTGCACCACACGCTGGTGGCCGGCGTGGCACTCGGCCTGGCGTTGCTGCTGGCCGGACTCGCGCTGTCCGCCGCCGGTCGCGGCGGCCTCGCGGTGCACAGCCTCAAGGCGCCGGCTGCCTGGCGCGCTGCCCTGCACCTGCGCGCCGCCGGCTTCTACTCGCTCGGCCTGCTCGCGCTCATTCTCACACCGTTCATCCGCGTGGTCGGTTCGATCGTCGCCTTCGCGGCGGCGCGCGACTGGCGCTTCGTGGCCGTCACCACGGCGGTGCTCGCTGTGATGGTGGCCAGCATCGTCGTGGGCGCCGCCTGACCTGGCGGTGCGCCGCCGGGCGGCCCCGGGCGGCCGCCGGGAGGCCGCGCCCGTCCGCCTGCGATATGCTGACGGTCGTGAACCCTATCGGAGAGATCCAGCGCACCCACGGCATCGTCGGCCGCGCCGACGAGCTCTCTATGGCGCTCGCCGTCCTGCTCTGCGGGCGGCACCTGCTCCTCGAGGGGCCTGTCGGCGTGGGCAAGACCACGGTCGCCCTGGCGGTCTGCGCGCACATCGGGCGCGGCGTGGTGCGCGTCGACGGCGACGACCGCTACTCCGAGAGCAAGCTCACCGGCTGGTTCGACCCGCCGCTCGTGCTGGCCAAGGGCTACTGCGACGACACGTTCTTCGCCGGGCCGCTGGTGCAGGCCATGCGCGAGGGCTCCGTCCTGTTCGTCAACGAGCTCAACCGCATGCCCGAGGCGGTGCAGAACGTGCTGTTGCCGGCGCTCGACGAGGGCCTGCTCATCGTGCCGCGCATCGGCGAGGTGCGGGCCGCGCCGGGCTTTCAGGTGGTGGCCACGCAGAACCCGGTCGAGTACATCGCCACGGGCCACCTCTCCGAGGCGCTGCTCGACCGCTTCGAGCACGTTGGCCTCGACTACCAGAACACAGACGAGGAGACCGAGATCGTGCGCCGCGAGACCGGCTGCGGCGATCTCGCGCTGGTCGACGCGGCGGTCGCCCTGACCCGCGCGACGCGCAGCGACCCGCGCTTTCGCAAGGGAGCGTCGGTGCGAGCCGCGATCGCCATGGTGGCCTTGGCCCTGCGCGCCGGCGGCGGCGACGACGCCCTGCGGCGCGCCGCCGGCGCGGCGCTGCCCACGCGCGTCGAGCTGCGCGACGCCACCGACTCGCCGCTGCCAGACGTGCTCGACGAGCTGGTCGAGGACACCCGAAAAAAAGTCTGACGGCCGCCGCCGACGCGCGGCGGCCGGCCATCGTGGTGACGGCCGGCGCGCGGTACTCGTCGTTTGCCGCGCAGCGCCCTCCGGAGCACCTGACCGACGCCGACGCCCACATCGTGCTGGCCGAACGGCTGGGCGTCGCCCCCGACGCGGTCGACGGCTGGACCGTAGCCACCAGGCTGAGCGACTCAAGCCTCGCCCTGGGCCACCGCGAGCTCAAGGCCTACGCGCGGCGCATCGCCACCGCCGCCGTGCTGCGCCGCGCCTGGCGCCTGGTAGGCCCCATCCGGCGCGCCACGCGGCCGGTGCTCGCCGTCATGGACGAACCGTTCCACGGCGAGCTCGACGTCGACGCCACCCTTGAAAACGTGGCCGGCAAGCGCTTTCCGGAGCGCGACGACTGGATCGTCGAGCTGCGCGAGGACCGCGAGCAGCAGCTCGTGCTCATGATGGACGCCTCGCTGTCGATGGCCGGCGAGAACCTCGCCGTGGCGGCCGTGGCCGCGGCGGTGCTGGCCCTGAAGATGCGCTCCGAGGATCTGTCGGTCGTGGTCTTCGAGAGCGTGGCGCGCACGGTCAGCCACCTCGAGGAGCGCGACGACCCCGAAGAGATCGTGGCCCGGCTGCTCGGCGAGCCGGCCCGCGGCTACACCAACATCGAGGCCGCGCTTCGCCTGGGCGGTCGCGAGATCGCGCGCGGCCGCAACCCACGCAAGGCGGGCCTGCTGATCACCGATGGGGTGTGGACGGCCGGCGGCGACCCCATACCCGCGGCCGACGCCTTCCCGCGCCTGCACGTGCTGCTCACCGAGGACTACAAGATGGATCCGGCGCTCTGCGAGCGCCTGGCGGGCATCGGTCGCGGCGAGGTGTTTCGGGTCAAACACCACAGCGAGCTGCCCGGCAAGATGCTCGACATCGCCAACCGCGTGTTGCGTTAGGAGCGGCGCCGGTGTTAGCGACAGAGGTCTAGCAGTCGAACACCGACCAGCAGATCCCGTTTCGCAACCTCTGGTCGTCCAGCACAAGATCGCGGATGGCATCGGGCAGCCGCCCGCGCTGCCACTGGCATTCCTGCCGACCGGCGAGCTCACGCTCGCCGTCGGTCGCAGCAGAGCATGCCGCCTTGATCGCATAGGCCGCAGCACCGAGTTCGTGAGCGGCGACATGAGCTACCGCCGCGGCCTGCCCGGCAGCGTGCGCCGCGTGCCTCGCGGCTCCGGACAGGTCGCGTGCCGCGGCGTTCGCGGCGAAGGCCGCCGTACGCGCTTGAGACATCGTGATCTCGCCGCGCACCCAGGCTCGTGTCTGCTCGATCGCCTGGCGCGGCCTCGCGTCGGCAGGCCGTGCCTCCTCGAACAGAGGCAGCACGTGCTCCGCGCAGTCGGCCGCCCACGCGGCGAGAAGCCGATGGTCAGCGTCTTGCAGGGTGCCGCCGCGACGCAGCGTGACGAATCTGGGGTCGCGATCTTTGGGAAGGATCAATCGAATGGCCCGTTCATTGGCCTTGAGGCGGCTGCCACAACTCGACCTTGTTTCCCTCTGGATCGATGACCCAGGCAAACGTGCCGTACTCGGAGTCGTCAATCTTCTCGAGCACAGTGCAGCCTTCTTCCTTCAAGACCTCGACCAAGGCGAGCAAGTCTTCGACTCGGTAGTTGACCATGAAGGGAGCGGAGCTCGGAGCAAACTGATCGCTCTCTCCTGGACCGATGGACCAGATAGTCGTGCCTGCAACCGGCTTGCCGTCGGCGTCGGTCCAGGTGAAGGCGGCTCCGCCCCAGGCTTGGACGTCGATCCCCAGGTGCCGCTTGTACCAAGCCTGCAGTGATGGAGCGTCTTTGGCCTTGAAGAAGATGCCGCCGATGCCGGTGACTCGTTTCATGTGACCTCCGATGCGCGATGGTGGTGCACGCGACGTGCTACGCGGAATGGCCCGTCCCGAAGTCCCAGATCTCTCCATGTTCGGTATCGGTGAGCACCCCGCGCACGAGTTGCAGGTCGCGCTGCCATGAACGCTCGGGTCCGTCGGCGTCCACACGGAACGTCAGCCTGTCGTGATCCGCGTGGACCGCGATCCACAATCTTGTCTCCAGACTCAGGCCGATCTCGGTGATGCACGACTCGATCACGGCCACCCAGCCGTCGTGCCAAGCCGTGACGGCCGTGATGCGGCCGGACTGCGAGACCTCGCCCTCCTGCCAGGCGCCCTGGACCTCCGTCTCGCGAGGAAGGTCGATCGTACGAGTCTCGTCCCGCGCCTCCGAGCGGAACTTCATCGTCGAGAAGACCTCCACGTCCGCTCCCCGGATGAGCATCAGCAGCGTGCAGCCGAGGTACTTGGCGTCGGCCGCCCACGTGCACGCCGACTCATCAGCGCGCGCGTGGATCCGGGCGAAGTCGGCTTCGCTCGGAATCTGGGCGATCCTGTCCGCTTGTGCGGCGAACATGCGGTCGCGGCCGTCAGCCATCGCCTTGATCTCCTCGGGCGAGTGCGGCTGCCAGTCCGTGATCTCGCCGATGACCCTCAGCGGGTCGCGCGAGCGGTACGACTTTGTGGGGTTGCCCTCAAACCTCTTGTCGGTGAGATCCGGGTCGTCCACGAACGGACCGGTGGGTTCGACGATGTAGATCCGGCCGGGACCGTCGCCCTGAGCCAGTTCGGCACCCCATGGCGACAGCGTCGCGCTCATGTACACCCAAGGGCTCGTGCGCTCGCTGTTGCCGTAATTGGAGCGGTATCCGGGAGTGATCACGTCCCCCGGCTTCAGGTCGGCCTTGGTGCCGTGGTAGAACTGGCCTGAGATCACCTCGTCGTTGGCTGCCAAAGGACTCGCTCCTTTCGTCTTGCGCGGCTCTATGGGCCGAGAGTGCCCCTCGAGCGTCTAACGCACCGCGGATAGGCTGCGAGCGCGACGGCCTCCTGTGACGCCGCCGGCGCCCCGGCGAGCCAGCTTCATCCGCTTGCTACCCTACGTTCCCACGCAGGACTCCTGTCACTGTACCGTGGGCGATCGTGCGGCCCTCCCAGAGGGTGAATGCCGTGCCGACAGAGACCCGAGGGAGCGCGAGCTCGGGCGAGAGGAACTGCATCTCGACATCCACGGCATCGCCCGGAGCGATGTCCTGCGGGACAAGGGGCTTCAAGCGGACGTGCCACCCTCCCGCACTCGTCGGGCTAACGGTTGGCGCGTAACCTGTGCGGGCTGCGCTCCCAGTCTGTCGGTGCGCCCTGGCGCATCAGGTTGACGCGCTTGTCAGCCACGCTCAGCGTCATCGGGCTCGTCTGGCAGTTGCGCGCCGTGCCAGACCGCCACGATCCACACCGCGTCGGCCCTGACGCGGTAGAAGAAACGATACGGCGCGACGATGATCTCGCGGAAGGGGAGCTCCGGAAACTCGGGCAGCGAGTGCCCCGATTCGGGAAAGTCGGCCAGTCGGGAGAGAGCCGCCACGGCTTTCTGGCGCAGGGCCAGCGCTGCCGCAGGGTTGTCGGCGCTGACGTAGTCAAGCGCCGCCAGGAACTGCGCCCGACCCATTGGCGTGAAGCGGACTCTCACGACCCGCGCAGCAGCTCGTCCGCCTCGGCCAAAACGACGTCCAGGTCATGGCCGACTCCGGCTTCGATCTCGGCCTCGCCGCGGGCCAGTAGACGCAGGATCTCGAGCTCGTGCTGGGTGCGCTGATAGGACTGGGCGCTGACCATGACGGCGGCGGCCCGCCCGCGCTGGGTGATGACCACCGGCTCCTGCGAGGCGGCCGCCCGCTTGATCACCCCGGCGGCGTCGGAGCGCAAGTCGGATATGGGCACGATCGTGGGCAAAGAACTCATTGGAGGTACCCCCTTCGGTACCGTGAACAGTACCACCAGTGTACCCATTCGGCGAGCGGACCAGCCGTGGCTAACAGTGCAGTCTGCGCAAGCGGTCCGCCGCGCGTCGTCTTGCGCTGCCGCTCAGCACCCGTCAGACGTCGCCCCGGGCGCTCGGCGTCACTCTCCGGCGCCCACACCAATGCTCCCTCACAGCCCCGCCACATTCGTCTCATACACGCTTCACAGTCTCGGTGGTACAGTACGGCTAGACGCCCTGATCTGCCTGAGCGTCCAGTAGTCTCAAACCGAGGAGGCGCTACATGGGGTGGATAGTGGGGGCCGTCGCGGCCATCGTCGTGATCTTCATCGTTGCGACGATCCTGTCTGGCATCCGCATCGTCCGGCCGACCCACCGAGGACTTGTGGAGCGGCTGGGCAAGTACAACCGCTACGCCGATCCAGGGATCCACCTGACGATTCCTTACGGCATCGAGCGCATGTACCAGGTCGACATTCGTGAAGTCCTGGTCGAAGCGCAGCCGCAGACCATCATCACCAACGACAACCTGAACGCCAAGGTCGACGCGCAGGTCTACCTCAAGGTCAAGGCCGACGAAGAGAACGTCAAGGCCTCGATCTACAACGTCACCAACTACGAGCTGCAGATCGTCAACCTATCGCGCACGACGCTGCGCAACATCATCGGCACCATGACCCTGAAGTCGGCGAACTCCGAGCGCGGCAAGATCAACGAGGAGTTGCGCGGCACGCTCAAGTCCGAGACGGCCAGCTGGGGCATCGAGATCCTGCGCACCGAGCTCAAAGAAATCGACCCGCCGCCCGACGTGCAGGAGACCATGAACAAGGTCGTCAAGGCCGAGAACGAGAAGATCGCCGCGGTCGACTTCGCCACCGCCACCGAGACGCAGGCCGACGGCCAGCGCCGCGCCGAGATCAAGAAGGCCGAGGGCATCCGCCAGGCGAAGATCCTCGAAGCCGAGGGCGAGGCGCAGGCCATCCAGCTCGTCAACGAGGCCGCCGACAAGTACTTCGTGGGCAACGCCCAGATGCTGCGCAAGCTCGAAGCCGTCGAGCGCGCGCTGTACCAGAACAGCAAGATCGTGGTGCCCAGCGACACCCAGCTCGTCAACGTGATCGGCGACCTGGGTGGTCTCGTGCCCATGAACAGCGACGTCAGCGGCAACGGCAAGTAAACGCGTGCTCGCGCGGTGCGGCCGCAGGGCCGCGGCCGTCGCGGATCGATCTGTAGACCACGACGAGGGGCGGCGCCGGCACGGCACCGCCCCTCGTCGTCTCTTAGTCCGGCGTCCGGCGCGGCTAGCGGCGCGGAGCCGTCGGCTTGTTCGGCGGCCGCGGTTTTTTGACCTTGGGGGGCAGGGCGTGGGCGTTGGCAAGCGCCCGGGCGACCCACTCCTCGAGCGCCGCCTGCTCGGCCAGCATCGCCTGCGGCACGCAGACGTACTCGCGCATGGGGCGGCCTGCCATGGGCTCGAACTGGTGCGCGCCGGTCAGGGCGAGCAGCGCGGCTCGATCGTCGGCCGAAAGCCTCACGAACAGGTCCTCCTGGTGGATGCCGGCGAACATGTTGCCCCCAAGGAACAGGCAGGGGCAGCCGAACATGCGGCGCAGTTCGGCGTCGGGGTCGTCGGGCACGAGGCTCAGGAAGAGATCGACGAGCTCGTCGGACGGTCTGCGCCACGTCATGAGCGTCTCCTTGTGAAGGGCGGTCGGGGGGCTCTGCGATGCCACGGCCAGTAGGGCTGGGGCGGCGATAGCGCCTACGGCGGTCGTGCCCCTACGTCGAGCGCGCCCGGCCGAACGGACAGGCGGCCATGCAGAGCCCGCAGGTGTGGTGGGCCTGGGGTCCGAGCGTGTCCATGTGGCGCCAGCAGGCGGCGGCGTCGAACAGCAGGTCGCGGGCCATGCCGGCCTGCCACATTACGTCGCGACCGGCGCCGGTGGGGCAGGCGTCGAGACAGCTGTGGCAGCTGCCGCAACGGCCCTCGGTGACCGGCACGCCGGCGGTGAGGTCGAGGTCGGTGAACACGGTGGCCAGACGCACCTTGGGTCCGGCCTCGGGGGAGACGAACAGCCCCGTCTTGCCGATCCAGCCCAGGCCGGCGCGCGTAGCGGCCGTCTTGTGGGCGAACACGCCGGCCTCCAGCCAGTCGCCCGTGGCGGGCGTCTCTTCGTAGATGGTGGCGGCGGCGCCGACGGCCGTGCTGCCGCGCTTGCGCAGGGCGGCGACGAGCTCCTGGACTGCGGCGTCGAGCACGCCGTTGATGCGGCGGTACTCGGCGCGATAGGCGGAGGGGTCGCCGGCTTCGAGCTTGGTAAGGGCGTGGGCGTCGAGGCGCGCGAGAAGCGAGATCGCCAGCGGAAGATCGGGGGCGAGCGTCAGACGGGGCCCCGTGGCGGCCGCGCCCCACAGGTCGATGCCGACGCCGCTCAGCACGTCGTCGACGAACTTCTGGTTGTTGTCGCGTTCACCGGTCGGCACGACTCCCCCTCCCCTTGACCAAGGCCAGTGTACACCGCGGGAACACCGCTCGGCGCTGCGGGCGGCGACCGTACTTGCGCGGTCGGAGCGACCGGCCCTTGCCGCCGGAGGGCGCTTTCGCGCGGCCGGCGGCCGTCCTCGAGCCGCCGTTCGTGCGGACGGCGCCGTTTCCGCGCGGACGGCCGCGGGTACTAAAAGGATACTAACGATCCACAATCAGAAACGAGGGCCGGCATGGGCAATCTCGTAGCCACGAGCTACGTGTCCCGCCGTCGCCGCGACGAGCGCAGGCGCGACCGCACAGCACGCTAAAAGGAACCCAAGCGGCGCCGGGCAACGACCCGGCCCGTAGCGACGGGGCGGCAGCACTCTCCTGACGAGAGGCTGTCGCCCCGTCGGCGTTGCGGATGGGCTGGCGTTGATGGGCTGGCGTTGCGGATGGGCTGGCGTTGCGGATGGGCTGGCGTTGCGGGTGGGCTGGCGTTGCGGGTGGGCTGGCGCTGCGGGTGTGCGGGTGAGCGGGCGTTGCGGGCGGCGCGGGCGTTGCGGGCGGCGCGGGCGTGGCGCGCCGCGTCAGGGTCGGGGGGCCTGGCCCTATCGAGTGACCTGGCCCTACCGGTCGGGTCAGGCGGCGCGAAAGCGCCGCAGGCGCAAGCTGTTGGTCACCACGGTGACGCTCGACAGCCCCATGGCCGCTGCGGCGAAGATGGGGTTCAACAGAATCCCGAACGGCGGGTAGAGGATGCCGGCGGCGATGGGGATCAGGGCGATGTTGTAGGCGAAGGCCCAAAAGAGGTTCTGCTTGATCGTGCGCATGGTGGCGCGAGACAGGGCGATCGCGGTGACCACGCCCTGCAGGTCGCCCGAGACGAGCGTCACGTCGCTGGCCTCGATGGCAACGTCGGCGCCGGTGCCGATGGCGATGCCGATGTCGGCCTGCGCCAGGGCGGGGGCGTCGTTCACACCGTCGCCCACCATGGCCACCCGGGTGCCGCCGGCTTGCAGGCGGGCGATCTCGGCTGCTTTGCCGTCGGGCAGCACGCCGGCCACGACCTCGTCGAGACCGACCTGGGCGGCGATCGCCTGGGCGGTCTCGAGGCGGTCGCCGGTCACCATCACGACGCGCAGGCCGAGCTCGTGCAGCCGTGCGATGGCGGCGCCCGCGCCGGGCTTCACGGGGTCGGCGATGCCGATCAGGCCGGCCCGACGGCCGTCGACGGTCACCCACACCGCCGTCTTGCCGGCCGCCGCCAGCGCGGCGGCAGCGGCATGGGCGTCGCCGGCCGGCACGCTCGTTGTGCGGGCAGCGGTCGCGGTGGTGGTGGTGCTCCTCGCGGTCGGCGCGATGCTTGCCACGCGCGCCGTGAGCCGCTCGTTGCCGACCAGCACCTCGTGACCCTCGACGACGGCGCGCACGCCCAGTCCGGGCGTGGCGGCGAAGTCGCTCGCCTCGGGAATGGTCAGGCCGCGCTGCGCCGCGGCTCGTGCGACGGCGGCGGCCAGCGGGTGCTCCGAGCCGCGTTCGGCCGCCGCGACCAGGCGCAGCAGCTCGTCGGGCGCCGTGGGGGCGTCGCCGGCGTCGGTCGGCAGGATGTCGGTCACGGCCGGTCGGCCCTCGGTGATCGTGCCGGTCTTGTCGAGGACGATCGTGCGCACGGTGTGAGCGGTCTCGAGTGAGGCGCCGTCACGGATGAGCACGCCGTTCTGGGCGCCCTTACCGGTGCCCACCATGACGGCCGTCGGAGTCGCCAACCCCAGGGCGCAGGGACAGGCGATGACGAGCACGGCGATGGCGTTCACCAGGGCGTAGTTCACGGCGGGCTGAGGCCCGGCCAGCAGCCACACCACGAACGTCGCCGCGGCGACCACCATGACGGCCGGCACGAACCAGCTCGCGATCAGGTCGGCGAGGCGGGCGATGGGCGGACGCGCGCCCTGGGCCTGTTCGACCAGGCGCACGATCTGGGCGAGCGCCGTCTCGGAACCGACGCGCGTGGCACGGAACGTGAACGTGCCGGTCGTGTTCAGCGTGGAGCCGATGACCTCGTCGCCGGCCTGTTTGACGACCGGCAGCGCCTCACCGGTGAGCATCGCCTCGTCGACGGCCGAGGCGCCGTCGACCACGATGCCGTCGACCGGCACCTTCTCGCCGGGGCGCACGCGCACGAGGTCGTCGTGGACGACCTCGGCGATGGGCACGTCGAGCTCGACGCCGTCGCGCACTACGCGCGCGGTGCGCGGCTGTAGGCCGATCAGCGTGCGGATGGCCTCGCCGGTCTGGCCTTTGGCGCGCGCCTCGAACAGGCGGCCGAGCAGGATGAGGGTGATGATGAGCGCGGCCGAGTCGAAGTACATGGGCGCGCCCAGGCCGTGGTGGTCGAAGAAGCCGGGGAAGAGGACGCCGGCTGCGCTATAGAAGTAGGCCGCCGAGGAGCCCAGCGCGACCAGCGTGTCCATGGTCGTGCTGCCGTGGCGCGCCGCGGCCAGGGCGGCACGATAGAACTGGCGCCCGACCCAGAACTGCACCGGGGTGGCCAGCGCCCATAGCACCCAGCCGTTGGTGAGGAAGGAGGGCACGAAGGCGAATCCCATGCTGCCCAGGAAGACGAGCGTCGACAGCACGGCGCCGACGGCGACCTTGCGGCGCAGGCGCAGGTAGGCGGCGCGGCGGGCGAGGGCGCCGGGATCGGCGCCCTCGCCCGCCGCGCCCTCGGCAGTGGCGTCGCCCGGGAGCGCGCCGCCGGCGGTGCGGCGGGCCGGCTCGGCTACTGTGTAGCCGGCCCGCCGCACGGCCGCCACCAGGTCGTCGCGGCTCGCCTGGCCGGGCAGGAACTCCACGGTGGCCTTCTCGGTGGCCAGATTGACGTCGGCGCGCAGCACGCCGGGAACGTTGCGCAGCGCCTTCTCGTTGCGTCCCACGCAGCTCGCGCAGGTCATGCCCTCGATCACCAGGGTCTCGGTCGCCGAGGGCACCTCGTAGCCGGCCTGCTCTACGGTGGCCGTCAGGCGGCCGACGTCGACCTGCGCCGGGTCAAAGGTCACCGTGGCTTTCTCGGTGGCGAAGTTGACGTTGGCCGCGCTCACGCCGGCCATGCGGCGCAGCGCCTTCTCGTTGCGCGCCACGCAGCTCGCGCAGGTCATGCCGCCGATGGGGATCTCGACCGTCGTCTGCTTGTCTGCCACTGCCGCGACCTCTGTGCTTGCCCGGGGGAGAGCCCCCTTGGACCCTCTCGCATACCCCTGACCGTATCATACCCGACCATAATCATCGGCTATTGCGCGGGGGCTCGGCCGGTTCGCACGGCAGGCACGCCACGCGGTACACTTCGCTCGGCCGTGAGCCCGCCGCGACCGTGCGACCGTGGGCTGCCGGCGGCCGGTAAGGGGAGCTATCGTGCCGATCTGGAACGAGCAACGCGAGACCATGAAGCGCGCCGACCTCGAGGCGTTGCAGCTCGACGGACTGCGCCGCACGGCCGCCCTGTGCTCAGCGCACGTGCCCTTCTACCGCGCCGCCTTCGACGAGCTCGGCGTGGTCCCCGGCGACATCGTCACCCTTGCCGACCTCTCCCGGCTGCCGTTCACTACCAAAGACGACTTTCGCAGGGCCTACCCCTATGGCCTGTTTGCCGTGCCGCTCGAACAGGTGGTCGAGGTGCACTCGTCGTCGGGCACCACCGGCACGCCGGTGGTCGGCGGCTACACGCGCGCCGACCTCGACACCTGGGCTGAGCTTGTGGCACGCCTGGCGTCGGCTGCCGGGGTCGTGCCGGGCGACGTCGCCCAGGTGGCCTTCGGCTACGGCATGTTCACCGGCGGCTTCGGCCTGCACTACGGCCTGCAGCGCATCGGCGCGCTCGTCGTGCCGCACTCCGCCGGCAACACGGCTCGCCAGATCCAGTTCATGCAGGACTTCGGTACCACCGTGCTCATCTGCACCCCCTCGTATGCGCTCTACCTGAGCGAGGCCGTCGAGCAGGCCGGCGTGCGCGATCGTCTCGCCCTGCGCCTGGGCCTGTTCGGCGCCGAGTCGTGCAGCGACGCGCTGCGCGCCCGCATAGAGCAGCGCTGGGGCATCTCGGCGACCGACAACTACGGGCTCACCGAGGTGATTGGCCCGGGCATCGCCGGCGAGTGCGAACACAAGTCGGGCATGCACATAGCCGAAGACCACTTTCTGGTCGAGGTGCTCGACCCGGGAAGCGACGAGCCGGTGCCCGACGGCGAGGTCGGCGAGCTCGTCGTCACCTCGCTCACCAAGGAGTGCTCGCCGGTGCTGCGCTACCGCACCGGCGACCTGTCGCGGGTCACGCACGAGCGCTGCGCCTGCGGCCGCACGACGGCCCGCATGGGCAAGGTCATCGGGCGCACCGACGACATGTTCATCGTGAGCGGCGTCAACGTGTTCCCGTCGACCGTCGAGTCGGTGCTGTTCCGCATCGAGGGGCTCGAGCCGCACTACGAGATCGTGCTCGACCGCTCGGGCGAGCTCGACACCTTCACGGTGCGGGTCGAGGTCACCGAGGAGCTCTTCAACGGCTGGATGGACGACCTCGTGGCCTTCGAGCGCCAGGTGACCGAGACGCTGCGTTCGGCGCTGCTCGTGCGCCCCAAGGTCAAGCTCGTCGAAGCGGGCTCCCTCACGCGCTTCGAGGGCAAGGCGCGGCGCGTGATCGACAACCGGCCGCTCGGATAGGCCGCGGCTCACCCCATACGCAAAACTGGACCGGGGCCCTGGTTTCCCAGGACCCCGGTCCAGTTGTTCGGAGGCTTCCTCTCCCCGCGATTTGGTCTCCATGTGCTTTATCGGTCCCGGGCCGCGGCGATGAGATAGAACGAGTGTCTACTGCCGCTATCGCAGGGTCTGTGCCGCCGGTCGTGCGGTTGCCGAGCGGCGTCGACAGGCCTCGGGCCGCGCGCTCGCCGAAGCGGGCGGCAGACCTTACGCCGTGACGCGCACCAGCTCGAGATGGCTGGTCGAGCCGTCTAAGACCTTGCGCACGCCGTCGTCGTGGATGCTCTCGATGCCGCGGGCGCGGGCCGCCGCGCGCATCTCGCCGACGGTGGCCCCGACTGCGATCATCTCGCGCAGCTCGTCGTCGATGGTGAGCACCTCGTAGAGCCCGAGCCGGCCGTAGTAGCCCGTGCCGAAGCACTTGGGGCAGCCGACCGGCGTGTAGATGTTAATGCGGGCGCCGGGCGCCTCGCCCATGCCCAGCTCGACCCAGCGCGCGGCGGTGAGCACGTCGGGCTTGCGGCAGTGGCGGCACAGGCGGCGCACAAGCCTCTGCGAGACGATGCAGCGGTAGGCGGCGGCCACCAGGTAGGCTGGCAGGCCCATCTCGATCAGGCGGTTGATCGACGAGATGGCGTCGCCGGTGTGCAGCGTGGTGAACACGAGGTGGCCGGTGATGGCGGCGTCGGCGGCCATCTTGGCGGTCTCCAGGTCGCGCACCTCACCGACCATGATGACGTCGGGGTCGGCGCGCACCAGCGAGCGCAGCGCCTGGGCGAAGGTGAGGCCGATGATGGGTTTGACCTCGGTCTGCACCACGCCGTGCAGCTTGC
Source organism: uncultured Actinomycetes bacterium (assembly GCA_963753695.1). Taxonomy (GTDB): domain Bacteria; phylum Actinomycetota; class Thermoleophilia; order UBA2241; family UBA2241; genus Bog-752. The sequence goes on from CAVWDG010000010.1 coordinate 102,315, forward strand.
GCTCGATGGGGTCTTCGACGGTGTAGATCTTGCGCTCTTTGGACTTGATGAGCTCGAGCGTGGTGTAGAGCGTGGTCGACTTGCCGCTGCCCGTAGGCCCGCCGATGACGATGCCGCCGTCGGGCCGGCGGATGGCCTCTTCGAAGCGCGCCAGGCTGGTGTCGGCGAAGCCCAGCGAGAGCAGTGTGGGCGGCAGCGGCGACGATTCGAGGACGCGGATGGTGATGTTCTCGCCGTAAAGGCTCGGTATTGAGGCGAGACGCATATCGACGACGTCGCCGTCGGCGGTCTCGAAGCTGGTGCGGCCGTCCTGGGGCAGGCGACGTTCGGCGATGTCCATGCCGCCCATGATCTTCATGCGGCTGAGCACGCCGGCCTGCAGGTCGCTCGAGTACTCGCGCAGGTCGTGCAGCACGCCGTCGACCCGGCAGCGGATCTGCAGCATGTCTTCGCGTGGCTCGACGTGGATGTCGGAGGCCTTCATACCGATGGCGTCGGTCAGCACCGAGTCGACGATCTCGATGATCGAGGCGTCGAGCGCGCCGGGCGGCTCGGGGCGGCTGTCGCCTTCGGCGCCTTCGAGCTCTTTGAGCTTGCCGCGCTTGCTGGTGAAGATGGAGAGCGCTTCGTCGAAGGCGCTCTCGCCGCAGATGGCGGGCACCACGTTGCGCTTGGTGCGCAGCCGGACTTCGTCGATCACGACGACGTCGAGCGGGTTGGTCATGGCGATCACGAGTCCGCCGCTGTCGTCTAAGCGCAGGGGCAGCAGACGGTGGCGCACGATGAAGTCGCGCGGCAGCAGGCCGACCGCTGCCGGGTTGGGCGTGACGGCGCGCAGGTCGACGACTGCCAGGTGCATCTGGCCGGCCAGGGCGTGGATGAGGTCGTCTTCGGAGACGAGACCCGACGCGACCAGCACTTCGCCCAGGCGGCCGCCGGCCTGCTGCTGGCGGGTCAGCGCGTCGTCGATCTGGGCCTGGCTGACGATGCCGCTCTCGACCAGCATGGCGCCCAGCTTGAGGCGGCCGGCGCTGCGCCGGTGGCGGCGGTCGATGGCGATCTGCAACTTGTCGCGCAGGTCTTCGACCCGGAACGGCTTGGTGACGTACTCGGCGATGCCCAGGCGGTGGGCCTGCTCGAAGGTCTCGAAGTCGTTGGTCGCCGAGAGCACGATGACCGGCGCGGCGCGCAGCGCGGGCGTGGAGTTCATGAGCTTGAGCACGTCGAAGCCCTTGATGCCCTGCAGATCGATGTCGAGCAGCAGGGCGTCGGGCGGCGCGTCGCGCAGCGCCCGCAGCGCCGCCTGGCCGCCTTCGAAGGTGGCGACCTCGAAGGCGCCGCCGAAGAAGGTGGCGAGCTGCTCGCGCAGGTCGATGTCGTCGTCGACGACGACGAGACGCTTCTTGGACGCTTTGCTCACGGGTTCACTCCAGCCGGTGGTGTCCTCTCCGCCTAAGAGCATCGGCAGGTGGCAGGCGAAGGATTACGTGCCGGTCGTTGCGGTGTGGCGCGGCTTGGGTGGACGTTGGGGCGGCGACGCAAAGGTGGCGCCGCGCGCCGCGGATGGACCTTGTGGTCGCGGCGTACGGATGGGGACGCCGCTTTATGCGGCGCAGCTGTGGTGGACGGTGCTCTCACGGCTCGGGGGGCGGCCGGTATGGGTAAAGGGCCGGGCCGGTTTGGGGCCTTCGCATGATGCGGGCTGGTGGGTACAGTCGAAGGAGACCGGCCCGGCAGGGAGAGGGAAGCGATATCCGGGCGTAAAGCCCGATCCAGTGTCGTGGTCAGGTGGTGTCGACCTTTCGGTGGGGTCTGCCCTTCGTATCGGCAGCGTCGCTGGCCTCGACAGGGCCGGCGCCGACAAACCGTTGTCAGGCGGCGCAACGCCGCCCGGGCCTCTGCTATACTTCCGCCGCTTGCCGGGCAGGGCGCCTTAGAGGCCCGGTGTCCCTGAGCCCCACAGGAGTCGGCCAGTGTTCCAGAAGGTCCTCATCGCCAACCGCGGGGAGATCGCCCTTCGGGTCATCCGCGCCTGCCGCGAGCTGGGCGTGGCGACCGTCGCGGTCTACTCGTCGGCCGACGAGTCGTCGCTCCACGTGGCCTACGCCGACGAAGCGGTCTGCGTGGGCCCGCCGCCCGCCGCCCAGAGCTACCTCGTCATGCAGAACCTCATCATGGCCGCCGTCACGCACGGCGCCGACGCCATCCACCCCGGCTACGGCTTTCTGGCCGAAAGCGCGGCCTTCTCGCGCCTGTGCGCCGACAACGACCTCACGTTCATCGGGCCGGGCCCCGAGTCGATCGAGACGATGGGCGACAAGGCCATGGCGCGCGCCACCATGACCGCCGCCGGCGTGCCGGTCACGCCGGGCTCCTCGGGAGTGGTGGCCGACGCCGCCGCCGCCGCAGAAGTCGTGCGGACCGTGGGGCTGCCGGTCATGATCAAGGCGTCGGCGGGGGGCGGCGGCAAGGGCATCCGCATCGTGCACGACGCCGATGCCCTCGCCGCCGCCGTGCGCCAGGCCAGCGCAGAGGCCCAGGCCGCCTTTGGCGACGGCGCCGTCTACGTCGAGAAATACATCGCGAAGCCGCGCCACGTCGAGATCCAGATCCTCTCCGACGGCGAGGGCCACGCCATCCACCTGGGCGAGCGCGACTGCTCCATCCAGCGCCGCCACCAGAAGCTGATCGAAGAGGCGCCTTCGCCGGCCGTCTCACCCGAGCTGCGCGACCGCATGGGCGAGGCCGCCGTCGAAGCGGCGCGCGCCGCCCGCTACAAGGGCGCCGGCACGGTCGAGTTCCTGCTCGACCCCGCGGGTCACTTCTACTTCATGGAGATGAACACGCGCGTGCAGGTCGAGCACTGCGTGACCGAGATGGTCACCGGTATCGACATCGTCAAGACCGGCATCCGCATCGCCGCCGGCGAAGGTCTGGCGCTGCGCCAGAGCGACGTCACGATCACCGGCCACGCCATCGAGTTCCGCATAAACGCCGAAGACCCGGAGCGCGACTTTCTACCCTCGCCGGGCACGGTCACGGGCTGGTCGCCGCCCGGCGGGCCGTGGGTGCGCTTCGACTCACACGTCTATCCGGGTTACACGGTGCCGCCCTTCTACGACAGCCTGCTCGGCAAGCTCGTCGTCTGGGGCCGCGACCGCGACGAGGCCCTGGCTCGCGCCCGCTGGGCCCTTGCCCAGTTCCGCGTCGAGGGCGTCGCCACCACGATCCCGTTCCACCTGCGCGTACTCGAGCACCCGCTGTTTCGCGCCGGCACGGTCACCACGCACTTCATCGACGAAGACCTCGAGCACGGCGCGCCAAGCGTGGAGCCCTCGCCTGCGGGGTAGGTACGAGCAAGAGCCGGCGGCCACGCCCTGGCGGGCGGCGCCCCCGGAAGGCGTATCACCCACAGACGAAAACGAGGCGCTTCATGCCACTGCTCTCAGACGACGAATCCGCGCGGCTCTCCGAGCTGCTCGACCGCGAGCTCAAGGCCGACGTGACGCTCATCCACTTCACCAAGCACGCGAGCCGGCTGGTCGTGCCCGGCGTCGTACCCTGCGACAGCTGCGCCGACACCGAAGCCCTGCTCGTCGAGCTTGCGGGTATGAGCGACCACCTTGTGCTCGAGGTCCACGACGTGGCCGCCGAGCCCGAGCTGGCGCGCGGGTACGGCATCGACAAGGTGCCGGCCACGGTGATCGCGGGGCCCGGCGCGCGCGGCCCTGTGCGGCTGTTCGGCCTGCCCTCGGGCTATGAGTTCGCCACCCTGCTCGAGGACCTGATCGACGTGAGCACCGGCCACGACGACCTGAGCGGCGACACGCTCGCCGCCCTTGTCGCGCTCCCGCGCGACGTTCACGTGCAGGTCTTCGTCACGCCCACCTGCCCGCACTGCCCGGGGGCGGCGCGCACCGCCCATCAGTTCGCCATGGCGAGCGATCGCATCACCGCCGACGTCATCGTGGTCAACGACTTCCCCGATCTGGCGGAGCGCTACGACGTGATGGCCGTACCGAAAGTGGTGATCGACGACGCCGGAAGTTTTGAGGGCGCGCTGCCCGAAGACGAGTTCGTGGCGCGGCTCGTCAAGGCGGCGGCGTAGGGGAGGGGCGCTCTCTCGGCGCGCGACGCGGGGGTGTACCTCGGAGCGCGGCGAGCCCGAGCCGGCTGCGGCGGGCGCGGGAGCTCGGGGGCATGCCTCGCGAACCAGAGACCAGGGGACCCCGCGGCTGCGCCGCGGGTTGGGGCTCACGCTCGGAAATGCCCCCTCCGCCCCCGCGCCCGCCTCCGCCGGCTCGGGCGACGAGCCGTGGTGCGAGGACGGGCGCGAGGCTCTGCGAGCTCGCGCAAAGAACCCGCGAAGCGCGGCGGCTCTCCGAGCTGCGCGCGAGGTCGTCGTCGGGCAGGCTTGAGGGGGCCGCAGGGCGCGGCGGCAGGGCGACTCGCGGCGCACTACGCGAAGCACGAGGCTCCTGGAGCTCGTGCTGCGCGGGGGCCACTCACGGCGCACACGCAAAGGCACGAGGCACTCTTCGGGATCGTGTTCCATGAGGCGGTGGCGGGCGGGGTGCAGGCCGACTAGTATCGGGACTACGGTACGCGTGGGCGTTGCACGGGGGGAGCGCGGAATGACGGCAGAGAATGGCCAACCAAAACCGGCTCGTCCGGTGGCCGGCGGGGGGGCAGCACGGCAGCGTTACCCGTCGCAGCTCTCCGACGCCGAGGCGAGCGAGCTGCTGTCGGCGCAGGACAAGGCCAGGACGGCGACGCCGCGGTTGCAGACGGCGCTCACCGTCGCGACGGTGGCGGCGATCCTCGTCACGATCCTCGCGGGGGCCATCTTCGACTTCTCGCACTTCCGGGCGATGGACATCACCCGCGCGTTCGATCCCGAGGGCGTCCCGGCGGGCGGGGCCGTCGACTACAGCGCGGCCGGCGCCGCGCTCCTCGCCGCCGCCGCGGCCGGTGTGGCCCTCGCCGGCGTCCGGCTCGACGTGACCGAGCGCACGCGCACCGTGCTGATGACGGCCGGCGCCGCCGGCATGGTCGTCATGGGGGTCGGCGCCGGGATCAAGCTCGACCCCTCTCGCCGGGCGCTCCTGGAGCACTATCACGTGGGTGTCTGGGGCAGCCGGGCGTCGTTCGACTTGCTGATGCACGAGCTGGCCGCCTGCGGCTGGCTGGTCGCGGCCTGTGGAGTCGCCGTGGTCGTGCTGATGCGCATGCAACGGCGCCGCGTAGCGGAGGCCTACCCAGAGTGAGGCGTCAGGCGATCTCGCCGTTGGCTCCGGAGCGACCGGCGGCCGGCCCGGCTTACTCTGTGACCGACGTGACCTCGGGCACCGGCTCGGGCCGCAGGGCGGCGGTCCAGAAGACGCGGTCGGCGAGCGCCAAGGCGGTGCCCACCGCGATGTAGAGCGTGGCCAGGCACACGCGGCCCCACGAGTAGTCGACGAGCGCCGTGCGGCGCAGCATCATGCCGCCGCCCGTCATGACGACGACGAACGCCCACGACAGGGGCGCGAAGAAGCCGAAGTAGCAGGCGTGCCCGCGACGGCGGATGCGGGCCACGGCCTTGCCCGCATACTTGATGAGGATGAGGCGCGCCTTCACGTTGCCGATGGCGACTGCCACGAGCGCGATGGGCACGATCCAGTAGTCGAAATGGAATCCCGGTCCGGGCCGCTCGATGAACAGCACGCCGCGAATGAGCAGCACGCTCACCGCCACGAGCCAGAGCACCGCCGCCGAGAACATCTGCACGCGCACGCCGGCGCGGGGCGTGATGCGGTCCCACCAGGGGTGCGTTGCGTGCGTGATGGTCATGGTCCTCAGGATACCAGCTGGCACAACGGAACCCGTCGTCAACGCGTTAGCAGACGGGGTTCTGTGGGCCATGAGACTCTATTGCTGATAACGGTGCGCTTCTGTTTGCTGGTTGGAGGGCGCCCACTACTCGAGAGGTGACCATGATCTCCGTCATCGTGCAGCACGAAGTACGCGACTACGACACCTGGAAGCCCGTGTTCGACGAGCACGCCGCCGTGCGCAAGCAGCACGGCGCCACCGGCCACGAGATCTACCGCGGCCTGGACAACCCGAACGAAGTGACGATCGTGAACCACTTTCCTTCACGGCAACAGGGAGAGGCCTTCGCCTCCGACCCGTCGCTGCCCGATGCGATGCAGCGCGGCGGCGTCATCGGCCAGCCGCGCGTGACCTTCGTCGGTGAGGCCGAGGTCGTAGAGTATCGCCAGACCAAGGCCGCCTGAGAGGCCTTCCGGTCAGAGAGACGCGACGAGCCCGCGGGCGCCACAAAAGTGGCCGCCCGCGGGCTCGTCTTGCGTTGTGCTCCGGGGGATGTGGCCACCGAGCCGGGCGGCCCGCCCGGATGTGACCACCGCCATCGCCCCAGCGGAGTTTTCGGCTCTTACAAGGCGCCCTGCCAGGGCCCTCACGCCCGCGCCGGTCGGCGGCCGCGTCAGCCGGCTCGCCGCCGGCCGGGGCGTGTGCCGGCGGGATTCCCCGCCGGATCGCTCGGTGGCGTCACGGGGCGCGCCGTGAGGACAGAGGCGCGGCTTGAGCAGCGCGCGTTCCCAGCGTGGGCCGACCGACCGCACGGCCGGCACGCGCTGGGACTGCCGCTCGTTGGCCGCCGGCGGAGGCGGGCGTGGGGGCGGAGGGGGCACTTCCGAGCGTGAGCCCCACCCCGCAGCGCAGCCGCGGGGTCCCCTGCTTCTGGTTCGCGAGGCGTGTCCCCGGGCTCCCGCGCCCGTCGCAGCCGGCCCGCCCACAGAGTTAGCGCGCATCCCGCCGCGGACGCATCGCAGCCGCCCCGGCGCGGCGTGCTCGCGCCGCCTTCAGTCCTCTTCGGCTCGCACCCCGTACCCCGCCGCCGCGATCCTGGCGAGCAGCTCGTCGGCCGGCGGGCGCAGCAACTGCTCGACTGCCGCCGCGTCGTCGCCGCGCGCCGAGAGGGTGATGCGCAGGGTCACCGCCGGTCCCATCTTTTTGGCCCGCGACTTCACATACACCTCGGGGTGCGCCTGCTCGACGGCGCCCAGGACGTCGGCGATAGCCGACTCGTCCTGCAGGTCGACGACCAGCGTGCGTTCCTCGTAGTGCACCACGCGGAAGATGCCGGCAAAGACACCGCCGAGCGACTCTTCGACGATCGCTTCGAGCTCCTCGGGCACGCCCGGCAGGCTGACGAACGTCGTGCCGTCGCGTCGTAGCACGACGCCGGGAGCGCCGCCCACGGGGTTGGGCACGGGTTGGGCGCCCCGCGGCAGGCGCGCCATCTTGCGGCGCGCTTCGTTCAGCTCGGCAAACGGCACGAGGCCGGCCGCGGCGAAGCGCACGTAGGCGTCGCGCACCATGCGCTCGGCCTCGGGGTGCAGCTCGAGCGGCACATCGAGCCCGCGGGCAACGCCGGCGAGGGTCATGTCGTCGGCGGTGGGACCCAGGCCGCCGACCGTGAAGACCAGAGCGGGGGAGCGGTCCAGCACGCCGCGTACCTCGGCGGCGATGGCGTCGAGGTCGTCGCGCACCAGGACGGCGCGGGTGACGGCGCCGCCGAGCGCGGTCACGAGACGGCAGAGCAGGTTCGAGTTGGTGTCGAGCACGTCGCCCAGCAACACCTCGTTGCCGGCCGCCACGATCTCGACCCTCGGGGTGTTCTGGCCGACCGCCGCGGGGCTCACCGCGGCCTCGGTGGGCGCTGTGCGAAGCGGTTCATCGACGCTCCTTGGGCGGACTGTCGGGCGGCGACCGGCCACTGCCGGCGGGCGCCGGGCGAGCTTAGGCCCGCCTCTTTTGCGATATCGTACACGAGCTATGCGCACCGTCTGTTTCCTGCAGCACGACGACCACGATCCGCCCGCGCTCATCGGCGAGTACCTGCGTGAGGCCCGGTTCGAGCTCGACGTGCGCCGCCTCGACCGGGGCGATCCGCTGCCGTATGCCGGCGAGCTGGGCGGCCTGGCGGCTCTGGTCACTCTGGGCGGCGACCTGAACGTCGACGACGACGCGACCCACCCGTTCCTGGCCGCCGAGCGCGAGCTGCTCGCCGAAGCGATCGTGCGCGAGGTGCCGACGCTCGGGGTCTGCCTGGGCGCCCAGCAGCTCGCCTTGGCCGGCGGCGGCGAGGTCTATCGTCGCGATGGCCTGCTCCTGGGCTGGAACCCGATCGAGTTCGCCGCGCGCGACGCGCTCGTCTGCGACCTGCACCCGCGACCCCTCGTCTTTTCGTGGCGCGACTACGCCTGCCGGTTGCCCGACACGGCGCTGGTGCTGGCCGAGGGCGACGCCGGGGGCTGCGTCGAGCCGCAGATCTTTCGCTTTGGCGAGGTGGCCTGGGGCCTCATGTTCCACTCCGAGGTCGACAAGCCGCTGCTGCTCGACTGGTTCGAACGCGACGCCGCGGTGGTCGAACAGGCTTACCCGGGCGGCGTGAAGCCGCTGCTCAAAGCGAGCAAGCGCGAGCTGTTGCGCTCCGCCATGCTGTGCGGACAGCTCATGGCGAACTTCCTGGCGGCGGGTCGGCTGCGCGAGCGCTAGTCGGCGAGTCGGGGGCGGGGCGTGGGTGCGGTCGCGGTGCGTGAGCGCGAGGTCGCGAAGCGCCGTCAGCACCGTGTACGGCACGGCGCGAAGCGGCTGGGGGCTCTGGCGGGGCCGGCATTTCGGCCGGCCCCGCCTGAAAAAAGGCAGCCCCAGAGGGGGGTCTGGGGCTTGTGAAAGGAGCCATGGGTGGTACCTGGGGGGGTACCGAGCGACTCGGGCGTACCGCGGTTGGGGAGGCCTGGCCCAAAGTCGCAAGCACACTATTACCACGCCATGCGTAGTGTAAACATGGCGGCCCACAAATTCTCTCCCGCGCTTCCGCCAAGCCTGTCGGCCCGGCCGTTTGCAGCGCGGCGCCGTCTTCAAGGCGTCGCACGAGACTGCCGACAATGGTGAGGTGGAAGCGCCGACCGCCAAGAAGACGATGTTCCAGATCGAGAGCGAGGCCCGCTGGCGTGTGTGGGCGCTGTTCGGCCTGCTCCTGCTCATGGTGTACGCGTGCGTCTGGGTCATGGCGCTCATCGCGGAAGCCGTCATCGATGCCCTCAACGCCTCGAACGGCACGCTTCCCGGCCCGCCGTCGTTTGCTCTGAGCCTGCCCGGCGCGGTGCTGATCTTGCTCGGGTCCGCCGGCCTGGCGGTGCTCTACTGGTTTCTCACGCGCGCCGGCGCCCGCGACCACCTCATCCGCGTTATGCACGCCCGGGCGCTCGACCCCGACGACCGCTTTCACCAGCGCCTCGCCGACATCGTCGAAGAGATGCGCATCGCCGCGGGCGGTCCCGCCATCCGCTGTCTCACGGTGCCCACGCAGGCCATGAACGCCTTCGCCTTCAGCGACCTGCACGGCGGAGCCTGCATCGGGGTCACCGAGGGCGCCCTGTCGCGCCTCTCGCGGGCGCAGCTCGAGGCGGTGGTCGCCCACGAGTTCGGCCACGTCATGTCGGGCGACTACGTCACGGTGACCAGCGCGTGCCTGCTGTTCGGCGTGTTCACCTCGCTGGGGGGCGGCTTGCAGGACGCCGGCGAGGACTCGCGCTCCCTGGGCCCCATCGTCGCCGGGGGCGTGCTGTGGTTGCTGGTCTGGATGCTGCAGCTCTGCGCGACCGTGATCAACGGCGCCATCTCGCGCCAGCGCGAGTGGCTCGCCGACCTAGCGGCCGCGCGCTACACGCGCGATCCCCTGAGCCTCGCTCAGGCTCTGCAGATGATGGTCAGCCATCCGGGCGGCGGCTACCTGCCCGATGGACTCTCGGCGCTGTGCATCACGCCGACCGACCAGGACAACTCGTCGTGGCTCTCGCGAGCCATGGCCACGCACCCTCCCGTCGCCGACCGTATCGCCGCGCTGCTCAAGCTGGCGCACGTCGACGCGCAGCAGTTCAAGGCGCAGGCAGCGGCCGCCGAGACGGCCTTCGAGCAACGCGAACACATCACCACCGCGCCCGCCGCGGCGGGCGACACGTCCGGGGTCGAGCGACTGACCCAGCTCGTCGCCGGCCCGCTCATGGCCGCCGCACCGGCCGCCGCGCCCCTGTTGGGGGCGGCCGCGCTGGCCTCGCCCGGCGCCGTGCCGCTTGGTAGGCCTGCCGCGCCGCTCACTACGCCCGCCGCTGCACCAGTCGCCGCACCTGTCGCGCCGCCTATGCCCCCGGTCGCTGGCCCCGGCACCGCGCCGTCACCGGTCGTCGTGGCCGCCGCGCCGGCCGCGTCGCCGCCCCACGTTGGTGAGATCGTGGCATCGGCGCCCACATGCCCAGGGTGCGGCGCCGGGCTCGAACGAGCCGACTACGAGGGCACCACCGTGCTCATCTGCCGGGCGTGCGGCGGCCGCCTCGCCACGACCCCGCAGGTACAGCGCATCCTCACCCGACGCGAGATGCGGTTCGACGATCGCCAGCAGGCGCTGGCCGAGCAGGTCATCGAACACGGCGACGAGCTGCGGCGCGACTTCGCCCGCCGACGCGCCGCCCAGCCTGTGGCCCTGGCGGAGTGCCCGCGCTGCGGCCGCACGATGGTGCGCCGCCACTTCAGCTACGACCAGGCGGTCGAGGTCGACTATTGCAGCCTCTGCGACCTCTTCTGGTTCCAAAGAGACGAGCTCGAGGTGCTCCAGGTCATCGTCGAAAAGGGACAGCAGTAAGCCTGCCGTGCGCCGCTCGAGACGGCGCTGGCGCAGCGGGCCGTTCACGCTACCGGTAGAATGGCCGCCATGAGCGAGGAACGGCAGGTCGGGGGGGCAGTCCCCCGCACTCTTTTTGTCACCAACGACTTTCCGCCACGCGTCGGCGGCGCCCAGACCTACTACTGGAACATGATACCAGACGCTCGATCCCGGCGAGGTCGTGATCGTCGCCCCCGCGCACGACGACGCGGCCGCCTTCGACGAGACCCACCCCTACACGGTCTACCGGACGTCGCGTTCGATGGTCGTGCCCACGGCCTCGGTCGAGCGCCTCTGCGAGCGGCTCACCCGCGAGCACGGCCTCGAGCTGTTGCAGCTCGGCCACCCCTTGCCGGCCGGACTGCTCGGCCCCTGGCTGCGGCGCACGGCCGGCCTGCCCTACGTCATCTTCCTCGGCGCCGCCGAGATCACCGTGCCCGGCGCGGTGCCGGGCGTGGCCCGTCTGCTGCGCTGGGTGCTCGCCGAATCAACGATGCTGTTCGGCGTGAGCCGCTATACCGCCGACCAGGCGGTGCGCCTCTCGGGCGGCTGCGCACAGGCCGAGGTCTTGCGCCCGGCGCTCGATCTGGAGCGCTACCCGCTCACCGGGACGGCCGATGTCGTCGCGGCACGCGCGGCGCTGGGGCTAGGCGACGAACGACTCGTCGTTTGCGTGGGGCGCCTCGTGCCGCGCAAGGGACAGGACATGCTCGATCGCCTCGCTGGCCGCCCTCGATGGCCGCTTTTCCGACGTGCGCCTTGCCCTGGTGGGCGGCGGCCGCCTGGCAGACGAGCTTCGTGAACGGGCGGCCGCCGCCGGGCTCGCCGATCGCGTCGCGCTGCCCGGTGAGGTCTCGGCCGCGCAGCTGCTCCTGTGGCTGCAGGCCGCCGACGTCTTCGCCGGCCCGTCTCGCACCCGTTTCGGCGGCCTCGAGGTCGAGGGCTTCGGCATCGTCTTCGCCGAGGCCGCGCTGACCGGCTTGCCCGTGATCGCGGGACGATCGGGAGGCTCACCTGAGGCTGTGGTCGAGGGTGAGACCGGGCTTGTGGTCGACGCCCACAGCCACGAAGAGCTCACCGCCGCGCTGGCGCGGCTCCTCGCCATGAGCTCCGCCGAGCGCCGCGGCATGGGCGCCCGGGGCCGCGAGCTCGCCCTCTCGCGTCACGCTCCCGAAGTCGCCGCCGCGCGCTACCACGAGCTGCTGCGGCAGGCGGTCGCGCGCTCTCGTGCCTGACCGCCCGGCAGAGCCAGGCGCCGCCCCGGCCGGTCTCTTAGAGCCGGACCCCGGCCTTCGCGACGCAGAGCGGGCGAGTCTCGTCGCTGTGGCATGGGCGCCCACAGAGCCCATGCCCGTGGGAGTCCGCGATCGAGCTGCTCGAAGAGCCGCTCGTCGCGCCGCCCGAGAAGCTGCGCAGGTTCCTCACCAAGCCGCGCATCCTTCTGGGCTTTGCCCTCAGCGTCATGGTCACCGTGCTCATCAGCCGCCTGTTCAGCATGCATCTGAGCCACAGCTTCGGTGTGGTGCGCACCCACACCCACGAGCCCGAGTTCTTCGCCTACGCGGTGCTGTGCGTGTTTCTCTACCTGGCGGCCGACACCGCGACGCTCGTGCTGCTCACGCGGGTGCACGGGCCCGCGGTGCGCCTGCGGCCCCTGGTGCTGCTGTCGCTGCGCGCCAACTTCGTGGGCGGCACCACGTCGTTCGGAGGCGTCGAGATCCCCTACCAGGCCTTCTCGCTGCGCCGCCAGGGGCTCAGCCTGAGCGAGGCCACGTCGGTCATTCTGGTGAAGGGCGTGGTGCATACCTCGGTGCTGCTGCTGGTCGCCGTGACGGCGCTGATCCCCGCCACCGGCTCGCCGATCACCCCGCTGCAGCGCTGGTTCGTGCTGGTCGCGATCGTGCTCATGGCGATCGCCTGGCTGGGCGGCTCGCTGTGGGTGCGCCGGCCCATCGGCATCGAGCAGCTCCCCGAACGCTTTCACAAGACGATCCACGCGGGCCGCGAGGCCTTCGCCGAGTATCACCACGCCGGCTGGCGGGTGTGGCTGGGGGTCGTCGTCACGACAGTGGTGTACTGGGCGGCGATGTTCGCCATCATCCCGCTGATCCTGCTCGGCCTGGGCTGGCACGGTCGGCCGTTCTCGATCATCACAGGTCAGGCCGTGCTGCAGGTGATCATGCCGATCTCGCCGCTGGCCGGCGGGGCCGGCGTCGCCGAGCTGGGCTATCTCGCCCTCATCGGACCGGCGACCGCCGAGACGATCCGCGTGCCCAGCCTCATCTTGTGGCGCCTTGCCACCTGGCTGATACCGGTCGCGGTCGGCGGCCTCGCCTTTCTGGTGAGAAGCGGCGCTCCCGAGACGGCCGCCGACGAGCCTGTCCCGGCGCCGGCACACAGCGTTCCCGCGGCGGCGGGCGGGGCTGCCGAGGCAGCCCCGCCCGCCGCCGCCCCACCACCCACGGAGGTCGGTCAGAGTGACTAGGTCCCGCACAGCGAGCATCGCCCTGATCGGGCTGCCGGCCGCGTTTGCGCTCGGCTGCATACCCAGCGGCCGCCTGGTGAGCCGCCTGGTGGGCGGCGGCGATATCGCGCAGAGCGGCGACCACAAACCGGGCGCTTCGAACGTGGCTCACACCCTGGGATGGAAGCCGGGCGCCGCTACGCTGGCCGTCGATCTCCTCAAGGGCGCGGCGCCGGCGGTCGTGGGGCGCCGGGCCGGCGCTGGTCTCGACCTGACCGGCGCGCTCGCCGTGACCCCGGTGATCGCCCACATCGCCGTGGTGCGCGGGCGCGGCGCGGCGGCCGCCTTGGGCGCGGCGCTCGCCTGCGACCCGCCGGCCACCGCGCTGGTCCTGCCGGCGATCATCGGCGGCGCGCTCACCAAGCGCTCCGCGTCGGGCGTCATGGTGGCCGCGCTGGCCCTGCCGGCCATCAGCTTCGCCCTGGGGCATCGCCGCAAGGCGGCGTGGTGCGCGACGCTTCCGGCGGTCCTGGCTTACGCTCGTCTGCGTGGGTCGGACGGCGCGCCGGCGCCCGTGAGCGGCCACGTGTGCTGGGAGCGGTTCTGGTTCGATCGCGACCCGGCCGGGTCGGCCGACCCGGCCGACGCCGGGGCCGCCTGAGAGACAGCCGCCGGCGGCGGGTACAAGGGCAGCACAGGCCAGCAGCACGTTCGACAGGCTCGCAGCACTCTCCCGGAGGTGACCATGGCAGGTGAAGAAGAGACGACCGTCTCGTGGAAACTGATCGAACCCCACTGGAAGGTCTGGTCGGCCGACGACATCGAGATCGGCGAGGTGTTTCAGCCGGTCGGCGATGAGAACGCCGACATCTTCGACGGCATCGCGATCACCCATCACGGTGGTCCGAGCGTCATGCACAACTGGCTCGACCGACCGCGCTACGTCAGCCAGGACAAGGTGGCGGCCATTCAGGACGGCCACGTGCGCCTCACGATCAAGGCCGACGAGGTGGGCGCGCTGCCCGAACACAACGTGCCCGAGAGCGCCGAGATCCTGCCCGAGAAGGCCAGTTTCACCGACCGCATGAAGACCGACATCGAAAAGCACCTGCACGAAGACAAGAACTACTAGGCGCGCGACGTAGTCACGCCCGCCTGAGCGACGACGACGAAGTCGCTTGGCGGTACCAGAGGTCACCCGGTGCGCCCCGGCCGCGTGCGCGGTTCGACCTTGGGCAGCCACTCGCCGGAGCGCTTGAGGGCGCGGTTGCGCTCGTCGGGCGGCAGGTCGCGCAGCTTGCCGAGCGTGGCCTCGAGGTCGACGATGCGGGCGGCGACGATCGCCAGGCCGCGTTCGTCGTTGTTTTGCAGCTCGCCCTCGATCAGCAGGTAGACCGCCTCTTTGAGCACGCGGCCATAGCGCAGGTAGATGTCGTTGAAGACGACGACCTCGGCCAGGCCGGTCTCGTCTTCGAGGGTGAGGAACAGGGTGCGGTGCCCGCTGCGGATCCAGGGCATCTGGGCGCGCTCGAGCACGCCCGCCAGACGGATGCGCCGGCCGTCGGGCACCGTGTGCAGCTCGCCGAAGGGCACGACGCCGAGCGTCGCAAGCTGGTCGCGCACGAAGGTGAGCGGGTGCGCCTGCACGTTGAGCCCGAGCACCTCGAGCTCGACGGCCACCTTCTCGCGATCGCTCCACGACGGCACGAACGGCAGCGCCCCGAACTGCTCGTCGGTAGCGAACTGCAACGCCTCGCCCTCGTGTGCCGCCAGCACCCCCGCCTCGTCAGCGGTCGCTCGGCCTGCAACGCGGCCGCCGGCGACCTCTTGGGCCTCACCGAGGGCGCCACCGTCCCTTTGGGCCTCACCGAGGGCAGCGTCGCCGCTCGTGTCGCGCCGGTCGCCGGGCGCGCCCGACTCGCCCGGCCCGGCCGCCGCCGCGGCACGAGAGTCGCCGACTGACGGCGCGGTCGAGGGCGACAGCCGCTCGTCGCGAAACCGCCGATCGCCGCGCCACCCCGCCGCGCCGCGGGCGGAGGGCGGGGCGGGGGTCGACGGTCGCTCTCTGCGGGGCCGGCCCTCCGCTGTTTGCGCCGCGAGATCGGCCGCAGAGCCGCGACCAGAGACCTCCGCCCCGCCCGCAGCCCGCGGCCTCGCGGGCGTGTCGCCCGCAGCCGACGGTCTCGCAGGCAAGTTGCCTGCGAGCCGTTCCGCTGTGGGCAGCGGCGCCAGACCGTGCTCCGGCGCCTTCCGGCCGCCCCCGACGCGCCCGCTCACGACCTGCGCGTGCACGAGCGGCACCTGCACGAGCAACTCTTCGCGGCGCGCCCCCAGCCCGTCGAACGCCCCCACTCGCACCAGGTTGATGACGATCTCGACGCTCACCCGCGTGCGCCGGCAGAAGTCGGACAGCGAGCGGTAGGGCCCGCCGCGCTGCGGCGCCCGCTCGGCCACTATGGCCGCGCCGGCCGCGTGGCTCATCTCTTTGACGTAGCGCAGGCCGACCCGCAGGGCGTGGCCGTCGGCTTCGACGGTGAAGCCGTAGGCACTTTGGTTGACGTTGACCGGCCGCACCTCGAGCCCCCAGCGCCGGGCGTCGTTCAGCACCACCCGCGGCGAGTAGAAGCCCATGGGCTGGTTGTTCATGAGGCCGCAGAAGAATTCGGCCGGGTAGTGTGCTTTGAGCCAGGCGCTGGCGTTGCAGACCACGGCAAAGCAGGCGGCGTGCGCCTTGTTGAAGCCGTAGGCGGCAAAGCCGCGCAGCTGGCGAAAGACCTCGTCGGCGGTGGCGCGCTCGATGCCGCGCGCGACCGCCTTGGTGACGAAGTCGCGCCCGATCTGGTCCATCTCCTCCATGGAGCGCTCGTGGGTCATGGCGCGGCGCAGGAGGTCGCCTTCGGCGAGCGAGAAGCCGGCGATGACCGCGGCCACCTCGATCACCTGCTCCTGGTAGAGGATGACGCCGTAGGTGCGCTTGAGCGCCGGCCACATGTCGGGGTGGGGCACGAGCGCCTTCTCGCGTCCGTGCCGGCGGCGGATGAACGGCCCGATCATCTCGGCCTGCAGGGGCCCCGGCCGGAACAGCGAGATGGCGGCGATCACGTCTTCGAAGTCGCGTTCGCGCAGCCGCAGGGCGAGGTTGCGCTGGCCCGAGCTTTCGAGCTGGAACAGGCCGATGGTGCGTGCCTCGCTGATCAGCCTGTAGACCGCCGGGTCGTCGCGCGGCACCTCCCAGGCCGAGACGTGCTCGCCCGTGCGCGCCGCGATGAGCCGCACCGCTTCGGCGATGGCGCTGTGCATGCGCAGGCCGAGGATGTCCATTTTGACCAGGCCGAGGGTCTCGACGTCGTCTTTGTTGAACTGCGCCACGATCACGCCCTTGGCCGCCCACTGCAGCGGCACGCGGTCGGTGATGGGGTCGCGCGACAAGATGAAGCCGCCGAGGTGCGTGCCGAGGATGTAGGGAAATCCCGAAAGGCGCTCGGCGTAGTCGACGAGGCGCTTGTAGTGCGGGCTGCGGAACTCGTGGTTGACCAGTTCGGGGCGCTCGGCGAGCATCTGCGAGAGGCCGGCGGCGCTGCCCCAGGGCACCTTTTTGGACAGGGCGTCGATCTCGTCGGGGCGAAAGTCGAAGGCGCGCGCCACGATGCGCACCGCCGAGGGCGCGCGCACCGTGTTGACGTTGGCGACCATCGCCACTCGCTCGTGGCCGAAGCGTTCGTAGATGTACTCGATGACCTCGTCGCGGCGCGCCGATTCGAAGTCGATGTCGACGTCGGGCATTTCGCGGCGCGCGGGGTTGAGGAAGCGCTCGAAGAGCAGTTCGTTGGCGATGGGGTCGGCGTCGGTGATGCGCAGCACGTAGCTCACGATGCTGTTGCCGGCCGAGCCGCGCCCCGAGTAGTAGATGCCGCGCTCACGGGTGAACTGCACGATGTCGCGCACGGCCAGGAAGTACTCGGCAAAGCCGAGCTCTTCGACGACCTTGAGCTCGCGCTGCAGGCGTTCGAGCACCTCGGGGGCGACCGGGCTGTAGCGCTCGGCGGCGCCCGTGAAGCAGTGCTTGACGAGCAGCGAGTAGGCGGTCTCGCCGGGCGGCAGGGGGTAGGCGGGAAAGAGCAGCCGGCCCAGGCCCAGGTCGAGGTTGCAGCGCTCGGCGATGCGGATGGTGTTGCGGTAGGCCTGCGGGTAGCGGCTGAACAGGCGCCACATCTGCTCGGGGGTCTTTAAGGAGAGCTCGCTGTTGCGCCGCCCGAGCGGGTTGGGCAGTGGCTGGTTGGCGGCTTCGGCGGCGAGGATGTCGTGCAGCGGCGCGTCGGCGGCGGTCGTGTAGTGGACGTCGTTGGTGGCGACCGTGGGCAGGCGCAGCTCGCGGGCCAGCAGGTCGAGCTGCTGCACGTAGCGGGCCGAGCCGGGGAGCTGTTCGTCGATCAGCTCGATGAAGAAGTCGTTGCGGCCGAAGAGCTGCGCCCAGGCGGCCGCGGCGGCGCGGGCGCCCGCCTTGTCGCCGGCCACGAGGCGGGCGCCCACCTCGCCGCGCCGGCAGCCCGACAGGGCGATCAGGTGATCGTGGTTGGCGGCGATGGTGGCGACCCGCGCCTGCGGAGCTTCGCCGCGGTGTTCGAGGTGGGCGGCGCTGATGATGCGGCAGAGCTGCGACCAGCCCTGGTAGTCGCGGGCCAGCAGGACGAGGTGGTAGCCGGTCGCGGCGAACTGGCCGCGCGGCGGCGAAGGGGAGAGGTCGGTCGTGGAGACGCGCGGCACGCGGGCGGCGTCGACGTCGGGAGCGGGGGAGCCCGGGGCGTCGAGCACGGATTCGACGCTGATCTCGACGCCGACGATGGGTTTGATGCCGGCGGCCTTGCAAGCCTGGTAGAAGCGCACGGCGCCGTAGAGGCCGTCGTGGTCGGTGACGGCCAGGGCCGGCATGCCGGACTCGCGGGCGGCGTCGACGAGCTCGTCGATGCGCCCGGCGCCGTCGCCGAGTGAGAAGTTGGTGTGAACGTGCAGGTGGACGAAGCTCATGCGGGCACCAAACGAGCCGGCGATGGGGAAGAGGCGAGCGAAAGACGCCGCGGGGCGCACCGCCTGAGGGTCGGGCGCCGTCGGAACGCTGTGTGCGACGACGCGGACGCGGGCGAAGCCGGCCGCCTGTTCTGCGCTCGACTTTCCCCCGGACAGCGCAAGTATAAACGAACGTATGTTCGTGTCAAGACAGTGAGGCGCGGCCCGGAACGGTTGCGGGGAGACGGCCGGGCCGCCCATGGCCTACACTGCCAACAGGCGCCCTGGGCGCAGCGCGGACTTGAACGCCGCGCGGCGGCCGGCGCTCACAAGCGTCAACGACGGCCACCGGCGAGGTGCTTTCGTTTGATTCCTGACGATCCATACGTCGCCGACGCAGCCGGCGCTTCGGGCGGCTCTGGCGGCCCCGCCGCCGAGGTCGGCGCACGCGGCGCGGACCGCGCGGCCGACGCCGCCGATCCGGCCGATGGCAGGCTGATCGCCGGGCGCTATCGCGTGGCGCGGCGCCTCGGCGGCGGCGGCATGGCCGAGGTCTTCCTGGCGCGCGACACCACCCTCGACCGCCTGGTGGCCGTCAAAGTCCTGCGCGAGCGCTTCGCCGACGACGAGGAGTTCGTGACGCGCTTTCACCGCGAGGCGCGCGCCGCCGCCGCCCTGAACCACCCCAACGTGGTCGCCATCCACGACCGCGGCGGCTCGGCGGGATCCTCGTACATCGTGATGGAATACGTGCCGGGCGAGACGCTCAAGGAGCGCATCCGGCGCGAAGGCCGGCTCTCGCCGGCCGCGGCGCGCTCCGTCGAGTGCGACCTGCTGGCCGCCCTGCAGGCGGCCCACGACCGCGGCATCGTGCACCGCGACGTGACCGCCCAGAACGTGCTGCTCACCGGCGACGGCGGCGTGAAGGTGGCCGACTTCGGCATCGCGCACTTCGGCTCGTCGGCGCTCACCTCGACGGGCGTCGTGATGGGCACCTCGCGCTACCTCTCACCCGAGCAGGCCCGCGGCGAGCCCACCGACAAGCGTTCCGACGTGTATTCGGCAGGCGTCGTGCTGTTCGAGATGCTGACCGGCCGCCTGCCCTTCGAGGGCGACAACGACCTGGCCATCGCCTTGCGCCACGCCAGCGAACCGGCCCCGGCGCCGAGCTCCCTCGAGCCCGGGTTGTCGCCGCGGCTCGACGAGATCGTCGGTCGCGCGCTGCGCAAAGACCCCGGTGAGCGCTTTCAGACGGCTCAAGAGTTCGCCGCCGCGCTGAACGCCCTCGAACTGAGCGGCGTCGCGGCGAGCGGCGTCGCAGGCGGCGGCGTTGCGGCGCGCGGCGTTGCGGCAGGCGGCACGGCCGCCGAGAGTGCGCCCGCCGGAGCGCCCGGCGAGACCGCCGCCACCAGGGTGGTCGCCGCACCCGCCGTCACCAGGGTCATCCCCGCCGCGGGGGCCGCCGGCGCCGCCGCCGCTGAGACGGCCGTCACCCGCGTGGTCGGCCCCGACGTACGCGGTCGCCGCGCCTCGCGCAGGCGGCGCCGTCTGTGGATAGCCCTGGGTGTCCTCGTCGTGATCGCGGCCGCGGTCACGGGCTTCTTCGTCTACCGCTCCTGGACCGATCGCCCCATCGCGATGCCCTACGTGGTGGGCATGACCCAGGCGCACGCGACCGGTTCGCTGCGCGCCAAGGGCTTCGTCGTGCACACCGCCAGCGGCTACTCCGACGCCTATGCCCGGGGCGTCGTAATGGCGCAACGCCCTGTGCCGGGCTCATCGCTCAAGAAGGGCCAGCGCATCCGCCTGGTCGTAAGCCGCGGCCTGCTGCACCCGGCGGTCGTGAGCGTCGTCGGCAAGACCTCAGCCGCTGCGGCCGCGGCCCTCAGCGCGCAGAGCTTCGTGCCTGCGCGGCTGTCACAGCACTCGACCAGCGTGCCCAAGGGCAAGGTCATCCGTCAGAGCCCGGTGCCCGGTACCGCGACCCTGCGGGGCAGCACCGTGAGCTACTGGGTGAGCAGCGGCCCGCCGAAAGTCCCGGTGCCCTACGTCGTCGGCGTCTCCGAGAGCAACGCCACCGACGCGCTCAAGACGGCGGGCTTCGCGGTGCAGGTCAAGAACACCCTCGGGCTGGGCGTGTTCCCGGGCAACGTGGTCAAGCAGGCCCCCGCCGCCAACGCCCTGCTGCCGCGCGGCGCCCAAGTGACGATCTGGGTGGCGATCTTCTAGCGGCGCGCGCAAGACGCCGCCCACGATCCCGCCACGTTTTTGGAGTTCACGAGCGGGAGCAGAGTCGTCTGCGCTCTGATCCTGCGGCCGAACCGCCGCGCGCGCCGGGCGCGGTCCCGTGCGCGGCGCAGCCGCGCACCACGCCCGCCACCGCCCAGCGTCGGTCCCCGCTGCGCCGGCCTCCAGCCCGGCTCCAGGCGGGAAGGTGAGGCGGGGGTGGCGGCGGAGGGGGCATTTCCGAGCGTGAGCCCCACCCCGCGGCGCAGCCGCGGGGTCCTCTAGCCTCTGCTTCGCGAGGCATGCCCCCGAGCCGCCACCCCCGCCGAGCCGCCCCGCCGCAGCCGGGCCGAAGGCCTCGGCTGCACGCGGTGCGAGGGCTGGAGGAGCGGCGTGGAGCGGAGAGCGAGGTTCAGTCGCTCTCGGCCAGCAGACCGTACACGCGCTTGCGCGCCTCGGCGAGGATACTCGAGGGTCTTGTCGATCTGCTCTTGCGAGCCTGCCATGCCGACTTGCTTGACGGCCGCCAGGAGCTGCATCGTGGCGCCGCGCAGCCTGAAGCGCGAGCCCGCGGGGCCGGTCTCTGAGGTCGCCCAGGGCGAGCCCTGGCTGGTGATGGTCTCGGCTTCGACCTTGCCCTCGTCGGTCAGCGAGAACACGCGCCGGCCGTCGACCTCTTCGCTTCTCACGAGGCTCTGGTCTTCGAGGAGCTGCAGCGTGGGGTAGATAGAGCCCGGGCTGGGCTTCCACATGCCGCCGCTGCGCGACTCGAGCTGTTGCATGACCTCGTAGCCGTGCATGGGCTGCTCGACCAGAACGGCGAGGATCGCGGCCTTGACGTTGCCGCGGCGGGCGCGGCCGTGCGGGCCAAAGCCATGCGGTCCGCAGTGACGGCCGTGCGGGCCGTGGCCGCGGTGCGGGACTTCTCCCTCTTCTTCTCCTTCGTGGAACCGACGCTCGGACGAGTGGCCGTAGGACCAGCGTCCGGCGCCTTCGCTGGGGCCGAAGCCTGATCGGGGATCTTGGAACGACATCTGTGCCTCCTGTGTCTCTATCACGCTGTTACGCGATATATCGTGACACATCTTTTCACGATGTCAAGCAAGGCAAACCTGGAGGCGTCGGGGCCACGAAGGGAGCGGCGGGAGCGGCAGCGGAAGGGCGACGGAGCGGCCGAGCCGGAAGGGCGATGCGGCCGAGCCGGAAGGGTGGTGGAGCGGGACGCGAAGCGCGGCGCCTAGCGCGGGACGACCGTCACCTCGCCCAGGTCTTTGACCACGACGTCGGCGCCGTGGTCTTTGAGGGCCTGGGCGTGGTCGGAGCGGTCGACGCCGATGACGAGGCCAAAGCCGCCGCGCCGGCCGGCTTCGACGCCGGCCTCGGCGTCTTCGACCACTACGGCCTGGGGCGGCGCGACGCCCAGGCGGCGCGCGGCCTCGACGAACACCGCCGGATCGGGCTTGCCCGGCAGGCCGAGCTGCTCGGCCACGGTGCCGTCGACCTGCGCGGCGAAGAGGTCAGCGACCCCGGCCGCGGCGAGTATGGCGGTCGCGTTTTTGCTCGCCGAGATGATGGCCGTGCCGAGCCCGGCCTGCTGCAGGGCGTGGATGAGGGCGACGGTGGTGGCGAACGGCTTGACGCCCTCGCGTTCGACCACGCGCACGAAGTAGTCGTTCTTGCGGTTGCCCAGGCCACAGACCGTCTCGGCGTCGGGCGGGTCGGCCGGGCTGCCCCACGGCAGCGTGATGCCGCGCGAGGCCAGAAAGTCGCGCACGCCGTCGTAGCGCGCCTTGCCGTCGACGTACGACAGGTAGTCGCTCTCGGGGTCGAAGGGCCGAAACGGCTCGCCGCTCGCGGCCGCGCGCTCCTTGAGGAAGGCGTCGAAGAGCGCCTTCCAGGCGGCGGCGTGCACGGTGGCCGTCTGGGTGACGACGCCGTCCATGTCGAACACGACGGCGGCAAAGCGCGCCGCCTCGATGGTCACCTGGGGATCAGTGGACAGAGCAGCCTCCTGAACGGTCGTGGAGCCCGTAGTCTTGCCGGTTCGGGGCCTTGCGAAAACCAACGGCTTAGGCGAGGGTCTCCTCGGCCCATCCTTTGGCAGAAGGCCTCTGACGAACCAGGCAAGGGGGGCACCATGGAAGCAAGCAGTCACCTCACGCAGGCGCCACCGCCACCGCCGGCCGAGCGGCTGGCCGAGCGGCTGGCCGAGAAGATCGGCTCTTCGGCGCGCGCCACGGCCGTGTTCGGCGAGGCCGTGGAACGCGACGGCGTCACCGTGATCCCCGTCGCCAAGGCGCGCTGGGGCTTCGGCGGCGGCGATGGTGGACCCGGCGGCGGCCGCCGCCGCCCGGGCCGCGTCAGGCGCGGCGGCGACGGTCGGGCAGCCGAAGCCGCGGCGGCTCAGGAGCGCGGCGAGGGCCGCTCGTTCGAGGGTCGCGACCCAGCTGGAGGGGGCGGCGGAGGAGGCGGCGGCGTGCAGATCGTGCCGGTGGGGTTCATAGAGATGACCCCCGACGGCGCGCGCTTTCGGCGCATCGTCGACCAGAACGCCGTCATCGCCCTGGGGGCGATGGCGCTGGTCGCCGCCGGTATGGTGTGGCGCATCGCGGCGCGTCTGGAGCGCTAGGTGGGGATCGACCCGACCGGCGCCGCCGCCTCAGATCAGCGCCGGCACGTCGACCAGGCGTCGCGGGTCGTGCCATCCGGCAAGGCCGTACGCCCGGCGTGACGCCGAGCGCGCCGGGGCGACCGCTCTACAGGGCTCGCTCGAGAAACCAGCGACGTTTGGTGCGATCGAGGTAGAGGTCGAAGACCCGGCCGTCGGCGACCACGCGCAGGTAGCGGCGGTCGACGCGCACGTCGTCGCTCCACCAGCCGGTGTCGATAGACCAGCGCTGCAGCACGCGTTCGACCCGGAAGCGATGGTCGCGCCACACGAAGGCCCTGGGGGCGTGAGCCAGCGGACGCCAGACGACGGTGATGGGAACGGGCAGACCCTGAGCCATGCGTGCTCTCTCGCGATCTCTTGCCGGCGCGCAGCCGCGCGGGGACGCAGCGTAAAACGAACATACGTTCGTGTCAAGGACCACGTCGTTTGTGCGCGGGGTGGGTCGGCTGCTGCCGGCCGGAGGTCGGGCTGAGGGCCTTGAACGGAGTGCGCGTCAGAGGCGCAGGACCGAACTTTTGCGCTTTAGTCGACGGCCAGCGTGCTCTGGCCGGCCGGCGCGGCCTCGACAGCCGTGGGGCCGGCTACTGTGGTCGTGCCCGCGCAGAGCGGCAGGCGGCGGACGAGCTCGCCGGCGGCCTTCTTGCGCAGCTCGGCGGGACCTTCGGGGGTCGGCAGCTTGACGACGTTGACCGCCTCGCGGTGGTGGCGCAGCCAGCTCGACACCAGCAGGATCTCGTCGATGGTGTCGACGGCAGCGGCGGCGCCGGAGGCGCCGCCTCGTAGAGGGCGTCGACGAGCTCGAGGGCGGCTTCGGCGAGAGGTCGCCGGGCCGCACCGAGCGCTCGTTGACGATGCTGCCGCCGGCGACGCTGTAGATCGTCACCCGGCCGGCCTGGCGCGCTGGGTAGACCAGCAGGGCCCACGTGCGGCAGGCGTTGCGCAGCTTGCCGATCGTGCGCAGCGCCTGGTCGACCGTCTCGCGCCACGACTGCAGCCGCGCCGCCTGCTCGAAGGCAAGGTCGGCGATGAGCGCGCTCTGCCGGCCTTCGAGCTCGCGGTCGAGCTCGCGGCCGTTGCCGTTCAGCACCTGGCTGACCTTGGCGACGACCTCGTGGTACTCGCCGTTCATGGCGCCTTGGCAGGGCGCGAGGCAGGCGCCGATGCCGAGCCGCAGGCAGGCGTGCTCGCCGTCGGTCTCGGCGTTGCGCAGGCGCACGCAGGTGCGCAGCGGGTAGACCGCGTTCAGCAGGTCGACCAGGCGGCGCGCGAAGCTCGCCCGGCGGAACGGGCCGGCGTAGAGAGCGCCGTCGTCGCGCCTGTTGGGCGTGGCGTAGAGGCGCGGGAACTGCTCGGTGGTGAGCTTGATGTAGTGGTAGCTCGCCACGCGCGTGCCGTGCTGGTTGTACGGCGGGCGGTGCTTGGCGATCAGCCGCGACTCGAGCAGCAGCGCGGCGAACTCAGAGCCGGTCTCCAGCACGTCGAAGCGGTCGAGCAGCTCGAGCGCCTGGCGGGCGCCGTAGGCCTGGCGCTGCAGAAAGTGGTCGCGCGCCCGGCGGCGCAGGTTCTCGGCCTTGCCGATGTAGAGCTCGTGGCCGCGGGCGTCGCGCATGATGTACACCCCGGGGCGCGTGGGCAGGCCCTCGGTGAGCACGATCTTGTGGTAGTTGCGCCGCGCCCCCGGCTCGCAGAGGCGCACGACCTCTTCGAGGGTGGACACGCCCTGTTCCTGCACGCGGGCGAGCAGCATCAGCAGGATCTCGGCCGTGGCGAGTGCGTCGTCGAGCGCCCGGTGACTGGGTTTGACGGTCGTGTCGTAGCGTTCGGCGAGCGCCGCCAGCGAGCAGCGTTGCGGGGCCAGCAGGCGGCGCGCGAGGCGCAGCGTGTCGAGCGTGGGCCGCGGGAAGGTGCGGCTCATCAGCATGCTCAGCTCGTAGTCGAGAAAGCCCAGGTCGAAGCGCGCGTTATGGGCCACGAGGACCGAGTCGGCCGAGAACTCGAGGAACCGCGGCAGGACCTCTTCGATCGGCGGACAGCCGACCAGCATGGCGGGGCTGATGCCGGTGATCTCGGTGATCTTGGGCGGTATGGGCTGGCGCGGGTCGACTAACTGCGAGAAGGTCGCGACCTGCACGCCGCCTTCGATGCGCACGGCGCCGATCTCGGTGATCTTGGTGAAGCCCGGCGTGCCGCCCGTGGTTTCGAGGTCGACGACCGTGAAGGCGACGCTCGCCAGATCGCGGCGTTGCGCGCGCCATTGCTCGAGACCCACGTGGAACGGCCCGTCCCACACGATGCGCTCGTCGTCGCGCACGATGTCGGAGACCAGCGTGCGCATGAGCTCGGGCGGGCAGTTGGCCACGGGAAACAGCCGGGGCCAGACCTCGCGGTAGTCAAGCGGTTCGCCGGCCTGCTCGAGAAGAGCGACCAGCTCGTCGACGGTCGTGAAGGCTAGTTGCACCAACCTATCGTAGCGCGTCTCGAACGCAATACCAGCCGGCAACGTCCACTACAGGGGGTCGCCATGGTGAGCCGCGCCGGGGCGGGCGGCCCTGTCTCCCGTCTCCTGGGCGTGCTTGACTTGCACTCGGGCGACGCCGCGCTCGCGGTCGTCGCGCCGGAGTGCTTCGCGGCACATGTCACAAGGTTGGCAGGGGGTGGGTGGAGGGGCCGCGGGGCACAGCGTCGCACTCGTTTGTGGCCCGGGCGAGCGGGGCAAGCAAGCGCTCGTGGCAAACGGCAACGGCAGCGGGGCACCCCGGCGGCGCCCGCACAGAAAGGGGCGTCGCATGAGCGCATCACGTACGCTCGCGGGGCGCACCGTCATGGTCACGGGCGCGACCGACGGCATCGGCAAAGAGACGGCCCGCGAGCTCGCGGGCCGCGGCGCCCGGTTGCTGCTGCACGGCCGCGACGCCGGTCGCGCCGCCGCCGCCCGGCGCGACATCTGCGCGACCACCGGCAACGACGACGTGCAGGTGGTGCTCGCCGACTTCACGTCGCTGGCCCAGGTGCGGGCGCTGGCGGCCCAGGTGCGCACGCTCACCGGCAAGCTGCACGTGCTGGTCGACAATGCCGGCGTCTACCAGGAGCGCCGCCACCTCACCGAAGACGGCCTCGAGACCACCTTCCAGGTCAACTACCTGGCGCCGTTCCTGCTCACCAACCTGCTGCTCGAACCGCTGCTCGCCGCGGCGCCTTCGCGCGTGGTCGTGGTGAGCTCGGCCGTGCACCAGCGCGCCCCGGTCGACCTGAACGACCTGCAGGGCGCCCGCCGCTACGACGGCTACTCCGCCTACGGCCTCTCCAAGCTCGGCGACCTGCTGTTCACCTACGAGCTTGCCGAGCGCCTCAGGCGGCACCGGCGTCACCGTCAACGCGCTGCACCCCGGGGCCGTGTCGACCAAGCTGCTGCACGCCGGCTTTCGGGCGTCGGGCGGCGCCACTCCCGCCGAAGGCGCCCGCACCGCGGTCTACCTGGCCGCCTCACCCGACGTCGAGGGCGTCACCGGCAGCTACTTCGCCGACGGGCGCCGCACGACGTCGTCGCCGGCCAGCTACAGCCGCGAGCTGCGGGCGGCGTTCTGGAAGCTCAGCGAGCGCCTCACGCAGACCCGCGACGAGCCGGTGAGCGCCACCGGCTGACGACGCGGCGGCAGCCAGCACGGTCGCGCGCGGCGCGCAGCACACTCGCGGTCGGCGCGTCGTTGACGTCCTATAGACTTCACTGGCCGCCCGGCCCGTCGGCAGCCCGTTAGGCTCGCGGCGGGCGCGGGTAGATGTGAACCGCGCCGGAGATCCGGCCGCATCGCCGTGCCGAAGGAGTCGTTTCGTGGACCGAGACAAGTTGCACCGTGAAGTGCTGCGCACATTCGACAACGCCTGCATCAGTCGCAGCGCGCAGTACTCGAGCAGGGCCGGTTTCGTCCCGCTCTCCGACGTCTATTTCGAAGAGAAGTCCCGCGAGCTCGTGGTGCGTTTCGAGCTGCCGGGGTTGACGCGCGAAGACATCCAGCTCGAAGTCGAGCCCCGCAAGGTGGTCGTACACGGTCGCCGCACGTTCCTGGGCGGCGAGCATCGCGTCTACCAGCAGGTCGAAATGGACTACGGCGACTTCGAGCGCCAGATCCGTCTGGCGGTCGACGTCGACGTCGACACCACGCAGGCCACCTACGAAGCGGGCGTGCTCGAAGTGCGCCTGCCGCTGGTCGCCCACGATCCCCGCAAGCAGCGCATCGAGATCAAGATAGGCGGTGAGTCGTGACCGACACCGACGAGATCCAGGTCAAAGTCCCCGACGAAAACGAGCTGCCCGGCGAGCTGCCGGTGCTGCCTCTGCGCGACACGGTCGTCTTTCCCGACACCATGATCCCGCTCACGGTCGGCCAGGAGCGCTCCATCAAGCTCATCGACGAGGTGCTGGCCGCCGACCGCCTGCTCGTCCTGGTCGCCTCCAAAGACGCCGAGGTCGAGATCCCCGGGCCCGAGCTGCTCCACCAGATCGGCACGGTGGCGCTGGCCCACAAGATGGTCAAGCTGCCCGACAACACCATGCGCATCCTGGTGCAGGGTCTGCAGCGCGTGAAGATCACGGGCTACACCTCAGAAGAGCCGTACCTGCGGGCCACCATCGAAAAGCTCGAAGACGTGGTCGTCGAGTCCAAAGAGGTCGACGCCCTGCGCGCCAACCTGCTGTCGGTGTTCTCGCGCATCGTCTCGCTCGTGCCCTACCTGCCCGAAGAGCTCGAGATGGCCGCCGCCAACGTCGAAGAGCCCGGCGCACTCGCGTTCCTCGTGGCGAGCACCATGCGCATCAAGACCGAAGACAAACAGGAGCTCTTAGAAGAGGCCGACGTCGAACAGCGGCTGCGCAAGCTCACCCGCATCCTGGCGCGCGAGCTCGAGGTCCTCGAGCTCGGCTCCAAGATCCAGTCCGACGTGCGCTCCGAGATCGACAAGACGCAGCGCGAGTACTTCCTGCGCCAGCAGCTCAAAGCCATCCAGCAGGAGCTCGGCGAGACCAACGAGCAAGAGGCCGAGGTCAATGAGCTGCGCGCCAAGCTCGACGCGCTCACGCTGCCCGACGAGGTGCGCAAGTCGGCCGAGCACGAGCTCGAACGGCTCTCGCAGATCCAGTCGGCCAGCGCCGAGTACCCGGTCATCCGCACCTACCTCGACTGGATCGTCGCGCTGCCCTGGAGCATCTCGAGCGACGACAACCTCGACATAAAGCACGCCGCGCGAGATCCTCGATCGCGACCACTACGACCTGGAAAAGGTCAAGGACCGCATCCTCGAGTACCTCGCCGTGCGCAAGCCTCAAAAGCGACCTGCGCGGGCCCATCCTGTGCTTCGTCGGGCCTCCCGGCGTGGGCAAGACCTCGCTGGGGCGCTCGATCGCCGGGCCATGGGCCGCAAGTTCGTGCGCATCGCTGGGCGGCGTGCGCGACGAGGCCGAGATCCGCGGCCACCGGCGCACCTACGTCGGCGCCATGCCCGGCACGCATCATGCGCGCCATGCGCGACGCCGGCACCGACAACCCGGTGTTCATGCTCGACGAGATCGACAAGATGGGCGCCGACTGGCGCGGCGACCCCTCGGCGCCATGCTCGAGGTGCTCGACCCCGAGCAGAACAACACGTTCCGCGACCACTACCTCGACGTGCCGTTCGACCTGTCGAAGGTCATGTTCATCACCACGGCCAACCAGCTCGAACCCGTCCCCGGGCCGCTGCGCGACCGCATGGAGATCATCTCGCTCGCCGGCTACACCGAGCGAAGAGAAGCTGCACGATCGCGCAGCAACTACCTGGTGCCCAAGCAGCGTCGAGGCCAACGGCCTGCAGCCCAGCCAGGTCACCTTCGACGACGCCGCTCATCCGCGAGATCATCGCGCTCGTACACGCGCGAGGCCGGCGTGCGCAACCTCGAGCGCGAGATCGGCTCGATCTGCCGCAAGCTGGCCCGCATGGTCGCCGAGAACGGCACCGGCCGGCGGCGCTTCAAGGTCGGCCGCCAAGCGCGTGCGCGAGCTGCTCGGGCGGCCGCGCGTGTTCGCTGAGACCAAGCGCCGCACGGCCGACGCCGGCGTGGCGACGGGCCTGGCGGTCACCTCGGTGGGCGGCGACATCCTCTTCGTCGAGGCGAGCGCCATGCCGGGTAGCGGGCACCTCACGGTGACCGGTCAGCTCGGCGACGTCATGAAAGAGTCGGCCCAGGCGGCGGTGAGCTACGTGCGCGCGCCATTCCACCGAGCTCGGCCTGACCCGACGACTACTTCGCCAAGCACGACTCCACATCCACGTGCCCGCCGGAGCCACGCCCAAAGACGGCCCCAGCGCCGGCGTGACCATGGCGACCGCGGTCGCCTCGCTCGTCACCGGCACGCCGGTGAGCGCCGACGTCGCCATGACCGGCGAGGTCACCCTCACCGGCCAGGTGCTGCCCATCGGCGGGCTCAAAGAGAAGACCCTGGCCGCGCAGCGCGCCGGCATCACCACGGTCATCATGCCGGCCCGCAACGAAGCCGACCTCGAAGACGTGCCCGAAGAGCTGCGCAAGGGCATGACCTTCGTGCCCGTCGACCGTGTCGAGCAGGTCTGGAAGGCCGCCATGGGCCTCAAGCTCGACGGCCGCCGCGCCCGGCGCGGTCCGCAGGCGCTCGCCGGCGTGGCCGCCGGCCGCGCGGCCGACTCGGTCTCCTAGCGCGAACTCGCGGCGGGGCGGCCGGCCCGAATGGGCCGGCCGCCCCGCTTTTGTCTGCACCCCGCCTTCGCTCTCGCCGCCCTGTCGTCTGCGCCGCCCCGCCGGCCCCGCCTGCGCCTTTCGTCGCGACCCGCATGATCGGCCTGTTAGGAATCGCGCTGAGCGGTAACCCTTGGTGTATGGGGTCGCATGAAGGTTCCCCTGCAAAAACCGGCAATCCCACAGACATCTGGAGGTGTCTAGATGTACGAGCAACGGGCTGAGAGACCCGTAGAGCACGACCGCCCGTCGGGCGCGCCGACTCTGATGGACGCGGCCAACCTGCCACGTTCGGGCATGGTGCCCAGCTGGATCACGAGGATCAGCTGGGGCAGCGTGTTCGCAGCCACGTTCGTGGTCGTGGCGCTCCAGTTCGCCCTGACCGCCATGAGCATCTGGGGCAACTTCGGCTTCGGCAAACTCACGAGCATCGGCTCGGTCACCGGTTCGGCGACCACCATCGCCGTCTGGACCGGCATCTGGGCCGCCGTCGCGCTGCTCATCGGCGGCATGGTCGCGGCGGCGCTCTCTAACTCACGCACCGTGTCCGACGGCCTGGCGCATGCTCTGGTGACCTGGGGCGTGAGCGTCGCCTCGATGACCATCCTGAGCGCCGTCGGCGTCGCTGGGCTGCTCGGCTTTGGCCTGAACAGCGGCGCGGCCGTAAGGTCGGCCATCGGCCTGCCCTCGACGGCCTTGAGTCCGCTCACGAGCGTGAGCGCGGCGACCGGCACGTACGCCGGTTACTACCTGCTGTTCAGCGGCGTCGGCCTGATCACCGCGGCCATCGGCGGCGTGGTCGTGGCAGCCGCGATGCGGCGGCGCCGCGTCGCGCAGGTGCCGTCGTCGGTGACCACCCGCGAGGAGACCGAGGTCCGCCGGGCCGCGTAACAGCCTGAGGACCGGGGCCGGGCCGCGTGAGCGGCCCGAAGACCGAGTTCGCCGGGCCGTGACGGCCCGCGGGCGGGCGCCGGGGCTTGACGGCCCCGGCGCCCGCCGTCTTGCGCTGAGGGACGGCGGCGAGCCGTCGCCGGGTATACTTGAGGTAGTACAGTAGGCGGAGTACCTTGACGGCCGCAGACCTCTGGAGACCTCGAGCGTGGCCGTGTCCGGGGGCGGCCGAGGCGCCGTCTTTGAAGAACGGGGGGCGTCGATGCCCATAGTCTCGCTTTCGGGCACGACGCCGGCGGTCGAACAGACGCTCGTCCTGCTGCTCATCATCGCCGCGACGGTCGCCGTGCTGGCCCGCCGCGTGGGCGTGCCATACACCATCGGCCTCGTGCTCGTGGGCCTGGCCGTGGGCTTGGCCACGCACATCGACACCCTGCGCCTCTCGTCCGACCTCGTCTTCTACGTCTTTCTGCCGATCCTGCTGTTCGAGGCGTCGTTCAACCTCGAGGCGCAGCACCTGCGCGACCAGTGGCGCCGTATCCTGGCGCTGGCGGTGCCGGGGGTGCTCGTCGCCTTTGCGCTTACGGCGCTCGGCGTGCACTACGTGGGCGGCCTCACCTGGTCGCTCGCGCTGCTGTTCGGGGCGCTCATCGCCGCCACCGACCCGGTCAGTGTGACGGCCATGTTCCACCGCCTGGGCATCTCGGAGCGGCTCACCACGCTGGTCGACGCCGAGAGCCTGTTCAACGACGGCGTGGCGGCCGTGATCTTTGCGGTCGTGCTCGCCGCAGTGGTCGACGGCCACAACGTCACCGCCGGCTGGGCGGTGGGCAAGTTCGTCTGGATGGCGCTCGGCGGCCTCGTCGTGGGGCTCGCGGTGGGCGCGGCCGCGTCCTTCGTGCACCGCCACCTCGACGACCACCTCATAGAGATCACCCTGTCGACGATCGTCGCTTACGGCTCGTTCCTGGCCGGCCAGGCGCTCGGGATGTCCGGCGTGGTCGCCTGCGTCACCGCCGCCATCGTGCTCGGCAACCTGGGCCGGCGCCGCACCATGAGCCCGGTCACCCGGGTGACGATGGGCACGGTGTGGGAGTACGCGGCGTTCGTCGCCAACTCGCTGATCTTCCTGTTGATCGGCCTCAGCATGCACCTCTCGCTGATCGGCGCCCACGTGGGCGTGGTGCTGATCGCCTTCGTCGTGGTCGTGGCCGCGCGCGCCGTGACGATCTACGGCTACGGTCTGGTCGCACGGCTCTTCGGCGCCGGCCCGCCGTTGCGCTGGCAGCATGTGCTGGTGTGGGGGGGACTGCGCGGCACGATCGCCCTGGCTCTCGTGCTGAGCGTCCCGGCGGGCGTGGCCGGCCGGGCCACACTGCAGGTGGTCACCTTTGGCGTCGTGCTGCTGTCGCTGGTCGGCCAGGGCCTGACCATGCCCTGGCTCACGCGGCGCCTGGGCCTGGAACGGGAGGAGTCGGCCCTCACGCGCCGACGCGAGGTCCTGCTCGAGGGTTTCGTCGCCGCCCACGAGGAGCTCGATCGCCTGCAGGAGAGCGGTGCCATGCCGCGTGCCGAGCGGCGCCATCTCGAGCGCACCATCGAAGACCAAGAGGGTCTGCTGCTCGACGGCATGGCGTCGGTCGCCGACGAGCCCGGCCAGGGCGACGAGGAGGGCCTCGCCGAGCGCATCGGCGCGCTGGTGGCACAGCGCCGCCGGATCGACGCCCTGCGCCACGCCGGCGCGCTCGCCGGTCCCACCGCCGACGAGCTCCTTGTCGAGGTCGACCGGCGCATCGCGCAGCTCAGCGAACGCCTGGCCTGCCGGCGCGACCCGGAGCGCTGCTAAGGAGAATCGCCGCTCGCCCGCCCGCAACGGGCGCCGCTCACATCGCCACCACGACGACCACGAAGACCACGTAGACGGCGATGATGAGGATCCCTGCTCGGCGGCCGAGGCCGCGGCCGGCGTACGCCAGACCGAGGGTGAGGGCAGTCAGGCCGGCGTACCAGCAGGCCGTCACGAGGCCGCCCGCGGACTGCCGCCCCATGTCCAGGATGAGCGCAGGTACCATCAGCCCAACCATTGCGTTCAGCGCATTGCTGTTCAACGCCTCCGACAGCGTCGCCGACGCTCTGCCGCGGGAGGCGAGATACACGGCGGCGACGGCATTTGGCAGGCTGGTCACGGCGGCGAGCACCACGCCGCCGACTACGATGCTCGACACGTCCCAGCGCACGCCGAGTGTCGTGGCGGACCGCTCCATGGCAGTGCTTGCCGCGACGACGACGACGAGCGCGACCAGCGCGGCCACCGCGTCGGTCCAGCGGCCGCGGCGCGGATGGATTGCGGCAACGAGCTCGAGCTCCTCTTCGTTGACCGCCGACGCCAACCAGGCTCGCCAAGACCGGGGGAGAGGAAGGCGGTGACGCTCCATGGGAGGCAGTGCCGACACGACTACGTAGGGGACGAACACCGCGAGTGTCAGGAGCAGACTCAAGCCCGGGCCGACGAGGCCTGCCACCGCCACTATCGCCATGAAGGCCACCCAGAGCGCGACGACGCCCTCGAGCATCACGACTCTGCGGTGCAACACGATCCGTCCGGCGATGAGGGCGCTCAGCCCGAGTAGCGCCGCGAGGTTGAACACGTTGGAGCCGAGCACGACGCCTACCCCGACGTCGTGCTGCCCTCGCGTGAGCGCGGCCAACGAGGTGGAGATCTCCGGCGAGTCAGCAGCCAACGCCGTTACCAGACCCAGCATGGCTTCTGGCGCTCCGAAGCGCGCCCCGAGTCGCTCCAACCGCACGACGAGAACGGCGCTGGCGGCGAGGCTGGCCAGGACGCCGGCTATGAAGACGAGCGCGGTCAAGCGACGCTCGTCCTGGGCGAGATCTCGCGAACAGCCCTGTCCTGAGGCGAAAAGATCAGTCCGACCCCTTTCAGCCACCGGCCTCAAAACGGAAATCGGGCGCCGGAACCATCGTCGATTCGGCGCCCTCGCGCAAGCGGAGCACCGGTGCCGACCAGACTTCCCGGCGCTCCACGAACGCCGCTAGTCTATCCGAGTGACCGGCGGCGATACACCTGCGCTTTCGTCTGTCTGCTTGCGGCGCTTCACACGCCGGCGCTGGGCAACGATCGCCGCGCCGGTCGATTGATTGCGCCGGCGGCGCGTCGAGGTCTACGATTGACCGGCACGACCCGAACGCAAGGCAGGGGAAAGGGGGGGACGATGAGCCCGGTCGACGCCACCACAAACGTGGGCGCCGGTAACTGGAAGGGTTTGGGCATGTGGGCCTGGTTGCTCTTTCGCATCGCCGGCCTCGTCCTTGTCCTCTACCTGTTCGCCCACATCGTCGTCATCTCGAGCGCGCGCTGGGGCGGCCACTCCACCCTGAACAGCGCTTTCACCATGTTCGATCACCCCCTGTTCGTGCTGCTCGACCTGTTGCTCGTCTGGGCCGTCCTGTTCCACGCCCTGAACGGCGTGCGCATCGTGCTCATGGACTTCGGCCTTGGCATACACCGTCACAAGCTCGTCTTCGTGGCCTGCATGGCGGTGGCCGTGCTCAGTCTCTGCTTCTTTGCCTTCAGGGCGTTCTCGTACATCGCGGCGCACCACGCCGGCGGCCTGGGAGGGCTCGTATGACCGCGCAGGTCACGCAGACCCCGCCGCGCGCACCGGCCGCGGCGGCGCCCGCGCGCACCGCCGAGCCGCCCGCCGGCCGCATGCGCCGCGGGGTGATCGACTCGAGCAGGGGCGGCATGTGGGCCTGGCTGTTCCAGCGCGTCACCGCCGTGGTGCTCATCGTGGGGCTCGTGACGCACCTGATCGCGACCCATATCGTCAACCTCGGCCACCTCAGCTTTCTGAACATCGGCGACCGCCTGGGCTCGACCTTCTTCGTGATCATCGACGTCAGCCTGCTGGCCGCGTCGATCTTCCACGGCCTGAACGGCGCGCGCATGGTCGTGCTCGACTACTGGCTGCAGTCGGTGGCCGCCCGCCGCGCGCTGGCGATCGCGCTGTGGGTGTTCGGCTCGGTCACCTTCGTGTACGGCATGTGGGCGCTGTGGCCCTGGATCTCAAAGTGAGGGGCCGGCCATGATCAAACATCAGCTCGTCATCGTGGGCGGCGGCCTGGCCGGCCTGCGCGCCGCGGTCGAAGCCAAGGGCGCGGGCATCGACGTCGCCATCCTCTCGCAGGTCCACCCCGGCCGCAGTCACTCGGGCGCGGCCCAGGGCGGCATCAACGCGGCGCTCGCCAACAACCCCGAAGGCCACGACGACACCCCGCAAAAGCACGCCTTCGACACCGTCAAGGGTTCCGACTACCTGGCCGACCAGGACGCCGTCCTGCAGATGACGAGCGACGCGCCCGACACCATCTTCGAGATGGAGCACTGGGGCTGCCCGTTCAGCCGCTACGACGACGGCCGCATCGCCCAGCGCCCCTTCGGCGGCGCCGGCTACCCGCGCACCTGCTACGGCGCCGACAAGACCGGCCACTACCTGCTGCACACCCTGGTCGAACAGGCTTATCGCCGCCAGGTGGCGATGTACATCGAGCAGTTCGTGACCAGCCTCATCATGGTCGACGGCGAGTGCCGCGGCGTGGTCGCCTACGACATGATCCGCGGCGGCTTCGAGGCGTACGCCGCCGACGCCGTGATCATCGCCACCGGCGGCGCCGGGCGCACCTACTCGAACACCACCAACGCCATCATCTCGACCGGCTACGGCGCCGCCATGGCCTACCACGCCGGCGTGGCGCTCAAAGACATGGAGTTCGTGCAGTTCCACCCCACGGGCCTCTACACCACGAACATCCTCATGACCGAGGGCTGCCGCGGCGAGGGCGCCTACCTGGTCAACGACCTGGGCGAGCGCTTCATGTCGCGCTACGCGCCCAAGGTCATGGAGCTCGCCCCGCGCGACATCACGGCGCGTTCCATCTGGACCGAGATCCTCGAGGGCCGCGGCATCGGCGGCAAAGATTTCGTCTACTTGGACCTGCGTCACCTGGGCGAGCAGAAGATCGCCGAGAGGCTGCCCGGCGTGCGCGACCTGTCGATCCACTTCGAGGGTGTCGATCCCGTGCACGACCCGGTGCCGATCGTGCCTAGCCAGCACTACACGATGGGCGGCATCGACACCGACATGAACGGCCTCACCGGCGTCCCCGGCCTTTACGCCGCCGGCGAGTGCGCCTGCGTGAGCGTGCACGGCGCCAACCGCCTGGGCGGCAACTCGCTGCTCGAGACGATCGTCTTCGGGCGGCGGGCCGGCAGGGCCGTGGTCGAGTACCTGAGCGGCGCCGACGAGCGCACGGCGCCCGACGCCGGCGCCCACGAAGCGGTGGCCGCGGTGCAGGGGCGCGTCGACCGCCTGGCGCGCGCCGACGCCGCCGAAGACGCCTACGACATCCGCGCCGAGATGGTCGACACCATGAAGGTCAACTTCGGCATCTTCCGCGAGGCGCGCCAGATGCAGGAGGGCGTCGACAAGCTGCTGGCGCTCAAGGAACGCCTGCCGCGCATAGGCCTGCGCCACGCGGGCGGCGCCTTCAACCTCGACATGATCCGCACGATCGAGCTCGAGGGCATGCTCGATGTGGCCATAGCGACGGCGGTCGGCGCCTTCAAGCGCACCGAGTCGCGCGGCTCGCACGCGCGCACCGACTACCCCAACCGCGACGACGTGCGCTGGCTCGAGCACACCCTCGCCTTCTACCGGCCCGATGGACCGCCCGAGCTCACGAGCGCGCCGGTCGCCCTCGGCATGTTCGAACCACAGGAGCGCAAGTACTGATGAGCGAGGCTCGCTTTCGCATAAAGCGGTTCGACCCGGCCGCCGACGCGGCGCCGCGCTACGAGACCTACCTGGTGCCCTACGAGAACAGCCTCACGGTGCTCGAGGGCCTCTTCTCGGTGCAGGAACGCCAGGACGGCTCGCTTTCCTTTCGCTACTGCTGCCGAGCCGCGGTCTGCGGGTCGTGCGCCATGTACATCAACGGGCGCTACCGCCTGGCCTGCCAGACCAACGTCGCCCAGTTGCCCGCCGGCGACGTCACGATCGAGCCCATGCCGCACCTGCCGCTGGTCAAAGACCTCGTCTGCGACATGACCGACTTCTTCGCCAAGTACGAGTACATCAAGCCCTGGCTCATTCGCGACGAGGCCGACGACCCCGAGCGCGAGATCCCGCAGTCGCCCAAGGCGCGCCGCAAGCTCGACATGCCGATCGACTGCATCCTCTGCGGCTGCTGCTACAGCTCGTGCCCGTCGGTGTGGGGCGAAGAGAACTACCTGGGGCCGGCGGCGCTGCTCAAGGCCTACCGCTTCGAGGTCGACTCGCGCGACGACGCCCGCGGCGCCCGCCTGCCCGAGTTCGACAACGAGCGCGGCGTCTACCGCTGCCACACCATCACCAACTGTGTCGAGGCCTGCCCCAAGGAGCTCAACCCGACCGAGGGCATCCAGTGGCTCAAGGGCGCGGCCGTGCGGCGGCGCCTGTTCGGGCGACGCAAGTAGCGAGCGCGGGCTGCACGTGAAGACGACCGTGGGCAAGACCGTGCTCGAAGTGGTCACCGGCGACATCGCCGCCCTCGACGTCGCCGCCATCGCCAACGCCGCCAACAACGAGCTCTGGATGGGCGCCGGCGTGGCCGGCGCCATCAAACGGGCCGGCGGGATCGAGATCGAGCACGAAGCCATGCGCCAGGGGCCGATCGCGGTCGGCGACGCGGTGCCCACCGCCGGCGGCACGCTGCGCGCGACCTGGGTGATCCACGCGGCGGTCATGGGCCACGACCTGCGCACCAGCGCCGACCTCATCGCGACCGCCACCACGCGCACCCTCGAGGTCGCCGACCGGCTGGGCGCGCGCTCGCTGGGGCTGCCGGCCTTCGGCACGGGCGTGGGCGGGTTTCCCATCTACTCCTGCGCCGAGATCATGATCGGGCGCGTGCGGACCTACCTTGCCGAGCGGCCCAGCAGCGTGCGGCGCATCGTGTTCTGCGCTCACGACGAGGTCGGCGTGGCCGCCTTCAAGCATGCCCTGAGCGGGGCCAAGCGACCCGAGGCGTAGCCGCCCGGAGCGCCGCCGGTGGTCGGCGTGAGGTTCAGGCCGTCGATCGACTTCGTCGTCGCCGCTCAGGCGAGCGTGACTACGTCGCGCGCCTAGTGCCGTCGACCGACTTCGTCGTCGCCGCTCAGGCAGGCGTGACTAACGTCGCGCGCCTAGTCACCGTAGCGGCGGCGATGCGCGGCGATCAGTCCTGCCGGACCCGTCATCATCATGTCGCCGTAGGGCGCCGGAAAGCGCACGGGCAGCGAGCTGCCGGCGAGCAGGCGGCGGTTCGGGCCGGTCACGAGCACCGGCAGGCCGGCGGGCACGCCGCCGCGCAGCTCGTCGGCCAGAGCGGCTCCGTGCCCGCCGGCCTGCCGCACCTCGTCGCTGGGCAGCTCGCCGGCCAGAAACCGCCGTACCAGTGCGTCGAGCAGGGGGCCGTCGAGGCGGTAGGTGTGGTCTTCGTAGATGCCGGCCAGGCGGCCTTCGAGAGCGATCGCGCAGATCGTGTGGCCGTTGCCCACGTTGATCAGCACGGCGTCGGCGCGCGCGCCGAGGGGTTCGTCGCCGAGGGCGCCCAGCAGAGCGGCCGGCCCGGTGTCGGCGGCCGTGACTCGCGGCAGAGCCGCGAGCTCGCGGGCCGCCGCCCGCAAGCGCGTGAACTCGGCCGGCACCTCGTCGGCGCCGTCGCCGGCCGCGTAGAAGAGCTCGTCGAGCGGCGTGCGGGCCGCCAGGGCGCGTTCCCAGAAGGCGAAGCGGAAGATGCGGTTGGAGCCCTGCGGGTCGAAGCCGTGGTCCTGAGCGGCCACGCAGCCGCCGGCAAAGTCGGTGGGCACGCCGAAGCCGGCCAGCGCGCGCAGCAGCGCGGGCAGGTCGACGTCGCCGCTGCGCACTAGGCTGGCGCCGCCGCGCACGAGCCCCGCGACCTCGTCGTCTGAGACCAGCTGCACGCCGCGGGCGACCACGTCCCTCAGGCTGTCGTCGAAGGTCAGGGCTGCCGTGGCGGTGGCGTGGAAGGTAAGGCCCGCGGCCACGTGCGCGAGTGCGGCTCGCAGGGCGGGACCGCCGCCCATGGTCGATCCGGCGAAGACCACGGCGAGGCCGTGCCGCGTGGCGTCGCGGATCTGGGCGGCGGCGACCTGCGTGGCCGACGGTACGACGAGCTTCACCGAGTTCTCGGGGCGTCCCTCGGGGGCGAAGACGAGGATGTCGGTGGTCCCCGTGCCCACGTCGAGGGCCAGCAGGCGGCCGGCGGTGGCGGTCACGGGCGGCCGCCTGCGGTCATGGCCGAGCGGCGGCGATCACGGGGACGGCTGCCGACGGTGGTCACGGTCGATCGTCAGGCGTGGCGGGCGCCGCGGTCGAGCCGCAGGCGCCAGACGCCGACCATGGCCTCGACCACGATGTCGTTGGACATCTTCGACTCGCCGACCTGGCGGTCGACGAAGGTGATGGGCAGCTCGACGACCTTGAATCCGAGCTTGTGCGCGCGGTAGGTCATTTCGATCTGAAAGCCGTAGCCTCGGGCGTCGACGGCATCTAAGTCGATCGCCTCGAGCACGTCGCGCCGAAAGCACTTGAAACCGCCGGTGAGGTCGCGGTAGGGCAGGCCGAGGATGGTCTGGGCGTACAGGCAGCCGCCGCGGCTGATGACGCGCCGCGACAGCGTCCAGTTCTCGACGCCGCCGCCGCGCACGTAACGCGAGCCCAGCACCACGTCGGCGCCCTGTTCGATCAGGTGGACGAAGTGGGGCAGGTAGCTGGCGTCGTGCGAGAGGTCGGCGTCCATCTCGAAGAGCAGGTCGGCGCCGTTTGCCAGGGCGTGGCGAAAGCCGGCGATGTAGGCCTTGCCCAGGCCTTCTTTGCGGGCCCGATGCAGCACCTCGACGTCGGGGTACTCGGAGGCCAGGCGGTCGGCGAGCTCGCCGGTGCCGTCGGGCGAGTTGTCGTCGACGATCAGCGTGTGGAGTGGCAGGTCGTTGCCGTCGGCGACCTCGCGGATGCGCTCGAGGGCATGGCGCAGGTTGTCGCGCTCGTTGTAGGTGGGCAGCACGATGGTGTTCATGCCGCCAAGTATACCTGCTGAGGCGAGCTCGCCGGGCGAGCCCGCGCGCGCGTACGGCGCCGGCGCGCCGCGCGCCGCACGCGCGTACGGCGTCGGCGCGCCGCGCCCCGAAGAGCCGTCCCCGGGGCGCGCTACACTGGGTGGCAAGGGGCCAAATCTCACCCTCAAGGTGAGAATCACCCTTACCACTACCAAAAGATGTCGTTGGAATGGCAAGGAACCGTTGCAACGACGGCGAAATCCGCTATATTGTGACCAGCCAATCCTCTAGGCACTACATCTTGTAGTCCTCGTAGCAGGAGCCCACGTTCCGTGCATTGTCCTTTCTGTGGTGACGAAGACAGCCGTGTGGTCGATTCGCGCGATTCCGAATCGGGCGACACCATCCGCCGGCGCCGCGAATGCGGCCACTGCGGACGGCGCTACACCACCTACGAGCGCGTCGAAGAAGCGCCCCTGCTGGTGGTCAAGCGCAGCGGCGCCGAAGAGGTCTTCGCGCGCGCCAAGCTGCTGAACGGCTTGCTGCGCGCCTGCGAGAAACGCCACATCTCGCTCGAGCGCATCGAGCGCATCTCCGACGAGATCGAAGGCGAGCTGCGCCGCGAGTCGGTGCAGCAGGTCACCTCGGTCGAGATCGGCGAGCGCGCGCTGCGCTACCTGCGCGACCTCGACCGCGTGGCCTACATCCGCTTCGCCTCGGTCTACCGCCAGTTCGACGACATCGACGAGTTCCAAAGCGAGCTCGCGCGCCTCGACGAACCGGCCGCAAACGACGGGCTGCGCGACCAGGCAGTCGACACGCCGCCCGACCAGGCGGCCGACAAACCACACGACCGAGCGGCCGACGGGCCGCCCACCACCGCATCGTCAGACGACGCGCCGGTCGACCAGCCGGTGCTGATCACATCGAACAGAGCAGGGGGCATGACTCATGACTGAGACGGGGCGCGACGTGATAGAGCTGTCGGCCAACGCACTCAAGGTGCTGCAACGTCGCTACCTCAAGAAGGGCGAGAACGGCGAGCTGCAGGAGACGCCCGAGCAGATGTTCCGGCGCGTGGCCCGGGCGATCGCCCAGGCCGAGCGGCTGCACAACCCGAGCGCCCCGGTCGAGCAGGTCGAAGAGACCTTCTACCAGCTCATGTCGAACCTCGAGTTCATGCCCAACAGCCCCACGCTCATGAACGCCGGCCGCGAGCTCGGCAGCTCTCGGCCTGTTTCGTGCTGCCCGTCGGCGACTCCATGGACGCCATCTTCGAGGCCATCAAGAACACCGCCCTCATCCACAAGAGCGGCGGCGGCACCGGCTTCTCGTTCTCAAGCGTGCGCCCCAAGAACGACGTCGTGCTGTCGACTGCCGGGGTCTCGTCGGGCCCGCTCTCGTTCATGCGCGTCTTCGACGCCGCCACCGAGACCATCAAGCAGGGCGGCACGCGGCGCGGCGCCAACATGGGCATCCTGCGCGTCGACCACCCCGACATCCTGGAGTTCATCAACGCCAAGCACAACGACGACTGCCTGAACAACTTCAACATCTCGGTGGCCGTCACCGACTCGTTCATGCACGCGGTCGAAGCCGACGAAGAGTACCCGCTGCTCAATCCGCGCTCCGGCGAGACGGTGCAGATGCTGCAGGCGCGCAAGGTCTTCAACCTCATGGTCACGCTGGCCTGGAAGAACGGCGACCCCGGCATCGTCTTCATCGACCGCATCAACGAGCACAATCCGACCCCCCAGCTGGGTCCCATCGAAAGCACCAACCCCTGCGGCGAGCAGCCCCTGCTGCCCTACGAGTCGTGCAACCTGGGCTCGGTCAACCTCGCCCGCGTGTCGCGACGACGGTCACCTCGACTACGGCCGCCTGGGCCGCATCGTCAAGACGGCGGTGCGCTTTCTCGACAACGTCATCGACGTCAACAACTACCCGCTGCCGCAGATCGCCGACATGAGCCGCGGCAACCGCAAGATCGGCCTCGGCGTCATGGGCTTCGCCGACATGCTCTTCAGGCTCGGCGTCCCCTACAACTCCGACGAGGCCGTGCACCTCGGCCGGCGAGATCATGGAGTTCGTGCACGCCCAGGCGCAAGAGGCCTCCATCGAGCTCGCCGAAGAGCGCGGCGTGTTCCCCAACTTCGAGGGCTCCATCTACGACGTCGAAGGCGGCCCCCGGCTGCGCAACGCCACCGTCACCACCATCGCCCCGACCGGCACGATCTCGATCATCGCCGGCTGCTCGAGCGGCATCGAGCCGCTG
This sequence comes from uncultured Actinomycetes bacterium, assembly GCA_963753695.1. Lineage (GTDB taxonomy): Bacteria > Actinomycetota > Thermoleophilia > UBA2241 > UBA2241 > Bog-752. Next base: position 144,438 of record CAVWDG010000010.1, read on the forward strand.
TTCGCCCTGGGCTACGTGCGCCGCAAGGTGCTCGACGACGACGAGATGGTCGAGCTCTACCCGTACTTCGAAGAGGTCGCCCGGCGCGAGGGCTTCTACTCCGAAGAGCTCATCAAGCGCGTCGCCGACAAAGGTTCGGCGCGCCACGTCGACGACGTGCCGGCCGCGTGGCGCAAGGTCTTCGCCACCGCCCACGACGTCACGCCCGAGTGGCACATCAAGCTGCAGGCCGCCTTCCAGGACGCCACCGACAACGCCGTCTCAAAGACGGTCAACTTCCCCAACGACGCCACCGCCGACGACGTCGACAAGGTCTACCGCCTCGCCTTCCGTTCGGGCTGCAAGGGCGTCACTATCTACCGCGACGGCAGTCGCGACGAGCAGGTGCTCAACGTGGGCGCCGCCTACAAGCAGGGCGCCCCGCGCGACCCGGCCGCCGGCGGCATCGCCACCACGCGGCCCTCACGTCCGCGCCTGCTGTCGGGCGAGACCGAGCGCATGGACACCGGCTGCGGCAAGCTCTTCGTCATCATGAACGACGACGAGCACGGCCCGCGCGAGGTCTTCGCCAACATGGGCAAGGCCGGCGGCTGCGCCTCGTCGAACACCGAAGCGCTCGGCCGGCTGATCTCGCTGGCTCTCAAGAAGGGCGCCGCTCCAAGCGAGGTCGTCGACCAGCTCAAGGGCATCCGCTGCCACGTGCCGTACGGCCTGGGGCCCAACGCCACGCTGTCGTGCGCCGACGCCATCGGCAAGGCCATCGAGCGGCGCTACATCTCGGGCGGGGCCGCGGCGCCCACCACGCTCGAGCCGCAGCTCGCCCTGGTCGAGGTCGCCCAGGGCGCCTGCCCCGACTGCGGCGGCTCCATCGAGCACGAAGGCGGCTGTGTGGTCTGCCGCCTCTGCGGCTACTCCAAGTGCGGCTGAGTCCTCGTACGCGCGGCTGAATCTCCGCCGTAAAGCAGCGCCGGCCGTCGCGGCCGGCGCTGCGGCGGGGTAGAGTAGGGCAAGCACGCAAAGGCACGCCCTTTTCCGACCGGGGAGCCCGCACATGGCCGACCAGCAACCACCCGAAACGCCGCCCGCCACGCCGCCGGCCGAACCGCCGGCCACGCCCGACGCGCCGGGCGCGACCGTAGCCGCGGGCGAGTTCGAGATCGGCGATACCGTCATCGCCAAGATCGCCCACATGGCCTGCCGCGAAGTCGAGGGCGTGCATGCCCTCGGCGGCGCCACCTCGCGTGCGCTCTCGAGCCTGCGTGTGGCCGACAACCGCACCCAGGGCGTCACGGTCGACCTGCGCGGCGACAGCGTCGATGTCGACCTCACGCTGGTCGTCACCTACGGGCGCAGCATCCCCGAGGTCGCCCAGGCCTGCCGCGAGCGCGTGCGCGACCGCATCGAAGCCACCACCGGCCTGGCCGTCAAGGCGGTCAACGTCGTGGTCAGCGACATCTACTTCCCCGAAGGCGCTTCTGGCGGCGAAAACGGACAGGCCTAGCCGGTCGCCTCGCGGCCTCGCCCTCGACGCCCTCGAGGCGACACTCGGCTTCGTGGCGCTGCTCGCCGCCGGCGTGGTGCTCGTGTCGGCGGCGATCGAGCTGCTGGCGGCGGCGGTGGGCCGTCACCTGAGCATCTGGCGCACGGTGCCCCTGCCGCACTCCCACGAGGGGCGCATCGTGGTGCTGCTCGTGCTGCTCGCCGGCTGCGTCGCACTGGCCGCCCTGGCGCTGCGCTCACGGCCCGCCGCGCTCGTGCTGAGCGTCGAGGGCGGCAGCCTGCGGCTGCCGCCCGACACCCTCGAGCGCTACCTGGCCGCCGAGCTTGCGCGCGACCCCGACGTGGTGTCGTCCAAAGCCACGTTCGCACTGCGCGACGAGCGCCTGACCGCCCAGGTCCGGGTGGCTCTGCGGCCCCTGGCGCCGCCCGCCGCGCTGCGCGAGCGCCTGGCCGGTGTGGCTCAGGCGGCGCTGCGCGACACCCTCGGGCTCGCCGTCGAGGTACACGAGCCGGTCGTCAAGGTGCTGCGCGTCCACGACTTGCCGCGGTACCTCAAATGAGGCGCGTGGCCACCCTGATCGCGGCGCTCGTCGGCACGTTGCTCTGCGCCGCCCTGCTGGTGCGCGAGGGCGCGCTGGCCGCCGATCGCACCGTGACGTGGTCGGGGGCGCGCTGGTGGCACGACCTGCTGCACGCCCGGGGCGCCCTGGTCGCGCTGGCCGGCCTCGCCGCCATGGCGCTCGGCGCCGCCTGTCTGTGGCTGGCCCTGCGCATGCTGGCCGGCAACCACGCCGACGACGGCGCCGGGGTCGAGCTCGGCGACCTGCAGGCGAGCGTGGTCGTCAAGGCCGAGGCGCTCGAGCACCTGGTCGCCAACTGCCTCGTCGCTGAACTTGCCGAAGTCAGGAATGCGCGTGTGCGGGTCACGAGGCGCGACCAGCGCCTCGTGACCCGCACGTCTCTTACGCTTGCCGCGACCGACGTGCGTCGCACGCACGCCCGCGCCCGGGCCGTCATCGACCGGGAACTACGGGCCGCGACGGGTCTCGACGCGGGTGAGCTGACTGTCGAGGTCGACGAGTTGCTCGTCGGCCGAGGAGGTGCCACGTGAGTCTCAGGTTCATCGGTCTGGCCGTCGGCCTGGTGGTCGGCGTCGTATGGATGGCGCTCGGCCTCGAAAAGCTGGTCGTGGTGTGCGCGATCGGCGCTCTGGGGTACCTGATCGGGGGTGTGCTGGCCGGCGAGATCGACGTGCAGCGCTCCATCGACAACCTGCGGCGCAAATGAGGCGGAGCGGCGCGGCCGCAGGCCCGTTGGAGCGCCGCCGGAACGTGCCCTCGCCGGCCCATGCAGACCCGTCGTCGGAGCGCGGCAGACCCGATTCAACGCAAAAAAGAGACCTGATGGGGATTCAGGCCTCTTTGAGAAGCGCTCCCGTGACAGTCGGGGTGCGTCCTTCTCCTGTCTCACAGTCTACCCCCGCGGCGGCCTTCGTCAACAGCGTTCGGCCATGACGTCAGAGCCCGCCCTGCGCCGCCCCGACCTGGTCGCCTCAGACCTCGACGGCACGCTGCTGCCGCCCAGCCTGCAGTTTCTGCCGCTGACCGCGAGCGGCATCGACGAGCTGCGCAGCGCGGGGGTGCCCTTCGTCGTGTCGACCGGCCGCATGTTCAAGAGCGCGCGCCACATGGTGGCGCGGCTCGGGCTCACGAGCGGGCCGATCGTCTGTTACCAGGGGGCCCTCGTGGCCGACCTGGGCAGCGGCGAGTGGGTGCGCCACCTGCCGATCGCGCCCGACAGCGCCGCCGAGGTGGTGGTCGCCATGCGCGAGCTCGACCGCCACGTCAACGTCTACGTCGACGACGAGCTCTACGTCGAACAGCACGACAAGTGGGCGCGGCAGTACGCCGAGTACGCCGAGGTCGGCATGAACGTGGTGCCCGATCTGCTGGCGGTGGTCGCCAAGCCGCCCACCAAGATCGTGATCTCGAGCGAGCCCAGCGACGTGGCCGCCCTGCTGCCCGAGCTGCAGGAGCGCTGGCGCGACAGCCTCTACGTCACGCGGTCGCTGCCGCACTTCATCGAGATCAGCGACCCCCTCGCCAGCAAGAGCTCGGCGCTGGCCTACCTGTGCGACACGCTGGGCCTGGCCCGCGAGCGCACCGTGGCCTGCGGCGACGGCTGGAACGACATCGACATGATGCAGTGGGCCGGCCTGGGTGTGGCGGTCGCCGAGGCCGCCGACGACGTGCGCGCCAGCGCCGACCTGGTCGTGCCGCGCGACGAGCTGGGGGCGCTCTTCGGCAGGCTCGCCGCGGCGCCGCGCTCCTAGCGACGGCCCGAGCCCAGCGACGGCCCGAGCCCAGCGACCGTCTGAGCTTGCCGACCGCCTCAGCCAAAGCGAAGGCGGCGCCCGGAGGGTAAGGCGCCGCCTTCTTGGGGTGCTGGTGGCGCCGGTGCTCGCGCACCGGCTTCCCCGTGCAGGGGACCTGGACACTCTGTCACCCCGTTCTGTCCAGCATGCTCGGTCCGGGGGACGCGCTACACGCGACCCGCCGTCCGGCAATTAGTGTACCCTGGCGCTCTAATCTCACACTGGTGCAAAAGAAAAGAGGCGGGCGGGGTCGCGTTGCGACCCCGCCCGCCTCGCTCGCGTTGGCCGTTGCCGGCCGCGGCGTGCGGTCGGTGGTGACTAGCGCACGTAGACCTTGCAGGTCGCGGTGGCGCCGATGTACTCGCCGGAACCGGCCCAGACCGCCTTGTAGGTCTGTGCGGTGGTACCAAGCTTGACGGTGGCGCTGAACACGCCCTCGCCGTAGGCGTTCACGTGGACCGGCACGGTGGCGAAGGGCTTGGTCGCCTTGCCGGCGTACAGCGAGACCCGGGTGAGGTTCGAGTCTTCAGCCTCGATCAGGCCGACCAGCTTCACCGTGTGGTGCTTGGCCACGAAGGGGACCGTGGGGCGCAGGCGCATGTAGGGCGTCGACTTGGAGACGTTGCCCTGCACGTACCAGGTGGTGCCGAGGCCTGCCCCGGTGCTGATCATCGGCAGGGTGGCCGTGACGATGTTGATCGGCTGGCCGTCGGGGCCCGTCGGCACGACGAAGTCGTTGCCGACGTCGGCGATCAGCGTGGCGTTCAGCACGTCGTTGTCCTGCCACGTTGCCACGTCGGCCGACAGGTCGGCCAGCGTGGGCGAGTCAGGGATGGCGTTCGGGTCGGCCGTCGTTGAGTTCGCGCGTGCAGCCGCACCCAAGGGGCTCGGCGAGCTCGACGAACCGGAGCCGTCGCCGTTGTCGTAGCCCGACGAGTCGTAGACGACGACCTCGCCGCTGGTGGCCACCTTGGCCGGCACCGTGAGGGTCAGGTCCTGCTCGTGGGTGCCCTTCTCGCCGTAGGCGCGCACAATAGCGCGGACCGTGTTGGCGCCGTGCTTTAAGCCGCCGGGGATGGAGAAGTCCATGATCTGCAGGCTCTTGTTGGCCGGCGTGAGGGTGGCGCTGAAGGTGACCGCGCCGTTCGTGGTCGCCAGCAGGGCCGGCGCCGTGCCGTTGGGGTTCGACTGCAGCTCGCCGAGCATGTCGTAGACGTCCTCGCCGGCGTAGCTGCTGACGTCGTAGGAGTCGTCGTAGACGTTGTCCATGGTGTTGGTGTACGTCGTGGCCGGCGCCGTGGCGTCGGCGACCGTCACGCTCGAATCCATGAGCGCGTGGCCGGGGTAGAGGCCGGCGTCGGCGACCTTGGCGACCGCGAAGTAGCAGGCGCTGGCGATCATGTCGGCGCCGTAATCGGCGTTGTCGGCGACCCACAGAGGCACGTTGGTATGCATCGTCTGGGGCGTGCCGGCACCGATCGCGGCCGAGGCCGTGACGGGCACTTCAGGGGTGACGGCTGGGGTAGCGGCGCCGAGCTCGCCGGCGATGCCGTAGGTGCGGTCCTGGGTGATCAGGCCGCGCGTGGCGCCCAGCGAGACGAGCTTGTACGAGGCATACGAGTCGGACCAGATGCCGTAGACGTTGGCGTTGGTCATGTCGAGGCCGGAGGCGCCGTCGAGGTCGGCCGGGTGGCCGAAGGCGACGACGACGTTGTCGTGCGCGTAAGTGACGGTGCCGATGTACGCGGCCCAGAAATCGCCGGTCGCAAAGGCCGCGCCAACAGCGGCGCCGGGCACGAGGTCGGTGGTGAAGCCGGCGTCGGGAGCGCCGGCGCCGACGGGCCTGATGTCGACGCCGCGCTTGGCAAAGGCGGCGGCGAGGCGCTTGTAGGCCGCGCTCGTGCTGGGCAGGCCGCCGACCTCGACGGCGCTGAGCGGCACGAAGACGGCCGTGCCGGCCGCCGGGTGCAGCGTGCGGGCGATCGAACGGCTACGCGCCACGACGAACGTGCTGAACGTGCCGGCCGCCGTTTTGACCGGCTTGGCCGCGAGGGCCGTGCGGGTCTTGGGCATGATGGGGCCGGCGGTCTCGAGCGAGGGCGCCGCCGGGGCGCCGGTGCGAGCCACGGCCTTGTCGAGCGGGGCCACGCTGTAGTTGGTCTCGATCGAGGTCATGTACTCGATGGGCGTCGCCAGGCCGAGGCCGTTGGTGGTGAAGGAGTCGCCGTAGGAGGCGGCGCCGATCATGGGATCGTCGTCGGGGTCGGGATTGCTCGCGTCGCCGAGATAGACGGGGCTGCCGCTCATGCCCTCGGCCAGGCCGCCTTCGGCGACGATGTTCTTGTCGGTGATCTGAAAGAAGACCAGGGCGGAGCCGTCGACCGGGTTCTGGCCGTCGGCCACAGCGAGGACCTGCACGGGGACGTTGGTGATGGTCGAGCCGGAAAGGACGGTCTTGAAGTAGCCCGGTATGCCGCCGGGCGAGGCGTTGAGCGCGGCGCGCAGACCGGTCGGCCCATCGAGACCCATCGTCGGGCCCGTCGGCCCCGTCGTTGCCGCCGCGGCCGGTCCAGCGGCCACCAGCGCACAGGCGGCCATCGCCGCCAACGCCAAGAGTAAGAGCAGCGGCCTGCGAAAGCCGCCCGATCGGACCGACCTGTTCATGTTCCCTCCAGAAGTGGACCCCTGCCCCTGTCGCGATTCGTCGGGGCGCGACGAGCGTGCGTGGTTCTCGTGCCGCGGAGCCGTGCACGCGGCTCCCTAGAGACGGGCACTGAGCATAGAAGGTTCGGTGGCGAAGACAAGCCACCTTTGTTATCGGCTGCGCGCGTCGGTTTGGACAGTTTGGCGGGCGGTCCCAGGCAGCAGCTTCGGCCCGCTCGCCGCGCTCTCAGCCCGGCGCTCGCGCGCGCAGCGAGAAAGCCAGGGGAAACTCGTCGCGCAGTCGCCGCAGGGCGAGCGAGCCGTCGGGGCGCGGCCCCAGGCAGGGCCAATCGAGGCGCTGGTGCTCTTCGAGGTGGCGGAACTCGTGGAGGTACTCGATCGTCAACCCGGCGGCGGTCAGCACCGAGACGATCTCGCCGAGCGGGTGGTCCCACTGGTACTCGACCGGCGCCGCCACGTGGGCGTCGGGGTCGGCGTAGCTGCCGCGACCGTCGTTTTGCCAGGCGCTGGCCGCGGCCCTGTGAAAGTACGAGTCGCGCGCGAGGAGTGGCTCTTCTCGGTCGTCGGCCAGGGCGAAGAGGAACGGGTGGAACTCGGCGATGTAGAAGATGCCGCCGGGGGAGAGGTGGTCGGCGATGAGCTGCGCCCAGCGCTGCAGGTCGGGCAGCCAGCAGATCGCGCCCCACGAGGTGAAGACGATGTCGAAGCGCTCCGTGAGCGTGGCGGACAGCGCGTAGAGGTCGGACTCGATGAAGGTCGCCGGCAGGCCGCTCCGCGCCGCCAGGCGGCGCGCCAGGGCGATCGCCTTGCCCGAGAAGTCGACGCCGGTGACCGTCGCCCCAAGGCGCGCCCACGACAGCGTGTCGAGCCCGAAGTGACACTGCAGGTGCAGCATGCGCTTGCCGGGCACGCTGGGCCCGAGCTCGTCGAGCTCGGGCGCCGTCAGGCTCGAGGCGCCGGCCAGAAAGCCCTCGACGTCGTAGAACGCGGAGCGTTCGTGGATGGCGGTGAGCTCGTCCCAGAGCTCGCGGTTGGCGGCGCGCTGCTCGGGCGAGGGGCCGATCACGCCGCGCGGCTCGGCGGAGGGGCCGAGGGCGCCGCTCATGGCTGCGGCGCGGGCTCGTCGGCCGCGCGGCTCGCCTTGAGCGAGAACAGGAAGGGCACGTCGCGGCGGCCGCCGGGCAGGTAGTACCAGCCGTCGGGCGCGCGCTTCATGGAGCGGCTGAACGGCACCACCGAGCAGGGGAACTCGTGCAGGTACTCGAGGCGCAGGCCGGCGCCGATCAGTGCGTTCAGGATCTCGGCGAAGCTGTGGGTCCAGCCGTAGGCGACGTTGTGCTCGATCGGCGCGTCGGGTTCGGCATACGAGCCGTGAATGCGCAGGCGCTGCGGCTTGCGCGCCGGAAAGTACGGCCCCACGACGCGCAGTTCGGGGTGCGCGTCCAAGTCGTCGAGGGTGCGCGCCAGCGGGTGCAGCTCGACCATGTAGAAGGTGCCGCCCGGCGCCAGAAAGTGGGCGATGGTGCGCGCCCAGGCGTTCAGGTCGGGGAGCCACTCGATGGCGCCGTAGGAGGTGAAGACGATGTCGAAGGCGCCGCTCAGGTTGGCCGGCAGCTCATCGACCGTGGACTGCACGAAGGTGGCCGGCAGGGCGAGCTCGGTCGCCAGCGAGCGGGCGAGCGTGACGGCGCGCTCCGAGAAGTCGACGCCGGTGACGGTCGCGCCCCAGGCGCGCCCACGACAGCGTGTCGAGGCCGAAGTGGCACTGCAGGTGCAGCAGGCGCTTGCCGGCCACGTCGCCGAGCTCGTCGAGCTCGATCGAGTGCAGCGACGACTTGCCCGCGCGAAAGCCCTTGAGGTCATAGAAGTCCGAGGTCTTGTGGATCTCGGTCCACTCGTTCCACAGGCCGAGATTCGCCTTGAGGAACTCGTCGAGCACCGCGCCTCAGACCCGCTCGAGCACGAACTCGCCGTCGCGCGCGCCGAGCGCGAAGCTCACGGCACACACAGGGCAGCGCACCGTGGCACCATCGGCCGGCTCGACGCCTAATTCGAGCTCCCAGCCGCAGACGGGGCAGTAGAGGATGACCGCCTCGTGGCCCAGGTTCAGGCGCTCGATGGCGCGCTCGAGGCCGCGGCGGTGCCCGGTCTCGGCGCGCACGAGCTCGCGCATGAATGCCTTGAGACGCGGGTCGGCGAGCTGCTTTGCGTTCGCCGCGTAGGTCGCGATGGCTTGGCGCTCGAACTCGAGGTCGGACGCCAGCGTGGCGAGCATGCCGGCGTAGCCGCGCTGGCGGAGCGGGGCAGTTGGGGATGGTTGGGCGAATGGTGCGGCGAGGTCGGGAGCGGCGGCCGGGCCGACCGTCGCGGTCCCGGCGGTTGCGGAGCCGGCGGTCGCGGGGCCGGCGGGGAGCGTCGTGGTGTCGGTTGCGCCGAGCGCTTCGGCGCTGACGGCGCCGAGCGCCGCCAGTTCGGCGACGATGCGCTCGTGGTGGTCGGCCTCGTTGCGGCGCAGCCCCTCCCAGTAGGCGCAGAGCCGCGGGTCGCAGGCCGAGAGCTGGTGCTCGGCGTAGCGCTGCGTCGCGGCGCGCTCCAGCTCGAGCGTCTCGCGCAGTATGCGGACTGTGTCGGGGGCGTCAGTCATGGTGGGGAAGGCTACTCCTCTCAACCGCCAACGTCACCGTGGCGCGCCACCTCGATGAGCGCGCGCACAAGGCAGCCGACCATGAATGCGAGGCACTCGAACTCGAGGAACTCGATGGCCGTCCTGTCGAGCATGATCTGAACGCCGACCGGAAAGTCGTCGTCGGCCTCGTCGAAGGCCAGCTTGAGCGGGATCTTCGGCAGCACGGTGAACTTCCACAGATGCCTGCCCGCGCGCGACCCTTCTTCGACGCCGCCCAGCCTCGTCGCTGCCTCGCCGAACGCGCCGTGACCGTCGGCGAAGTGTCGCTCTAGCGGGTTGCTCATCAACCGGCTCTGCGCGCCGAGCATGCCGACCATCCGTGGGATGGCCTCGACCAGGACGTAGGAGCCCTCAGGATCGCCGTGGCCCGGGGAGAGCACGTAGTAGAGGATGACGCTGAGCGCGTTAACGTTGACCGGGAGGTCGTCTTCGCAGCGCACGCCGTCGGGGGTGACGCGGTAGCGTCTGCCAAGGAAGCCGACTCGAACGCTGCCCCCGACGTAGTCGAGGCCGAGGCGGCCGGCGGCCTCACGAAGGTCGCACTCCGGGAGCCTGGCGACCAGCCCACGGTAGATCGAGTCGTAGCCTCCCTGCAAGCGCCCCTCCCGGCCCGGTGTCTCCCGCGAGCGAGTGGAGTGTCGCCCGGCGTCCGAGCGCTGCGCTGCGCCCGCTGGCTGTTGAGCATACCGCAGCAGGCGTGGCCAGCGAGGCCGGCCAGGCCGCACCTCGCGCGCGACGGATCACGCAAGCGGCGCGGGCGCTGCTTTGCAGCGCCCGCGCCGCCGTCCGCATCGTTTCAGGCGTCCGCCAGACGGTGCCTCAGGGCGCCGCCGGGTTCGCGATGTAGGCGACCGTTCCGGTGGTCGTGACGGTGGCGAGCTTGGCGCCGGCGACCGGCACGACGTCGGCATACGAGCCCGCGAGGGCCGCCGTGGTCCAGTCGTCCATGCTGGTCACCTCGTTCGTTCCGGTGGCCGGGTCGGTCCACGCCACGTAGTCGATGGCCGGGTCAAAGCGAAACGACATGTCCGACACCAACCAGGTGCGCTCCCAGCCTGTGTAGAGCTGGGGAAGGTCGATGACTCGGGCGGTGGTCGCCGCCCAGTGGTCGCTGCCCGCGTTATAGGTGTAGGAGCCGTAGACGAAGACGCTGCGCGGACCGACGTAGATAAGGCTGTTGTCTTCGCCGGCCAGCGGGCGTCCGCTGAAGGCGCCGAAGCGCACCCAGTGGTTGGGCCCGTCGGGGTCGCTCGTGACCGCGGCGTAGGCGCCGCTCGGGCTCAGCGCGGCGGCGACCCAGTCGGTGACGCTGCGCGCCGCGATCTGGGGAACGCCCGCCTTGGTGATGCGGATCCAGTAGGTGGGGCTGGCGTAGGCGTTGCCCTTGACGCCGAACACCTGGAGGCACACGCGGGTCGCGCTCGCCGAGGCGGCCTGGATGGACAGCTTGCCGGTGCCCGGCAGCTTCAACTGGCGCACGACACCCGATTGCCGCACGAACAGGCGCACCACTTTGGTGGCCGATTGCGTCACCCAGACGAGGCGGGTCGGGGTGTCGCAGAGCGGGCAGACGTACGACGCGCTGAACGAGCGCGTGTAGCGCACGCTGCCGTCGGCGTTGTAGGCGACGAGCCGTCCGGGGCGGGCCTTGTTCGGGTCGTAGCCGGTGAAGACGGCGACGAAGGCGGCCGGCAGTTTGCCCGCGGCCGCCCGATGTCATCGCCGCTGAGCGACCAGTGAACCGTGCCGCTCGGGTCGACGGCGCTCAGGGTCACACCAAAGGGCTCCGTCTCGGCGTACTGGGCGACGAGCGCTCCGGTGGCCTGGGCGTCGAACAGGCCGTAGCTTGCCGGGTCGGCCGCGAGCAGGCTGTGCAGCGGAGCGAGGGCGCGGGCACCGGGCGCCGCCTGCACCGGCGCCACCCGCCCGCTGCGGGCCTGCGCGGCCGGCACGAACAGCAGCAGGAGTACCACCAGTGAGCCAAGGATGACGGCGCGGCCGCGGAGGGCCGCCCGTGGCTGCCTCTTGTGCCGCCGTGCTGTGACCTGCATCCGTGTGCCTGCGCGTGTGACCATGGCCTGCTCCCAGCGCTCGACTACTGGTACGTAGTGCATACTACTACTCTGGGCGATGTCTAAGCTCAGAGGGCATGCGCGTGTGCGCCGCGGCGGGTGGGCGGCGGCCCCGTCTGTCTCGGCTGGCGGTCAGCCGCCCGCCTCGTGTGCGTCGGCGGCCGTCAGCCGCCCGCCAGTGTGACGATCGTGCCGTGGTCCCCGACGGCGCAGATGCAACCGGCGCCGGCCGCGGCGAGGCCGATTACGTCGTTTGAGCCCCGGCACTTTGCCCGCCAGGTCGTGCCGCCGTCGGCGGTGGCGAGGATAACCGCCTGCTGCCGGTACCAGGCGGCCGCCCAGCCGTGCTGGGCGTCGACGAAGGTGACATCGTGCAGTCCCGTGCCGATCGCTCCCAGGCTGCGCGTCGTCCAGTGGGCGCCGCCGTCGGTGGTGGCGAGCAACAGAGCGCGGCACGACAGGCCCCCGCTCACGTAGCCCGCCGCCCAGCCGACGTCGTCGTTGAGAAAGTCGACGGAGTCGAGCGTGGCCGCGCTCAGGTCGGCGCCGCCGCTCACGCCGTCTGGGGTGGCATGCTGCGCCGTCCAGGTCGCGCCGCCGTCGGTGGTGGCGATGATCGTGCCCCAGAAGCCCACCGCCCAGCCGTGCAGGCGGTCGGAGAAGGCGATGTCGCGGAGGCGTTGGCAGACGCCGACGTCTTGCGCGCGCCAGCTCAGGCCGTCGGTGGTGACCAGCACGCGCCCCTGCGCCCCGGCCGTGCCGCCGGCCGCCCAGGCGTGCGTGGCGTCGACGGCGGTCACCGCCGAGAGTTCGCCGGGACCAGCCGCGGCTTGCGTCGTCCACGAGCGGCCGCCGTCGGCGGTCCCAAGGACAGTGGCGCCCACCGCCCACCCGTGCCGGCCGCCGGCGAAGGCCACGTCGCTCATCGAGTAGCCTGAACCCGAGCTCTCGGCCTGCCACGTGACGCCGCCGTCCGAGGTGGCGACGACGGCGCCGCCGGCGCCCACCGCCCAGCCGTCGCCTGATCCGCTGAAGGCCACGCTCGTCAGGTCGGCCTTGGTCCCCGAGGGTCGTTGCTGCCACTTCGGCGTCGCGGTCGCGCCGCCGGTCCACGATGTCGGCAGGGATGTGGGCGACGAGGATCGTGCCGATGACGCCGCCTGGGGGGTCGGCGCGGGTCGGGCGCCTGTGGCCGAGGGACTCGGCTTCGGGGGCGAAGCCGAACTCGCGCCCGCGGCGGTCGCGACGGCCGACGACGTGAAGTCGACCGGCGCCACGGCCCAAGCCGGCCAGCTGCCGTGCGCCAGCAGCAGGTGGTTGTTGGCGCCGTTCGCATGGACGACCCACAAGGAGCCGTTGGCGCCGCTCGCGCGCGTCACACTGTAGGCGATCTGCGTGCCCTTGGGCGACCAGGCGAGCGAGCCGATGGGCTGCGCGGTCGGCGCCAGGATCGCCGTCGCTTTGGCCGCTCCCGGACGCCACACCCGGATGGTGTCGTGTCGCCACTGCTTGAGCTCGGCGGAGCCGCTGAAGGCGAGTCGACCGTCGACAGACCACGAGCCCGGCGCCGGCCAGAGAAGGCCTTTTGCGACCAGCGCTTTGCCGCCGGCCCGGCGGTAGACCGTGCAGGCAAATCCCGGGTCACCGCCGGTCTGCGCCGTGTAGACCAGGGCGCCGTCGGGCGAGACCAGCGGATAGGCGAAGGCGTCGCCGTCGCTGTGGGCAAACACGAAGCCGCCGGCCAGGACACTGACCCCGCCGTGCCGCGTGTCGAACGCCAGCAGGCGTTCCGCCGTCTTGGTCTGTGCCGCGCCTCCCTGCGTCGCGCTGCTGTGGCTCGCGGCGCCGTACTCGACGAGGGTGAGCAGCCGGCCCGCGGCAGACCACGACGGCGAGACGCCGCGCAGCACGTGCCCGGCGGCGTCGCGCAGCGGTCGTTGCGAGCCGGTGGCCACGTCGCACACCCACAGCGCGCCGTTCGTGCCGGGCTTGGCGCCGCTCAGCGCGGCGACGACCAGCCGGTGCGCGCCGTACCAGGCAAAGCCTTCGATCGAGGCGCGCGGCGCGGCGCGCAGCGTCAGGCGCGTCGTCTTGGCGCGCGCCGGGTCGTAGCACCAGAGCGCGCTTGTGGCGTCGGTCGCGCTCGCGGCCTGCAGGTAAGCCAGGCGGGCGCCGTCGGGAGACCAGGCCAGGTCGCGGATGGGACCGCCGCCGCCGGCGACCAGTAGCCGCTCTGCGCCGCTCGAGCTCACGGCGCTGATCGCGTTGCTTGCCGTCCCGGTGACCGCCGCGACGACCAGCTTGCGGGCCGAGGCAGCCGGCTTGGCCGGGGGCGTCGGCGACGCCAGGTGTCGCGGCATGACCGGCTCGTCGTGGCCGAAGAGGCCGCCGAGCGGGTTCGGCACGCCAAGGCGGGCGGCCGCGCCGCTTGCCACGAACACGATCAGGGCCGCGACCGTGATGCAGGCCGCGACGAGAAGGCGGACCCTGAGCCGCCGGGCGGGGCGGCGCGCGGACGGCGCGCGCAGCGCGTCCAGCAGGCGCGCCTCCCACTCGGGTGCGGCGGCCGGCACCTGCCGGGCGTCGAGCGCGTCGAGGGCCAGCCTGAGGTCTGCTTCGAAGGCGTCCATCAGGCGTCCCCTTCCTTGCGCGATAGTGCCGCGCGCAAGACTTCACGCGCGTGAGCGAGCCGTGAGCCGACGGTGCCGTACGGAATGCCGAGCACGGTCGCCGCGGCGCTCAGGTCGAGGTCCTGCTGCAGGCACAGAAAGACGACTGCACGGTGCTCGGGCGAGAGGGTGTCGAGCGCCCGGGAGAGCTGGTCTTCGGCGGCGACCAGCACGGCTGGGTCAGGCTCCTGCAGGGTGGCGTCGGACGCGGTGCGCTGCACGAGTCGCAGCTGGCGCTCGCGTTTGGCGATCAGGTCGAGGCAGGAGGTGTAGGTGATGTGGAACAGCCAGGTGCCGAGCGCCGACTCGCCGCGGAACTTGCCGAGCGCGCGGTAGGCGCGCACGGCGGTCTCCTGCAGCGCGTCGGCGACGAGGTCGGAGTCGCGCAGCACGCGAAAGGCGAGCGCCCGCAGGCGCGGCTCGTGGTCACGCCACAAGGCCACGAAGGCGTCGGGGTCGCCGGCGCGGGCGTCGCGCAGCAGGGCGGCCTCGTCGCGCGCGGGCACACCGTGGCCGGGGGCGGCGCTGCGGGCACCTTCGGGCCCGGCCTGACCCGGCGCGCCGAGACCGGAGGGCTCGACCTGACCAGGCGCACCGAGGCCACGGGGGTCGTCCAGCACCCCCGTGACCTCGGTGAGGTCGACTGCCGGGTCGATGGTGTCCACCAGCGGGTGGTTCCTAGTCGAGCGGGTATTTGATGAGCAGGGCGGAGCTGTCGACGGCGCCGTTGGGCGCGGCGCTCTCCTCTTGCGAACCCGCCAGGTAGACGCCGGAGCCCGTCAGTACCATGTCGTTGCACGTGTCCCGCATGTCTCGGGGCCCGTTGTAGGTGGTCGACCAGAGAAGGTCGCCGTTCGCCGCGTACTTGGCCACGACCAGGTCGGTCCAGTAGTTGTCCGCCTCGGCGGCCGTCGGCCCATCGGTCGTCCCCGCGCAGTAGGCGCTGCCCTGGGCATCGAGCCTGACCGCGCCGAACCACGCGTCGGTCCCGAGGACTTCGGGGGCGAGGACGTTTTGCCAGACCTGCGTGCCGGCCGTGCTCCAGTCCCAGGCGAGGCAGCCCTGCCCGTTGTCGCCATCGCCGGCCACGACGGCGTCACCGGCGGTGGTGACCACGACGTCGCCGCCCCCTTCGCTGCTGGTGGGCAGGCCGGCCTGCCTGACCCAGGCGACCGCGCCGTTGCTGGCCCTGATCCGGGCCAGCATCATGTCGTGGTCGACCGCGAGGCCGGACAGGCCGGCGCAGCTGCCGGTGACGTAGAGGCGGCCAAGGGGCGCCAGCGCCAGCGAGGCGCCGTACGTCGCGGCGCCGTTCACGCGCAGGCGATCGGTCCACACGCGGCGCCCGTTCGGGTCTATGCGGATCGTGGTGGCATAGGCGGGCGTCGCGTTCCAGGTGTAGCCGGTCACGTAGGTGTTGTGCGCGGCGTCGATGACGATGGCGGTGGGCGTATCGGTGAGGCGTCCTCCGCACCACTGTTGCCAGATTTGCCGGCCGTTGCTCGCCAGCTTGACCACCAGGTAGTCGCGTCCGGTGGACTTGCGGACGGCGCTGGCCAGCACGTAAGCGCTGCCCTGCTGGTCGACCACCACGCCGGTGGCCCAGTCGTCGCCGTGGGCGGGACCGTCGATGACCCTCGTCCACAGCCTCCGCCCGGCGGGCGAGTAGTCGGCCACCAGGATGTCCTGCTTGCCCTCGCCGATGGTGGTGGTCCCTGTCTCGCCGGCCACCACGACGTTGCCGGCGAGCGTGACCGCCGCGGCGACGAGCGAGGCGCTGCGGTCGTGTGGCCCCCAGGAGATCTGCTTCCACAGCAGCTTGCCGGAGGCGTCGTACCGGGCGACAAGGAGCTTCGAGACGGAGCCGTGCGCCCCGGCAGAGCCGGCGCAGTAGATGCTGCCCTGTGGGCCGCGGGCGATATCGAGGAACGACTCCTGAGAGGGGCTCGACGAGATCGTCTCCACCCAGAGCGGCGCGGGTGCGCCCGACAGGCCGGACAACGCGGACGGCGAGGGCGTGGGAGCGTGTGCCGGCGCGGTCGGCGACGGCGAGGGAGTCGGCTGATGAGCTGCGACCGGCTGGGCGCCGGTAGCCGGCGCCGTGACGACGCTTGCGGCGATCAGGGCGGCTGCTACGACGCCTCCCGCCCCAAGCAGAAACGAATGCCACCGACCCCATCGACTCATGACGTCCCCCCGTGTCTGTGGACCGCTCGTGAGACTCGCGGTCCGGCCGCTGCGCCGTCGTGTGTGTGTCCTCACTCCTCTAGACGGTAGAGGCGGCCTTCGTTTTCATATTCCTTCTGAGACGGCTTGCCTAGAGGGCGGGCGGGCCGGCACGGTCAAGGCTCGCCGCCGGGGTGCCGATGAGCGAAAGCGACAACCTCGATCGGAGCCCCCTTCGTGAAACGCCTGCCCAAGAGCCGGCTGATCATCCTTGCCCTGCTGTGTGCGGCCCTGGTGGCCGGCTGCGGGTCGGGCGGCCGTGCCGATCCCTACGGCGCGCTGCAGACTCCCGGGCCGCCGCCGGCGGCGCGCGACGGCTCGCAGGTGTGGGCGGTCGGCATGCCGGTGCTCGTGGTCGCCAGCGCGAACGGCGGCGCGACCTGGCGGACCAGCCGGGCGTCGATGCTGGGCGACCCCTTTGCGCAGATCCTCTACGCCGTCGCCTTCGCCGACGCGCGACACGGCTGGGCGGTCGGCAAGGGCGGGATCGTCCTGGCAAGCTCCGACGGCGGCGCGCACTGGGCCGTGCGCCATCGCGACACGGCCGACGTCTGCCTGCTGGGAGTGACGGCCACCGGCGCGCGCAGCGCTCTGGCGGTGGGCCATGCGCGCAACGGCGCGCTCGGCGTCATCGAGGCCACCGTCGACGGTGGCAGGACGTGGCGGACGCGGTACGCCGGTCCCGACGTGCTGCGTGCCGTCGCCTTTGCCGACGCTCGTCACGGCTGGGCGGTGGGCAGCACGGGCATCCTGGTGACCGCCGACGGCGGCGCCCATTGGCATCTGCAGCGGGCGGTCTCGAGCTGCTATCGCTTCACGGCCGTGACCTTCGCCGACGCACGGCACGGCTGGGCCGTGGGCGGCACCGGCGCCGCGCCCATGAAGCCGGGGTTCATCATGACCACGACCGACGGCGGCGCCCACTGGACGACGCTACTGCCGGGCACGCTGGATCGCCTGAACGGCGTGTCGTTCGTCGATGGGCTGCGCGGCTGGATAGTCGGCAACCGGGGCGTGGTGTACCACACGACCGACGGCGGCCGTTCGTGGGTGCTCGGCCACGTGGACGTGCACTGGGAGCTCGGCGCCGTCACGTTCAGCGACGCGCGGCACGGCTGGGCCATCGTGCACCCCCACTGGAGCCTGGGCGCCGCCTCGTCGGGCGACTCCGAACGGGGTTGGGGATTGCTGCGTCAGCTCGACCTGCTCGCCACGAGCGACGGCGGCGCCACCTGGGCGCCCGTCAAGACGGCCGACGGCCTGGCCTCTCCTGTGATCCTCACCGCGGTGGCGTGCCGCGACCTCTCGAGGTAGGCCGCCCGCTTCACGAAAGCCGCAGACGACCCTCCGGACACCAGCGCCGCGCCAGGCATCGCGGGCACATCGCCCTTCTGACGACCAGCAGCCGCGTCAGTGCCAGCACGGCGACCAGCGCCGCGAGCAGCGCGGCCGTTGCCGAAAACGACAGCACGAGGCCGGGTACGACCAGCGGCAGAGGCGCCAGCCACGAAACCAGGGAGAGCCGGCTCGAACAGAGCGCGCCGCGGTTGCGCCGCTGGAACTCGCCGGCGGTCGCCGACCGCTCGCACAGCAGGGCTGAGACCACGGTCAGACCGCTGGGGCAGCGGCCGTCGCGCACCGCCCGGTAGACGCACCCCGGACACACGGTGAGCGGCTTGAGCACGTAATGCTGCGTCGCGGCATAGACCAGGTAGGCGAGGCCCACGGGCAGGCCGACGATGGGGAAGCGGCGGTAGGCGAGGACGATGGCGGCGCAGCCGACGAGGTACTGCGCGGCGGTCAGCCCGTTCAGCGCGCCGACCTGCCACAGCGGAAAGCGGCGGCGCAGGCGCGACGTCTGGGGCTGGGGGGTGGCGGGCGCGTCGCCGGCGCCTGGTGGGTGTTGCGAGTCGGGCGTGCCGGATGGGCCGACCCCGGTGGGGCTCTGCCTGTCGGCGCTGGGCACAAGGCGCAGCGAGGCGCCGCTTCGTGCTCGCGCCGAATGACGGGCGTCCACCGACCCTCCTTTGCACCGGCGCGCCGAAAGTCGCGCCTGCTGGCAGTGTGCGCTTGCGCGGGCCGTGCGGCAACCCGGGCGGATGCGCACGCCAAGGGGCGGGGCCAAGCATGCGAGAGGGGCCGGCGGCGCGTCAGCGCCGCCGGCCCCTCTCGCCGAGCGATCGACTCTTCGCCCGAGCCGCTAGTGGCTCGGACTGCGCGTCGACGTCTTTCAGGCGGCCTTGGTCACGTTCTGATCGGCGACCGCGGTCGTGCTCGCCGTCGCCTTGCCGACTCGCCGGGCATGGACGAAGCCCAAGCCCGCAAGGACCAGCAGGATCGCCCCGCCGACGAAGCTCACGATCGCGGCGATGCCGATGATCGTGGCCACGGTGCCGAACGCGTAGGCGTTCAGCAGCAGGCCGCGCAGGGTGGTGCCCTGGAACAGCGTGGCTTCCTGCGTCTTCAGCGCGGTGTTGGTGGGATCAGCCAACGCCGCCGAGCTCACCTGGGCGTACGTCTTGCCGCCGGCGACCTCGCTCAGGTGCACGGCAATGAAGTGGTTGGCGTAGGTCTGCGCCTGGGCGCCCGTGGTGAGCTGCTGCCCTGCATACTTCTGCATGGCGACGAACTGCGGGCCGGCGATCGCCGGGCTGCCCTTGGGCGGGAAAAAGATCTTCTGCGAGGCAAGCTGATTGTGGACCTGGCCGTCGATGTAGACGTGCCCCCAGACAAGAAGGCCGCCGGCCGCGAGGAGTACGACGGCGACGACCAAGCCGGTCCAGCTTACGAAGTAGTCAACGAATCTGCGATCCATGGTGTGACCCTCCTGGGTAGCGCCGCGTGGCCGTTGCGGCCCTGCGGTACGAACGCTTTGTGAGGGTTATCACCATGATGGTAGGGTTTTAAGCACGCGGGTCTTGCGTCGCCGCGGCTGGTCGCGGCGCGACTGCTACCGCAACGGGTCGATCGGGGTCGGCGTGTCGACGCCGGCCTCGATGACCTCGGCGGCTTCGAGGCAGAGGTCTTCGCGCCACAGGTCGGCGTAGACCTGGATGCCGGTCGGCAGCCCGGCCGCCACACCGGTGGGCAGCGCCACCGACGGCAGCCCGAGCACGTTGCCGGGCGTGATGAACCGCACGGTGTCGCGCACCAGGCCCATGCCGGTGGCCGGCGCGAGGTCGGCGTCGACGGGCCAGGGCAGTTGTGTCCAGGTCGGTCCGACACACACGGGGTAGCGCACGAAGAACTCCGACCACAGGCGTGTGAGGCGCGAGCGCGTGGCGTGGATCTCGCTGTTGGTCGTGCCCTCCAGATCGGCCTGCGCACACACGCCCATCATGTACTCGTAGAGGGGTTCCGAGACGAAGGCGCGCAGGCCCGGCATCATCACCGTGAAATCGGTCGCGATGAGGTCGAGCCAGATCTCGGTGACCAGCTCGAGCTCGGGCGGCTCGGCCTCTTCGACCTGCCAGCCGGCGGCCTCGAGCAGGCGCCCGGCGCGAGCGATCTCGGCGACCGTCTCGGCCGGGATCTCGCCCTCGGTCAAGCGCGTCACCAGGGCGGCCCGGCGGGTCGCCGGCTCGGGCCCGCGTAGCGGGGCGTCGACCGAGCGCGGGTCGCGGATGTCGCGGCCGGCCAGCAGCGACAGCGCCAGGCGCAGGTCGGCCACCGAGCGCGCCAGGGGGCCGTCGACCGCCATGAGCTGCGACGCCGCGCCAAAGTCCAAGGGCGGCAGCGAGCTCGCCCGGGCGATGCGGCCGGTGGTCGGCTTGAGCGCGGCCACGCCGCAGCAGTAGGCCGGGTTGCGCAGCGAGCCGCCGAGGTCGTTGCCCAGGCCGAGGGGCGTCATGCCGGTGGCCAGCGCCACGGCGTCGCCGCCGCTCGAGCCGCCCGGGGTGAGGTGCGGGTTCCAGGGGTTGAGGGTGGGTCCGTGCAGGGGGTTGTCGGTGGAGAGGCGCAGGCCGAGCTCGGGCAGGTTGGTGCGCGCCAGTACGATGGCCCCGGCCGCCTTGAGGCGCGCCACGACCGGCGCGTCGCGCCACGGCATGGCGTTGCGCAACGCCGGCACGCCCTGGGTGGTGGCCGAGCCCACGCAGTCGATGTTCTCTTTGACGGTGAAGGGAACGCCGCGCAGGGGGCTGCGCGCGGGGCTGCGCAGGGCGGCGTCGCCGCGGTGGCCGGCGCCGGCGCGGTCGGCGGCGTCGGCGGCGACCAGCGCCTCGTCGGCGAGCACGACGGTGATGGCGTTGACCGCGCCGTTCACGTGGTCGATGCGCGCGAGGTGCGCCTCGATGACCTCGCGGCTCGAGACCTCGCGGCCGGCGATCAGGGCGGCCAACTCGGTGGCGGTGTGCTCGAACAGCTGCTTCACGACTGCTCCTGCGGTCTTAAGCCCGGCGG
The DNA here is from genome assembly GCA_963753695.1 of uncultured Actinomycetes bacterium. Classification (GTDB taxonomy): domain Bacteria; phylum Actinomycetota; class Thermoleophilia; order UBA2241; family UBA2241; genus Bog-752. Next base: position 165,030 of record CAVWDG010000010.1, read on the forward strand.
CGGAGATGCGGCAGAGATTCTAGCCCACGCGCAAGGCGCCCGCGCGGCGTGATCGGCGCCGCGCGGGCGCGCAGTCGTTCCTGGTCTCGCCGCCTCTTCAGTCGGGCGGCAGCAGCCTGACCGCCATGGTGAGGCTGGTGCCGCGGCGCTCGCGCACGGCGGCCACTATGCGGTAGATCGCCAGGCAGGCCGCCAGGATGGCGACCCAGAGCAGGATCGCCTTGGGCTGGTGGGCGATGCTCGTGCCCGAGTTGGCGTCGGTGAGGTTGAGATAGGCGGCCACCAGGACCGGCGGTATGGTCACGATGCCGAGCCACGTCAGCGAGCTCAGGCCGGCAAAGCGCCGCGCCGGCGGCAGCGTGAAGTTGCGCCGCTCGGCCACGCGCGGCAGCACGATCGCCACCAGCGCGACGCAGAGCCACTCGGTGAACATCACGATCATGCCCGAGAGCAGCGAGAGGTGGGCGTAGATCATGAGCGCCGTGAACACGGTGGCCACGGCGAAGGTCAGCAGCAGGGCGCGGTAGGGCGTGTGCCAGCGGGGGTGCACCTCGGCGCACCAGCGCGGCACGAGGCCGTCGAGCGACCAGGCAAACAGGCATCGCGAGACGCACATCGCGGTCGGCCCCACCCAGGCGAATCCCCATACCGTGAAGGCGGCCATGAGGGCGATGGCCAGCACGCCGTGGTGCAGCGCGAGCGCGACCAGTTCGGCGAAGGCGGGCGTCGAGCCCAGGCCGAGCTTGGCGGGCGGCGTGAAGGCCAGGTTGGCGAAGAACGTCATGCCGAACAGGTGGCTCAGGGCGAAGGTCACGCCCAGCAACCAGGCCAGGGTCCAGGTCGTGGCGCCGAGCACGCCGATCGACTGCGTGCGGGCCGGGCGGCGCACCTCGCCGGCGATGTAGACAGAGAAGTAGCAGCCCAGAAAGACGATCCACGGCCAGATCGCGGCGTGCAGCGTGGCCGACCACGAAAAGCCCGGAGCCTTGCCGGCGGCGAGCGCCGCGACCGGCCCGGCGTGGATGCGCGCAAGCTGGCTGTCGATGTGTGCCAGGGCGCCGGCCCGCGAGAACAGCAGGGCGGCCACGACGACGACGGCCAGCGCGGCTGTGCCGAGCACGAAGGCCGTACTCTGCGCGCGGAAATAGAGCTTGCCGCCCCTGATCATGAGCGCCGCGTAAGCGGCCAGCACGGCCAGCGAGACGAGGAAGGTGCCGGTCGGGGTGCTCAGCCAGTTGGCGAGGTGGGTCGCCCAGGCACTGCCCGTGTAGGCGGCCGCGACGCGCGCCAGCGGCGTCAGGCCGTACTGCACGGTGTAGAGGCCGCCGAGGCCGACGAACAGGCAGAAGTAGGCCATCGCCGCGGCGTTGACGGCAAAGCCCAGCGCCGGGCTCAGCGTACGCGAGATCGAGACGTAGTCGCCGCCGGAGCGCGGGAAGGCGACCGCGAGGCGCACGTAGAGCAGGTTGAGCGGCAGGATGCCGACGAAGGCCAGCAGTACGGCCAGGTAGAGGTTGGCGCCGGGGTAGAGGCCGGGGCCGAGCAGCGTGAGCCACACGAGGCCTATGCCGATGTTGGCGTTCATCACGTTGAAGCCGAACACCTGCCACGAGGTGATCTCGCGCACCAGGCCGCTGGCCGGTCGCACGAACGGGCTCACCACCGAGCGCTGCGTCGTGGGTTCCTGTGAGAGAGCTTGCATGTGCCGACCTCCGGATCCTCGCCAGAAAACAACAAATCCCGGGCCGCCTCTCTGCGAGACTGCCCGGGACCCTGACGTCTGCTGGATCCGTGCACGAGCAGTGCCCGCCCCGTACCACGGGGGCGGCGACGGCACCGCTTGGAGACAGGTCTTCTGGCTTGCCGGATCGTCCTTGCGCCGCACCTTCCCACCGGCGTGAAGCCGGCAGTGGCGTGTTCAGCGGCGGTCGTCCCCGGTCACAGCGGCGGGTCCGCGACGGCTTTGCACCGTCTTCCCTCGAGGCCCCTTACGGGCATCTCCATCGTGGATGGTAGAGGGCCCGCGGGGGAGCGTCAACCCGAGGCGGGGATGCTCCCCGCTCCGGGCGGCTAACGCTCGGCCTGCAGCCACTGGGCGATGCCATCCTGCCGGACCGTCGCGTCGAGAGGAGAGCTCAGGCCGGAGGCGGCGACATTCCCCATCAGACCTGGCGCCACCGTGTTGAACTGCATGTCGACCGCGCCCATGAACGCCTTCTCGACATCGGGGTGATGCCAGAGGAGGTGCTCGTGGGCGTTGACCTTGACGGCGGCCTGCCGCTCCCATCCGTGGCCGGCCTCCTGCGAAAAGACGGTGTAGAAACACTTGCCCAGACCGGCGACGGCGTCGCTGAAGTGCGAGATGTCACCTTCGACGACCAGCGTCTGTGCGCTGCGCGGACCGATGTCGGCGCTCTCTGCGAACTGCTTGTCCGACCGCAGGACCCGCCACTTCAGCCCCTCGCAGTTACGGACCTCCCACCAGGCGTTCACCTCGTCGCCGCTATGCACGCAGTGGAAGTGCGCCATGTGCGGGCCGTCGCTGCTGCCAAAGAGCCGCATGTCTTCCCCCGGGTCGCGTACTGAACGTGAGAGTCGGTACCTCGATCATCATAGAGCGTGGTCATGGCAGAGACGAGCCCGGCCCTGACGCCCCCGACCCTCACGCCTTCGGCCCTCACGCCCCCGGCCTGTGGGTCGTGGTCGCCGACGCAAGCGGTGCGATCCCAGACCCGCGGCGGTCCGCGTAGCCCAGGCGCACGTTCAGGCTCGTGGTAGCGTACTCATGCGGAAGGGGGTCTCTTACGCGGGCTGTCTGGCCGTCGCAGGTCGGCTGCGCCGTGCTGCACCCACCAGCTTCGGCGACGAAAGAGGAGAGGGACATGGTCGAGAATCGAGCGAGACGATACGTGGTGGCCAACATCGACGAGATCGATTCGCTGCCCGAGGGGGACAGGACCCGGGAGTGGAAGCCCATCAGGCATCAGTTCGCGGTCGGCTCGTTCGGGGTCAACCTCTTTCGAGCGACGGCGGCCGGGGACTTCCTGATCTACCCCCACGACGAGACCGACACCGGCCACGAGGAGCTCTTCTTCGTGGCCCAGGGCGATGCCCGGTTCGCGGTCGACGGTGACGAGTTCGACGCGCCTGCAGGGACGTTCGTCCACGTCGTCGAGCCGTCGGCGACCCGAGGGGCGCGCGCCCATGAGGCGGGCTGCGTCGTGCTCGTGATGGGCGGCAAGCCGGGGACTGCCTACCGTGTGCAGGACTGGGAACTCGAGGAGTTCGGGCCCGAGGGGTAGCGGGGAGCGCGAGGAGGTTGCGCGAGCAGGTCGGTCCGGCCGAGGGCGGCGGCTGATGTAAGCTGACCGCCGACCTAGTCGAACGGGAGATCGAGATGCCGAGGAACACCTACATCGTGCTGTACGTCGTCGCGCTGATAGCCGTTATCGTCGGCGTGGACGTCCTGCTCTTTCAGCATCGCTTCTGGCCGCGGCTGATGGTGAACGTCGGTATCGTCCTGGTGTTCGGAGCCTTCTATTTCCGGTTCCTGAAAGGCTAGTGAAGACGGTGACACGCAGCCGCCGGCATGCTCGCGCACGTCGCACGGTCGCCGGCAAGCCGGCTGTGCGGACGACTCGGCACGCGGATCCGACCACGGAGAGCGACGTATCGTCTACTTCACGACGAGCAGGCTCATAGCCGGCTTCGGGGCGCTGCCGCCGGACGAGTCGGTGGCGGTCACCGTGGCTACGCGTCGTAAGCGACCACTCTGATCAAGCCGATCGTCTCGCCGGTGTCGCCCGCGGTGGTCGAATCGCTCACCGAGTAGACGGTCGTCGCCTTCTCGTCGGCGAGGAACTTGCCCACCGCCTCGTCGAGCTCGGTGAGCTCGCGGATGGTGGCGAAGATCTTGATGGGCGTGGCGAAGGTCTTCACTTTGATCATGGCTGTCCTTTCGACCGGTGGGTGAGCCGGCGCCGCGCGGGCGGCGTCACCCCGAGATACCCACCCGACGTACGTCGCAAGCAGGCCTCGCGTTGGCGGGGCGTCGCGTGCCGTCGGCTCGTCGCGCGCGTTGGGGGCCGCCCGGCGACCCGGAGCGCCATCGCTCAAAGAGCCCCAACGTCGCACGCTTTCTCACCCCTGCGCGAGGGCGTATAGTAATGCAACGATGGCAATCGTTCGACAGTGGGACTTGTCGCAGCTCGGCACCGTTGGTGGCGCCGTCGGCGACGCGACCAGATTCGCCATCTACAAGCTCGTCGTGGCCTCGCCCGAGCCGGTCTCGGCCGCCGAAGCCGCCGAAGCCTTCGGCCTGCACCGCACGGTGGCCCGCTCGCACCTCGAAAAGCTCGCGCACGCCGGTCTGCTGGTGGTCGACAATCGCCGCAACCCGCGCGGCGGCCGCCCGGCCAAGGTCTACGCTCCCTCGGGCGTGCGCCTCGACATACAACTGCCGCCTCGCCGCTACGAGGCCCTGGCCGGCATGTTGGCGCGCTTGGCCGACGCCTCGGGCGCCTCGGCGGCGTCGGCTCAAGCGGTCGGCTACCAGTGCGGCTCCGAGATCGCCGCCGACCTGCCCAACGGCCACGAGGCGCTCGAGCACGGTGTCAGCGTCGAGAGCGCCATGGCCTACCTCGCCACCGCCGGCTGCAGCGCGCGCGTCGTCGCGCGCGACGGACGCAAGGTGGTCATCGAGGTGGGCAGCTGCCTGTATCCCGAAGTCGCCCGCGACCACCCCGGCGTGGTCTGCGAACTAAGCTCGGGCCTGCTCTGCGGTCTGCTGGGCGCCGACCCCGCCGCCCACCGTCACACACGGTCCATCCTGAGCGGCGACCCCACCTGCGTGCACGAGTTCGCCCTGCCCGCCTGACGCACCTCGCGTCGCCCCGCCTGCCGTCTCGTCCCTTGACCCGAAGTCCGCTGCGGCCCGCCGGCCGCTACTGCCGTGCCGCTGCCGCGTTCACCAGCCGGGCAGCGCCTGCTCGCCGCTCAGGCCGCGGGCGTCGGCCAGGTCCTGGTTGACCTCGAGGATGCCGCGGTAGACGCCGGCGTCGTCGCGCACAGCGGTGTAGCGCGTGTAGTGGAACTTGTCGCCATCGTTGTGCCAGCCCTCGGCGACGTCGCGCTCGCCGCTGCGGAACGCCTGCAGGATGGTCTCGAGGACCTCGAGCGAGCCGCCCGGGTGGCAGGCGCGGATGTCCTGGCCTATGAAGTGCGGGTCGCAGGTACGGTAGGTGGCCCCCGACCAGTAGCGCAGGATGTCGTCCTCGTCGGCGAAGCTCACGTCGACCGGCAGCATGCGCAGCACGAACGGCAGGTGCTCGGCGTCGATGGCGCCGCGCTGAAAGTAGAGGGTCATGGTGGTGGACTCCTTACGTCGCCGGCAGTCGCTGCGTCTCCGCCCGACTGCCGAGCGGTAGCGAAAGCACTCTTCTGAGAAGGAGTCTAGTCCTTCACGCCCCGGTAGTCCCACGGCCCTGCCTCCAGGGCGGCCTCGAGCGCCTGCCGGCCGTCGTGCAGCACGGAGTCGCCGTGGGTCGTGAGCACGCGCTCGGCGTCGCGGTGCAGCAGCGGCCACATGGTCGGCACGAACACGCGCTCGTACCAGGCGGGGTCGGTCGACGCCTGCTGCCAGACGCGCAGGCCGCCGTCGATGCCGATCACCGCGTCGCCGAAGGCGAGCGCCCGGTGAGCGGGGAAGAAGAGCGGCATCTCAAAGCGCCGCGGCTTGCCGATCGCCAGGGCGAGGGCGTCGTCGCCGCCGACTGGTTTGCCGGGCTCGATCTCGCTCAGGGTCGTCGCCGGGTCTCGGAAGCGCTTGGCGACCGCGCGGTGCCCCCAGATGGTGGTGGGCAGGGCGTCGCGGTAGCGGGCCAGGAGCTCCTCAGAGCTGCGTGCGTGGTAGGGGATGGTGATCATGATCTCCAGGCGCGTGGCCTTGCCCACCAGCCTGTCGAGTGTGTGCTCGATGTCGGGGCGCGTGTCGCCGCCCTCAGGGCCCGCGGCGGGGGCGGGCAGCAGCGGGTCGACCAGCACCAGCGCGTCGCCGACTAAGGCGAAGCTCGCCACTTCGTGGCCCCACTCGATGCGCGTGTGCCACTCGGGGTGGCGTGCCGTCCAGCGCCAGATGCCCGGCACGATCTCGTTCATAGGGCTCCCCTTCGTTCGTCGGTGGTCAGAGAAGGTTCATACCCGCCCGACGCGCGGGGCGCGCCGGTGGGCACAGCGAACGAAGGGCGCGCCGGTGAGGCCGAAGCGGGGCGCGCAGACGGTGGCAAAGCAAAAGGGGCGGCGCGTAGCGCCGCCCCTTTTTGGGCCTTGTCAGTATGCAGCGTCGGACCGTGCCCCTAAGCGAGCACCGCTTCGACGGGCACCATGTGCTTCTTGAGGCCGAGCTCGCCGTCGCCCACGCCGATGGCGCGGCCCACGAACTGGCTGAGGTAGACAATCGGCACGTCGATCCAGGTGGGGTCGGCCTTCTTGATGTCGCCTTGCCGCGTGTCCAGGTTGACCTGGCAGAGCGGGCAGGCGCAGGCGATGGCCTGGGCGCCGCAGGCGCGAGCGTTGGCCACGATCTTGCGCACGAGCTCGACCACCACGGCCTGCTCGCAGAGCGCCAGCGAGGCGCCGCAGCAGTCGGTCTTGAAGGTCCACTGCACGGGCTCGCAACCGAGCGTCTCGAGCACCTCGTCCATGTGGGTCGGGTACTCGGGGTCTTCGGCCAGCGTGACCTTGGGCGGCCGGGTGAGCAGGCAGCCGTAGTAGCCCGCCACCCGCAGGCCGGCGTAGGGGCGCTTGACCTTGGCCTTAAGCGCGTCGAGGCCGACCTCGTCGTGGTAGAAGTCGACCAGGTTGAGCACGTCGACGCCGCCCGTGTAGGGGCGCCCGACGACCTGGGCCACGTCGCGAGCCGTCTCGTCGTCTTGGATGTCGTGGTTGGTGGCCATGAAGCGCGCAAAGCAGGCGGCGCAGGGCACCGCGACGCGCTCGAGGCCGAGGTCGTCTTTGACCTTGGCCATCTCGTTGGCCGGCAAGGCGGTCGCCAGCAGGCGATTGGTGGCGTGCGCGGCGGTGTTGCCGCAGCACTCCCAGCCCGGGGATCTCGACGAGCTCGGAGCCGAGCGCCTTGGCGGTGCCCCGGAACGAGCTGTCGAGCTCGGGGGCGGTGCCGTGTAGCGAGCACCCGGGGTAGTAGGCGACGCGGCTCATGCGACACCTCCTGGGCCCGACTGGGCGGGCGCCTTGGCGGGCAGGTCCATGGCCCGCCCGATGGCCCGCTTGTCGCGGGTGATGCGGTCGGCGACCTGCGCCATGCGCTTCATCTGCGAGCGGTCGCCCAGGGTGGGCAGCGGGTTGATCTTGCCCTTCAGGAACATGCGGATGCCCATCGCCACGTCGTCGCTGAAGCTCGACGGCCGCGTGATCTTGTCGAGGGCGAGCAGCTCGACCTCGTAGAGGCGACCCCAGCGGCGGAACGAGTCGTAGTTCAGCTTGAGGATGTTGGCGAACGGCACGTCGGAGCGCACGCGGCCCTCTTCGCGGGCGATCATGCGCAGCTCGTCCATGATGGCTGCGATGTCGATGCCCTGGGGGCAGCGTGTGGTGCAGGTCTCGCAGCCGGTGCACAGCCAGATGAAGCGGCTGTCGACGGCGGCGTCGACGGCGCCTATCTGCACGGCGCGCATGACCTGCGCCGGGTGAAAGTCGCCAAACCCGGCGACCGGGCAGCCGGTGCTGCACTTCTTGCACTGGTAGCACTTGTAGGCGTTTTCGCCCGAGCCACGGTTGACGCGGCGGGCGAGCGTGGCATCGATGGTCGTCGTCACGTCACCCTCCTTCCCGCTACGCCACAGCCGGGCGCGGCAGCAAGCCGGCGGCTTCGACTATCTCCGGCACGGCCGGCTCCCACTCGACGGCCATGATGTGCACGCCGGCCACGCCTTCGATCTCGGCGAGCTCCTTGATCATCTCGACCGCGAGCGCCTTGCCCTCGGCCTGCTGCGCGGCGCCCTTTTCTTTGGCGGCGACGCGATCGACGATCTCCTGCGGCACGTCCATGCCCGGCACGAAGTTCTTCATGTACTTGGCCATGCCGGCGCCCTTGATGCGGGCGTGATGCCGGCGAGGATGGCTTGACCTCCTTGTGCAGGCCGATGGCGCGCACCTCTTCCATCCACTTCTTGAACTTGGGGATGTTGAAGATGCACTGGGTCTGCATGAAGTCGGCGCCCGCCTCGACCTTCTTCTTGAGGCGCAGGGCGCGGAATTCGAACGGGTCGCCGAACGGGTTCTCGGCGCAGCCGATGTAGAGCTCGGGCGACACGGTCATCTCGTCGCCGCACTGGAACTTGGCCTCGTCGCGCATGTCCTTGTACATCTTGATCAGGTTGATGGCGTCGAGGTCGTGCACACCCTTGGCCTGCGGGTGGTTGCCGAAGCTCATGTGGTCGCCGGTCAGGCAGAGGATGTTCCTGATGCCCAGCACGTAGGCACCGAGGATGTCGGCCTGCATGGCCAGGCGGTTACGGTCGCGGCAGGTCATCTGCATGATCGGCCTCGAGGCCGTTCTGCTGGGCCTGCACGCCCGACGCCATGGAGCACACGCGCACCACGGCGGTCTGGTTGTCGGTGATGTTGACGGCGTCGACGAAGCCCTTGAGGATCTTGGCCTTGTCGGCGATCACGCTGCCGTCGGCGCTCTTGGGCGGGCCACACTCGCCGGTGACCGCGAACTTGCCCTCGGAAAGGATCTTTTCGAGGTTACTGCCAGCCTTGTAAGCGGTGGCGGTCATACCGGCTTCGCCTCCTCACGCACCATCTTGCGGGGACCGCCGGAACTACCCTTGCTCCAGTCCTTGGGCGGCCGATTGACGAGCATCATCTCTTCGCGTCCCTGAGCCTTGAGGCGTTCCCAGATGAGCGCCCAGGCGCACTCGATGTCTTCTTTTTCGGGGGTCGTGACTTCGCACTTGCCGTCGTGCGACCCGCCGCAGGGGCCGTTCATGAGGCTCTTGGAACAGCGCACCACCGGGCAGATGCCGGCGGTCTCGCCGATGACGCACTCGCCGCAGGCGCCGCAGCGCTCGAGCCAGACGGCGTGCTCTTGCGGCATGCCCAGCATGTTTGTGTTGACGGCCGGCGCCACGAGCTTGGGCGAGAACTTCTCGGCCATCGACTGGATGCCTATGCCGCAGGCCATGCTCAGCACGAGCGGGTACTCGTCGACCTTTGCGGCGATGGCGTCGAGGTACTCCCACTCGCACTGGCGGATGGCGGCGGTGTGCTCGATCTGCACGTCGCGGCCGTCTTCTTTGGCCTTGATGCGCAGCTGGGCGGCGAGGATCTCGGCCTCTTTTTCGCCGCCGGTCAGGCAGACTGCGACGCACGTGTCGCACCCGGCCACCAGGATCTTGTCGTGCCCCTCGGTCATGGCGTAGATCTCGTCGAAGGGCTTGCGTTCGGCTGTGATCATCTTGAGTGTCCTTCCTCCACGAAGATCGCGGTCATGCGCTTGGGGGGGTGTCGGCGTCGTCGGGCATGGCTAGGGCGCCCATCTCGCGGACTACGACCTCGTGGGCCGTGAAGCCGTCGCGCGGACGCACCGGGTTGGGGCCGAGGCCGCGGATGCGCGCGGTGAAGTCGCGCGCGGTCTGGGCGAACTGCGGACCCATGGCCGACGACATGTTGTACATCTCGACGCGGCCGGGGTCGACGCCGATCTCTTCGAGCAGCTTTTTGACGTAGCCCACCCGCTTCTTGGCCCAGAGGTTGCCCTTGAGGTAGTGGCACTCGCCTTCGAGGCAGCCCGCGGCGTAGACGCCGTCGGCGCCCGCTTCGAGCGCCTTGAGCAGGTGGATGACCTCGAGCTTGCCGGTGCAGGGCAGCTTGATCATGCGGATGTTCGAGGGGTACTGCAGGCGCATGCTGCCCGCCAGGTCGGCGGCCGCATAGGCGCAGTAGTGACAGGCAAAGACGATGATCTCGGGCTCGAAACCCTCGTTTGCCGGCAGCTCGGGCGCGGCGTCGCTTACGGGAGCCGCGCCTTGTGAGTCTGCGGGAGCCGCGGCGGCCGCGGTGGGCTCGTCGGCCATCTTCAGCTCACCTCCATCGTGAGCGCCTCTTCTTTGGCGAAGATCTGCGCGTCGGTGTAGTGGTGCAGGACGATCGCCTTGGCGGGGCACTCGCTGACGCACACGCCGCAGCCCTGGCAGGCGGCCGCTTCGATCACGGCCTTCTTGACGACCGGGTCGATGGTCGGCACCTCGTAGGGGCAGATGCGCACGCAGGTGAGGCAGGCGGCGCATTTGTCTTGATCGACCTCGGCCACCACGCCGCCGGCTTTGAGCGCCGGCTTGGCGAGGATGGCGGCGGCGCGGCCGGCGGCCGCGTAGGCCTGGCTCACCGACTCGTCGATGCTCTTGGGGTAGTGGGCGCCGCCGCACAGGAAGATGCCCTCGCTGGCGAAGTCGACGGGGCGCAGCTTGACGTGCGCTTCGAGGAAGAAGCCGTCGCCCTGGAGCGGCACCTTGAGCATCTTGGAGAGCTCGGAGGCGCCGTCGTTGGCGATGGTCGGGGTGGCCAGCACGAGCAGGTCGAGCGGCACTTCGATGCGGCGCTGCAGGTAGGGGTCGGTGTAGGCGACCTTGACCGGCGTGCCGGGCTTGCCGTTGGCGGCGCTGCCGGCGCTCACGATCTCGGGCTTGGAGTCGTTGTCGTAGCGCGTGAAGATCACGCCGAGCTCGCGCGCCCTGGTGTAGTACTCCTCGAAGAGGCCGAAGGTGCGCACCTCTTTGAACCACACGTAGACCGGGCGCTCGGGGTCTTGTTCCTTTAGGCGGATGGCGTTCTTGACGCTCTGCTGGCAGCAGGTGCGCGAGCAGTAGTTGGCGCCCTCTTCGAGCGAGCCGGCGCAGAGGATGAAGCCCACCGCGTCGGCCTTGGCCAGGCGGGCCTGGTCGGTGGCGAAGAGGTGCTCGAGCTCGAGACCGGTGACGATCTTGTCGCTCTGACCCAGGCTGTACAGATCGGGGCGCGCCTCTTGCGAGCCGGTGGCCACGATCACCACGCCGTGGTCGATGGGCGTGCGCTGCCCGTCGGCTGAGGCGATGACGCTCGAGAAGTTGCCGATGAAGCCGTGGAAGTCTTCGAGCGTGGACGCCAGGTGGATCTTGACGTTGGGGTTGTCGATGACGCGCTGCTGCAGGGCGGCGGCAAAGTCGGCCGGCCGCGAGCCCTTGATGGTCTGGTCGAGCTCGAGCACGCGGCCGCCGAGGGCGGCTTCGCGCTCGACGAGATGCACTTCGTGGCCCATCTCGCCCAGGGCCGCGGCGGCGGTCATGCCGGCCACGCCGCCGCCGATGACGACGGTGGAGTGGGTGAGCGGCACGTCGACCTTGTACAGCGGCTCGAGCAGGCGCGCCCGGGCCACGGACATGCGGATCAGGTCCTTGGCTTTGTCGGTGGCCTTGCCGGGGCTGGTCGCGGTGTACCCAGCTCGCCTGGTCGCGGATGTTGGCCATCTCGAACAGGAACGGGTTGAGGCCGGCCTCGCGCAGGGTGTCCTGGAAGATCGGCTCGTGGGTGCGCGGCGTGCAGCTGGCGACCACCACGCGGTTCAGGTCGTGCTCGGCGACCATGTCCTTGATGAGCGTGAGCGAGTCGGACGAGCACGTGTACATGGTGTCGTTGGCGTAGACCACGCCGGGCAGCTTGAGGGCGTACTCGGCGACGCCTTCGACGTCGATCACGCCGGCGATGTTCGAGCCGCAGTGGCAGACGAAGACGCCCACCCGCGGTTCGACGCCCACGACGTCGGTCTCGGTCGGATACTCCTTGTCGACCGTGAGCGTGCCGCGCGAGTCGGAAAGGCCGGTCATGACCTTGGCCGCGGCGGCCGAGGCCTGGGCGACGGAGTCGGGGATGTCTTTGGGCTCGCCGAACGGGCCTACAACGTAGACGCCCTCGCGGCTCGTGTCGAGCGGCGCGTACTCGTGCAGCTCGCAGAAGCCGTGACGGTTGAGAGCCACGCCGAGGGCGCCGGCGGCCGCCTGCGCCTTGCGCGCGGGCTCGAGGCCGGCGCTGAGCACGACCATGTCGTAGCGGTCGGTGTGCAGGGCGCCCGTCTCGTCTTCCCAGGTGATGAGCAGGTCGTGGGTGATCGGGTCTTCTTTGATGTACGAGGGGCGCGAGCGGATGAAGTTGACGCCCATGTCCTGGGCGCGCTGGTAGAAGGCGTCGAAGCCCTTGCCCTGGGCGCGCATGTCCATGAGGAAGACGTCGGGCTTGACGCCGGGCACGTGGTCGATGGTGAGCATGGCCTGCTTGTTGGCGAACATGCAGCAGACGCTCGAGCAGTACTCGTGGTCCTGGTCGCGCGAGCCCACGCACTGGATGAAGGCGATTTTGTCGGGGTGCTCGCCGTTGGAGGGGCGCTTGACCTCGCCGATCGTGGGCCCCGAGGCGGAGAGCATGCGCTCGTACTCGAGGGCCGAGAGGATGTTGGGGTAGCGGCCGTAGCCGTACTCGCTCTTGTCGCCGGGGTCGTAGAGGTCGAAGCCGGTGGCCAGCACGACGGCGCCGACCTCGACGTCGAACTCGCGGTCGTGCTCGCCGTGCAGCAGGGCGCCCGGGCCGCAGGCCCGCACGCACTCCATGCACTCCGAACAGACGGCGCAGTTCAGGCAGCGCTTGGCTTCGGCGACGGCCTGCTCGGCCGAGAAGCCGGTGTTGACCTCGTCCCAGGTGAGCTTGCGGGCGGCGCCGGCCAGGTGCGGCATGGCGAGGCGCGCCATGACCGCGGTCTGGGCCAGCACGTCGTCGTCGGGCTTGGCTTCGTCCATGGACTCGTCGTCTAGGGCGAGCAGCTCTTCACCGCGCAGGAAGTTGTGGATGGCGCGGGCGCCGCGGCGGCCGGCGGCGACGGCCTCGATGGCCGTCCAGGGGCCCCGCGCGGCGGCGTCGCCGCCGGCGAACACGCCGGCGCGGCCGGTGGCCTGGGTCTGCTTGTCGATGACGATCTGGTTGCGCTCGACCGCGAGGTCGGTGGCGCCGCTGGCGAAGTCGTCGACCATGCCCTGGCCGGTGGCGAAGATCACGGTGTCGCAGACGATCTCGCTGAAGGTGTTGTCGAGGGGCACCGGCGGGCGCCAGCCGCGCGCGTCGGCCTCGCCCAGGGTGCAGGCGGTGAACTCGACCTTGGCGGCGCGGCCGTCGGGGCCGGCCACCACGGCGGTCGGCATGCACGAGCAGATGAAGCTGATCGACTCGTCGAGACCCTCTTCGATCTCGTCGGCCGAGGCCGGCATGGTGGCGTCGTCTTCGATGCAGACGAGCTGCACGTGCTCGGCGCCCAGGCGCACGGCCGTGCGGCCGGCGTCGAAAGCTACGTCGCCGCCGCCGATGACGACCACGTTCTTGCCCATGGCGACGGGCTTTTCGAGGGTGGCGTCGCGCAGCAGGTCGACCGCGGTGAAGACGCCCTCGAGGTCGTTGCCCGGTATGGGCAGCGGGCGACCACCCTGCAGGCCGACGCCCAAAAAGACGGCCTGGTAGCCGTCGGAGAGCAGCGAGTCGACCGTGAAGTCGGCGCCGGCGGCCTTGTTGCACTGCAGGTCGACGCCGAGCGCCAGGATGCGGTCGATGTCTTGCTGCAGGGCGGCCTTGGGCAGGCGGTACTCAGGGATTCCGAAGCGCAGCATGCCGCCGGCCTCGGGCTTGGCTTCGAACACGGTGGTCTGATAGCCCAGCAGGGCCAGGTCGCGAGCGCACGACAGGCCGCTCGGGCCGGCGCCGACGATGGCGACCTTCTCGGTGAAGGTGGCCTCGACGGGCTCGGGCAGCGGCACGTTGTCGAGGGCGAAGTCGGAGACGAAGCGCTTGAGACCGGCGATGGCGATGGGCTGCTCGATCTCGCCGCGCGTGCAGTCGGTCTCGCACTTGTGGGTGCAGACCCGGCCGCAGACGGCGGGGAAGGGGTTGGGCTCGCTGGCCACGCGGTAGGCGTCGGCGAAGCGCTCCTGGGCGATCAGCGCTACGTAGCCTTGCGCCGAGGTGTGCACGGCGCAGGCGCGCTTGCAGGGCGAATGGCCCTTTTTGGTGACCGCGTAAGTGTTGGGGATGGCCTGCGGGTAGAGCTTGTAGATGGCCTTGCGCTCGCCGAGCTCTTCGTTGTACTGGTCGGCCACGACCACCGGGCAGACCGGGGCGCACTCGCCGCAGCTCGTGCAGAGGTCGGGGTCGACGAAGCGGGCGTGGTGGAAGACCTTGGCCTTGAAGTTGCCGGGGCTGCCTTCGAGGCCGGTGAGCTCGGAGTTGGTGACGATCTCGATGTTCAGGTGACGCCCGGCTTCGACCAGCTTGGGGGCCAGCGTGCACATGGAGCAGTCGTTGGTGGGGAAGGTCTTGTCGAGCTGCGACATGTGGCCGCCGAGCGCCGGCGACTTTTCGACCAGGTAGACCTTGTATCCGCCCTCGGCTAGGTCGAGCGAACACTGAATACCGGCGACGCCGCCTCCGAGGACGAGAGCAGCACCGGTCGAGGTGGGACCATTACCCTTGGCCATACACTCTCCTTCGCGCGTCGGCAGGCTTGCCGTCGGGTGAGAATCTTCGCCGGAACGACCAGCTATAAGGACAGGGAGAACTGCTCGAAGTATACCGGGGCCTGCCTGCATCGTCGACTGCAACCACGTCTGGTACTGAGCGAATCGTTGGGCGAAACTGGGCGAAACTGGGCGAAACTGGGGGGTGCTACAGGCTCAGCACCCAGGCCGCCTGGTAGGCCACCACCGCAGCGAAGACCACGGTGAGCAGCACGGCGGCGGCCAGTGCGGCCGGGCGGCGCCGCACGTGCCAGAGCGCCACTACGCCGACGGTGACGATGCCGATCTTGAAGGCCGCGGCCAGCAGGGTGCCCTCGTGCAGGAAGTAGCGCATGACGCCGTTCTCTTCGGTGGCGAAGCCCAGCCACAACGCGTAGCGGGTGAGCAGCAGGTCGGCGACGTTCAGCACCCAGAGCTCGAGCAGGCACCAGAAGAGGAGTTGCTCACTCCTGACGGCGCGCTGCCGGGCGGCGGCCTCACCGCTGGCGGGACGGCGCATCACCGCGGCAGCCGCGCCGTCTGCAGCCACGAGCGTTGCCCGCTGCCCGCCCACCAGGCGACCGTGGCGCCGCTGACCATGACCGACTGCACGTTCTGGGCGACCCGGGCCACGCGCACGGTGGTCCCGCCGCTCAGGGGGCGGCTCATGATCTCGTAGCCGGCGCCGCTACGCTGCGCCCAGGCCACCGTGACGCCGTCGAAGCCCGGCGCGCCGACCAGCCGGCCCGACGCGACCACCTGGCCGACCAGCGTGCGCAGGTCGTAGGCGTCGACCGTACTGCGCTGCCCGGCACTGCGCTGCCAGACCAGCGTGTCGTCGGCCAGGATGGGGGTGTCGAAGCTGGCGCCCGACTGGTCGGGCAGGGTGACGTTGCCGACCTCGCTGGTAGCGGTGTTGATGACCACCAGCGTGAAAGGCGCCGAGGGGCGCGCCTGGCGCGACCAGGCCACGAAGGGACCGTCGGCGAACAGGAACGGGCCGAGATGGCTGCCGTGGGCGAGCACGCGCCGGCGCCCCGTCGTCAGGTCGCACGACACGACCGTGGCAGCGCTGCCCGTGCCGCTCAGCCAGACCACCGTGTCGCCGGCCACGACCGGCGCGGCGATCAGCGGGGCGTGGGTCTCCAGCAGGCGCTGTCGGCGGCCCGACGAGAAGTCGTAGGCGTAGACCAGGTTGGTGTCGTCGGGGCCCGACGAGTACTCGGCCCACACGGCGACATGCGCCGAGACGTCGGGCGGCGCCAGCGACTGGGCGTCGCGGGCGTCGCCGACCAGGCGGGTCTTGTCCGAGCGCAGGTCCATGACGATGGTGTACGGCCCGGCGCTCCAGGCCACGTGGTCGCCGGCCAGCGACGGTTCGTCGACACCCAGGTTCGGCTGGTTCACGCGCCGCCCGGCGGGCGTGGCGACGACGTGCGGACGCCAGCCGGCGTGGGCCTGCTCCCAGGCGAAGCCGGCGACGCCGACGACGGCGCCGACGACGACGATGAGAACGGCCACGAACAGCGCGCGCAGGCTAGCAGGTCGGGATCGGTCCGTGGCTCCTCCCGGCGCCGTGTGAAACAAAGGTAGCCAAGGTATCGACCTGAGCGGTCCGAGACCTGAGCGCGCGGCCCTTACTGCGCTGCGTCGAAGGCGGCCAGCGCCGCCGGCAGGGCCTGCGTGACGGCGTTGCCCACGGCCGGCAGGCCGACCAGCACCGCCGAGATGACCTCGTCGCGGGTGGCGCCCAGGGCGCGGGCCTCGCTAACGTGGAAGGGCACGCCGCTCGTCAGGCGCGTGGCGGCCAGCACCGACAGGTAGGCGAGCGCCGCCGTCTTGTCGTCGAGCGCGCTCGCGACGCCCAGGCGCCGCACCGCGTCCATCCAGGCGCCGGCGTGCTCGGGCGCTTCGTGCAGGAAGGCCTGAAAGGCGTCGCTCACGCCGGTCGGTCCGTCGCTCATCGCAGTTCCCCCTGGTGCGTCGTTTGCCGCCATTGCCCTTTCAGTCTGTGGCACATCCTACCGGACAGCTTGTCGAACGCGGTCACGCCGGATGGTGGATACGGCCACCAAGACGGCCGCGCGCCGCCGCGCCCCGGCTGGTAGAATCGCGCGCACACCCGGCTCGGTCCAGGCACAGCCCCTACCCGGGCAACGGCCCCGATCCAGGCACAGCAACCCGCAACGAAAACGTCACTCGAAGGGTGGTCGATAGCATGGGTGTCCAGGACCAGTATCGCGACTACGTTATGACCGGCTTCGTCAAACGCATCGAGCCGGTCGTGGTCGACCACGGCGAGGGCGCCAGGCTGTACGACGTCGACGGCAAAGAGTACCTCGACTGCTTCGCCGGCATCTCGGTGGTGAACGCCGGCCACTGCAACCCGGAGGTCATCGCCGCCGCCAAGGCGCAGATGGACAAGCTGGTCCATTGCCGTCCTACATCTATTACTCGCCGGCCGACCGGCGCGCTGGCCGAGAAGATGGCCGCAGATCATGCCCCCGCCGCGCTTGCGCAAGAACGTTTTTCGCCAACAGCGGCGCCGAGGCCATCGAGGGCGCGATGAGAGTCGCCACGCCTCTACAGCGGCAAGCACGAAATCATCGCGCTCGCAGGCCTCGCTTCCACGGCCGCACCTGCGGGCACGCTCTCCATCACCGGCAACTCGGGACGCAAAAAGCGCGGCGGCCCCTACGCTGCCGGGCGTCGTCCTTCGCGCCCGCGCCCTACGTCTACCGCTGCCCGCTGGCCTCGACGATCCCGGGCGCTGCGTCGATTTCTGGCGCCAGACGCTGGAAGAGATCATTCGCTTCTCCACCGCGGGCGACGTTGCGGCGTTCATCGCCGAACCGGTGATGGGCGAGGGCGGCATCATCGTGCCGCCCGACCGACTACTTCCGCGCAGATCAAGAAGGTCCTCGACCGACACGGCATCCTGTTCATCTGCGACGAGGTGCAGTCCGGCTTCGGCCGCACCGGCAAGATGTTCGCCATCGAGCACTACGGCGTCGAGCCCGACATCATCGTCACCGCCAAGGGCATTGCCGACGGCTTTCCGCTCGGCGCCTTCACGACGCGCGACGAAATCGCCGCGTCATTCAAGCCCGGCGACCACCTCTCCACCTTCGGCGGCAATCCGGTTTCGCTGCGCCGCCTCGCTCGCCAACATCGACTTCATGTCAGACGACCGACCTGCCCGGCCAGGCCGCGGTCAAGGGCGAGAAGCTCATGGCGCGCTTCCGCGCCCACGCCGAGCACGAGTCGCTCATCGGCGACGTGCGCGGCAAGGGCCTCATGATCGGCATCGAGCTGGTCACCGACCGCGAGACCAAGGGCTACGCTACGGCTCAGGCCGGGTTTGTGCGCAACTACTGCCTCGAGCACGGCGTGCTGATCGGCGTGGGCGGCAACTTCGGTAACGTGCTGCGTCTGCAGCCGCCGCTCGTGATCGACGAGGGCGAGCTCGACACGGTGTTCGCCACGGTGGCCGAGGCTCTCGAGGCGTCGCGCGCCATGGCGACCGCCTGAGCTCCACAGACCGCACGGGCGGGGCGGGGCCGCAGGCCCCGCCCCGCCCTTTTTTTGGCGCCGGCAGGCGCCGCGGCCGGCGGTCCGGGCGCCGAACGACTCCGTGATCGTGCCGCAAATCGGGCATTGTTGCCCGTCGGGTCTGGCGTCGCCGCCGCCGATAGGGCAAAGTAAGCAGACGCCGAGCGACGAGCGGGTGGTGACATGAGCGACGACATGGACTGGCGCGACGGTTCCGTACAGCGCACGATGCCCGACAGCGCGGGCTTCGAGTGGTCGCGGTCGCGTTCCCGGTCGCGCGGCCGCCGGCGGGCGCGCCGGCGCGTGCCCTGGACGCCTTTGGTCATTCTCGTGGTGATCGTCGTGGGCATCGTGTTGTGGGTCGAGAACCGCAGCCAGGTGCACCTGAAGTTCCTGTCGGTGCACGTCACCGCGCCGCTGTGGGTGGTGGCCGTCGTCAACCTGGCGATCGGGCTCATTCTGGGCGGCGCGCTCGTCGCCCGCTCGCGCCGCTAGACCAGCGGCCGTCGCCGGCGAGCATAGAGTCTTCCTGCGAAGGGCATAGTCCCGGCGGGACCCTTCACAAAGGCCGACAGACATGAGCGACGATCCCCATCCCCGCGAACCGCGCGCCCCTCGCACGACGCCCGACGGGCGCGACCCGCGCCGCGCGCCCGACGCAGGCCCGCGGCGCCGGCGGTCGGCCGACCCGCGGCGCACCGTGCTGCTGGTCGTGGCCGTCGTCATCGTGGTCGGCGCCGTCATCTTCTGGGCGCAGAACCACGGGCGCGTCAGCATCTCGTACCTCACGGTCGACATCACGGCGCCCCTGTGGCTCATGGTCACCGGCTACTTTCTGGTCGGCATCCTGATCGGCGTGCTGCTCACCGTCTACTACCAGCGCCGGCAGCCGTAGCCGTGACGCCCGCCAAAGCACCGGCCACAGCGGCCGCCCGGCGGCGCCGCCTGCGCGACGTCGTGGCGCGCCTCGATCGTGCCTACGGTCGCCCGCCGCTCGAGCCGCGGTTCCCGCCGGTCGGCGAGCTCATCTACACGGTGCTCTCGCAGAACACTGCCGACGTGAACACCGACCGCACCTATGCCGAACTGCGCCGCCGCTACCCGAGCTGGAGCGAGGTGCGCGACGCGCCTGTGGCGCGGGTCGAGCAGGCCATCGCGCTCGGCGGCCTGTCGCACGTGAAGGCGCCGCGGATCGTGGCCATCCTGCAGGCCCTGAGCGCGGCCGGCGGCGAGCCCGACCTGAGCCTGCTGGACGCTCTCGACGACGAGCACGCGCTGGCCTACCTCGAGAGTCTGCCGGGCGTGGGCCCCAAGACCGCGGCCTGTGTGCTGCTCTTCGCCCTGGGGCGTCCGGCGATGCCGGTCGATACCCACGTGCACCGCGTGGCGCGCCGCCTTGGCCTGCTCGATCAGGGCGTGAACGCGGTGGCCGCCCACGCCGTGCTGACCGCCATGGCCGGCCCCGAGCCGGCCGACATCTACGCGGCCCACGTGGGCATGGTGCGTCACGGACGGCTCATCTGCCACGCCCGCCGGCCGGCCTGCGCCGGCTGCCCCCTCTACGACCTCTGTCCCAGCGCCGACGCGTTTTCGTAAGCGCCCGACGCCCTGTGCGAAAGGAGCTTTGGCATGACCAAGCTCAGAGACGACTTCTCAAAGAAGGACTGGAAGAGCTGCTGCGGTAAGGGCTGCAAGAAATGCGCCTTGCACAGCGCCTACCTCGACGCCTACGGCAAAAAGGAAGGCGAGAAGAAGTTCGCCAAGGACCACGACAAGATGCACTGAGCCGGCGCGGACGTTCGCCTAAACCGTCGACCGACTACGTCGTCGCCGCTCAGACATGCGTGACTTCGTCTCGCGTCTAGTAGATCTCGGGCACGAACGTCTGGTCTTCGTAGGGCGGGCGCATGTAGCCCTTGTCTTCGCGGCGCGGCTGCAGCTTGAAGGGCTTGGGCGTGAGGTCTTCGTAGGGGATGACGCTCAGCAGGTGGCGGATCACGTTCAGGCGGGCGCGCTTCTTGTCGTCTGAGTTGACCACGAACCAGGGCGAGTGCTTGGTGTCGGTGTAGTGGAACATCTCGTCTTTGGCGCGCGAGTACTCGACCCACTTGTCCCAGCTCGCGAGGTCCATCGGCTGAGTCTTCCAGCGCTTGGTGGGGTTCAGGCATGCGGTCCTTGAAGCGCCGCTCCTGCTCTTCGTCGCTCACGCTGAACCAGTACTTCACGAGGATGATGCCGCTGCGGATGAGCATCTCTTCGAAGGGCGGGCACGAGCGGAAGAACTCGTTGACGTCGTCTTCGGTGCAGAACCCCATGACGCGCTCGACGCCGGCCCGGTTGTACCAGGAGCGGTCGAAGATGACCCACTCGCCGGCGGCCGGCAGGTGGGGGACGTAGCGCTGAAAGTACCACTGGCTGACTTCGCGTTCGGTGGGCACGCCCAGGGCGACGACGCGCACGAAGCGCGGGTTGAGCGTCTCGGTGACGCGCTTGATGGTGCCGCCCTTGCCGGCCGCGTCGCGGCCCTCGAAGATGGTGACCACCTTGAGGCCGCGTTCCCTGACCCACTCCTGCAGCTTGACGAGCTCGATCTGCAACCTGCCCAGCTCTTTGATGTAGGTGGAGTCGTCGAGCTTCTTGCGTTGCGGTTCGGCGTCGTCGAGCTTTTTACGCTGCGGTTCGACGTCGTCGAGCGCGTCGGGTTTGTCGGGAGTCACGTTGACGTCCTTCCCTTGCTCGCGGCTGCCTGCATTTTGAGCCTGATTGCCGGTCCATCTGCCTGCAGTAGTCTTTATGCCCCGTAGTCTACGCCACCAGCACCGGCGAGCGCACAACGGGGTTCCCGCCCGCCCCCGCGGACGGCACCGGCCCAGGGGGTGGGCCGGTCGCGGACGGCGCCTCGGCGGCGGGGCGCGATGCCTTGAGCGTTGGCGACGGGGGTCGGCGGGGGATAGGGTGTAGACCGATGGTCTCCGTAGCAGACAGTCAAAGCGCAGGCGACGGCCTCGACGGCCGCGTCGTGGGCTTCATCGACATCGGCACCAACTCGGTGCGGCTCATGGTCGTGCGCATCTCCTCGGGGCGCTCCTACCAGGTGATCAACCTGCAGCGCGAGGTCGTGCGCCTGGGCGAAGAGGAGTTCGCCGATCACCTGCTGCGCCCGGCGGCCATCGAGCGCGGCGTGCTGGTGTGCCGCTCCTTTGCCGGTCTCGCCCGCAGTCACGGCGCGACCGAGGTCGTCGCGGTGGCCACCTCGGCGACACGCGAGGCGCGCAATCAGGGCACGTTCGTGACGCGCCTGCACGACGAGGCCGGCATCGACGTGCGCGTCGTGTCGGGTCGCGAAGAGGCGCGCCTCATCTACCTGGGCATCCAGAGCCGCGTCGAGCTCGGCCCACGCACCGTATTCTGCTTAGACATCGGGGGCGGCAGCACCGAGGTCATCGTGGGCGACTCGCGGCGTCACCTCTTTCTCGACAGCCTGCCGCTGGGTGCGGTGCGCCTGGCCGGCGACCCCGCCCTGCCCGACGTCTCGGGCCGTGTCTCGGGCGACGACTACCAGCGGCTGCAGCGGGCCGTGCGCCTGGCGTCGGTGCACGCCGTGGCGGCCGTGCGCAAGTTCGACATAGACGGCGCCTACGGCACCTCGGGCACGGTGCGTAACGTGGCCGCGGTGGCCGCTCGCGTGCTGCACGACCGCGAGCCGCAGCGCGACGAGACGGCGAGCCTGTCCGACGTGCGCAAGGTGGTCAAGCTGCTGCGTGGGCTGTCGCTCGACGAGCGCCGCAAGGTGCCCGGCCTCAACCCCGACCGCGCCGACATCGTGATCGCCGGCGCCGTCGTGCTCGAGACGTTGATGAGCGACATCGGCCTGCAGTCGGTGACGGCCCTGAGCGAGACCGGCCTGCGCGACGGCTTGCTCATGGATTACCTGTCGCGCGGTCCCGACGCCGCCCTGGTGCACGAGCTCAGCGTGCGCGAGCGCAGCGTCTGGCGCCTGGTGAACGCCTGCGGCGCCGACGAAGACCACGCGCGTCACGTGGCGCGACTGGCGCTTGAGCTCTTCGACAGCTCGCACGAGGCCGGCTTTCACGCGCTCGGCGACGAAGAGCGCGAGCTGCTCGACTACACGGCGCTGCTGCACGACGTCGGCACGTTCGTCTCGTACCCCGACCACCATCACCACTCGGCGTACCTCATCGCCAACGCCGACATGCTGGGCTTCGACCAGCGCGAGATCGCCATCATGGCGGCCGCCGCGCTGTTCCACCGCAAGTCGTCGCCGGGCGTGCGCTACCCGGCCTTCGCGCAGCTCGACCAGCAAGCGCGCGCCACGGTGCGCACCCTGGCCAACCTGCTGCGGCTGGCCGAGCGCCTCGACCGCAGCCACAGCGCGGTCGTGCGCCACGCTCGTCTGGTGGCCGACGGTCGCCGCGCGCTCAAGCTGTTGCTCACCACCAGCGGGCCTGCGCAGCTCGAACTGTGGGGTCTCGAGAACCGGCGCGTGTCGATGGAGAAGGCGATGGGCCGCCGGCTGAGCATCGAGGTCGAAGCCTCGGACGACGACGAAGGCGACTCCTAGAGCTCGCCGACCACCGTGCCCAGCCGGCGACTGAAGTCGGCGCCGCGGATCTTCGCCCACATCTCGGGGAACGTGTCGACCAGGCGGTTGAGCTCCCCTTGGCGTGTCGCCAGGTACGTGGCCACTCCCGGCGCGATGATCATGGTCATGGCGCGGCGCATGTTGCCCTCGGGCGGTTCCCAGCTGCCCCAGGTCAGGAAGTTGCGCAGGATCGTGCAGGTCACGACGGCGTCCTGCAGGTCGCCCAGGTGGTCCTGCATCTCTTTTGTGGTGCTCACCAGAGGCTTGGCCTGCTGACCGAGGACCTCTTCGAAGAACTCGAAGGTATAGCGCAGGCCCTTACCGGCGATGCGCAGGTGGTGGAAGCGCACGAGGGGCGTGTCGCGGCCGCCGATGACGTCGTCGTAGGCCCAGACCGACGCGACGCGGTCGTAGAGCACGGCGGGCAGCACATGGTCGACGCGGTGCGGGCGCGCTTCGCCGTCGTCGGAGACGAAGGCGAGACTGACCGCCGCCGGGTCGTCGAGCAGCGCCGTGAGGCTCGCAACGAACCGCGGGTAGCGGTCGCCGTCGAGGTAGGCGAGCAGCGCGGCGCGCGCTTCGAGGCGGCGCTCCGCCCACACGGCGAGCAGGGGGTCGAGGTCGTCGCGGCGCTCGGCGGGCAGCGAGTCGAGGTAGCGCATGGTCTTCTCGTGAAAGACGTCGAGGTCGCGCACGGCGCCCAGCATGTGGCCGGTGCGCTTAAGGCCGCGTTCGATCGGGCGCAGGGCCTGGGCGTCGAGGTAGGGCTCGAAGACGCGCAGCGCGGCCCTCATGCGGCGCGTGGCCACGCGCATGTCGTGCAGGTCTTCGATGTCGTCGTCGGCGCGCGTGCCGGCTTCGTGCTCGAGCATGCGGTCAAGGTGAAAGCGCAGCGTCTTGATGGCGGCCTCGGCCATGGTGTCGGTCGCCCTGATGCCGGGGCGCGGGGGGCGTGCGCTGCGCGGCGCCGGCGTGGCGGCCGGCGTGGCTGGCGCTTCGTCCGCGGCGAGCGCCCGCGCCGCCGGCGCCGGGGCCGCATCGCCGGCGACGTCGTCGCCCGCCGCCCCGTCGGTCCGCGGGGGCGCCGGCGGCGGCGTGCGGAGCGCGGCGGCGGCCGCCTCGGCGGCCTTGCGCGCGCGCTTGGCCTGGTTGCGCAGCTTCTTGGCGGCGCGACGCTCGGCGTCGGCGTCGGCGTCGGCGGTCGCGACCGTCGCAACGGGCTCGCTCGCCTCGGCAGTCGCGTCGGCCTCGGCGCTCGCGACGCGCTCGGCGGCGGCGTTCGGCGGAGCCCCGCTTGCTGCGGGGCCCGCCTCGGCGGGGCGCCGCACCGCGACGAGGCGCGCGGGGAAGATGGCGAGACCCTCGGTGCGAAAGCGATTGAGCCAGTAGCGCACCGTCCGCGGCGCCATGCCGGCGCGCGCCGCGGCGTCGCGCTGTAGGGCGCCGTCGTGCAGGGCCAGCAGCACGACGGCCCGGCGCCCGACGGCGTCGGTGCGCCGCGCGATGCGCGTGAGCAGGTGCGCCTGGTCGTCTGAGAGCAGGCCTGCGGCCGAAGGCTCGGCCGTCTCGGCAGCCCGCGGCCCGCCCTTCGCGGCCGCCGGGGACTCGCCCTTCGCCGCGGCCGACATCTCGCCGTGCGTGGCGGCCATGGCGCGCTCGAACTTTGACAGCGGCTGTGGGGTGAGCGCGAAGTCGCGCTGCAGCGTGTCGGCGATGGTCGCAAGGTCGGCTTCGGTGCCGTCGCCCTTGAGCTCGGCCTCGACTTCGTGCTGGGCCGGCCGCGCGCCGTCGGCCACCACGATGGTGAGGGTGTCGAGCGAGAGCTCGGCGATCGTGCGCCCGTCGCGCGCGAGGTCGCGCGTCACGCGGTGCTGGCGCACCTCGGCGAGCGGTGCCAGGGGGCGGTCGTGGCCCGCCGCCAGCACCTGCTCGCGAGCCTCGCTCGGCGGCCACGCGCTCGGCGGCGCGTCGGGCGCGAGGTCGGCGGGCAGATCGATCTCCCACTCGTCGCGGCGGTGGACGGCGCCCGGCTTGTCGTCGGCGCCCCCGGCGGGCGCACCACCGCGTTTGACGGTGAGCACCACGCGGTCGCCGCGGTCGCGGCGCCGGCACACGAGGCCGGCGGCCTGCAGGTCGTGCCCGGCGGTGTCGACGTAGACGTCGCTCACGTCGGCGACCCCGCCGCCCGCGACCTGGTAGCCGGCGAGCTCGGCGAGCGCGCCGAGGCGCTCGAGCGTGGCGGCGTCGGGCGCGCTGAACTTGGCCTCTATCTCCATGATGGCGCGGTCACCTTTCACTCAAGAAGACGCGCGGCGGCAGCAGCCAGTCGAGCGTGCCGCGCATGGTCTGCTCGTCCAAGTCGACCCGGGCGACGCCCGCCTTCTTGACGGTCACGCTCGCGCCCGTGAGCTGCGCGATGGTGGCGCTGAAGTCGGGTTCGTGGCCCACGAGCATGAGGGTGCGGGCGCCGGGGTGGTCGGCCACGATGGCCGCCAGGCGCTTGCGGTCGAAGTCGTGAGCCAGCCGCTCGTCGTCGGCGAGGCGGTCGGCGCAGCCCAGCGCCGCGGCCGCGATCTCGGCCGTCTGGCGTGAGCGCACGAGCGGGCTCGTGAGCAGGGCGTCGACGGCGACGCCGGCGCGCGCCAGCCCGTCGGCGACCAGCCCCACGACGCCGCGTCCGTCGTCGGTCAGCGGGCGTTCGGCGTCGGGGCCGTGCCAGTCGGCCTTGGAGCCAGCGGGTCCGTGGCGCAGGAAGATGATCTGCATGTCGCCCCTTAGCGTCCGGCCGATGAGCGCCGTCTGGCCCGTTGCGAACCTTGCCGTTCGGGAGCGGGGACGCGGTCGGCGGCGTGCTCGATGAACCAGGCCTGGCTGTCGATGGCCTCTTCGCCGTCGGCCGGGCGGGCATGCACGTAGCTGCCGTCGGCCTGCATGGAGCGCGCCTTGACGTTGTCGCGCAGGTAGACCCCGAGGATGTCGTCGCGCAGGCGGCGCACGATGGCTGGGTCTTCGACGGGAAAGAGGATCTCGACCCGGCGGTTCAGGTTGCGCGGCATGAGGTCGGCGCTGCCCACGAGCACCTGTTCGTCGCCGCCGTTGCGAAACCAGAAGATGCGGCTGTGCTCGAGAAAGCGGCCGACGATGCTGGTCACTTTGATGTTGTCGCTGACGCCGGGAACGCCGGGGCGCAGCGAACACATGCCGCGCACCAGGAGGTCGACCTTCACACCGGCCTGCGACGCCCGGTAGAGGATGGCGATCATCTTGCGGTCGATCAGAGAATTCATCTTGAAGACGAGGTGACCGCCGCGGCCGGCGTTCTGGTGCTCGATCTCGCGTTCGAGCAGGGCCTCGAAGCGCTCGCGCAGGTTGATGGGACCGACCAGCAGCTTCTTGAAATCGCGCGACCGCGAGAACCCGGTGAGGAAGTTGAAGAGCTCGGTGGCGTCCTGGCCGATGGTCTCGTCGCAGGTGAACAGGTCGAGGTCGGTGTAGAGGCGCGCCGTGACCACGTTGTAGTTGCCGGTGCCGAGGTGCAGGTAGCGTCTGATGCCGTCGCCCTCGCGCCGCACGACCATGCCGATCTTGGAGTGCGTCTTCAGCCCCACGAGGCCGTAGACGACGTGCACGCCCTCGTCTTCGAGCGCGCGCGCCCATTCGATGTTCGGCTCTTCGTCGAAGCGCGCCTTGAGCTCGACCAGCACGGCGACCTCTTTGCCGTTGCGGGCCGCTTCGAGCAGCGCCGCGACCGCCGGGGCGTTGCGCCCTACGCGGTAGAGCGTCATCTTGATGGCCAGCACGTCGGGGTCGTGCGCCGCGGTCTCGAGCCAGTCGATGACCGGCTCGAACGAGTCGAAGGGGCGGTGGATGAGGATGTCGTGCTTGCGGATCGAGGCGAAGATGCTCAGGTCGGGGTCGCCCAGCCCGCGCGGCACGGCCGGCACGAAGGGCGGGTCCTTTAAGTCGGGCCTGTCGAGACCCAGCAGGTTGATGCCGCTCATGCCCAGGGGCGGGGCCACCGCCACCAGGCCCTCGGCCTCGATGTCGAGGTTGTCGACGAGGATCTGACGCACCTCGTCGGGGGTGGAGCGCTCGATCGTGAGGCGCACCACCGAGCCGAAGCGGCGGCGCAGAACGCCCTGCTCGATCGTCTCGAGCAGGTCGTCGGCCTCGAGCTCCTGAATGGACATCTCGGCGTCGCGCGTGACGCGGAAGGTGTAGACGCCGACGATGGCCATGCCGGGGAAGAGCTCGTCCAGGTCGGCGGCGATGAGCTGCTCGAGCCAGACGAAGTCGTAGCGCCGCGACTTGGCCGCGGCCGGGAGGTCGGCGGGCGGGGGCACGGGCACGAGGCGCGGCAGCGACGACGGCACCTTGACGCGGGCGAAGAGCTGCTGGCCGTGCTCGTCGCGCAGCAGCACCGCCATGTTGAGGCTCAGGTTCGAGATGTGGGGGAAGGGCCGTCCGGGGTCGAAGGCGAGCGGCGTGAGCACCGGGAACGCGCTGCGATCGAAGTAGGCGACGGCCGCCGCGCGCTGGCCCTCGTCGAGCTCGGCGTAGTCGTGAATGACTATGCCGGCCGCGGCGAGCTGCGGCTTGATGACCGTAGCCCAGGTCTCGCGCGCCTCGCTCATGAGCTCGTAGGCCTGCTCGCGACAGGCAACGAGCTGCTCGGCTGGGGTCATGCCGTCGGTCGAGAGGTCGGCGACGCCGGCTTCGACCTGCTGGCGCAGGCCGGCCACGCGCACCATGAAGAACTCGCCGAGGTTGGAGCCCAGGATAGACAGGAACTTGACGCGCTCGAGGAGAGGGTTGCGCTCGTCCTGAGCCTCTTCGAGCACGCGCCGCTGGAAGGCCAGCATGCTGAGCTCGCGGTTGATGTAGAGAGACTGGTCGTTCAGGTCGATGGCCGCCTCGGCGCAGTCGGGCTCGTCGGCCGGTGCAGCGGCGGCGGGGGCGTCGGGCTTGGGCCCGTCGCCGCCGCCGGAAGAAGAGGTCGAACGTGAACGGGTGGGCATACAGGCTCTCCCCCGGAGGTTTTACCGACTATTCATGTTACCCCATCGAACGCGTCGCCCGTACGGCCGCCGTATGTGAGGGCGGGGCGCCCGGGGCGTCGCGAGGCGGTCAGCGACCCCAGCCGCGGCCTGCCGGGCGCTGGTCGAGGGGGCGCCCCTCGGACGGACCGAACAGGCGGTCGAGCACGCGCCAGTGCCAGACCGCGCGCACCGTGAAGCCCCACGACACGGCGATCACGATGAGCAGGATCTGCTGCAGCACGCTGATCGGCTGCATGGCGAACAGGTGGCGTCCGCCGGCGCTCGAGACGATCACCAGGTAGGCGACGAACAGCACCGCCGCCATGATCGTGGGGCGGCGGTCGCCGCGCAGCCGGGCGCCGCCCACCCAGCGCATGCTGGGCGGAACGGCGAAGGGCAGCAGCAAGATGCCGCAGAGCACCGCCAGGGCGGTCGTCACCGTCTGTGCCTTGGGCAGGGCGGCCTGCACGGCCTGCACGTTGGTGGCGCCGTGGTGGGCCAGCAGGTAGGTGTGCACGCCCGTCTTGAAATAGAGCGTGTAGACGGCGAGCTCGAAGGCGGCCAGCAGGATGGTGGCCGGCACGGCGAAGCGCGCCAGCGGGCGGTAGATGCGCCCCTTGATCGTCCGGCCGGACTGCGCCCAGACGATGAGGCCGATCGTGGGTACGGTGGCGGTGAGGTACGACAGCAGGGCGGACTGGCGCGGCGAGAAGGCAAAGCCGCCGATCAGCGCCACGAACGGTATGACGAGCGCCCGGCTGAAGATGCGCACCGCGAAGATGTTGAGGATGTCCTGCATGCCGTTGCGAATGCGCTGCCCCTCGCGAAACGCCGACGGCAGCACGCCGAACGAGTCATTCATGAGCACAAGGTCGGCCACGCCACGGGCGGCTGGGCTGCCGCTTTCCATGGCGATGCCCAGGTCGGCGCGCTTGAGGGCGATCACGTCGTTCACGCCGTCGCCGACCATGGCCACGTAGCGGCCGCGCCGGTGGAGGGCGGCGGTGAGCGCCTCTTTCTGCTGGGGAGAGACCCGGCCGAAGACAGCGCCGTCGGCAGCCGCTGCGGCGAACTCGCGCTCATCGAAGCGGGCGAGCTCGGCGCCCGAATAGGCGGTGAGGTCGCCGCCCAGGCCCGCCTGGGTGGCCAGCGCCGACACGGTGCGCGGGTCGTCGCCCGAGATCACCTTCACCTCTATGCCGGCCGCGGCGAACTCGGCGAGGGTCTCGGCCACCTTGGGACGCAGCTCGTCGGCCAGGCTCACCAGGCCGAGCGGCACGAGGCCGGCGGGCAGCTCCGGCGGGCGTCCGGCGGGGGCACTGACCGCGGCGCTCACGATGCCGGGGACGCCGCCCGCGCCGCCCGCCGAGCCGGCTGCGACCGCCGGCGTGAAGCGCACCGTCGCCCGCGCGCCGGCCAGCAGCAGGACGCGCAGGCCGGCCGCCGACCATTCGGCCTGGCGCTCGCCGAGGTCCGCGCCGGCGTGCAGGTGGGGCGCGATCACCTCGGGCGCGCCCAGCACCAGCGTGGCCCAGGACAGCGCGTCGGAATCGAACGCCAGGCCGCTCCACTTGCGGCCCGACGAGAAGGCGGCTTCGTCGCTCACCGGCAGGCGCACGCCGGGCAGACCGGCGGCCAGCGCTTCGATCGTGCGGTTCGGCACCGCGGTGCTGGCCGCATAGGCGGCCAGCAGGCGCTCGAGCTCGTCGCGCGGCGCCTCGATGGGCTCGAGTTCGCTCAGGCGGATGACGTTGGTGGTGAGCGTGCCGGTCTTGTCGGTGCACAGCACGTCGACGTTCGACAGCGACTCGACCGCGTTGGACTCCTGGATGAGCGCGCCCCTGCCGGCCATGCGCACGGCGCCCAGGGCGTAGGCCAGCACGATGGCGAGGATCAGGCTGTTGGGCACCAGGCCGACGATCACGGTGGTCGCCTGGATGGTCTCGACCCACGGCAGGTGCTGGCTGAAGTGCTGAGTGATGACCAGCGCCACGAAGGCGAGCGCGATGACGAGCAGGATCCACACGAGCACGTTGGCCTGGTGCTGCAGGGGCGTGAGAAAGCGGCGGTGCGTCTGGGCCGTGGCGGTCACCTTGTTGGCGAAGCTCTCGGCGCCCACCGTTTCGGCCTCGTAGTAGCCGCCGCCGGCCACGCAGAAGCTGCCCGACAGCACGGCGTCGCCGGCGCGTTTGACGACGAGGTCGGACTCGCCGGTGAGCAGCGACTCGTCGATCTCGAGGTAGCCCGGACCGATTACGTGGCCGTCGACCACGATCTGGTCGCCGGACTGGGCGCGGATGGTGTCGCCCACGACGAGCTCGGCGGGGTCGACCTCGCGCTCCACGCCGTCGCGCAGCACCACCGCGTGCGGTCTGGTCAGGATCGCGATGCGGTCGAGCGTGCGTTTGGCGCGCACCTCCTGGTACAGGCTCGATCAGGGTGTTCGCGGCGACGACGCCCACCGACAGCAGCGCGTCGAGATAGTGACGGAACGCGATGAGCACGGCGGCCAGCACGAACAGGATGTTGTTGATGAAGTTGAAGACGTTGTCGCGCACGATCTGGCGATACGTGCGCCCGGCGGTCGCCGGCACTTCGTTGCCGTCGCCGGCGGCGCGCCGCCGCGTCGCTTCAGCCTCGGTCAGGCCGGTCAGGCCGTTCGGTCCGGCCGGGCCGGCAGGACCGGAAGAGCGGGCAAACGACCGCGCGGGCTGTCGCTCGTAGGTGGGGATGATCGGCTCCTTCGCGGGGCAACGACAGGCTCGCGTCATCGTACCACCGGCCCTCTCGCAAGGCCGGGCGTCACCGTCACGGAGACGGCGACGGGGGCGGGCCCTGCGGGCCCGCCCCCCGTCTTCTGCGTCTGGCTGGTAGCTTAGGCAGTCTAGCGCGCCGACGGCTCAGGGCGTGTCGTGCCTCATCTCGTGGCGGCCGGTGAAGGCGCGTCCGAGCGTGAGCTCGTCGGCGTACTCGAGGTCGCCGCCCACCGGGTAGGCCGCTCGCCAGGCGCGACACGCGCACCCGCGGCGGCAGCAGGTCGGCGATGTAGAGCGCCGTCGCCTCGCCGGTCATGGTCGGGTTGGTGGCGGACGATCACTTCGGCCAACGCCCCGCCGCGACGCTGCCGAGCGAGCTCGGCGACCGTGCAGGTCGGCCGGGTCGACGCCATCGAGCGGGCGACAGCGCGCCGCCGAGCACGTGGTAGAGGCCGCGGTACTCGCGTGTGCGCTCGATGGGGATGATGTCGGCCGGTTGCTCGACCACGCAGATCAGCGAGGGGTCGCGGCGCGTGTCGGAGCAGATCGTGCACAGGTCGCCTTCGGCCAGGTTGAAGCAGCGCTTGCAGAAGCCGATCTTCTCTTTGACCTCGACGATGGCCGCCGCCAGGGGCAGATCTCGCCGGGCTTGACCTTCAGCATGTAGAAGGCGAGTCGCTGCGCCGTGCGTGGGCCGATGCCGGGGAGCTTGGAGAGCTCGGTGATCAGGCGTTCGACCGAGGGTGAGTACACAGAGATCAGAACAGACCGGGGATGTTCGGCAGATCGACGCCGGCGGTGGCGCCCCCGAGCTTCTGCTGCGCGAGCGCCTGGGCGGCGCGCAAGGCTTCGTTGGTGGCGGCGGTGACCAGGTCCTGCAGCATCTCGACGTCGTCGGGGTCGACGGCGCCCGGGTCGATGCGGACCTCGCGCACTTCGAGCGCGCCCGTGACGACGACCGTGACGGCCCCGCCGCCGGCGCTGGCTTCAACGGTCTCCAGGGCAAGCTCCTCTTGCGCCTTGGCCATCTTCTTCTGCATGTCCTGCACCTGCTTGAGCATCTTCTGGTACTGCGGGTTCATGGACCTTAAGTCTCCTTCTGGTCGCCTAGTCGTCGTCGGATAGGTCGCTGGCATCGAACTCGCGCTTGACGAGGGCGATGCGCTGGGCGATGGACAGGCCCGCGTCGGGCGCCGGCGCCTTGGGCGCGGCCGGTTCGGACGGGGCCTGCTCGAGCTCGAACTTGAGGTCGGGGGCGTCGCCTGTGGTGCGGGTGATGATCGCGGCGAGCAGCACCGCGCGGTTCTCGGGGGTCGAGGCCTTGCCGAACGTGAGACTCGAGGGCAGCCCCACCGATCAGCCGTTCGCCGTCGGCACGAACGCGGGCGTCTTTGACGGCGGCGTACAGGCCGATGTTCTGGGCTTCGGTCTGCTGCAGCACGAGCGCCAGGCGCGCTTGACGCGGTCGGCTCCGCCCGGGGTGGGCGTGCCATCGTCGGCGGCGGCCGGCGCGGCCTCGTCGGGGGCGGCCGGCTGCGCGGCCTCGTCGTTGGGGGTCGGTTGCGCGGTGTCGTCGCCGGCGACCGTTCGGTCCGCCTCGTCGCCGGTCGTCTGAGCGGGCGCGGCGGTGGTTTGCTGCGTAGTGTCGCCGGCGGCTTGCGGAGCCTCGGCGGCGGGCGCCGTTGTGGGCGCGTCGCCGTCGTTACCAGCGGCCTGCGCGTCGCCGCCGGGCGTCGCCGGAGGCGTGCTCGCGGCCGGCGGGCTCGCCGGGCGCGGCGCGCCCGGCGAGCTGACGGCTTCGGCGAGTCGCGCGGCGCGGGCGGCCTGCGCGGGGTCGTGAGGCTGGGCGGGACGGGCTGCCGGCGCCACCGGGGCGGGGGCGAACGGCACGCTGCCCGACTCGAGCCGCCGCAGGCGCTCTTCGAGGGCGTCGGGCGAATGATCGACTTCGGGGCGCGCCGCGCGCACCAGCGCCATCTCGAGCTGCAGGCGCGGGTCGAGGCCGCCGCGGATCTCGGTCTGGGCGCGGCCCAGCAGCTCGATCAGGCGCAGCAGCTCGCGACCCGAGAGCTGGTGGGCCTGCCGGGCCAGGCGGTCGAGCAGCTGCTCGTCGATCTCGAGGTTCTGGGCCAGCGCGAGCATGGTGCCAGGGTCGTCGGAGACGTCGTCCAGGTACTGCACCAGGAAGATCTGCCGCAGGTGGCGCAGCAGGTCGTGGATAAACTGCGGGTAGCTGGCGCCGCGCTCGGCCAGGCGCTGCACGAACAGCAGGGCGGCCGCCGGGTCGCGGTCGATGACGATGTCGATGATCTCGAAGAGCAGCTCTGAGGCGATGACGCCGAGCACGTCGAGCACCTCGCGCGACGTGATGGCGGCGTCGCCGAAGAAGGTGGAGAGCTTTTCGAGCGTGCCGATAGCATCGCGAAAGCCGCCCTCGGCGTGCCGGGCTATCTCGAGGATGGCGGGCTCGTCGATCTCGATGCGCTCGGCGGCGGCGACGTGGCTCAGCACGAGAGCGATGTCGTGCACGCGCGGGCGGCGAAAGTCGAAGCGCTGGCAGCGCGACAGGATCGTCGCCGGGATCTTGTGGGCTTCGGTCGTGGCCAGCACGAAGACGACGTGCGGCGGGGGCTCTTCGAGGGTCTTCAGGAGGGCGTTGAAGGCCTCTTTGGTGAGCATGTGGACTTCGTCGATGATGTAGACCTTGTAGCGCCCGTTGACCGGTGCGTAGCCGACCTTGTCGCGCAGCTCGCGGATGTCGTCGATGCCGCGGTTTGAGGCGGCGTCCATCTCGATCACGTCCATGGCCGTCGAGGCGGCGATGGCGCGGCAGCTGTCGCACAGGCCGCAGGGGGTGATGGTGGGCCCGGTGATGCGCTCGGGCAGGGCGGGATCGCCGGTGCAGTTGAGGGCTTTGGCCAGGATCTTGGCCATGCTCGTCTTGCCGGTGCCGCGCGAGCCGGCGAACACGTAGGCGTGCGCGACCGCGTCGCTGCTCACGGCGTTGCGCAGGGTCTGCGAAACGTGATCCTGGCCGACGATCTCGGCGAAGGTCTGGGGCCGGTACTTGCGGTAGAGGGAGAGCTCCATGGACGTCCTAGGGCCGTCAATCGACTTCGTGCTCGTCGCTCAGGCTGGCGCGACTGCGCTTTCGCGCCTAGTGTACCCTGCGCGACGCGGGCGGGTGAAGAACCCGCGACCGCGTCGCGCAGACGCCTTATGGGCGAAAACGCGTGAGGTTCGAGAGCGGCCGCGCACCCGCCGTCGGAACACGTTCCCCGGACGCCTTTGCCGGGCGCAAACTCCGGTCAGGATGGCCCACGGCACATGGGAGCGCCTGCTTACCGCTGCTTCCTCCCGGACCTGACGGGGTTCGCAGGTTCCCATTGCGTGGGGCCCGACCATCGACGCCGCGCGTCGGCCGACTGCTCCACAGAATGGCCCCTCGGGCGGGGATTCAGCCCCGCTGTAGCGGATTGCGGGTACAGGGCACCGCTGGCTCCCCGCCTAGCGCGGCCACGGGGGAGTCTACCCGTGGCTTGGTGGCGAATCAAACATGACCGAGGCCGAGCGACGCTCGTGCGCGACGGCCGCTCACGCCGACGCGGCGTGCTCGATCGAGCGCGGCGCTCGGGCGCGACGGCCGCTCACGCCGACGCGGCGTGCTCCTCGCGGCGAGTCAGCGCCCAGGCGTCGGCGATGGCCGCGACGACCGCGGCCGGGTGGGTAATGTGCAAGGCGTGGCCGCCGTCGCCCACCACGATCAGGCGCGAGTCGCGCAGCCGCCGGTGAAAGGCCTGCGACTCGGCCGCCGGGGCGATGCGGTCGTAGGCGCCGACGAGCACCACGAACGGCACCTCGAGCAGGCGGTACGAGCCCGCCAGCACGTGCAGGTCGGCGGTAGCGCGCTCCAGGTCTTCGACGGCGCGACGGAACGGCTCGGGGCGCAGCGCGACGGCCAGCGCGGCGCGCGCGTAGGCGGCCGGCAGGGGCTTCGGGTAGCAGGCCCGGCGCAGCAGCACGTAGCCCACGGGGTAGGCCGCGGGCACGAGCACGGTGGCCGCCGCCAGGCGGCCGAGCACGGGGATGCGCAGCACGCGGATGAGCCGCGAGATGGGCAGGCGGTAGGGCAGCACGTGGCCGCCGACCGTGACCACGGCGGCCACGTCGTCGGGGTAGAGCTCGGCGTAGGCCACGGCCACGGCCGCTCCGAGCGAGTAGCCCACGAGCAGGGGGCGCTCCACTCCGAGTTGCCGCACGGCCCGGTGCAACAGGTAGGCCTGGCCGATCGGCGTGTGGCCGTCGGCCGGCGGCGCTTCGCTGTAGCCGTTGCCCGGGCGGTCGAAGGCGATCACGCGGTAGTGGCGCGCGAGGTGGTCGTTCAGCACGACGTCGAAGTCGTGGGTAGAGCCCAGCAGGCCGTGGATGAGCACCACCGGCGGCCCCGATCCCGCCTGCGTGTAGCGCAGCTCGACGCCGTCGACCACGACGGCGCCGGCGGGGCGCGGGTAACGCCGCTGCGCGCGGCGCACCACGAGGCGGGTGACCAGCGCGGCGACCACGAGCGGCGCCGCGCCCACGGCAAGCGCGGCGGCGAGGGGGCGAGCGACCGGTGTGGCGTGGAGTTGCATGTCGAGCCTATTGTGCCCACCGCCAACGCCTGAAACGCGGAAAGGGGCGGGCGGCGGGCCGCCAGGCCCGCCGCCCGCCCCCGACAAGGAACGGCTCGTGACGGTGCGCGCTAGACGCGCAGCACCACCCTGCGGATCTCGGGGTCTTCGGAGGGCCGCACGTCGAAGCCCAGCGACTCGACGAAGCGCACCATGCCGTCGTTCGAGGCCAGCACGTGGCCGTAGATCTCGCGCACGTACTGGCCGCGAGCGGCCTCGATCAGGGCGGTCATGAGGGCGTCGCCCACGCCGTGGCGCTGGTGGCTGTCGCGCACCACGATGGCGAACTCGCCCTCTTCTGTGTTGCCGGTCTCGATGGACAGGCGGGCGACGCCCAGCATCTGCTTCTTGCGGCCCTTGCCGCCGATCGCCACGATGGCGATCTCGCGGTCGTAGTCGATGTGGCAGTAGCGCACCATCATCGACTTGGTGATCTCTTTGATGGGCCCGAAGAAGCGGTGCTCGGTGGTCGCCTCGGAGAACGATTCGACCATCTCGCGCCACATGGTCTCGTCTTCGGGGCGGATGGCGCGCAGCTCGACCTTCTCAGCGTCGATGGTCATGTCCCAGTGGTACTTGCTGGGGTACATCGAGATGATCAGGTGCGAACCGGGTTGCGCGATCTTGCGCACGTCGCGGGGCTCGATCATGATGCGCGCGTCGAGCGCCGCCAGGCCGTCGGGGCGCACCTGCAAGGGGTTGACGTCCATCTCGACGATCTCGGGGAAGTCGACCAGCAGGTAGCTCGCCTTGACCAGCACGAGCTCGAGGGCGTCCATGTCGACCGGCGTGCTGCCGCGCCAGCCGCGCAGCAGCTTGGAGACCTTGGTCTCGGCGATCATGGTGCGCGCCAGGGCCTGGTTCAGCGGCGGAAAGTCGACCGCCACGTCGCGGAAGAGCTCGACGCCGGTGCCGCCCATGCCGAACATGATGGCCGGACCGAAGGTGCGGTCTTTGCGCGAACCGATGATGACCTCGTGGCCGCCGCGCGACATGGCCTGCACGGCCACGCCCAGGATCTTGGCCTGCGGCCTGGCTTTGGCCACGCGCTGGGTGACGATGTCGAACTGCTTGGCGGCTTCGGGCGCGGAGCGCACGTTCAGGGCGATGCCGCCCACGTCGGACTTGTGGGTGATGTCGTGCGAGAGGATCTTGATGGCCACGGGAAAGCCGATCTCGGCCGCCATCTTGGCGCACTCTTCGGCCGTGGTTGCCAGCACCGTCTTGACGGTCGGTATGCCGTAGGCCTCCAGTACGTTCTTGGCCTCGATCTCGCTCAGGGTGGTGCGCTTCTGGCGGGCGACCTCGATGAAGATCTCCTTGACCGCGGCCCGGTCGGGCGTGAAGTGCGGCAAAATGTCGGCCGGCGTCTCGTAGAGCTGCGCGAGGCTCTTGGTGTACTGGTACATGTAGAGGTAGGCGCGCACCGCGTCTTCGGGGGTGTCGAAGGTCGGCACGTGGGCGGCTCGCAGCAGGCGGATGCCGTCGGCCACCTTGATCTCGCCCATGAACGAAGTGAGCAGGGGCTTGCGTACGTGGCGCTTGGCTACGGCGATGAGCGCCTCGGCTGTCTGCGTGGGGTAGCTCATCGCCTGCGGCGTGAGGATGGCCAGCACGCCGTCGCAGTTGGGGTCGTCCATCATGGCCGCCGCTGCCGCGGCGTAACGCTCGGCCGGGGCGTCGCCGCCCACGTCGACCGGGTTGCCGCGGGCGGCGAAGGTGGGCAGGCATTCCTTGAGGCGGGCGTCGGTCTCGGGGGCGAGCTCGGCGAGCTCGCCGCCCAGAG
Source organism: uncultured Actinomycetes bacterium (assembly GCA_963753695.1). Lineage (GTDB taxonomy): Bacteria > Actinomycetota > Thermoleophilia > UBA2241 > UBA2241 > Bog-752. Next base: position 202,021 of record CAVWDG010000010.1, read on the forward strand.
CCAGCAGACGGTCAGAGGCCATCACGCCGGGGCCGCCGGCGTTGGTCACGATGCCCAGCTTGGGGCCGCGCGGGCTCGAGACCCGCGACAGCGCCTCGCTGGCGTCGAAGAGGTCTTCGATCTCGTCGACGCGCACCGCGCCGGCGCGGCGGAAGGCCGCGCTGTAGAGCGTGTCGTCGCCGGCGATGGCGCCGGTGTGCGAAGCGGCGGCCATGGCCGAGCGCGCCGTGCGGCCCGACTTGACCACGATGATCGGCTTGGTCTTGGCGAAGTGGCGCGCCGCGCTCATGAACTTGCGGGCGTCGGAGAGGGCCTCGACGTAGAGGATGATCGAGTTGGTCTGGGGGTCGGCGCCGAAGTAGTCGATCAGGTCGCCGAAGTCGACGTCGCACATGGAGCCGACCGACACGAAGGCCGAGAAACCCACCTTGTTGGCCGTCGCCCAGTCGAGCACGGCGGTGCCCAGGGCGCCGGACTGGCTCAAAAAGGCGACGCGGCCCGCCTCGGGCACGGTGTGGGCGAAGGTCGCGTTGATGTTATGGCCGGGGCGCACGTAGCCCAGGCAGTTGGGGCCCAGCAGGCGCAGGCCGTACGATTCGGCGGTGCTGACGACCTGGTCTTCGAGCTTCTTGCCGCCGGCGCCCGTCTCTTTGAAGCCGGCCGTCACGATCACCGCGCCCGATACGCCGGCCTGCCCGCACTCGCGCACCACGTCGAGCACGCTTTTGGCCGGTACGGCGATGATCGCCAGATCGACCTTGGGGGCACCTGGGAGATGCTGGGGTAGGCCTGGATGCCCTGGATGGCCGCCGCGGAGCGGTTGACCGGGTAGACGACACCCTCGTACTCCGCGCCGATCAGGTTGCGCAGCAGGATGTAGCCGACCGAGCCCTTGGTGTTCGATGCGCCGATGACGGCGATCGACTTGGGGGTCGAAGAGCTTGTAGAGGTTGCGCGTGCTCATGAGTCGTCTCTGCGTGCGTGTGTCATCGGCACTCCACTTCGGTACTGTTCCTGCGTTGATCGAGGGCCGCGGCCTTCCTGGGAGGGTGGCAGGTACCGGGCCGCGCAGTCGCCCCGCGCCCTGAAATGCTTCGCCGTAGTGTACACCCGCGCCTGCCCGCGTCCTTCGCGGGCGGGCGCGTCGAACCAGTGGCGGCGCCCCGGCGGACCGCCGCCGGCGCGCCCGCCCGCCTGTCGCGTGCGTCCGTCGCGGCCTCCAGGGCGCCCAGTTTGAGGTCTTCGACCACGGCCGGGTCGGCGAGGGTCGAGGTGTCGCCGAGGCCGTCGAACTCGCCCTCGGCGATCTTGCGCAGGATGCGGCGCATGATCTTGCCGAGCGCGTCTTGGGCAGCCCCGTCTGGGCGAACTGCATCTTGTCGGGCGTGGCGATCGGGCCGACCACCTTGCGCACGTGGGCGGTGAGGGCCTTGCGCAGCTCGTCGCTGGGCTCGGCGCCCTCGATCAGGGTGATGTAGGTGTAGATGCCGGTGCCCTTGATGGCGTGCGGGTAGCCCACCACGGCCGCTTCGGCGACCGCCGGGTGGCTGACCAGAGCCGACTCGACCTCGGCCGTGCCTATGCGGTGGCCCGAGACGTTCAGCACGTCGTCGATGCGGCCCTTGAGCCAATGGTCGCCGTCGGCGTCGATGGCGCAGCCGTCGCCGGTCACGTAGTAGCCGCGGAACATCGAGAAGTAGACGTCTTTGAAGCGCTTGCCGCCCTCGTCGCCCCAGGTGCCGCGGAGCATGCCGGGCCAGGGGTGCGTGATGCAGAGGTGGCCGTCTTCGCCCACCTCGGCCGGCGAGCCGTCGTCTTTGAGCACAATCGTGCGCACGCCGAAGAACGGACGTCCGGCCGAGGCCGGTTTGAGCGGCGTGGCGCCCGGCAGCGGCACGATCATGAGGCCGCCGGTCTCGGTCTGCCACCAGGTGTCGACCAGGGGAATGCGCCCTTTGCCGACCTTCTCGAAGTACCAGAGCCACGATTCGGCGTCGATCGGCTCGCCGACCGAGCCGAGCACGCGCAGTGAGGGCATGTCGTGCTTGTCGACCCAGCTCACGTCCTGGCCCTTGAGCGAGCGGATGACGGTCGGCGCGGTGTAGACGGTCGTCGCGCTGTGCTTTTCGACGACCTCCCAGTAGCGGTCGGGGTGGGGCGCGGTGGGCAGGCCCTCGAACAGGATGCTGGTGACGCCGTTACTGAGCGGGCCGTAGACGATGTAGCTGTGGCCGGTGATCCAGCCGATGTCGGCCGTGCAGAAGTGGATGTCGTCGTCGTGCAGGTTGAAGACGTACTTGGCGGTGTCGTGCACGTAGAGCAGGTAGCCGCCGCTGCAGTGCAGGACGCCCTTGGGCGTGCCCGTCGAGCCCGAGGTGTAGAGGATGAAGAGCGGATGCTCGGCCTCGACCGGCACCGGCGGGCAGTCGGTGGAGATGTCGGGGGCGGCCATCTCTTCGTGGTACCAGAGGTCGCGGCCCGCCGTCATGGGCACGTCGCCGTCGACGCGCTTGATGACGATGACGGTCTCGACCGGGGTCTCGCCGGCCACGGCGAGGTCGGCGTTGACCTTGCTGGCCGTCGTCTTGCCGCCGCGGTAGCCCTTGTCGGCGCAGATCAGCACCTTGGCGCCGCAGTTGTCGATGCGGCTCCTGAGGGCCTCGGCCGAAAAGCCGCCGAACACCACCATGTGGATGGCGCCGATGCGCGCGCAGGCCAGCATGACGACGGGCAGCTCGGCGAGCATGGGCAGGTACAGCGCAACGCGGTCGCCCTTTTTGACGCCGTGCTTCTTGAGCACGTTGGCGAACTTGCTGACCTCGTCTTTGAGCTCGGCGAAGGTGAAGACGCGGTTGTCGCCGCCGTCGCCTTCGAAGATGATCGCCGGCTTGTCGCCCTTGCCGGCGTCGACCCAGCGGTCGACGCAGTTGACCGACACGTTGAGCTCGCCGCCGAGGAAGTACTTGATCGAAGGCGTGGGCTCGAACTGCCACTCCACGACCTTGTCCCACTTCTTGGTCCAGTCGAGCTCGGCGGCACGCTCGGCCCAGAAGCCGTCGGGGTCGTCGATCGAGCGCTTGTACAGGGCCTCGTACTCGGCCAGGCTCTTCACCCACGCGTTCGCCGACCATTCGGGCCGGGGCTGGATGACCAAACTCTCTCCGGTGTCGGTTGCCACCCTCTCCACCTCCGTCACGTTTGCGGAAGAACTGCCGCCGCGACCACACGCTACGCCCTCATTATCCGTATAACGGCAGTGCAATTGACACAAGCGGGCGTCGGGGCTTGCGCGGCGGTCGCCGCCGCGGATGCGATGGCGAACACCTGTTCGTAGTCAGGCACGGGCTGTGGCCCCGGTCGGCGAGTTGGCGAGGAGGAGGCCGCATGCGGCGGCCGTTCGGGATGCGCCGACACGCGGCGCGGGTGAGCCGCGGCCTGGGCTCGAACACGAACACCTGTACGCGGCCGCGAACGGTGACGATGTAGCGCGGCAACGCAGTCGCGTCGCGGCAGCGCAGGTCGCGGCGCCGCAGCGGCCGCCGCGGCGCGGCGACGGCGACCCGCAACCTGGGCGGCCGGGGCGTGCGGCTACAGGCCGCCGAAGGCGGCCGGGTACTCGATGGCGCGCGCCGCAAAGACTGCCGGCGGACAGAGCGCCGGTAGCACCATGAGGTGGCTCGGCGGCACGTCGAAGCGGCTGGTACAGCCGTACGTCTCGGCGGGCTCAAAGCCGAAGCGCCGGTAAAAGCCGGGAGCGCCGATCACGAAGATCGGCAGGGCCGGGTCGGCCGCGGCGATCGTGGCGCGTACGAGGGCGCTGCCGATGCCGCGCCTCTGGTGCTCTGGGGTGACCGCCACCGGCGCTAACGCCAGCGCGGGGCAGGCGAGGGCGTCGCCGCGGCTCAGCCCGAGGCAACTCAGCAGGGCATGGCCCACGACGACGCCGCCGGCGTCGGCGACCATCGAGACGGCCACGCGACCCTCGCGCTCGAGGCGCACGATGAGCTTGGCCTCGAGGTCGTAGCCGAACGCGGCACGCACGGTAGCGAGGAGGGCCGCAAGGTCGGCGGGCGCAGCGAGGCGCACCACGAGGTCGTGGGGCGGACTGGAGCGTGGCGGCGACGAGAGGGGCGGGCGGGAGCGCACTGGGCCGCCGTGGCCGGCGGCCACGGAGCCGAGTCGCTCGGTGTGGCGGGTCTCGGTCACACTCGTTTCACCGCAGGGACGGGCGAAAATGGTGGGCAATGTTGGATTTGAACCAACGACCTCCTGCGTGTGAAGCAGGCGCTCTCCCCCTGAGCTAATTGCCCGTGACGTGAGAGGTTACCACGTCGACCCATACTTGTGCAGCGCGCCGTGCGATGAGGCCGTACGGGGAGTGGGTGCCGGCCAGGGGATCGACGGATGCAACTTCTCGTGCCGCTCCAGCATCTCGATGAACTGCCACAGGCGCCGCTCGCGTGTCTCCGCCTTCTTGGCGGTCTGCAGCCGCCAGATGATCGCGTAGCGGTTGGCGCTGTTCAGAGTCTCGAAGAAGGCCTTCGCCTCGGGATGCGCCTCCAGGGCGGCCTGAAGATCGCCGGGCACGACTGCCGTCCGCGGGGAGTCGTACGCGTCCGCCCAGCGCCCGTCCGACTTGGCGCGTTCCACCTCGGCGAGACCCGTCGGGCGCATCTCGCCGCTCGTGATGAGCGCCTCCGCCCTTTGGCGGTTGAGCTTCGACCACACGCTCCTGGCGCCGCGCGGAGTGAACTTCTGCAGCCAGCAGCCGTCGTCGTGGCTCCGCTTCTGGCCGTCGATCCAGCCGTAGCAGAGCGCCATTTCCAGAGCCTCGGCATACGACACGGTCTGGCGCGCCGAGCCTCTCTTCGCGATCAGCAGCCAGACGCCGGGCGATTCGTCGTGGTACACGTCGAGCCAAGCGCGCCAGTCGTCGCGCGTCTCGAACTCCATGATGGGAAGCTCCACCTTGCGTGGCAGGCTCGTCAGTGCCCTCCTCGGTCTCCCGAGGTATGCCCGGCCCATCTCGTCGCTAGACGCAAGGACCGGAGGAGTTCCCACTGGTCCTCCCGATGACTCTGGATGATCGACGCCGGCCTTCATCGCACGTCGCCTTGGCTCAAGATGGTCCGGGACTGGGACGTCTCAGAGGCGTCGAGGCCAAGGTAGCGTCCGGGAAAGGCCTGTAGATGGCGGAGAGGGAGGGATTCGAACCCTCGATGCGCCTCGCGACGCATAACGGTTTTCGAGACCGCCGCTTTCAGCCATCTCAGCCACCTCTCCGCGATAAGCCCTCAGCCGAACGTGTGACACGAGGTGATCTGGCGGAGAGGGTGGGATTCGAACCCACGAGACAGGTTACCCCCGCCCACGCGATTTCCAGTCGCGCTCCTTAAGCCAACTCGGACACCTCTCCGTGCACGCGTCTCGCGTTTCGGCAGGCGACAGTATACCGCAGCCCCCGGGCCCGCGGCGCCGCGCTTTTTGAGTCCTCAGCGCCGTCGCCGAAAGAACTCCTGAAGCAGTTCGATCGACTCGCTCTCGAGCACGCCGCCGACCACCTCGACCGAGTGGTTCAGGCGCGGGTCGCGCACGATGTCGAACAGGGTGCCGGTGGCCCCCGCCTTTTCGTCGGGCGCTCCGTAGACGAGCCGCGGGATGCGCGCCAGCACGATGGCGCCGGCGCACATGGGGCACGGCTCGATGGTGGCGTAGAGCACGGTGTCGAGCAGGCGCCAGTGGCCGATGTGCTTGGCGGCCTGTTCGATGGCCAGGATCTCGGCGTGCGCCGTGGGGCTCTGGCGGAGCTCGCGTTCGTTGCCCGCCGAGCCGATGACCTCGCCCTGAAAGGTGACGACGGCGCCGATCGGCACGTCACCGGCCTCGCCCGCGCGGGCGGCCTCGCGCAGCGCGAAACGCATGAAGTATTCGTCGAGTGGAAAGTGGTGCTCGCTCACGGTCCTGATGATGCCCTCGGGGCTACTGAGGATATCAGAGGCGGGCCTTCGGCGGCTCGGCTGCGCCCCGGCGGCGCCGCGGCTCACGTGCGCGGTCGCCGCGGCCGATACCTGCTGACAGACCGCGCACGCGGTAGTCGTCTTCAAGGAGGTCTGCCGTCGTGGAGCATGTGACGTGGCCGCCGCGGCTGCAGGGCCTGAAGCGGCCGCGGCGCGCGTTCTCGCGTACCGACTGGATCGGCGACGGCGCGGTCATGGTCGTGCTGGGCCTCGTCGTTGTGGCCTCGGTATTCCTGCCTTGGGCCAACGTCTCGAGCGGGCACGACGTGAACCTCAGCCTGCGCGCCGCGGACGGCGTGAACGGCGCCCTCGCCACACCCTGGGGGCTGCCGGTGCTCGCGCTGGGGCTCGTCGTCGTGGTCGTCGGCCTGCTCACCATCGCGCTGCGCCCCATCAAGCTCTCGATGCTGCCCTGTCTGGCCGTGGCGGTGGCGGGACTGGCCGTCACGCTGGTCTGCTTCTCGGCGGCCTGGCACATCTGGGACCCGCTGCGGCCCGGCGTCGGTCTGTACGCCGATACGCTCGGCGGCATCCTGCTCGTGCCCACGGGCCTCGCGGCGGCCATGGTGGCCGGCATCCTGAGCTCGCCGGCGACCATGGCGCGAGTACGAGCTCGGGCGCGAGCCGATGAGGCTCGCGACGCGCGGATCGGCGATCCGTCGCGCTGAGGCCGGGCGACGTCTGGAATCGGCGACCCGTCGCGCTGAGGCCGGTCGCCGCCCCAGCGGTGGCTGGGGACCGCGTCTAGACCGTCGATCGACTTCGTCGTCGCCGCTCAGGCATGCGTGACTTCGTCGCGCGCCTAGTCGGAGAGTCGCTCGCTCAGCAGCCTGTCGGCGCCGGTCACGGTGTAACCGCCGTGGTAGCCCACGAAGCCCTCAAAGCCGAGGGCCACGACCCGCCGCGCTGAGGCAAGCGACAGGTCGGTGTCGGCCGACAGGGCCGCCGGGGACAGGTCGATGACGCCGCCGACCAGTCGCAGGAGATCGCCGGCGATCAGCAGCGAGGTGGCCGGAAGGTAGAGGCACAGGTGTCCTGGGGTGTGACCGGGGCTGTGCACGACACGCACGCCGCCGAGCACGTTCAGCTCCTCGCCGCCGACCAGCCGCAGGTCGACCGTCACCGGCGCGATGTGCGCCAACTGTTCCAGGCGATCCGCGGCCGCGCCGCGCTGTTCCTCGGGCAACGAGGCGAGCATGGCGGCCACACGCTCCGGGGGAATGCCGGCGCGCGGCTCGGCCCCCTCGATCACGGCGGTATCGTCGCGGTGGGCCCAGACCTCGGCCCCGCTCGCCGCGACCACCTCAGGCAAGCCGCCCACGTGGTCGACGTGGTGGTGGGTGACGATGACGCGCCGCACGGCTTGGGCAGACAAGCCGATCGTGTCGAGATAGGCAAAGACTCCGGCTGCGCTGCCGGGCAGGCCGGCATCGACCATCGTGACCCGGCCGTGTTCGACCAGCAGGCAGAGGTTGAGGGCGCCGCCGGGGCCGGCGGCGCCCTGCGCGTCGGCCACCACGTGGACGCCCGGTACGATCTCGGTCATGGACTACTCCTTTCGTAACCTCAATCTACTTTGTATCACCAATTAGATTGGCCTTCTAGATGGATATGCTACAATCCCGGTACAAGAATCGAAGGCGAAGGATTCAAATGACCAGCCGCGACGCAGCCGACGAAACGACGACCGGCCTTACGACCGGCGAAGCAGCGACCGCCCCCGAGAGCTCCGCGCGCGGGCTGCGCAGCGAAAACGTGATCGACGATCTGTGGACCGTCTATGCGAGCCTGCACACGCTGAACCTGCCCACCTGGTTGCGGCTCGACCTCACCATGGCGCAGTTCAAGGCCCTCATGGCCGTCGAGCGCAGTCAAGGCATCTCGGTCTGCGAGCTCGGCCGCGAGCTGGGCATCGGCGAATCGGCGGCCAGCCTGCTCGTCGAGCAGCTGGTGCGGCGCGACTACGTCGGCCGCACCTCCGACCCCGCCGACCGCCGCCGCGTGCTGCTGGGCGCCACGTCACAGGGCCAGGCGCTGCTGCGCGAACTGCGCCACGGCCGCCGCCAGGTCCTCAAGGAGTGGCTCGCCGGCTTGGGCGACGACGACATCGATGCACTTTCGACCGGGCTGCGCGCCCTCACCCGGGCGCTGCGCCCCGACCAGCCATCAGCCACTGACGACGCAACAACGGAGAGTCACGCGACATGACACAGCGAAGCTCAACGACCGCCGCGACACAGGGCGCGCTCACGCCCGGACCAGGCGATGGTGCGCAGGGCCGGTTCGCCTACAAATGGGTCGTCCTGTCGTGCACCACGCTCGGCGTGCTCATGGCCATGATCAACGCCTCGAGCCTGCTGATCGCCCTGCCGGCCATCTTCCGCGGCATCCACCTGAGCCCGCTCGACCCCGGCAACTTCACCTACCTGCTGTGGATCCTCATGGGCTACGGCCTCGTCTCGGCCGCCTTCGTGGTGACCGCCGGGCGCGTGGGCGACATGTTCGGCCGCGTGCGCATGTACAAGATCGGCTTCATCATCTTCACGGCCTCGGCGCTCGGCCTGTCGCTCGTGCTGGAGCACGGGCGCCACCGGCGCGATCGAGATCATCGCCTTCCGCATGGTCCAGGCCATCGGCGGCGCCATGATGATGGCCAACTCGGCGGCCATCCTCACCGACGCCTTCCCCGCGGATGAGCGCGGCATGGCCCTGGGCATCAACGGCGTCGCGCGGCTCGGCCGGATCGTTCATCGGCCTCATCCTGGGCGGCGTGCTGGCGGCCGTCGACTGGCGCCTGGTCTTCTTGGTGAACGTGCCCTTCGGCGTGGTCGGCACCGTGTGGGCGTACATCAAGCTGCACGAGACGGCGAGCGCCACCAGCGCGCGCATCGACTGGTCGGCAACCTCACCTTCGCCGCCGGCCTGGTCGTGCTGCTCGTCGGCGTCACCTACGGCATCAAGCCCTACGGCACGTCAGACCATGGGCTGGACGCAACCCGTTCGTCATGGTCGCCATCGCTCGGCGGCATCGCCGCTGCTCGTCGCCTTCGTCTTCATCGAGCGCTACGTCGCCGAGCCCATGTTCAACCTCTCCCTGTTCCGATACGCGCCTTCGCCGCCGGCAACCTCGCCGTGCTGCTGTCGTCGATCGGCCAGCGGCGGCCTGCAGTTCATGCTGATCATGTGGCTGCAGGGCATCTGGCTGCCGCTGCACGGCTACAGCTTCGAGCAGACGCCGCTCTGGGCCGGCATCTACATGCTGCCGATCACCTCGGGCTTCCTCGTCGCCGGCCCGGTCTCGGGCGGTGCTCTCCGACCGTTACGGCGCGCGGCCCTTCGCCACCACGGGCATGCTGCTCGCGGCGCTCAGCTTCTTGCTGCTCATGGCGCTGCCGGCGAACTTCGGCTACTGGATCTTCGCCCTCGTGCTCTTCTTCAACGGGATCGGCTTCGGCATGTTCGCGGCGCCCAACACGGCGGCCATCATGAACAGCGTGCCGGCGCGCAACCGCGGCGTCGCGTCGGGCATGCGGGCCACCTGCCAGATGCTCGGGCAGCCGCTGTCGATCGGCATCTTCTTCTCGCTCATGGTCGTGGGCCTCACGGCCCACGTGCCGGCCGCCATGTTCGGCGGCCTCACGGCCCAGCACGTGCCGGCCGCCGTGGCGACGCCGCTCTCGCACATGCCGCCGACCGGCTACCTGTTCGCCGCCTTCCTGGGCTTCAACCCCCTGAAGGAGCTGCTCGGGGCGCACGTGCTGCACGCGTTGCCGCTCCTGAACGCGCACGTGCTCGTGGGCAAGCGCTTCTTCCCGTCGCTCATCTCGCACCCGTTCAAGGACGGCGTCGTCGGCGTGTTCATCTTCGCCTCGGCGATGTGCCTGGTGGCCGCGCTCGCTTCGTGGCTGCGCGGCGGCAAGTTCGTGCACGACGAGGCGCACGCTCACGGTCACGAGCAGCTCCAGGCCGCGCACGCGCAACACGCCGTCGAGCTGGCTGAGGGCCGGGCGCAGGACTGAGGGGTCGCCGGCCGGGTCGCCTGCCGATCTCGTCGTGCGACCGGCGGGCGAGAGCCCGCCGACTTCAGTCGCCGAGAGGCACCGTCTGCATGGCCGTGCTCTTCTGGCCGTTGCGGTCGATCGAGAAGAACCGCCGGCTGCGCACATGACACGGAAATCGACGAGGGCGCGCGCCGGCCCCGCGCAGGCGGTTCAGCCGCGCGGCGCTTTCGGGTCGGCGACCAGGGCCACGCCGATCACGGCGGCGTCGTCTCAGGCCAGTCGCAGGACGACGACCTGCAGGTCGTCGTCGAGGCGGCCGGCGAACTCGAGGGCGGCGTCGCGCACGCCCTCGGCGACGTCCTGCGCGCTGCGGCCGCGCAGCGCGTCGCAGATCTCGCGCAGGCGCCGTTCGCCCAGCAGCTCGCCGCCGCGGCGCGCCTCGGTGACGCCGTCGGTGTAGAGCACCAGGTAGTCCTCGATGGTGAGCATGGCGTGGGCGTTCTCGTAGGGCTCGGCGAATGAGCCCAGCGGCGGCCCAAAGGTCATGGGGAGGGCGCGGCAGGTATAGGCGCCCAGGTGGACCGGGGCGGGGTGGCCCGCGCTCGCGTAGCTCAGATGGCCGGTGTGCGGCGTCGAGCACGGCGAAGAAGGCGGTCACGTGGGGCTCGTCGGGGTCGAGGCGCAGCAGCAGCTCGTTGGTGCGGGCCAGCACGACGGCGGGCGAGGGGTCGATGCTGGCAAAGGCCTGCACCTTGCTGCGCACCGTCTCGGTCATGCCGGCCGCCCGCATGCCCTTGCCGGCGACATCGCCGATCAGGACGGCGACGTGCGCGTCGTCGAGCCGGAAGATGTCGCTGAAGTCGCCGCCCACGCGCTCGGGCTCGTAGGCGGGCTGGGAGACGACGCCCAGCTCGAGACCGCGCACCTGGGGCGACTCGTGGATGAAGTTCTCCTGCAGGGTGAGGGCGATGCGGCGCTGCTGGTCGAAGACGCGGGCGTTTTCGAAGGCCGCGCCCAGCAGCTCGGCGATGCTGCGGTACAGCGCGAGCTCGTCGTCGGCGAACGGTCGCATACCGTCAAAGGCAAAGCCGAAGACGCCGAGGATGACGTCGCCGCGCTTTATGGGCAGCGCGAACCAGCGCTGCCCGGCGGCGCTCAGGCGGCCGGCGCGCCGCATCCCCGCCGCGCCGACGAGCCCCGAGTCGTGGGTGACCAGCGGCAGGCCGCGCACGACCAGCTCGCTCAAGCTCGACGGCTCGGCGAGGGGCAGGACGGCGACCTCGCGGGCGGTGTCGTCGGGGTAGCCCACGAGCGCAATGGCGCGCAACGCCTCGCGGGCTTCGTCGACGACAAAGACGGCGCCGCTCGCCGCGGCCAGCGCCCGCGTGCCGATGGCCAGCACGCGCGCGCCGATCTCGGGCAGCGACAGCGATCCCGTGGCCGCCGTGGTGACCTCTTGCAGGAGGGTGGTGCGGTCGAGCTCGTGGCGCACCTGTTCCTGAGCCAGACGCGCGGCCTCGTAGAGCCGCGCGTTCTCGAACCCGGTGGCCGCCTGGGCGGCGACCGCCTGCAGGAACGAGAGCTCCTCGGCGCCGAAGCGCCGCGGCCGCCCCCAGGCGACGTAGAAGATGCCGATCGCCTCGCCGCGGGCGAGCAGCGGCAGCAGGGCGTAGGAGCGCACGCCGGCGTCGCGAGCGTGCCGCCGGCTGCCCGCGCTGACCGCGAGCGCGTCGACGTCTTCGCCCAGGCGCGGCTGCCTGGTGCGATAGCAGGCCGCCGTCTCGATGTCGGCGTCGGTGGCGATAGGCCCGAGCTTGTCGAGGAACCCCCGGGCAGCCCGGCGCCGGCCACGGCCTCGAGGGTCGAGCGATCGTCGCTCACCAGGCGCACCTGGACCTGCCGTGCGTCGAGCAGCCGGTGGACGGCGCCCACGACGCTCGCGGCGACCGTGTGGACATTGAGCGACGACGACGCCGAGTCGGCCACGTCTTTGAGTACGGAGAGGCGCGCGACGCGCTGCGACTCGGCCTCGCGGGCGACGAGCTCGGCCTCGAACAGGCGGGCGTTCTCGACGGCCGCGCCGGCTTGTGCGGCGATGGCCTCGATCAGCTGCATCTCGTGAGGACCGAAGGGGCGCCGCTCGCCGGGTTCGTCGACCATGATGAGACCGACCAGCCGCTCGCGGTAGACGATCGGTACGGCCAGCAGCAGGCGAAACCCGTGCTCGTCCAGGTAGTCGCTCATGGGGTCGGGGATCGTCGTCGCGGCGTAGTCGATGACCAGCTTTTGCCTGGTGGTGATCACCTGCCGGGCTGCGGCGGAGATCTCGTCGAAGCCGAAGCGTTGTTCGGGAATGGCCTCGGCGCCCCGCGAGACGGCGATCTCGACTTCGCGGCGCTCCTCGTCCCAAAGCTCGAGCACGATGCGCGAGTGCGCCGTCGAGCGCACTAGCAGGTCGCCGAGCGACTGCAACATGCGGTCGAGATCGGTCCACGACGAAAGCACGGTAGCCGCCTCGAGCAGCAGCTCGGTGCTGCGCAGGTCGAGTCCGGCCTTGCCTTGGGCCTCGACCGTTGCCTGGAACAGACGGGCGTTGTCGAGCGCCAGGCCGATGGTCGTGCCCAGACGCCTTGCGAAATCGACCTCGGCCGGCTCGAACCGGCGTGGGACGCGGCGTTCGAACAAGATCAGCGCGCCGATGGCGCGCTCGTGCTCGCGCAGCGGCACGGCCACCAGCGATCGTATGCCCTGGCGCCGGGCTGCGGGCCCGACGGCGGCGTGGTGAGCGGCGGCGTCGCTCACGAGCGCCTCGCCGGTGTCGGCCACCAGGCGCGCGATCAGCGCCTCGTCGATCAGCGGTCGGCCGAGGGCGTCGTCGGGCAGGCCGTGAGTGTAGCGTACCGGCCAGGCGTCGCCTTCGCGAAGCTCGATCGCGGCGCCGTCGACGCCGAGCACGCGCGTGGCTTCGCGCAGCGTCAGCCTGAGCACCTCGTCGGTCTCGAGCGTGGAGTGGAGCAGGGCGGCGATGGCGTTCAGTCCGGCGCGCAGCTCGCTTTCGCGCACGATCTCGTCACGCTGCGCGACCAGCTCCTCGTTTTGTAGACGCAGCTCCTCGCCCTGGGCCTGCAACTCTTCGGCCTGTGTCCGGGCCTCCTCGAAGAGGCGCCGGCGCTCGCTCTCGGCGCGGCGGCGTTCTTGCTGCGTGGCCTTGCGCCGCGAGATGTCGGTCATGAAGGAACGGTAGTGCACGAGCGCGCCGGACGCGTCGAAGACGGGCTGTACGAAGGCCTCGACGGGCACCAGGCTGCCGTCTTTGCGCACGTACTCCTTCTCGTAGCGCACCGGTCGGCGGTCGCGCACCGCCTTCTTCAGCAGGGCGGCCTCGGGCTTGCGCCAGCGCGCGGGCGTCAGGTCGACCGCCCAGGTGATGGCCTTGCTCTCGAGCTCCTGCCGGCTGTAGCCGGTGAGGTCGGCGAAGGCCTGGTTGAAGAAGAGCAGGCGGCCGTCGACGGAGCCCACGCCGAACGGCGCGGCGGCGTTTTCGACCACTTCGGCCAGAAAGCCCTCGCGGCCCCTGCTGTCGTGCAGCTCCTCTTCGAGACGCAGCTTGGCGATCGCGACGGCGAGCTGGTCGGCCAGCCGCTCCCAGAGCTCGATGTCTTCGGGGGTGAAACGCCCTTTGCCGCGGTCGTTCAGCTGCAACAGCCCCAGCCGCTCCTCGCCGACTCGCAGGCCGATGAGAGCCATCGACTGGTAGCCCTCGCTCATGCAGCGGCCGCGCAGGGGAGCCTGGCGCGTGCTCTGGTCGACGGTGGCCAGCAGCTGCGTAGTGTCGTTGCTCCAGAAGCTGCCGCGCGCGGTGGCGTACGGTGCAGTGGGGTCGAGGCGTCCGTCGACGACATCGCCGCAGAGACATTCGAGCGTGGCGTGGCCGGCCGGGTCGCGACAGACCCGGCCTTCGCCGTCGCGACCGGTAAGACTGCGTTCGAGGGCGACGAACTCGGGCGGCAGGCCGTGCGTCGTGAAGTAGGGGTAGTCGTCGCCGTCGCGCAGCCGTAGCCCGACCGCCTCGCACCCCGACTGCCGCTCGAAGAAAGCGGTGGCTGCATCCGCCAGCGCGACCATGGTTTCGCTTTCGTTGATGAGCCGCAAGAAGGCGATCGTGGTCTCACGCTCGAACTCGGTGCGCTTGCGGTCGGCGATCTGACGGTAGTAGACGCTGACCCCGACCGACGTGGGGTAGATACGCACCTCGAGCCAGTCGCCGCTGACCAGCGACCGGTGGTCGGTCACCGAGGGCCTGCCGAGCTCCATCGCGTCGCGAAAGCGCGCCCCCAGCCCGTCGCCGTCGAGACCGGGAAACAGCTCCCACAGGGTACGGCCGAGCAGCTCGGGTAGCGGCCGCTCGAGCAGGCTCACCGCCTTGCGGTTGGCGTGCACGTAGCGGTACTCCCAGTCCAGGGCGATGAAGGCCTCGTCGATCTCGTCGAGCAGGGCGCGGGTGCGCGCTTCGCGCTGCTCGAGTGCACGCGAGCTGCGTCTGCCGTCACCCCAGACGCTGAGCTCGCCGAGGCCGGTATCGAGCGCCGCCGGGTCGGAGCGCGCCGTGGTCTTGCACGCCATGCGCACCTCGAGCCCGCCGTCGGAGCGCAGTTCGAGCGAGTCCATGAGGGCGGCGATGATGAACAGGCCGCGGCCGTGGTCGACATTGGGGTCGGGGACCTGCTCTGGCCGAAAGCTCTTCAGGTCGAAGCCATGCCCCTGGTCCTTGACCAGCGCGACCAGAGAGTCGCCGTCGAACTCGAGGGCGATGTCGATGTCGGCGTCGGCGCCGCTGTGGCGGATGGCGTTGGTGGCCGCCTCTTCGACGCAGAGGACGAGGTCGTCGATCAGGTCGCGCTCGGCGCTGTACTGGCGCAGGTAGTCGCGAATGCGCTCGCGGGCGCGCCGCAGGTGCGACGGCTCGGGGGGAACGCGAAAGCGCAGACAGGGCGGGGCTGTGTGTGTCCTCAGCTTGTTACTCGACAACTCACTCCCCGCACGCGCTTTGCCCAAGGAACGCGATCCATTGTAGGGACTGGCGCGGCGGGCCGCCGCCGTTGCACGGGGTAGGACGAGCGGTGGGGAGGGGGCGAGGCGGGGAGGCGGGGAGGAGACGGGGAAGGGGCGAGGCGATGGGGGACTGCGGCAAGGAGACCGTCCCGGGCGCATGTCTGAGCGCCGGTGAGCGGGGGTGGGCAGGCAACGTGGAGCCAACACCCCGGGCGGCACCGGCCGAGGCTGTCGTGGCGACGGAAGGCTTCTTCGGCGTGGCCGAGGTCGCGGCCGCTGCGGGCAGGAGGCCAAAGAAGCGAAAAACGAGCATCGCCCGACTCTTCGGGGAGCCCGTTTACGGGGAAAGTCTGGCGCGCCAGGAGGGATTCGAACCCCCGACCTTCGGTTCCGTAGAACGCCTCGGGCCGTGGTCAGGGGTACCGCTCGCCTGACGCGAGTCCCCGAAAGTACCTGCACAGCCGGGAAGTCCGACTGCTCGCCGTTGTCAGCCGGACCACCTGCCCGGGGTGAGTCCCGGCGGGTGCCGTGGCCACGCCCGTGGCCAAGCCCGTGGCCAAGCTCGTGGGCGCGCTCATGACCACCTGGCGCGTCAGGACCCTGCACGCAGACGGCTCTCAGACCATCGTCGCTGTCGATTCCTACCGGCGCGCTCTCGCGTTGATCGAGAACGCACGGCCTGGCGACACCGTGACGATCGACGACGTTCGGGGTTCGCATACCGGCGCCTGACACTACTCATTGACGGGCCTGCGGCCGGCCTTGCGCCGGCCAACCGCCCGACACCATCATAGGAGGGGCACCATGACGACCAAGGCCAAGACCAAGCAGCTCCCCACGCCGCAGGCCGCGGGCCCGTCAACCACGATCTGCGCCGAGATGCCCAGCCGCGGCTACGTGGGCGGCCGGCTGCTACTGCTCGAGGTGGCAGGCGGGCTCTTCACCTGTGCCGTTGCGCCCGGCTACGGGCCGGCCGACGACGACCTTGTGGCGACCGACGATGAGCGCGCGATCGCGTTCGTCGCGATAGCGACCGCTGAGGGCGGCAAGGTCCATCGCCTCCCGTCGCACGAGAGCTTCGCCGAGCGGTACTGCGAACACATGGAGCTTGCCCGGGCGTCCGCGCGGGAGGCGCGTGAGGCGCGTAGGCAGCGCCTCAGGGCGCCTCGCGCCGAGTGGGCGTGATGGAAGCCGCACAGGGCGAGCTCGGCCTTCCTGACCTCTTCACATCCGAGACTTCGAGGGGTCGGTCGCCGAGTGGTGCAACGCTGCCGCTGGCAGTTCGGGGCGATCGTCGACGGCCACATCGCGCCCTTCGGCAAGCCTGTGGTCACGTCATCAGCGGCAGACGACGTGTTCTGGCACATCGTAACGGACGGTCGCTGCGGGTCGGAGGGCAGGTGCCTCAACCTGATGCGCTGCGCAATGATGGGGCGGTCTGGGACCTGCTCGAGCGCCTGGCCGTCGACGATCCGCGGGCCTGCTGCTGGCAGGGCCGCGAGCACGGTCGCAAGCGCGACCACGGTCGAAATCGTGGCCGACGCAAGACGCTCATGGTTGCGCCCGTCGACCTGAGCTTCGTCGTCGTGCTGCGCGAGAGTCGTGAAGCCCTGTTGTTCGTGACTGCTTATCCCCTGGGACGCCGAGAGCGCGTCAGGATGATGGCGAAGGCACAGCAAGCGGCGTAGGGGCACCACACTCTGCCTCGTGCACCGGCCCGTCGTTCCCCATCGGAGCGGCGGGCCGGTTGGCGTTGACTCCCATCTATGCCGTTCACGCGGCGTAAAATCCCGATGCCGGCGATCCCCGACCCACTGGACGCCGGTGACCCCAGGGGGGGCGTCGGCTTGGACAGCCCCGGCGCCCTCCCGCCTTTTGGTCGCCGCCCTGGTGCGCCACGGCCTATCTGTGGCGCTGCGGGCTTTCGGACAGGGCTTGAGGCCAACATCGTGGCCGAAGGCTGTCGCGACCCGCTCGTCATCTGGCGAGGCGTCCTGCTGGATGGCCACAACCGGCTGCGCATCTGTGAGAAGCGCAATATCGCATACCGCACGACGACGATCGACCTGCCCGACCGCGCGGCCGCTGTCGACTGGATCTACGCAAACCAGCTCGGCCGTCGCAACCTCACCCTCGACCAGCGCCGCCTGCTGCGCGGGGAGCGGTACAACGCGCAGAAGAAGGCAAAAGGCGGCACAGGGGCCAACCAGCACAACAGAGGTCAAAATGCCCCCTCTTGCTCACCCCACCGCCGCCGCGATCGCCCTGAGCGTGCCCTTCCTCGCGCAGCGCCTGCACCTCGGCTCTTCCTTGAGGCTTTCGACCTTGTCTTCCGTCCCCTGCTACGCCGATACTACTAGCTCTAGGGGAAACGCATCGGAGGGGTCCATGGCTAAGCAAGCGGTCACGCAGGCAGACGCAGCCAAGCGCAAGAAAGGCTGCCTCGGCTGCCTTGGAGTTATCGTCATCGCGGTCGTGATCGCCGTGGCCGTCACGGCGTTCTCAGGCCACAAGACGCCCGCCCAGCAGGCCCAGGCATACGTCACCTCGCACGGTGCCGACGCGCGTCACGTGGCGGCCAACGTGGCCATCGTTCAACTTGCCGTGATGGCCGGCCAGAAGTCGGGCGCACAAGACGCCATGAACCAAGTCGCCCTCGCTGCTCAGAAGGCGCACGACAACATCGACAACGTCCGCGCGAACTTCGCCTCCGACACCACGTCAGACGGCGCGCTGGGCAACGACGAGACCGAGGTCTTCGCCGCAGCGAACGACCTCAAGAACGCGATGGGCGCCGCGGTGGCCTACACCGGCGACCCGAACTCCGCGACGCTCGCTCAGTTCACCACGAAGTACCAGAAGGCTGTGGGCGAGTGGAACGACGGTGTGCAAGCGATCTGGACGCTCGCCGGCAAGTCGGACCCGCCCACCCTGTAGAGCTGAGGCGTAGCGAGGCCCCCAGCGCCCTTGGGCGGCTGGGCTCTGTCGTTTGCCCGACGACTGGGTGGCCAAAGCCTGCGGTCACCATAACCGCAGGACAGGCGTGACGCCACGCGGACTGGCCACGCGATGGCCACGGTGGTCGACGCCAGCGGGGCGCGCCGGCAATCCTCCTTCGGCCGTCGTGCCGTTGGCGGACGAGCCAGAGGTCGACGACACGGCATGACGCGGGGTCGGGTGGATTTCGCCGCTGGGCGCCCCAGCGCCTGAAAAGGCGTCCGGCCAGTTTTTGTCGGTTTCGGTCGACTTTTCACTCATGGCACTCGGTTCGCCAGCCATGCCCAAGCGCAGCGAAGCCCCCGGCGTCCGCAGGGACGCCGGGGGCTTCCGTCGGTCTGCCTACGCGCCCCGCAGCGTCTTGACGCGCCGTCCGAGCCGTGGCATCGGCAGCGCCATCGGCACCGGCACGTCGGCCGCGGGCGGCTCCATGCCGGCCCGCACGGCGTCGAGCAGCTCGACGAGCGTCGGCGCCGAGTCAGGATCGAAGCCCTCGACGAGAGCGGCCACGGTCGCGCGCAGGCCTTCGCCTGAGCGTTGCAGCTCGGCATCGCGACGAGCGGCTCATCCTTGCTCTCGCCGATCTCCGCGATGAGGCTTGCGACGGCGTCGACCTTCGCCTGGCGGCGATCGCGCTCAGCCGCGAGCACGTCCTGGATGATCCGGCGCACGTCGAGCAGCTCGGCGAAGTTCGCAGGCCCTTGCGGCGCCGGCGCCGGCCGGTCGGGGCTGTAGGTCGACCCGTCGGCAAAGACGAACTGGCCCAGGGCGGCGGGCTCGCCGGCCCGGCGAGCTCGTACGCCAAGTGGCGGAGCTGTTCGTTGCGCAGGAGAGCCAGAGACTGTCGACTCTCGGCGTCGGCCAGCGTCGGGTATGCGATGCCGGTGCGCCCCGCGAGGTCGGTGAGGTTGATATCCGGGGTCACGCGCAGGTAACGGACGCGAAACTCAGGGAATCTCAAGGTCGTGTCTTCGCTCATTGTGGGCCCTTTCGGTCAGAGGTCAGCCGGCGCGGTTTGCTCGGCCTGTCGGTATCAAGGACGGGCACGTCTCGGGTCAGCTGCTCCTCGTGTTCATGGATCTCAAAGTGGCGAAGTCAGCCAGGATCGGCTCGGTGTTCGCCGCGCTGTTCACGGTGAGGTTGTACGAGTAGTTGTTGACCACACTCCCGCCGCCCGCGCCGCCGCCGCGCCCGCGAGCGCCAGGGCGATACGCCGCCGAAGCCGGCGCCGATGTCGGCCGTGACACCGGCCAGCGTCGAGACGAGGGCCGCGCGTTGCGACTGGATGCCGTCGATGAGCCCCTGCATGATGAGGCTGCCGGCGGGGATGGCCAGCACGGCGTCTTCGGAGGCCAGTCCCTTGTGCAGGGGGATGAGCTTGCTGATGTCGCCCAGCACACTGGTAAGTTTGCCGATGACGGACTCGATGCCGCTGATCAGGCCGTCGATGATCGAGGCGCCGGCCTTGTAGAGCAGATGCGAGAGGTCGCCGAGGGCGCTGACGATCTGGTCGGGCAGGCCCGTCACCAGGTCGATCACGTTGGAGATGCCGGTCGTGACCGCGCTCGAGATGTCGTTCCACGCGGTCTTCATGGCGCCGGTGACCGCGTTCCATCCGGTCTTCACGTCTCCCGTGACGGTACTCCAGGCGGTGCGAAGCCAGCTCTCGACGTCGCCGACGATGGTCTTGATCGCTCCCTCGATCGCGTTCCATGCTGTTTTGGCATCAGACGTCACGGTGTCCCACGCCTTCTTCGCGTCGGCCTTGATCGTGTCCCAGTGCTTCGCGACTTCGGCGACCAGCAGGCCGACCGGGCCCGTGATAGCGATGAGGATGTCGCCGCCGTATTTCTTAAAGGCGCCCGCGAATTCCAGTTCCACACGGTCTCGACGCCCTTCTTGATCCCGTCCCACGCCGTGCGCAGGGCACGCCCCAGGTCGTCGACGATGTCGCGGAAGGCACCGATGTGCTCATAGGCCAGCACGACGCCCGCGACAAGCGCCGCGATGGCCACGACGACGATGCCGATGGGGTTGGCGTCGAGTGCGGCGTTCAGCAGCCACTGTGCGGCCGTCCACACGC